>SUZE01000014.1 GCA_015060075.1 Rikenellaceae bacterium | reverse complement strand
TCGGTGGCAAACAAGGCGGGTAACAAGATTTTCATCATTCAGTCTATCGACCGTCAGATGGATTTCGAGGATATTGCACGCGCCAAGAGCCTTACATTTGACGAGTTGCTTACCGAGATTGAGGCGATTGTAAATTCGGGTACGAAGTTGAATATTCAGTACTATCTCTCCGACTATATGGATGAGGATAAGATTGAGGATATCTATCTATACTTCAAGGAAGATGCCGAAAGCGACTCACTCAGCGAGGCAATCGAGGAGTTGGGTGGCGAATACACCGAGGAGGAGATTCGATTAGTACGCATCAAATTCCTCTGCGAGGTGGGCAATTAAATGCAGAATGGTTATAAGCAATAGAAAAGTCGGTAATCACTGATTGCCGACTTTTCTATTGCTTTGTACGTTATTTATTCCATCGGGAAGACTCTGACTTCGCAGACACCTTCGAGCGATTTGACCAATGCTTCAATATCGGTTTTATCCTCGACCTGGCCATAGTGATAAGGGTAGAAAATCGAAGGTTTAATAGCCTTAACTGCCCTTGCAGCCTGCTCCACAGTCATTGTATATGGCTGATTTACCGGCAAGAAGGCGATATCCACGCCACTCAACGAGAGCAAATCTTCATTATCTTCGGTATCGCCCGCAACATATATGGTTGTTCCGCCAAGCGTCAATATATAACCGCAATCTTCACGCTCCTTCGGGTGAAAATCGGTGTGACCTTCGCTGATATTATAAGCCGGAACCGCCTTTACAGACAGCCCCTCAAACGGCTCGGCAACACAGCCGGGCAACATTGTTGTACAATCATGCTCAAAAGCCTCAGCAGATGTTTTATCGCACAAAATAGCGCAACCCTTGCCCGCAATTTTCTCCACAGTAGCCATCTCGAAGTGGTCGTAGTGCGAGTGGGTGATAAGTATCGCATCAGCCTTAGGTAATTTCTCCCACGCAAAGTCACCTACGGGGTCAATGTAGACATGTTTGCCATTATGCTCAATAGCGAGCGATGCGTGTGCAAAGAAGGTAAAGACAATCTCCGAACCATCTTTGGCCACCACCCTATCCTGCGGATATGCAGGTGCTTTCTTTCCACAACCAAATAGCGACAACAATCCCATAATCAACAATAGTTTTTTCATCGTTAAATAGACATCAACGAGGTTACAGGTGCAATTTTTTCCAAACGAGCCTTACCATTTATCTCCTCAATCTCCACAAGGAATACAAACTCCTTAACCTTAACGCTGTAAGGTTTATTATTGAGATATATGGTAAGTTTTTCGAGCGATTCGGCAATACCGAGAGCAGTACCTCCCGTAGCCAACACATCGTCAAGAACCGTAATATAGAATGTATCGCCCTCGGGAACACCCGCTGCAATATCGCTCAAACGATAGTATAGTTTGTCGAAACCATACTCCTTCTCGATACAAACCTCTATCAAATCACCATCGTTGAATGGTAACTTGCCACTTTTGCGCATCGGTATAATGTTCTCAACAATACCCTCCTCCGAAAGAAGCGGTGCAGTAAAGAGAAATGCGCGAGCCTCGGGTGCGGCAACATTTGGAGCAGTAGTCGCCTTTTTCAACGCCTCTACAACCTCACGGAACGCCTTTTTCGATTGCAAAAATGGAATAATATCAATAAAATTGATACCCTCTTTTGGAAAATTCTTGTAAAATTTAAGTGTTTCAATCATAACATTAACTCATAATTACCTACAAAGATAGTACAAAAAAGTTAAAAGTCGAAAGTTGAACCTCAAAAGTTCTAAAAAAGTTATCGAAACTCCGAAGGTCATCACGGCGCAAGAGAAATAGAGGTTGTTAGGGGTGCGCTTTAAGTTTTTTCTCTCGTCTCTCGTCTAAAAACCAAAAGTTTTCCGCTTTCCGTTTTCAGTTTTCAGTTTTTATTTATATCTTTGCGCCCGAAAAGCAAGCGGTTATGGGGTGCAGGCTACGGGTTTGCATTGAGTACCGCCCAAGGTAACACATTAAAAAACAAAACATTATGAAGACTTTAACTTTGAAGGCTGAACTCCGCACAGAGTTCGGTAAGAAGGCAGCTAAGGCTGCACGCCGTGAGGGTTTGGTTCCTTGCAACCTCTATGGTGCAGGTGAGAATGTAACCTTCGTGGTTAGCGAGAAGGAGCTCCGTGCTCTTATCTACACTCCAAGTTCGTTTATCGTAGAGTTGGATTTCAACGGCAAAATCGAGAAGGCTGTAATGCGTGAGACTCAGTTCCACCCAATCCGTGAGCAGGTTCTCCACGTTGATTTCTACCGTGTTGTTGATGGCAAGCCTGTTGCTATCGCTCTCCCTGTACGCCTCACAGGTAACGCTGAGGGTGTGAAGGTCGGCGGTAAGTTGGCTCTCTCGGCTCGTAAGTTGGTTGTTAGCGGCTTGATGGAGAATCTCCCTGACGAGTTGGTTGTTGATGTAACTCCTTTGAAGGTTGGTCAGACTATCTTCGTTGGTGACCTCCAATTCGAGGGTTTGCAGTTCCTCTCGCCAGCAACTCAGGCAGTTTGCGCTGTTCGTGTAACTCGTGCTTCTCGTGCGGGTGCTAACCAGCAATAATAGGAACTTATGAAGTATCTTGTTGTCGGCTTGGGTAATATCGGTGCAGAGTACGCCGAAACTCGCCACAACATAGGTTTCAAGGTGTTGGACCGGCTCGCA
This sequence comes from Rikenellaceae bacterium, assembly GCA_015060075.1. Lineage (GTDB taxonomy): Bacteria > Bacteroidota > Bacteroidia > Bacteroidales > Rikenellaceae > Alistipes. The sequence goes on along the minus strand of SUZE01000014.1, from coordinate 55,172 downwards.
GCCGAGGCCAACACCTCTTTTATTTCCGGTCGCTACGGCTCGGTGGCAGAGTTCCGCCATCGTGGGCATATCGTAACCCTCCTGAAACCATCGACATATATGAATTTGTCGGGTAAGGCGGTGCGCTATTGGCTCACAGAGCTAAAAATCGACAAGGAGCAGCTGCTCGTTGTGGTCGATGATATAGCCCTGCCATTTGGCGAACTACGCATGCGCAAAAAAGGCAGCGCAGGAGGACACAACGGACTCAAAAATATCACCGAACTGCTGGGTGGCGAGGACTATGCACGCATGCGCTTCGGCATCGGCGGCGACTTCTCACGAGGTCATCAAGTCGATTATGTCTTGGGCGAATGGAGTGCCGAGGAGCGAGAGAAGATGGACGAGCGTTTGAAGGTATTTAGCGATGCGATACTCTCGTATATCTCGGTTGGTCTTGACCGCACAATGAACGCCTTTAACAAGAAATAGCCTCTATTTTTCACAAAAATAAGACGAAAATTTGCGAGTAATAAAATTTTGATTACCTTTGCACTCGCTTTTCGCAAGGGAGTTTAGCTCAGCTGGTTTAGAGCATCTGCCTTACAAGCAGAGGGTCGGCGGTTCGAATCCGTCAACTCCCACAAGGAAAAACGAAGCAAGAAGATGTCGAAAGACATCTTTTTTGTTTTTAGTACTGCAACCAACAGATTTATTTGTTGGGTGTAGGGCTAAAAATAAAAAGTAGTTGTTTTGTCAACTTCTTGCTGAGTGTATTCTTTGTAAGGGCCCCCACGGCGAGTGGAACGGAAAGGCGTTAAGCGGAGCGAGCAAAGCGAGCGCAGTAGCCAATCCGTCAACTCCCACAAAATCAAGACGACTTTTAGTCGTCTTTTTTTGTGTCCGTTGACGAATTCAGTCAGCTTGTGGCGCCTCGGCAGACTTGTCTGCGAGATGTGTGATAGCCATTGTCGCTGCGCAACTACGATAATAAATTAGATGGCAGTATCTCAAATAAATTTGGACACTGCCATCTAATTTATTCTCTAAACCTTTGGTTTAATGTCTATCCCACTCCTCTTGGTCTGCTCTCGGCTGCTGACGCCGCTCGAATCCGATTGCCAGATAATTTATCATTAAAATCGCAATTATTTCTCATTTTCTTACCGTTTTATGTAAAACTTACAAATATTTTCCTATCTTTGCATACACAATTTAAAACACACATTTAACCCATGGGAAACAAAGCAGAACGACTAAGCCTCATCAGACGAATTGTCGGTGAGGAACTTATAGGCTCACAAGAGGACCTTATCAAACGATTGGCCGAACACGGTATTCAGGCGACACAAAGTACATTATCTCGCGATTTTAAGGAGATTAACATCTCCAAAATGCCACACCACAGCAAGGGGTACATCTATGTTTTAAGCGAGAAAATAGGCACCGAAGTCGTTGCAAATGTTGCAAATATTGGAGAGGCGGTGCTGCATATAAAATTCTCGCATAACATCGCCGTAATCGCCACAAAATCGGGCTATGCAAGCGCAATTTCCGTAATCATTGATGCCCGCAAAAGCAAAGATATCATAGGCACAATTGCAGGCGATAACAATATTATTCTCATACTCCACGAGGAGGCTACACACGAGAGTGTATTGGCGCAAATGCAACAGTTATTCCCAACGCTAACATATTTGAAATAACTTAAATATCACATAATTACAAAAAGGGGCGTATCCAAACAATGTCGGACACGCCCCTTTTACGTTAGAGAATTATTACTCCACAAATTTTATCTTCGACATATCTCGCTCTTTTGCCTCGGGAGTCTCATCGGGATAGCCCACCGCCAGGGCATAGCGCAAGTGGTAGCCCTCCGAAAATCCGAGTGACTGCATATACTCCTTCATCGCAGGCTCGGCAAACATCATCTGCACACTGCCCAAAAAGCAAGTACCCAAGTCCAACTCGGTGGCAGCCAACATTATATTCTGTGCCAAGCAACCTACATTTTCACCTGCAAAAACGCCTTCGGGCGCAGCCACGAATATCACGGCAGGGGCATTTCGGAAGATATTTTTAAATCCGGGAGCATTCTTCATATAATCAGCCTTACCTGTACCCTCAACAGCATTTAAATATGTAGCGGTGCAACCATCAATCCACTCCTTCGAATTGACAATACGCAACTCCCACTCCTGACGATTCATGGCACTCGGAGCCTTCACTCCGCATTCTGCCAAAAGTTGCAACTTTTCATGCTCTACGGGGGTATCCTTATAGGCTCGGATACTACGGCGAGCCTCGATAGCCGCAACAACCCCACTCTTATTCTGCGATTCGGTTACAAGCCAAACCGACAACAACGCTGTAACACACAACGCCAGTAAACATACTATTTGTTTCATAATCCACAATTTATTGGTTATCCGACATCAAAGTTAATAAAAAAGTGCGAACAACACTCAACTTTCTCAAAAAAAGTACTATCTTTGCAGATAATATGCGTGCGTATGTGCGCATGCGCAAGGAATTTTTCAAGATATTATGGGAAAGAAAGATAATAACGAAATTACAATTATTGATGATTTAGGCCTATCGCCCGACATCACCGACCAGAAGCACCAAGTAATACCAATCATCGCAGGTAATGACGATGATACGGTTGAGGAGGTGCAACTGCCGGAGATTTTACCGATTTTGACACTGCGCAGTTCGGTACTCTTTCCGGGTGCTATAACACCTATCACCGTAGGTCGTGAAAAGAGTATTGCGCTTGTTCGTGCCGTGCAGGCAGAGGGCGGACTGCTCGGTGCAGTATTACAGAAAAATGCCGAGATTGAAACGCCAACGCCTGACGACATGTACCGCATAGGTACAGCGGCTCGCATATTGAAGATTCTCGAAATGCCGAATGGAAACCTCACCGTTATCCTTTCGGGATTGGAGAAGATTGAGGTGGGAGAGTATATCTCGACCGAGCCATTCTTCAAGGCAAAGGTTACTCCACTACTCGATTCAACGCCTGAGCGCAATAGCGTGGAGTTCGATGCGCTTATCGAGTCCATCAAAGATGTTGCACTCAACATCATCAACACCTCGCCTACAATGCCTAAGGAGGCTTCGTTTGCGATTAAGAATATCGATTCACGCCGAGGTATCGTCAATTTCATCTGCTCGAACTTGGAGTTTTCCGATGATGACCGTCAAACCCTGCTCGAAGCACCGGGCTTGTTGGCTCGTTCGAGAAAACTGCTCGAAATACTTATCCGCGAGCAGCAACTACTCGAAATCAAGCAGGATATTCAGAGTAAGGTTAAGCAGGAGATAGATAAGCAACAGCGTGACTACTATCTGCAACAGCAGATGCGCACCATACAACAAGAGTTGGGCGATGACGAAGATGGCGACATCAAGCGTCTGCGTGATGCTGCATCGAAGAAGAAGTGGAGCAAGGCGACTGCCGAACTCTTTGAGAAGGAACTCTCAAAAATGGAGCGACTCAACCCTGCTGTTGCCGAGTACTCGGTGCAGATGACCTATTTGCAGTTGATGGTAGACCTTCCTTGGGAGGAGTACACGGAGGATAACCTCGACCTTAAATGCGCTCGCGAGCAACTCGATGCCGACCACTTCGGATTAGAGGAGGTTAAAGACCGCATCTTGGAGCATCTCGCAGTCATCAAGTTGAAGGGCGATTTGAAATCCCCGATTCTCTGCTTATATGGTCCTCCGGGAGTTGGTAAGACCTCGCTCGGTAAGTCGGTGGCTACGGCTCTCGGTCGTAAGTTCGGTCGTATTGCCCTTGGTGGTCTGCACGATGAGGCGGAGATTAGAGGTCACCGCCGTACATACATTGGAGCAATGCCGGGACGAATTATCGAAACCATTAAGCGTTGCGGTTCGTCTAATCCTGTAATTATTCTCGATGAGGTGGATAAAATCACCGTCAGCAACCATGGCGACCCTTCGTCAGCGTTGTTGGAGGTGCTGGACCCTGAGCAGAACACCACATTCCACGACAACTATCTCGACACGGAGTACGATTTGTCGAAGGTGTTATTTATCGCTACGGCAAACGATATCGGTGCAGTAAACCCTGCACTGCGTGACCGTATGGAGTTGATAAATATTCCGGGTTATATCCTCGAAGATAAGATTGAAATTGCCGAGAAGCACCTCATTCGCAAGCAGTGCGAGGCGCACGGCTTGAAGGAGGAGCAGATGGTTGTCGAGCGTGATATTGTAAAAAAGATTATCTCGGACTACACTCGTGAGTCGGGTGTTCGCTCTTTGGACAAGCACTTGGCAAAGTTGGCTCGTTCGCGTGCCAAGGATATTGCATTCGAGGAGGAGTTTTCTCCATCATTCACCGCAGAGCAGATAGAGAAGATTCTCGGCAAGCCGAAGTTCCGCAACGATGAGTACGAAATCAAGGATATGGTCGGAGTGGTTACCGGTTTGGCTTGGACACAGGTCGGTGGCGACATTCTCTATATCGAGAGCGTACTCACACCGGGTAAGGGTAAGTTGTCGCTTACGGGCAACCTCGGCGATGTGATGAAGGAGTCGGCAACTATTGCACACGAGTGGGTTATGGCTCACCACAAGGAGTTGGGCATTAACCCTGAGATGTTCGAGAAGAACGACCTCAATATACATGTTCCCGAAGGTGCAGTACCGAAAGATGGTCCTTCGGCAGGTATCACAATGATAACCTCGATTGTTTCGACCTACACGGGGCGCAAGGTTAAGGAGCGTATCGCCATGACGGGAGAAACATCGTTGCGTGGTCGTGTATTGCCGATTGGCGGAGTTAAGGAGAAGATTTTGGCTGCAAAGCGTGCAGGAATACACACCATACTGCTCCCAGAGGAGAACCGCAAAGATGTCGAGGAGATTACAAAAGAGTATATTGAGGGTTTGACCTTCCATTATGTACGCTCGAACGAGCAAGTTTTGGAACTTGCTCTTGAATAAAATAAAGGCCTTTAATTGTCAATTATCAACTGTCAATTGTCAATTTGATATGAAAGTCATCGCCATCATTCCTGCTCGTTACGCAAGCACACGCTTTCCGGCAAAGCCACTCGCTATGCTCGGTGGCAAGCCGATTGTGCATAGGGTGTACGAGGCGGTAGCGAAGGCTGTCGAGAGAGTTGTGGTGGCGACAGACGATAAACGCATCTACGATGCAGTCACAGCCTTTGGTGGCGAGGTGGTGATGACCTCAACGGAGCATCAAAGCGGCACAGACCGTTGTGCCGAAGCGTACGAGAAGTTGAATTGCAAGGCGGATATCGTTATTAATGTGCAGGGTGATGAGCCATTTATTAAACCCTCACAAATCAAGAGCCTGATTAGGTGTTTCGAGAACGACACAATTGACATTGCAACACTCGTAAAACCATTTACGGCAGAGGATAGTATTGAGGCACTCGAAAACCCTAACTCGCCAAAGGTGGTGCTGAACGGAGCAAACGAGGCGATATATTTCTCTCGCTCGGTTATCCCCTATTTGCGCGGGGTGGAGCGTGGAGAATGGTTGAAGCACCACACCTTCTACAAGCATATTGGCATTTATGCCTTTCGTGCCGATGTATTGGGAGAGGTTGCCCGATTGCAACAGACGCCACTCGAAAAGGCGGAAAAGTTGGAGCAGTTGCGTTGGTTGGAGAGTGGCTACAAAATAGGGGTTGGAGTAACCGATATTGAGACAATCGGCATAGATACCCCCGAAGATTTAGAGAAAGCAGAAGAGTTTCTACAAAGCGTATAGGCTCTTAGGTACAAAAAATTCCAATAGATGAAACCGATATTTATTGCTGGCCCTTGCGTTATAGAATCTGCCGAGTTGCTCGACTCGGTAGCAGCCGAGTTGTGCGACATAAATCGCCGACTTGACACCAATATCATCTTCAAAGCATCTTTCGACAAGGCCAATCGCACCTCGTTGCACTCCTATCGTGGCGTAGGCTTGGAGCGTGGATTACAGATGCTGGCAGATGTGCGCGAGAAGTGGGGTTTGCAACTGCTCACCGATATCCACGAGCCGTGGCAGGCAGAAGTGGCAGGCGAGGTGGTAGATGTTTTGCAGATACCGGCCTTTCTATGTCGTCAAACCGACCTTATCGTAGCAGCAGCCAAGACGGGTAAGACAATAAACATCAAAAAAGGACAGTTCCTTTCGGGCTCGGATATGCGCTATCCATACGAGAAGGCGATGGAGGCAGGAGCCAAGGAGGTGTGGCTGACCGAGCGAGGAAATTCATTCGGCTACAACAACCTCGTAGTCGATTTCAGAAACATTGCGGATATGCTCGATATTGTACCCCGTGTAATAATGGACTGCACCCACTCGGTACAACGCCCAAGTGCGGCTAACGGTACTACGGGTGGCGACAGAAAGTTTGTGCCTGCAATGGCGCAAGCTGCAAAGGCATTCGGTGCTACGGGTTACTTCTTCGAGGTACACCCGACACCTGACACTGCACTGAGTGATGGAGCAAATATGTTGCATCTCGCAGATTTGGAGGAGGTAATAAAATCACTTTTGTAACAGATGAACGAAAGTCAGAAAAATATAATTCTCGATACTGCTCGCGAGGTATTACAAGCGGAGGCAGAGGCAATTCAGCACATCAAAAAGTCGTTGAACGGCGAGTTTGTGGCTGCTGTGGAGATGATTCTCGACTGCCAAGGAAAGGTAATTCTTACGGGCATTGGCAAGTCGGGAATTATTGCAAAGAAGATTGCTGCAACATTGGCAAGCACGGGAACACCGAGCTTCTTCCTCGACCCAAGTGAGGCATTCCATGGCGACCTCGGTATGATATCAAAAGAGGACATTATCATCGCTCTCTCCTATTCAGGTGAGACTGACGAGGTCTTGAAAATTGTTCCGTTCATACACGAAAACGGCAACAAACTCATCTCTATAACCGGCAATTCGGAGTCGGCATTAGCAAAGAATGCAGATATAAATCTCGACACACAAGTAGAACGCGAGGAGTGTGTTCTGCATCTTGCACCGACATCTTCGACAACGGCACAACTCGCCTTGGGCGATGCGTTGGCTTGTGCCTTGATGAGAGTTCGCAACTTCTCGGCACAGGACTTTGCACGACTGCACCCGGGAGGAAGTCTTGGTCGCAGATTGTTGATGACCGTAGGGCAAGTAATGCGCAAACACGACCTCCCTGTTGTTTCGGAGGAGGCTACGGCTGCGGAGATGATACATGCCATCTCTCGTGGTGGGTTGGGGCTTATCGTAGTACAACGAGAGAACGAGATATTGGGAATTATCACCGATGGTGATATTCGCCGAGCAATGGAGGCTCGTCAAGCAAAGTTTTTCGATATCTGCCCTATGGATATTGCAACACGCCAACCCAAAACGATTCGCCCCGAAAGCAAACTTATCGAGGCGGAGCGTTCAATGACTCAACACAAAGTCAATTCTCTACTTGTGGTAGATGACAGCAACAATCTTGTGGGTGTGATACAGATTTACGACATAAAACTATAACTCAAAAAAAATAGAAGAACTATGGCATTTTTAGATTTCATGGCACCACCGGCACATAAGCCGTTATTGCCACAGGAGAAGATTGACAAGGAGTACAAGTCGATGCGACTCAAAGTATTTCTCGGAGTCTATTTTGGCTATGCAGCCTACTATCTCGTGCGTAAGAACCTCTCGTTTGCCACAAACGGAATGATTGAAGATGGACTTATCGACAAACCGGGAGCTGGTATTGCAATGGCTGGTATTCCGATTGCCTATGCAGTAAGTAAATTCTTGATGGGTAGTCTTTCGGACCGTTCGGACGCTCGTAAATTTATGACCATCGGACTGATTCTTTCTGCCCTCGTGATGATTGTGGCAGGCTTGGTACCATATCCTGTGGGAGTAAACGGCAACTACTCGATTACCATCGGTATCATGTTCGTATTGATGCTCTTCGCAGGCTGGCTGTCGGGTATGGGTTGGCCTCCATGCGGTCGTGTGATGTCGCATTGGTTCTCGACAAATGAGCGTTCGTTCAAGATGTCGATTTGGAACACTGCACACAATATCGGTAACGGCTCACTCGGATTCATTATCCCTGCCGGTATCGTTATCTTTACTACCCTCGGTATCGAGCAGACTTGGCGTGCGGCATTTATCGCTCCGGCATTGGTTGCATTGCTTTTTGCTGCAATGTGTTGGTGGTTTATCCGCGACACACCCGAATCGTGTGGTTTGCCTGCCATCGAGAAGTATCGTAACGACTACTCGGGTGCAAAGGCAAAGAAGGGTGAAGAGACCAAGATTCCATTCAAAACTCTCTTCGTTGATTACATCTTGAAGAATCCTACACTATGGCTTATCGGTTTTGCAAATATCTTCGTATATTTCATTCGCTACGGTATTGCCGATTGGTCGCCAATCTACTTGCAGGACGAGTTGGGAATGTCGAAGTTGGATAGTTCGTTGGCTTACACCATTCGTGAGTATGCAGGTATCATAGGTACTTTGCTCTGCGGTTGGTTGTCGTCAAAATTCTTCCAGGGCCGTTGCGCTCCGGTAAATGTTATCTATATGTTGCTCGTTGCAGTCGGCGTATTGGCATATTGGCAGGCGGCTCCATTGGCAGAGGCTCTTGCTCTAGACGTGAAGTATGTAGTTTACGGCTCATTGGCTCTTATCGGTGCAGCAATTTATGGTCCTGTGGCGATGATTTCGATTCAGGCCATCTCGATTGTACCGAAGAATGCAGCAGGTACAGCAGCAGGTTTTATGGGCTTGTTGGGCTACTTGGTAGGTGATGCCATCTTGTCGAAAATTGCCTTTGGGTATGTAGCCGAGAGTTCGCTCGGTTGGAACTTCACCTTCGAGTGTTTCCTCGCTACCAGCATTATCGCAGCCGTAATATGCTTCGTTGCGATGGGCAAAGAGAAGAAGATGCTCGAAGAGCGTTTGGCAGCAGCAAAGGCTGAGCAGAAATAATTAAAGCATATATGTACAAATCGCTCACAGATTTCATAACGAAGTTGGAGGGTGCCGGTGAATTAATTCGCATCGGCACTCCCGTATCTTCCGAGTTGGAGATAGCCGAAATTACCGACCGCATCGTAAAGAGCAAGGGCGGAGGTAAGGCGTTGTTATTCGAGAATACAGACAAAGGTTTTCCTGTATTGACAAATCTCTACGGCTCGGAACGCCGTATGGCTATGGCTCTCGGCGTGGAGCAGCTCGAAGATATCTCGGAGCGATTAAACTCTCTGGTGGGCAGCGTTACCTCTCCAAAAGAGAACCTTATGGATAAATTACGCCTTCTGCCCCTCTTGGGCGAGGCGTCAAAGTGGTTCCCTCGCAAGAAAAAGGGCGCAGGAGCGTGTCAGCAAGTCGTTCTCAAAGGCGAAGATGCAAAATTATCGTTGCTCCCCATTCTGAAATGTTGGCCGCACGATGGAGGGCGGTTTGTAACGCTTCCTATGGTTCATACGATAGACCCGAATAGCGGTATCCGCAATGTCGGCATGTATCGTATGCAGGTTTTCGATGACCACACTACGGGTATGCATTGGCACCGCCACAAGACGGGCGCACGCCACTATGAGGGTTACAAGGCGAAAGGCGAAAAGATGCCCGTAGCGGTAGCAATAGGTGGCGACCCCGTATATGCCTACTCGGCAACAGCCCCCGTACCCGACAATATTGACGAGTATCTGTTGGCTGGTCTGTTGCGAGGTAAGCCGGTGAAGTTGGTAAAGTGCTTGACAAATGATATCTATGTACCCGAGGATTGCGACTTCGTAATTGAGGGTTATGTCGATACTGCCGAGGAGAAGGTCTTAGAGGGCGATTTTGGCGACCATACGGGATTCTATTCGTTGAAAGATTACTATCCGAAATTCCATGTTACCGCAATAACGCATCGCCGAGATGCGGTCTACCCTGCGACCATCGTGGGTATTCCGCCACAGGAAGATGCCTATATCGCAATGGCAACCGAGCGAATTTTCCTCGCTCCGATACGCCTTGTGATGCAACCTGAGGTGGAGGATATGTATATGCCTTCGGCAGGTACGCAACACAATATCACGATTATCTCGATGCGACAACTCTACGAGCGACAAGCCTCGAAGGTAGCACTCGGTTTGTGGGGAGCAGGGCAGATGATGTTTAATAAATACCTGCTTCTTACCCCAGCCACAACCAATGTGCGTTCACCGAAGGAGTTGGCTGCGTTGTTGCGCAACTGCGACCTTCGCAAATCGATTATCCGCAGCGAGGGCATATATGATGTTCTCGACCACGCTACGGCAACCTGCGGTTTTGGTGGCAAGGTGGCGCTCGACCTGACAAATGTTACAGAACGAGAGCAGGAGATTACATTCCATAACGAACTACTACCGAATGGAGTTATTGCGGATACTACCCTGCTCGAAGAGTGGGGCGCACTGCTTCTTTTTGCCGATAACGACCTCGAAATCGACCTCGAAAAGGTTGCCGAGAGTGCAAATTGTAACTTTATCGCCCTCTTCGACAAGCGAGCAAAAGATTTAAGCGTAGAGGAGTTGTTGTGGCTCGGAGCAGCCAATACGGAGCCTTCGCGCGACATCACACTGTACGGCTCAACGCTCACTATCGATGCCCGCCCAAAGAGCCCAAAGGCAAGTAGCAAAAATCCTTCGCGATGGCCAAATATCGTAACGGCAGACGAGGCGACAATCGCTCTGGTCGATAAGAGATGGAGCGAATATGGCATTGGCGAGTTTATCCCTTCGCCATCGAAACGATACAGCGTATTGAAACTCTCCGAAGGGGCAGAATGGGCTAATCCATAAGGTAGGTTCTTAAATGTTCAGCAGGCAGAATATACGAGGTATTATCTACGTGATGGTGATTATTGTCATCATCGCTCTCGTTATATATTTCGCCACACCACGCAGAGGTCTGACACTCCGTGAGAGTGGCTCTGCGGAACAACCCACAACGCAATGCGACACACTATTTATTTTCGACCCGAACACCGTAACATACGATGAGTTGCGCATGCTCGGTTTCGACAAGCATACTGTCGTAGGCATCATAAAATATCGCACCGCAGGCAAGGTTTTCGGCATAGCCGAGGAGTTTGCGTTGTGTTATGGCGTCAGCGATTCGATGTTCATGCGCCTGCGCCCATATATAAATATAGGTAAAGAGTTCGCCACTAAGCCGAAACAACACCTTGCAGACACATTGCACACCACCCGCCCGTCACGCTTCTCGCCACGACCATTCGAGAAATTCAGGATTGATACGGTTGGCGTTGAGTATCTGCGCCTTATAGGTTTCTCAACACGCCAAGCCGAGGCCCTAATCGAGTACCGAAATCGTGGCAAGGGTATCTTTTCGATGAACGAACTGCGTGACTGCTACGCCGTAAGTAAGGAGATGGCGGATTCGCTCTCGCACTTTGTGATTTTGAGCGAACGCAACCCGCACGATGGATTGGTCGAGATTAACGAAGCCGACTCGACAACGCTTCGACAAGTGCGAGGCATCGGAGCAAAGACGGTCGTTGCGGTGCTGCAATACCGCAAATTATTGGGCGGATTTGTCCGAAAAGAGCAAATTGCAGAACTAAAATGCGTTACAAAAGAGAATTTTGATAAAATTTCCGCACAAATTTATTGCGATAGTTGCAAAATTTCAAAAATAGATATTAACTTTGCACCCGCTTACGACTTCGAGCATCACCCATATATGACTCGGCAGTCGGCAAAACTGATAACAGAGATACGAGAATCGAAAGGAGGTTGGAGAAGTATTGAAGAGATGATGGAGGATAACATATTCACCAAGGAGCAGGCGGAAGCCATTGCGCCCTATCTTCTTTTCGGTACCACACCGCAGAGTTTCGATTGACAAAGATTTCAGAAAACGCCGATGGCTGTGAGGCGTAAAAACAGCGGCCGACACAAAAAAAAGATTATTAAACAATAAAAAAAAGAGAATATTATGATTATCATGCCAGTTAAAGAGGGCGAGAACATCGAGCGCGCTCTCAAAAAGTTTAAGCGTAAGTACGAGCGTACAGGTGTATTGAAGGAGCTTCGCGCTCGTCAGTACTTCACCAAGCCTTCGATTGCAAAGCGCGACAAGATGGCTCATGCTATCTATGTTGAGCAGTTGCACCGCCGCGAGGAGGAGTAAAACGCCCGACTTTCGAGCAAATAGAGCAGGACCGAAAAATTTCGGTCCTGCTTTTTCTTTGCTTTTTTTATTCTTTTTTGTTTTTTTTGTTGAAAATCATGCTCTTTCATAATTTTTTTGTATATTTGCCCCTAAATAGCGACACTGCGAAGGTCAAAATCCCTCCCCCGAAAAAAATCGGGGGGGGGGATTTTGAGGTTTAATAAATTGATTTTCAGCGCATTACGGGCGTTATTTGAAGTAATTTTGCGGTAAAACCAACAGAAAAGACGGATTTACACCTAATTTATACTTATTAACAACTTTTTTAAAATTAACTAATTTATTAACTAAAAACATTAGCGTGATGAGAAATTTTGCAAAAATTTTCACAGCGATTGTGGTAGCGTTCGCAGCATACTCGTGTGTTGCAGATGCTACGGAGGACCTCGGCGTTCAGGTTGGCAACGGCGAGGGCAAAACTACTATCACCCTCTCGTTGGAGGAGTCGAGAACTCAACTCGGCGAGAAGACAGGTGATGTTTATCCTCTCTATTGGAGCGCAGGTGACCAGATTGCCGTAAATGGCACTGCATCTACCGCTTTGGGCGAGGAGTGGGACGGCAAGTCTTCTGCTTCTTTCACAGTAGAGGGCGTAACACTTCCTTACAGCATTGTATACCCAGCACCTACCGAGGCTCCATTGGAGGAGTGGGGAAAGGAGACTGTTGAGGTAACTGACCCTGAGACAGGTGAGCCTGTTCTTGACCCTGAGACAGGTGAGCCTACTACTGAGGAGGTTGATGTTTTGAATGCAGTACTCTACCCTGTAACATTCCCTGCATCGCAGGAGTATGTTGCAAATGGTATCGATGGCGCATCGGCTCCTATGTACGGTTACTCTACCAAGGAGGGCGAGGTACCAACTTTGAAGCACCTCGTTGGTCTTCTCCAATTCAATGTTAAGGGCGAGGGTAAGGTCCTCAAAAACATTGTTGTAAAGTCGGAGAGAGGCGCAATCGCAGGTACTTTCTATGTTAATTGCGAGAAGAACTTGCTCGTTGTTAAGGAGGGTTCAACCTCGAAGCAGGTTTCGATGTCGTTCGGCGATGGCTTGGCACTTGGCGCAGAGGCTACTACATTCTATGTAACAGTTCCTGCCGGCAGCTATGGCACATTCGTAGCAACATTGTACACCGAGACCGAGAAGATGACTGTTAAGTTCAACAGTGATGTTCTTCCTATCGCAGCAGGCTATGTTCGTGAGTTCGCACCGTTCACATTCGTACACAACGACAACGATACTGCCGATGAGTTCATCATCGACAGCGAGGATAAGCTTATCGAGTTTGCAAGTATCGCTAAGGCATTCTACCCACGCACCGTTGCAAGGGTAACCAAGAGCCTCGATATGAGCGAGAAGAGTTGGACCCCAATCGAGGGCTTTGGCAACTTCGTATTCGATGGTGGTAGCGAGCAGGGCTGCACTATCAAGGGTTTGAAGGCTCCATTGTTCGGCACTACCAGCGGTAAGATTCAGAACGTTACTTTGGAGGGTGTTAATTTGACCTCGAATGGTCAGTTGATTATGGGTGCTATCGCCAACACCTTGACTTCGGGTGGTCAGGCAGCTAAGGCATCGCTTACCAACTGTAAGGCTATCGGTACTTTGACCATCAGCAACCCTGAGTGGACTCCAACAAGCGACCAGGATAAGGATGCTGAAATCGTAAACTATGGTGGTTTGGTAGGTCGCTCATTGGGTGCAGACTTGGTTAATTGTACCAATCAGGTGGCTGTTACCGTAAGCAAGATGACCGCTACAAGCAACAGCACAATGGTTGTATATTCAAGCATCGGAGGTGTTGTAGGTTATGTAAATGTTGCAACACTCTACAATGCAGAGGAGGCAACAACCAATATCACCAATTGTGATAACGATGCTGCTATCAGCTACCACTGTACTTCGAGCGCTGAGAGCAAGGCTCTTATCGGTCGTCCACACCTCGGTGGTGTTATGGGTTGTGGTGAAAATGGTGCTAACTTGGAGGATTGCGAGAATACTGCAAATGGTAAAATCTCCCTCAACTCTCACTTCTACGGTGAAGACGGAGCAAGCCAAGGTGTGCCTGTCGGAGGTGTAGTAGGATATAACCTTTACGGTTATCTGACAAGATGTACCAACAATGCAACTGTTGAGGCTGACGGTATCTACAAGTCGCTTATTATCGGTGGTGTAGCCGGTTATACAAATCAATGTTATATTGATGGTGTAACCAACAATGGTGCAGTTGAGGTGAAGAGCACAGCCCGTATTCGTGGTATTCTTGCCGGTGGTGTTGCAGGTACATTCTATGGTGATGGAAATAAATATGACCACTACTTTAAGAACTGTACAAACAATGCTACATTGAAGGTTCTTGCTTCTGCAGAGGAGAATTGGACTGTGTCTACTGCATCGGAGGCTTCCTACTACTATCGTATCGGAGGTATTACCGGTTTTGGTCGTACCCAGACTACCGGTGGCTGTACCAATACTGAAAATGGCGATATCACCATTTCGGGTAATGTTAAAATTGCTACTCATTCCAAGTGGAGCGAGGAGGCTATTAATATAGCCGGCTGTGTCGCATTTAAGACCAGTGGTACTCCTACCGGAAAGTGGGAGAACTATGGTGATATCACGGTTGATGCAACATTCTCATTCGATGATGATGCAGCGGCAGATATACACCCTATTGCTGTTGCCGGTGTATTTGGTTCTCATTCGGGTATCAATGCCGAGTGTAACAACTATGGTAACATCACCTACAACGGTAAGTACGAAGGTGCAACTTCATATCTACATATTGCCGGTGTATATGCAGGTGGTAACTCGGCTAACGAATATTGGGAGAAGGCTCCTAGACAGGCAAAGAATACCGGTACTATCACTATTGGTGCGAATACAAAGCATACAACAAATGTATATGTAGCAGGTATTCAGGCTTACTCAACATGCACCAATGACCCTACAAAGTTTGAAAATACAGGTACTATCACCTTCAAGGAGGGAGCATCTATTGGAGGAGATTTGCATGTAGGAGGTATTCACGGATATTATGCAGGAGACGAAATTACAATTGTTGTAAATAGTGGTGCTTTGAACTTCGAGAAGGGTACTAATATCGACAAACGTTTGTTCTTGGGCGGTATTAACGGATACTTCAATGGTAGCGAACTTACAGCTACAGATATCGCAAATAGCGGTGATTTGACCTTCAATGGAAATATCCCTAACGGACATCTGTATGTTGGTGGTGTTAACGGATATACCGCAAAAAACAGCATTAAAGATAGCAATCTCGAAAGCGTTACAAATAGCGGTATTATCACATTCGGTCAGAATGCCACTATCGGACAAACTCTGTATGTAGGTGGTATTAGTGGATACTTTGGAGGTAGTGGTACTCTTACATACGTTACAAATAGCGGTAGTGTGACCCTCCACAAAGATGTTACTATCAGCAACAGATTATATTTGGGAGGTATCTTCGGCTACTATGGCGCCGGCAACATTTCAAATGTTACAAATAGCGGTAACTTGACCGTTGGTTGCGACTTGGAGAGCGGAAAAATTTGTGTAGCAGGAATTGGTCCATACTATTCGACAAAAAAGACTGTTACCGATGTAACAAACGTAGGTAATATAGAACTTACCGGTACTTATAAAAAGTCGGTAAATGTTAGTGGTATCTTTGCTGAAATGGCAAACACCAATTCAAATACTGACGCAAGCGATTACGTAAGAGTAGTGAACGGTGCTCTTGGAACAGATAGCAAGCCGGTTGATGATAAGGGTAAGATTACCATATCCGGAACATGTGATTATGACACAGGTAATTCGGGTACAGGCTATAATGCCCTCTGTATTGCAGGTCTTGTAGCAAGTAATCACTATCAATATCGTCCGGGAAGTATGGATAGTTGTCACAACTACGGAGATATGGAGATTTCAGGTACAATAAAGGGACGTGTCTACATGGCAGGTATTTCGGTGGCTTGCCCATACGGAGGCAAGACTATCACAAATAGTTCAAACTGGGGCGATATAACAATCTCTTTTACACAACCAAACACTGATAATGGCAGTATTTATCACGGTGGCTTCGCATATACTATCGATAAGGCTATTACATTCACCAATTTCCATAATAAGGGAAATGTAACCATTACCGATAAGGCTAAGCTGAGTGAAGTTGTCTATTTGAACGGATTCGCTTATTCTTTGTCTTCGGCAACATTCGATGGTTGCTCGAATAGTGGAAATATTATCCACAATGGAAGTCAAGAAGCAAATACCGTATATATAGGTGGTTTCTCTGGTTATAGACAAAGAGGCGCAATAATCAAGAATGGCTTTACCAATAGCGGTGATATGATTTTCAGTGGTACATACAAAGGCGGAGGCGCTGTATATTTGGGCGGTATTGGAACAATCTATCAAAGTACACAAGTATTTGAAAGCGGTGCTATTAAGAATACCGGTAAGATTGCCTTTACAGGACAAGCTACCAACGCAAGCGGTAAGGTTTATGTGGGCGGTCTCTACGCCTACGTGCCTGCATCAGTTACTACCCTTGTAGCAAATGCAGCAACCAATGTCAGCTTTGAAAACGAGGGTCTTATCGAGGTAACAGGAAGTGTTACAACACCGGCAAATGCAATGATTGGTGGTATTATAGGAAAAGCAGAGTCCCCTATCACAGGTGCTACCGCAAATTGCAATGTCAAGTCTATGGATTTCCCTAATGCAGGTATGATTATGGGTTCCGTACGTTCCGACACTGTCAAGGCTATTAACTGTAAGGTTGGTGGTAATATGATTCTCAGTACAGAAACAATAACCGAGGAAGACGCTAACGGTGGCGATGCTGTTGAAGTGGTTAAAGATGTTCTCACTCCACTCACAATCGATAACTGGTTTAACTACATCTATGGTGACCCTGTAGATGAGGCTGTGGCAAAAGATGTTGACGGTTGTAGTTTGTTATAGTGAAACAGAATAGTGAAACGATAAAAATTTGATGATTATGAAAAAGATATTTTTGAGCTATTCTGCTCCTGAGGTTAATATTTATGAGGTTGTAGCCGAGAATGGTTACAACGCAAGTTCGCAACTCTCGGACTTCGGTACGGTAGAAGACGAATTTGTTTACTAAAAAATTTGCGGGACTCGAAAGGGTCCCGCAAATTCTTTTATCTATTTCGGTTTTCCGAACTCCCACCATTATCACGGCGCAATCTTCTGGGGGTTACTGGGGGCGGGCATTCTGCCCTTACTGGGGGCGCTCCCGTTGGTCGCTTAATGGGGTGCGCTGAAAGTTTTTTGCCCTTTCCGAACCCCCACCGTTATCACGGCGCAATCATTCTGGGGGTTACTGGGGGCGGGCATTCTGCCCTTACTGGGGGCGCTCCCGTTGGTCGCTTAATGGGGTGCGCTCTCAGTTTTTCGCTTTATTTCTCCCACTCAAAAGGTGCAAATACTGCCGACTTGTTGCGCCAATCCGGTTTGCGCATTGCATAGATGATAAACGGAAGAATTATCACCACAAATGCTCCGCCAAATAGCACTGAGTACCAAACCGTTGTGCTTCCCGTAGCAATCTGTGCCGGAGGAATAAAACTCAACACAAACGCCAACAACGAGCCCAAAAATCCCACGCCTGCAATAAGCCACATCGTGGTATTACCGCCAAGGCGGAATGGGCGCTCCTTCTGCGAACGGCGATAGCGCAAAATGATTGCCGAGGCGAACATCAACATATACATCACGAGGTAGAGCAGTGCGGTGAGTTGCGACAATATCTGATAGAACGACTGCACAGACGGCATAACCACGAAAAGTAGCGCCAAAAGGGTTACGATACAGCCCTGAATCAAGAGAATATTGCGCTGTACGCCATTTGCGTTCTCCTTCTGGAAAAATGGCGGAAGATAGCCCGCCTTACCCACAGCGAAGATTCCCTTCGATGGTCCTGAAACCCAAGTCAGCACGCCTGCCAACACGCCGAACATCAAGGCAATAGCAATAATAGGCGATGCCCACGACATCTTAAAATAGGCGAGGTAATTGTCGAAGCCAACCAACAGCGACTGGGTGAGATTGACCTCATTTGCCGGAATAATAAAGCCCAACGAGAAGGTGCCAAAAATGAAAATCAGCACAGTGACGAGTGCGCCAAGCAAAATAGCCTTCGGGTAGTTCTTGCGAGGGTTATCAACCTCCATAACATGAACGCCCATCATCTCCATTCCGGCATAAAACAAAAATATGCTACTCGCCAAAACCAAATTGTCGAATTTCGAAAGGTCAGGGAAGAAGCCCTCCTTCATATCCATATGGTTTGTGCCGCCCGTAGCGAGGTAGGCGATGCCCATGATGATAAGGAGTGCCGCAGGGATAATGGTGCCTATTATACCGCCCCACTTGCTGATTTTTCCTACCCAACTCAGACCTTTCAGAGCGATAAATGTCGCTACCCAATATATTGCAAGCACCACTATCAAGGTGAAAACCTTGTTCGAGGCGAGTGCCATGTCGTGCGTCTGGTCCATGCCGATAAAGGCTATCGACACCGCACCAAATGTCAGCACCGTTGGGTACCAAATCGTGGATTGTATCCACTGTATCCAAATCGCCAAAAAGCCCATGCGTGCGCCCATTGCCTCGCCTACCCAGCGAAAAACTCCGCCCTGCTTGTCAGAGTACATAGCCGCCAACTCCGCAGCCACCAAAGCCGTAGGAATAAGAAAAACTATGGCCGCAAAAAGATAATAGAATGCTGACGAAAGCCCATAAACCGACTCCGCAGCCAAACCTCGCAGACTAACTACTGCGGTAACATTCATAATCGCCAAGGTCGCAACCGAAAGGCGAAAACCCGTTTTCTTTTGTGTATCCATCTCTATTAATTTTTGTTATCGCTTGGCTAAGTCGCAATAATTAAGCCACTTTTTTTTAGACAATACATCTATATTCAAAAAAAAATTGTATATTTGCGACGATATATGTCCGAATCAAAAACAAAATAACATATTGATTATGAAAAAGTTTACTTCATTCGTTTTGACACTGCTCTGCGGTGCTATTATCTTAGGTTGTCAAACTGACAACACAAATGACGTAAATGGTTATGGCGAGGCAACTCAATTAACCGTTGCTCTCCCCGACACAAGAACGGCATTGGGCGAGAAGGTTGGCGATACATACCCTGTGCATTGGAGCGAGGGAGATTGCATCGTTGTCAATGGCGTAAAGTCCAAGAAGGCTGTTATAAGCAATGATAACCCAAATAGCGCTACTTTCGATTTGGGGGCTACGTTGAGTACACCTTTTAATGTAGTATACCCATACACCGCAACGACAACTGCTGAGGCTCCAAAGGTTGTTTTGCCTACCGAGCAGCAGTATACCAAGGGTACCTTTGCAACAGAAACTGCACCAATGTGCGGATATGTGACCGACAAGGGTAGCAAAGTGGCGTTATCTCACCTATCAGGCGTTTTGCGTTTCCCTGTCAAGGCTTCGGTCGAGGGCACAGTACTGCAAAAGATTGTTATAACCTCGCTCGATGGCGTGAAACTCTCGGGTGAGTTTGATGTAGATTGCAGCGCAAAAACAATGGTGGCAAGCGAAACTGCCGAGGACCATATCATATACTCATTGCCTGAGAACTTCACCCTCTCGACAAGTGAGGAGAGCGTTTTCTATATCACTCTTCCTGCCGGCGAAACCGGAACCTGCAAGGTAGAGTTTATAGAGAACTCGGGCGAGAAAATGACAAGTTCTTGGAGTAGCAAGGATATCACAGCCGGTATTATCCGTGAGTTCAAGCCTATAACATACAAGCGTGGTACTACAACCACCTTGGAGTTCTTGGAAGTGGAGGACGATACGCTCGAAATCTTCTACCCTACCGTATATGGCCATGTGAAGGATTCGAACGGCAACCCTATCGCAGGTGTTGCGGTAAGTGATGGTTTCCAGGTTGTTGCAACAGACGAAAACGGCTACTACACATTGAATAATGTGACAAAAGATACTTGGTATATCTACATCTCTGTACCTGCCGAGTATGAGATTCCTATCAACGAGTTCGGACAGCCTTGTTTCTACAAGAAGTACCCAAGCGGTACTGCACAGTACGACTTCACGCTCACACCGCTTGCCGGTGGCAAGGAGGAGCAGTTCGCACTCTTCACCATCGGTGACCCTCAGGTTAAGAACCAAACTCAGTTCGACCGCTTCTACGCTGAGGCTGTTCCTGCAATCAAGGTTCACAGTCAGGAGGTAATGGGCCAGGGTATCCCTTGCTACGGTATTACTTTGGGCGATATTATAGCCAACAGCGATGACACGAACACCGAGTGGTTGCGTGATGATATGCGCGACTCTTTTGCTGCGGATAAGGCAGGTTTGCCTGTATTCCAGGTCTATGGAAACCACGACAACACCTACTATGGCGATGGAGTGATAATCTCGGCTGATGACCGCAGCTCGACACCAGAATTGAAGGCTCAGCGCAATCACGAAGAGTTCTTCGGACCGGTTGATTACTCGTTCAACCGTGGCGATATACATATTATCGCTATGCGTAACATCGTCTATAAAAACTATAAAAAGAGTAACCAATACGCCGAAGGCTTCCTCGCACACCAATACGAGTGGTTGAAGCAGGATTTGGCACTCGTACCAAAGGACAAGATGGTTGTTTTGTGCGTTCACGCTCCTCTCTTCCGCAATACAGGTAACTATGTAGAGGAGGTTTTGACCGAAATCAACAAGTTCAAGGAGGCTCACGTAGTATCGGGACACACTCATATCTCGCAATACTACGAATTTGCCGCTGAGGACCCAAATACCCCTTATCCAAATGTATTCGAGCATAATGTTGGTGCATTGTGCGGTGTATGGTGGAGAGGTAATATCGCAGCAGACGGAGCTCCTACCGGATACAATGTATTCGTGTGCAACGGCAACGAGTTCACCGAGTCGTATTTTATGGGCATCAACGAAGGTTTGAACAGCAAAGATGTTCAAATGCGCTTACACCGTGGAAATGCTGTTACAGGTAGAGAGAAGTTGGAGAGCGACACCTACGAGAATGTCGGCTACTACGCCTTCAACTTTGGCGAGGATGTATTGATTGCCAATGTCTTCAATGTTGATAGAATAGAGAAAATCAGCGTTTACGAAGATGGTGATTATAGTGGTGAGATGGTACAGATAGGATGGGGAACAAAACCTACCTCGGCAGACCTCGTGGGAGATTTATCACTCGAAAATCCTCGCCGAATGAAAGATGGTCTTGAATATGCTATCGATATGTACACCGCTGCATTCTACTACTGCTATTACAGCGGTCGCTCGGCTTGGTCGGACTGTACACACCTCTACAAGTATCAGTTGAAGAATAAAGATGCTGAGATTAAGGTTGTGATAACTGACCGCTACGGCAAAGACCACACCGAAACAAAGATTACCGAAGGTACCGACTACTCGTTGGTGAAGCGCAATTAATTAGTTGATAGTTTCAAATGAAGGCTTCTTATTCAAAGATAATAACACTGCTTTGCGGTGTTATTATTTTAGGTTGTCAAACTGATGACACTACAAATGCCATAGGTGGTAATGGCGAGGCAACTCAATTAACCGTTGCTCTCCCCGACACAAGAACTGCATTGGGCGAGAAGGTTGGCGATACATACCCCGTACATTGGAGCGAGGGGGATTGCATCGTTGTCAATGGCGTAAAGTCCAAGAAGGCTGTTATAAGCAATGATAACCCAAATAGCGCTACTTTCGATTTGGGGGCTACGTTGAGTACACCTTTTAATGTAGTATACCCATACACCGCAACGACAACTGCTGAGGCTCCAAAGGTTGTTTTGCCTACCGAGCAGCAGTATACCAAGGGTACCTTTGCAACAGAAACTGCACCAATGTGCGGATATGTGACCGACAAGGGTAGCAAAGTGGCGTTATCTCACCTATCAGGCGTTTTGCGTTTCCCTGTCAAGGCTTCGGTCGAGGGCACAGTACTGCAAAAGATTGTTATAACCTCGCTCGATGGCGTGAAACTCTCGGGTGAGTTTGATGTAGATTGCAGCGCAAAAACAATGGTGGCAAGCGAAACTGCCGAGGACCATATCATATACTCATTGCCTGAGAACTTCACCCTCTCGACAAGTGAGGAGAGCGTCTTCTACATCACTCTTCCTGCCGGCGAAACCGGAATTTGCAAGGTTGAGTTTGTAGAGAGTTCGGGCGAGAAGATGGTATACACTTGGAGCAACAGGGATATCAAAGCCGGTATTATCCGTGAGTTCAAGCCTATAACATACAAGCGTGGTGCTACGGGCTCCTTGGAGTTCTTACAATCACATGAAGACGTTTTTGAGGTATTCTACCCTACCGTATATGGCTATGTGAAGGATACAAATGGAGCACCTATCAAGGGAGTTGCGGTAAGTGATGGCTTCAATATTGTAACAACCGATGACAAGGGTTACTACACAATGGACGTTTCGACCGACACCTGGTACATCTATATTTCAGTACCTGCTGAATATGAGATACCTACCAATGAGTTCGGGCAGCCATGTTTCTACAAAAAGTATCCCGGCGAGTCGCCACAATACGACTTCGTTCTTACTCCTCTTGCAGGAGGCAAAGAGGAGAAATTTGCCCTCTTCACCTTCGGCGACCCACAAGTATCTTCCGCTACTACCCTGAAACGCTTCCAGAACGAAGCTATACCAAGCATACGGACACACTGTGAGGAGATAGAGGCAAGCGGTATAACATGTTATGGTATTACACTCGGCGATATCATCTCGAATGGTGGCAAAAATACAAGCGAGTTTCGAGATGATATGCGTGATAGATTCTCGGTTTCGAGCGTAGGAATGCCTGTATTCCAAGTTATGGGAAACCACGATAACACATTCTTCAATGCAGAGCGTCCGCTGTTCTCTGATAGCCGAAATTCAACATTTGAATTGAAGGCTCAGCGAGAGCATGAGGATATATTCGGACCGGCAAACTACTCATTCAACCGTGGAGATGTACATATTATTGGAATGCGTAATATTATCTATAATACACATCTTTCCAGTTCGCAATATAGCACCGGTTTCCTACAATCACAATACGAGTGGCTCAAACAAGACTTGGCACTCGTGTCGAAGGATAAACTTGTAGTTTTGTGTGTACATATACCGTTATACAATGGTAATGGTAGCCATGTTCAATCGGTATTAAGTCTGCTTGACGAGTATAATGAGGCTCATATCTTCTCTGGACACGTCCATACACAACGTCTATACAACCACAAAAACAATACAGACTCGAATCACAAGGTATACGAACATAACACTTGTGCAGTATGTGGTGCATGGTGGAGCTCAAATATAGCAAGTGACGGCACGCCAAACGGATACAACGTATTTATCGGCAATGGCAACACCTTCTCGGATTGGTACTATATGGGCAATAACGAAGGCATGAATACTCGTTCTCACCAGATGCGACTATATCGAGGCAATGCCGTATCGGGTGCAGATATCACAGGCTCAAATTCAAATGGCACGAAGGGTTACTATGCCTTCAACTTTGACGAGAATACTCTGTTGGCAAATGTATATAATGCCGATAGTGATTGGACCATAGAGGTCTACGAAGATGGTAAAAAAACGGGAGAAATGACCAAGGTTAGCACCACCCTACCTAATATCTCAACTCTTATTGGCGACTATACCAAGGAGAATCCACGTCGTGTTGCCGATGGCATAGAGACAAGTCACGACTTCTATGTTTCAGGTCTTCTGCTCGGATTGCTGGGAAATGCACATGATAGTAGTGCCGCATGGAAGAAATGTTTCCACATGTACAAACATACTCTTACAAATAAAGACGCAGAGATTAAGGTTGTTGCGATAGACAAATTCGACAACAAATACGAGGAGACCAAAATTACGGACTGCACAGATTTCAGCCTTGTAGTTAAACCGGTGTGGTAGAATAGCACCATCTTTGCGTAGGGGAGAGGGTAAGTCGGCAACTATTATTAATATTGTTAGTATGAAGTCCGTTATTGCTATATTTGTAATTGTAATATACCTACTATGTGGGTGTACTACGAAGCAGAAAAAAGCAGAACCCCAAAAGAGTTACCATTTTCACTATGTACAACCACGCATGCAGGCGACCGAGGAGCAACAAGTCGCCTACATGCGTGACCATTTTTGGGATAAATTCGACTTTGCCGATACACTCTACACCACAAAGGCTGATACCGTGGAGATGTTGCAGGCATACGCCACTTATATTTCAAACTTTGTCGGACCTCTCAACCAAGAACCAATACGCAAGTTGATGCATCGTGCTTCGGTATCGAAAAAGATGTTCGACTACTTCGTGATGCTCTCCGAGAAGATTCTGCACGACCCCAACTCGCCACTGCGTAGCGATGAGTTGTATATTCCCGTTTTGGAGGCGCAAATAGCATCACCCCACTACGACAAGTACGAGAAGATGGCTCCCGAATACGACCTGCGTGTCGTATCACAAAATCGCATCGGACACAAGGCAAACGACTTCGACTATACCGACCGCAATGGGCGCACTCGCAATATGTACTCGTTGAAAAACGACTTCGTAATAGTCTATATCAACAACCCGGGTTGTGCGATGTGTCGAGATATTACCGAGGCGTTAAAGCAGTCGCAGATAATCTCCGACCTGCAACGCAGGGGGCAGTTGAAGATTATCGCCATATACCCCGATGAGAATCTCGATGAGTGGCACAAACACCTTGGCGATATGCCTACGGAGTGGATAAACGGCTACGACCGAGGGTGTCGTATCGAACGCGAGAATCTCTATAATGTGAGCGCTATTCCGGCACTCTACCTCCTCGACAAAGAGAAACGAGTTCTTGTCAAGGATTCTACAAATGTAGGAGAGATAGAATATATCCTACAAACGGAAAACTGAAAGCGGAAAGCGGAAAACTAAAAAACGACAGCGCTCCCCAGTAAGCGAACAAAGTGAGCGCCCCCAGTAAGGGCGGAACGCCCGCCCCCAGTAACCCCCAGAATGATTGCGCCTTGACCACGCTCGGAGTTCGGAAAGGGCAAAAAACTTTCAGCGCATTCCCATTAAGCAACCAAGGGGAGCGAATCCTATTTAATCCTATTCAATCCTATAATCGCCTGCGCCTTGACCACGCTCGGAGTTCGGAAAGGGCAAAAAACTTTCAGCGCATTCCCATTAAGCGACCAACGAGAGCACCCCCAGTAAGGGCGGAATGCCCGCCCCCAGCAACCCCCAGAATGATTGCGCCTTAACAACGTTCGGAGTTCCCTCCACCCAATAGCCATATATAATATAGGTATATTTATCGTTTTTCGATGAATATACTATTTTTTTGCACTATCTTGTAAAATTTTCAGTACCTTTTATTGCATAGTACTGAAAAATGTATTATATTTGTGATAACAAAGAACTGAATAACAGGAATAATGGGCAAGTATTTTTTAACATTTGTATTGTTACTGACCACAACAGCACTATCAGCAAAGACCACCCTACTGGGAAAGGTGGTCGATGCCACCTCGCTCAAAGATGTGGGTTATGCCACAGTCGCTCTCCTGCGCGATACCACAATTGTCGCAGCCGTTGCAGCGCGTGCCGATGGCTCGTTTTCGCTCGAAACCGAGCAGACGGGCAAGATGACTTTGGAGGTATCATCTGTGGGCTACAACACCCACAAACAACAAGTTGAGGTGGCGAACAAGCGCATAGATTTAGGCGAGATAGCCCTAACGGAGGGTGTTGCGGTAGATGCGGTAAATATCACCGTTCAGAAGCCTATCGTTACGGCTGATGCGGAGAAGTTGACCTACTCGGTAGAAGACGACCCTGAGGCTTCGACAAGTACGCTCGAAGATATTATCCGCAAAGTGCCTCAACTCTCGCTTGATGCAAGCGGAAATGTATTGATGAATGGACAGAACGACTACAAGATACTCGTAAATGGTCATGAGTCCTCTACCATGTCGCGTAACTTCGCCGATATTATCAAGAGTATGCCCGCTTCGTCAATCAAGCGTATCGAGGTCGTAACAAACCCTTCGATGAAGTACGATGCCGAGGGTGTGGGTGGTATTTTGAATATCATCACCACAAAGGCAAAGTTCGATGGCTACAATGGTCGCATAAATCTCGCTGCCGGCAATTGGTTCAATCGCAACTGGAACACCAACAATTCGGCACAATTTACCGTGCAAACCAAGAAGTTGTCGCTTTCAACCTCGCTCTACTACTCGCAGGCGTGGGCTAATAGAGATGCGGTGGGATATCAGAGCAACCATTTCGAGAATTTGGTTGATGGCGCAGGTTATCGCTATATGAATGCAGATGGCAACTACGGCTACAACTACTATTCGCTCTATGGCAATGTAAACGCAAGTTATCAGATTGACTCGGTAAACCTCGTCACCGCCGAGGTTGGCGTTTGGGGTGGCAAGCAGAAGAGCGATGTCAGAGCCAAGTACGACTATTTCGACAGCAACAAGGCGTTGCTATATGGCTACAACTCGCCACAGACCAATACACACGATTGGATTGGTGTAGATGCCACGGTAAGTTATCAGCACTCCTTCAAGGGCGAGGGGCACACGCTGACTGTATCAGATAATATCTCGATTATTCCGCCACAGGAGCAGATGCAGTTGCGACACTATCTCCCATACGGAAGTGGTATTGCAGATACAAACATTTTGACTAATCAAGTTGCATCTGCACTGCAAAATGTGGCACAAATAGACTATATCAACCCGATAAACAAGCACCACACCATTGAGGCAGGAGCAAAGCACTCATACGACAATACATTGACTGTTACGCATCAGATAAACAGCGATGCATCAGGAGTGATGCTCTCTGAGTCGAACGGAGATACTCGCCTTATACGCAATGTACTCGGTGTATATGCAGGTTATGCCTACTCGATGGATAAACTTTCGGTGCGTGCAGGTGGTCGTTTGGAGGGGGCGTGGTACGCAACCAACTACCAGAGCGATAAGCGTGAGAAGTGGAACACCTCGCTCGTGAATGTTATTCCGTATATCTCCTTGACCTATCTGCCAAAGACGGGGCACACACTCGCCTTCTCCTACACGGAGCGACTCTCGCGCCCGGGCATACACGCTATGACTCCGTTTGTAACAGAGGGTATAGCGGAGAAGCAGTACGGAAACCCCGACCTCCGCACAGGTGTTACGCACAACCTATCGCTTAAATACTCCTATTCGGACAACAAGTGGAGCGCAACGGGCGAGTTATATTCGCGCCTCTCGAATAACCTTATATCGTCATACTCATTTATAGATGGCGAGGGTTTTGTAAACTCCACCTATCGCAACCACGGTCGTATGCGTGGTTATGGTGCAGGGGTATCGCTCTCCTATCGCCCATCATCAAAATTCAACCTCTCGCTCTCGGTGCGAGGTGGACACTTGGCGTTCAAGTTGCCTGACGAAGGTGTTGAGAGCAAGGGCTGGACCTTGTCACACAACCTCAATATGATGATTGCGTTGTGGAAAGGTGCAAGGCTCACGCTTGGAGAGTATCTCTGGCGTATGGAGCCACAGATGGGCAGTGTTGGCACGAATTGGGTATTCGGAACGCAGGCTCGCCTTGGACAGAAGTTGCTGAAAGATAAGTTGGAGATTGCCGTTGCGGTATATAATCCGCACGAACGACAATCAACCTTCAAGACGATGTCCGACACTCCGACCTATCGTCAGTGGTCATCGAATAGCACCGTAGGTCGTTGCATACGACTCTCCGTAAGTTACAACTTCGGCAAGCAGGGTTTGTATGTCAAGCGTACAAATGCCAAGTCAGACGATGGTGGAGATAATATAGGTGGAAACTCAAAAGGAGCAGGATTATAAATATAACAATATAATAGAGTATGAAAGAGGCTATAAATGCAAATATCGGGCAGCAGGTCTTTACGCTTGACCGCGATGCCTACGACCGACTGACCATCTACCTCAACGATGTGCGCCGCCGCATCACGAGCGATACCGAAGAGGTGATGAACGATATCGAAATTCGCATCGCCGAGATACTTCGTGAGGCTTTGCCATCGACAATGATGGTAGTAACACTCGCGATGGTAGAGCGAGCAATTGCCCGCATCGGCACGCCCGATGATTTTGGAGCAGAGAATCAAAGTGGAACTAAAAACAGTAGTGGTATGGGACAAAAATTATTGCGCCGTTCACGCACCGACCGTTCGATAGCGGGAGTATGCGGAGGTTTAGCCGACTATTTTGGCATCGACTCAACGATTTTGCGAATTGTGATGCTCTGCCTGATAATATTTGGCGGAATGTCGTTGTGGGTATATATCATTATGTGGTTGCTGATTCCGGAAGAGTAATTTTATTAGACGAGAGACGAGAGACGAGAGACGAGAGTAAAGCGCCGCAGGCCTAAATAAAAATACTTTTAATTGTCAATTCGTCAATTGTCAATTAACAATAAAATATGGAGAAAGATAATATAAAAGTACAGATGCGCAAGGGCATAATGGAGTATTGTGTGCTTGCGATATTGGCAAATGGCGATTCGTATGCGCCAGCCATTATTACCGAGTTGAAGAGGGCTGAAATGATTGTGGTCGAGGGTACGCTCTACCCACTGCTGACACGATTGAAGAATGCCGGCTACCTGACCTATCGTTGGGAGGAGTCCTTGCAGGGACCACCACGAAAGTACTACACCCTGACTGCCGAGGGGCGTACCTACCTCGCATCGTTAGACGAGGCGTGGGATACGCTTGTGGAGCAGATTGATAACATCAGAAATAAACGATAAATAAACTTGTAATTATGAAACGATTAGTCTATACACTTATTCTCTCTGCGCTTTGCACAACAGCATTTGCACAGGGTGATGGCGAGTCAAACACCAAGACCGGTATCGTACTTGCCAACGAGCACAAGATTGTAATGGAGGCCCGCCGTTCAGCAATGGATTTCAACGAGATAGAGGTATCGAAGGCTATTCGCCTTATCGTTGAGGAGCGCACTACGGGCAATATCATCGTTCGCGCACCGCAGTCGGTTATTCCGTATGTGTCGCTCAAAGTCAAAGATGGCACACTCCACGCCACCCTACTTTCGGGTACGCCTGTAACGCGCCGTTCTAACCTTTTGGCAGAGGTATATGTGCCTTACAACGGCAAGATAAACGAGATTACAACATCTGTGGCTGCCCGCGTGATTGTCAAGCCGACAATCTCGTGCGAGGAGTTGGATTTGGAGGCAACTTCCGCCTCGGTAATTGAGGTTACAGCAGCGGCAAAGGAGGTTTCGATAGATGCTTCGGGTGCTTCGACAATTAAAGCAGTGTTGGCAACCGATGACCTCGATATCGACCTCTCGGGGGCTTCGGTAGCCACCCTTACGGGACAGGTTACAGATGCCGAGATAGATTTGTCGGGGGCATCGACCTTGCGTGCCGAGAAGTTGCGCACTGCAACCCTCGACCTCGAATGTTCGGGGGCATCGAAGGCTTCGGCAATCGGCGTTCAATGTACTACGCAAGCAAGCGGAGCATCGGCAATAGCGGTGGAGTGTCTGCAACTGCTGAACGCCTCGGCATCTGGCGCATCGTCAATTATTTACAGTGGTGATTGTCAAGTAAATATAACCTCCAATACAGGAGCAAGTTCAATTCGTAAAAAGTAGGAGGAACAGATATGAACGAGATTAAAAAATGCAGTATTTCGGGTGTTGGTTTCACCTTTGAGAAGGCAGCATACGACCGTCTTAATAACTACCTTGCATCGCTTAAAGAGGCGTACAAAAACAGCCCCGACAGCGAGGAGATTTTGGCGGATATCGAGGCTCGTATTGCCGAATTGATACTCTCGGCACAGAGCGATGCGCAGTGCGTTGTAACACTGCCGATTATTGAGAATATCATCGAGCAACTCGGCTCACCGGAGGCTATTTCGGGCGAGGAGGAGAAGGCGGGCAATAGCAGCGAGAGCCGTATTCCGCGCCGCCTCTACCGCGATCTCGAAAATGCGAAGTTGGGCGGTGTCTGCGCAGGTTTGGCAAAACATTTCGGCGTTGATGCAGTGTGGATTCGATTGGCTATGGCATCACCACTTATTCTTGTAGTGATTGGCGCACCATTCCTCCATTGGTTGTCCACACTCGGTGGCAATCTCTGCGCTGTCTTTTTTATAACCTACCTTATCTTGTGGTTTGCCATTCCAGAGGCGAAGTCGGCTCGTCAGAAACTCGAAGCGGAGGGTAAGCCTATCTCTGCCAGCACCATCGCCAACCGCCAAGGAGCAACGCAGGAGGAGCAGGCGAAGTCAAGCGTGGCTTCGGTAGTAACAACTTTTGGTCGCTTTATGGTGATTGTGATGAAGGTGTTGCTCGGACTCTTGCTATTCCCTGTCGCATTTGTTGTATTTTTCCTACTGCTTTCACTCGTTGTTATTACGGCAGGAGTAGGTGACCTGTTTATAGTCGATATAGGCAACTTCGCAGGAGTGATTGATGCTGCAAATGAGGTTGGTGTACCATTGATGGCTTTTGCGTTACTGTTACTCTTGGTCCCTGCAATCTATATCGGCTACCTATTTGTTACCCTGCTGATAAACAAAAAGCCTCGTTGGTGGGTACTTCTCGTAACAATTTTGGCGTGGTTACTTGTCCTTATGGGAACAATCTTTGCAGGTATTGACTGTGCCGAAGAGCGTTCATTTGCTTCGTTCTCTTCGGATAGCGAGGTGGAGCGCATAATGAAAAAAGGAGATGACAAGAACAACCTATCCCGAAAGATTATGGAGGAGCTCAACGAGGAGTTAGATGACGATGAGAAGGCTCTAATCCAACAACTCTTGAACGATAACAACGCAAAATCTATCGATAATTAGATAACCATAAGCATTTTTCGATAGAAGACCACCTCTTTGAGGTGGTTTTTTATTTTATTATTACTATCTTTGGAAGTTATTTTCAAAAAATTGCAGATTTATATGGGAGCAATAAAATGTATTGGCGTTTTGACATCGGGTGGCGATGCACCCGGAATGAACGCCGCAATTCGTGCCGTAACCCGCACCGCAATATACAATGGTTTGAAGGTTAAGGGTATTATGCGTGGTTACAAAGGTCTAATCACAGGAGAGATTGTCGATTTCACCTCTTCGAGCGTCAGCAACATAATACAAAAGGGAGGAACAATCCTCAAAACAGCCCGCTGTCCGGAGTTCCGTGAGTACGAAGGTCGCAAGCAGGCATACGAGAATATGCGTAAGGCAGAGATTGACGCCTTGGTGGTAATTGGTGGCGATGGCACAATTACGGGTGCGCAGAACTTCGCTCGCGAATTTGATGTACCGATTGTGGCGTTGCCCGGCACTATCGATAACGACCTATCGGGTACCGACTCGACAATCGGTTACGACACCGCACTCAATACCATCATGGAGGCTGTCGATAAGTTACGTGATACTGCCACCTCGCACGAAAGATTGTTCTTTATGGAGGTTATGGGCAACACTGCCGGATATCTCGCTCTCAATGGCGCTCTCGCTTCGGGAGCCGAGGCTGCAATTATCCCCGAGATGGAGACCGAGAATGACCAACTGAAAAACCTCATCGACAACGGCTTCCGCAAGAGCAAAAACTCGGCTATCGTTCTTGTTGCCGAGAATCCTGCAACGGGCGGAGCGATGGGATTGGCAGAGCGTGTAAAGAGGGAGTTTCCGCAGTATGATGCTCGTGTAACCATTCTCGGACACTTGCAGCGTGGTGGCTCGCCTACGGCAGCCGACCGAATACTCGCCTCACGCCTTGGTGCAGCGGCGATATCGGCACTCAAAGATGGACAGCGTAATGTGATGGTCGGTATTCGTGATATGGAGATGGTATATGTTCCATTCTCGAAGGCACTCGGTCGCACAAAACAGGTAAATAAAGACAATGTTGAACTTGTAAAGATACTTTCGATTTAGACACCCAAACACCCTTCCCAAACAACATGAAGAGAGTAATAGGCATGGGCAATGCCCTGACAGATGTATTGGTTAATCTTCGCAACGAAGATGTTTTGCATAAGCATAACATAGCGCGTGGCTCGATGTCGCTAGTGGATAGCGAACTTCAATCGCAAATCTCGAAGGAGGTGGCGGGACTACCCCACTCCCTTTCGCTCGGTGGCTCGGCGGATAATACCATTCGAGCAATGGCACGCCTTGGCTCGGAGGTTGGTTTTATCGGCAAGGTCGGACACGACAATACGGGCGATAGATTCGAGCAGGCGTTGCGCAATCTCGGCATCGAGGGTAAGATTTTCCGTGGCGACAAGCCTTCGGGCAAGTGTATTTCGTTAGTTTCGCCCGATGGTGAGCGCACAATGCTCACACACCTCGGAGCAGCTGCGGAGATGCACGCCGAGGATATCTCGAAGGAACTTTTCGAGGGTTACGACTGCCTCTATATCGAGGGCTACTTGGTGCAGGAGCACTCACTAATCGAAACGGCTATCCGCACCGCCAAGGAGCAGGGTTTGCAGGTGGCTATCGACTTGGCAAGTTTCAATGTTGTGGAGGAGAATCTCGAATTTTTGCGCTCTATCGTGGCAAAATATATCGACATAGTTTTTGCCAACGAAGACGAAGCACGAGTATTTTCAGGCGAAGCGGAGCCAATCAACGCCTTGCAGTATATCTCGGAGATGTGTGACCTTGTAGTGGTAAAAATCGGTACGAAGGGGGCACTTATCAAGCACAAAGGCGAGGTTATCCACATCGGCATTATGGCGGCAGCCAAACGAGTGGATACTACGGGTGCAGGCGACTTCTACGCCGCAGGCTTTATGTACGGTTTGTGCGAAGGGCTGTCGTTGCGTCAGTGCGGCACTATCGGAGCCATCACTGCAGGCAAGGTTATCGAGGTTGTAGGACCTACACTCGGCGAGGAGGCTTGGGGCGAGATTGAGGTATTGGTAAATAGAGTAAAAACCGAAAAATATCTATTCTAAATGAGAAGAATACTACTCTTTGTGGCATTGTGTATTGCAGGTTTTGCATCCGCCGAGGAGCGCAAGTTGCTCTCTATGGAGGATGCTATCCTCAACCGCAACCTTATCCCGCAGAACTACGAAATTCGTTTCAGCAAGGATAACCCTGCAATATACGAACACGCCAACGGCAAGGAGATTGAGCAATATGACATTCGCACGGGCAAACTTCTATCAAGCAAGCCAATCCTTATCGGTATGCCTAATCCATTCCGCAACAAGGCGAGCATAAAGGAGAATAATGTAGTCTGGCATGATGCAGATGGCAAAGTTTATAAAGTGACCGATTTCGCAGACAAGAATATCGTCTGTGGTCAGGCTGTTTCACGCCACGAATTTGGTATTGATGGCGGTCTGTTTCCATCGCCCGACAACTCGTTGGTGGCATTTTACCAGAAAGACGAGTCGAAGGTTACGACTTTCCCTTTGCTGGACATAACCTCTCGCACCGGCTCGTTGGTCGAGATTAAGTACCCGATGAACGGCATGGCTTCGGAGCGTGTGTCGGTGGGTGTATATAACACTGCAACGCAAAAAGTCGTATACTTGAATGTCACCGACTTTGACGAGGAGCGATATATCACAAACCTTTCGTGGTCGCCCGACTCGAAAACAATATATGTGCAGGTGTTGAATCGCGCACAGAAGGAGATGCACCTCAACGCCTACGATGCACTATCGGGCGAGTTTATCGCAACGATTTTGACCGAACAGAACGACCGTTGGGTAGAACCACAAAACCCTATCCGATTTATCGACAACGACCGATTTATCTACACTACGGATAATCGTGACGGATATAAAAACCTCTACATTCACTCCCTTTCGAAAGGTACAACCGAGCGACTCACAAAGGTTTATGCCGATGTTGAGTATATAGCTCACAACGACAAGTCGGTATTCTACTACTCGGCGGAGGTTTCGCCCATAGAGCGACACCTTTTCAGCGTTTCGCTCCGCAACGGCAAGGTACGCCGACTCACTCGTGGCGAGGGTTGGCACAACTGCACCATTTCGCCCGATGGCAAATACTTCTCGGACAACTACTCCTCGTTGAATATCCCTCGCATTGTGGCGGTAGGCTCAACCGATGGCAAGATTTATCGCGAGGTGTTCCATGCCGAGAACCCTTCAAAAGGTTACAACTACTCGACCATTGAACTCGGCTCGGTAAAGTCGGCATGTGGAAAATATGACAACCACTACCGCCTTATCAAACCACTTGACTTTGACGAAAACAAGAAGTATCCCGTAATACTCTATGTCTATGGCGGTCCTCACTCGCAAATGGTAACAAACTCGTTCCAAGCACAGTTACGCCGTTGGGAGATGTATATGGCACAGCGCGGTTATGTCGTTTTTGTGATGGATAATCGTGGCACGCTAAATCAAGGTGCCGAGTATGAAAAGGCTATACACCGCCAATGCGGAAAGGTCGAAATGGAGGACCAAATGGCAGGCTTGCAGTGGCTTTTGTCGCACAAATGGGCAGATAGGGAGCGTGTAGGCGTTCATGGCTGGTCGTATGGCGGATTTATGACTATCTCGCTGATGACACACTACCCCGAGGTGTTCAAGGTGGGTGTTGCAGGTGGTCCTGTGATAGATTGGAAGTGGTACGAGGTGATGTATGGCGAGCGATATATGGAAACAGAGGCTACAAACCCCGAAGGTTTCGCTGCAACATCGCTTATCGCCCAAGCCAAAAATCTCAAAGGCAAGTTGTTGATTTGTCAGGGAGCGATAGACGATGTGGTGGTGTGGCAACACTCTCTATCGTTCATTGATGCTTGCATTGACAATGGCGTAGCGGTCGATTACTTCCCTTATCCTCGCTCGCAGCACAACGTGCGTGGCAAGTGGCGTGTGCATCTGATGCAGAAAGTGACCGACTACTTCGAGGATTATTTGAGATAAATTTTGGTATAAGTATTGATACTATAAACAATTTTAAATTTTAATATAATTATGACAGTAAAACCACTTTCAGACAGAGTACTTGTACTCCCGAACCCTGCCGAGACAACTACGGCAAGCGGTTTGATTATTCCCGACTCGGCAAAGGAGAAGCCGGCAGCGGGCAAAGTTATCGCAGTAGGTCCAGGCACTGCCGAGGTAAAGATGGAGGTAAAGGTTGGCGATGAGGTGTTGTATGGCAAGTATGCCGGCACCGAGTTGAATATCGATGGCGAGAGCTACCTCATGATGGCGCAACGTGATATCTTGGCGGTAGTTGAGAAATAGATTTCTCAACAATTGAGAATTGAAAATTGAGAATTGAGAATTATTAAAAAGCCAATGGCTAATGGCTAATGGCTAATGGCTAAAAGCAAAAAAGAATAGTTATGGCGAAGGATATTAAATATAATGTAGAGGCGCGCAACCTCCTCAAAGAGGGTGTTGATGCTTTGGCAGACGCAGTAAAGGTTACATTAGGTCCAAAGGGACGAAATGTGATTATCGGCAAGCAGTTTGGTGCGCCACATATCACAAAAGATGGCGTAACGGTAGCAAAAGAGGTCGAGTTGGAGGACTCATTCGCAAATATGGGTGCGCAGATGGTGCGTGAGGTTGCATCTAAGACCAACGATGATGCAGGTGATGGTACAACCACCGCAACCGTATTGGCGCAGGCTATTATCGGTGTAGGTATCAAGAATGTTACCGCCGGTGCAAACCCTATGGATATTAAGCGAGGTATCGACAAGGCGGTTGCAACCGTTGTAGAGAGTCTTCGTACGCAGTCGCAGGAGGTTGGCTCGGACAACTCGAAGATTGAGCAGGTGGCAACCATTTCGGCTAACAACGACAACAATATCGGTAAACTTATCGCCGAGGCTATGGCAAAGGTGAATAACGAGGGTGTTATCACCGTAGAGGAGGCAAAGGGAACAGACACCTATGTTGATGTTGTGGAGGGTATGCAGTTCGACCGTGGCTACATCTCGGCATACTTCATCACCAACACCGAGAAGATGCAGACCGAGTTGGAGAAGCCATATATCCTCATTACCGACAAGAAGATTTCGACAATGAAGGAGATTATGAGCGTATTGGAGCCTGTGGCACAGAGTGGTCGTGCCCTGCTTATCATCGCCGAGGATGTCGATGGCGAGGCTTTGTCGGCTCTCGTAGTGAATAAGTTGCGTGGCACTCTCAAAATCGCCGCTTGCAAGGCTCCGGGATTTGGTGACCGCCGCAAGGAGATGCTTGAAGATATAGCAGCTTTGACAGGTGCAACCGTAATTTCAACAGACAAGGGTATGCGACTCGAAGATGCAACACTCGAAGCACTCGGTTGTGCCGAGAAGGTTACGATGAACAAGGAGAACACCACCATCGTAGATGGCTGTGGCGATAAGGAGGCTATCAAGGCTCGTGTGGAGCAGATTCGAGCATCAATCGAGGTGTCGAAGTCGGACTACGACCGCGAGAAGTTGCAGGAGCGTTTGGCAAAGTTGGCAGGTGGCGTAGCAGTTCTCTATGTTGGTGCCGCTACCGAGGTCGAGATGAAGGAGAAGAAAGACCGTGTTGATGACGCTTTGGCTGCTACCCGTGCCGCTGTCGAGGAGGGTATCGTTCCGGGCGGTGGCGTAGCATATATCCGCGCTATCGCATCACTCGAAGGCTTGAAGGGCGAGAACGAGGACCAGACAACAGGTATTCAGATTGTGAAGCGTGCTATCGAGGAGCCACTTCGTCAGATTGTGAAGAATGCAGGTGGCGAAGGCTCAGTCGTAGTGAATAAGGTTAGCGAGGGTAAGGGCGCCTTCGGCTACAACGCCCGTGACGACCGCTACGAGGATATGCTCGATGCAGGTATTATCGACCCTACGAAGGTATCCCGTGTGGCGCTCGAAAATGCCGCCTCAATCGCTTCGATGTTCCTCACCACTGAGTGCGTATTAGCAGAAAAGAAGGTTGAAACTCCGATACCCCCAATGCCTGCCGGCGGAATGGGCGGAATGATGTAAGATAAAGATGAGCAGTAAAAACTGCTCATCTTTGCTTTTAGCCATTGGCCATTAGCCATTGGCTATTTCTTCTTTTCAAGGAATGTATCCACAAACTTCTTCTCAATCTTTTTGTAGTTATCAACAACGGCATTCTCGATATTCTTATAGCCATCTTCAACGCCTTCGCACATAGCCTCAAAACTCTCTACCACACCATTTTCAATCTTCTTGTAAGCACCGACAACCTTCTCTTCAACCTTGGTGCTCTTCAACTTATACTCTGCCATAATAATACATTATTTGGTTTGGTACAAAGGTAGTGGTCATCAAAGAAAATTTACTGCTCCATTTTTACACTATTTTGGTATATTTTTCCACTTTTCAACTTTAAAACGACCAATTTCCGAAATAAAAGAGGTATATTTGCGAAAAGATTATCACCATGAGCAGAGTTCCTCTATTTGAAAATCACTCCATAGCGGGCAGAGTTGAGAACGATTTGATACTCCTCGATGAGAGCATCGAAAAAATTGCCGCAAATATCTACGAGCCATTCAAGAATGAGATGACAGCAACATTTATCTGCCTTGATGGTGAGGCGCTCATAAAGGTAAATATGGTGGAGTACCCTATCGAGCCGAGCCGAGTGATTATTGTTCGCTTTGGGCAAACCTGCCAAATATCAGGAGTGTCGGAAAATCTACGCTGTCGGGTGATACTTATGTCGCGCAACTTCTCTGACGGACTGTTTTCGGGCGTTGAGAAGATTGGACCATTCTATCTGCAAATGTCTCAACACGCTGTTATGCAGATGGATAACTGCGCCAATGTATTCAATATCTACTATGAACTTCTGTATAATATCACGCAATCGCCACGCCAGAAATATCGTTTGGAGGCGGCAAAGCATCTCACTTTGGCGACATTCTACGGCTACTCCTACGAGGTGCATAATGTCGGTGAAATGCAGATAAAAGGTGGTCGCAAGGGTGAGATTTACGCACGATTTGTGGAGTTGGTGCGACAGAACTACAAGCAGGAGCGCACCCTGAATTTCTACGCCGACCAACTCTGCATAACGCCCAAGTACCTCTCGCAGGTGGTGATGCAGGTGTCGGGCAAGGGGGCGTTGTCGCTTATCGAGGAGCATGTTATTACGGAGTGCAGGGCGTTGCTCTCCTCGACCGATATGACGATACAGCAGATTGCCGATGCGATGAATTTCCCTTCGCAATCGGTCTTCGGCAAGTATTTCAAAAGGATTGTCGGCGTCTCGCCAAAGGGGTATAGGAGAGAAAGTTAAGAGAAATGCAAAATGCAAAATTATTTTTCAATTCCTATCTCCTCACTGCTATCTATGCCCCCTACTGCCGGGTATCGTTTTCGATACCCGTGTTGGCGAGAGGATACTACTTCGGGTGGTGGCTTCCACATTGTGTGCCTGGTATCGTTTTCGATACCTATGCTTGCATGGGAGCGTTCCTTCTAGGTGACAACTCTTTCTGCCGGGTATCGTTTTCGATACCTATCTTTATGGAGGAGAGGGGTATTCCTTTGTGTACTGGGTATCGTTTTCGATACCCGTGTTAGTGTAGGGCAATTCCTTTGTGTGGCGACTTCCCCTTTGTGTGCTGGGTATCATTTTCGATACCTATAAGGATATGTGGGTGTTCCTATTGTGGTCAGGTATCATTTGGCGACCGAGGGGCGGTACAAAAAGAGTCCATCAGAGCAACAAAAACACAAAAGGCTCTCCTTTCGGAAAGCCTTTTGTATTTCGAGCGAACTCGAATACATTGTAGCGGTTTTACTATTTCATAAACTCTGCTACCTGGTCGTTTGGAAGAACTGCCTCCTTGAAAATGTAAGCACCGGTCTTCTCCGACTTAACCATCTTGATGCACTTGGTAAACTGCTTACCTACACCTGTTCTAAGGGTTGCGACTGCTTTCTTTGCCATAACTCTTTACCTCCTATTACTTAATTTCACGATGTAAAGTTACCCTCTTCAAGTATGGATTGTACTTCTTACGCTCCAAACGGTCAGGGGTGTTCTTCTTGTTCTTAGTGGTGATGTAGCGCGACATTCCTGGTACGCCACTCTCCTTCTGCTCGGTGCACTCCAAGATGACCTGAACTCTGTTACCTTTCTTTGCCATGTCTTGTTAAATTTTAGTAGATTTTCTTGGGAGCAGCAGCATCTTTGAGAGCAGCAGCGAGTCCCTTCTTGTTAATTGTTTTGATTCCTGAAGTCGAAACCTTCAAGGTAATCCATCGGCCTTCCTCCTCCGACCAGAAACGCTTAGTCTTCAAGTTTGGATTGAACTTGCGCTTGGTCTTAACGTTGGAGTGCGAAACATTGTTTCCCACGAGGGCCACTTTTCCTGTAATTTCGCAAACTTTCATTGTTACTAAATTTTTTAATTAAATCCCATTTGGGGTTGCAAATATACGAATTAAATTTTGGATATGCAATTGTGCAGAGAAAATTTTATAAATTTTGCGAAAATGCAGAAAAAGAGTAACTTTGTACCAAATGACTTAATAAATACCTAAACCAATATGAAACAGATTTTTCTTTCGCTATTTTCGTTGCTCCTCGTGGTAGGAGGAGTTGCAACCGCATCGGCACAGGAGCGCATTGATGTCGGTGCCGAGTTGTGGATTGAGCCTTCGCAGACCGAAGCAGAGGTCGAAGGTTGGGTTAAGACCATGGCAGACAGCAAGATGCGCTCGGCTCGTGTATTCCTCATGTGGAACTATGTCGAAACCGCACCAAAGGTCTACGATTTCCACCTCTACGATGCGTTGTTCCGTGCTGCCGAGCGATATGGTGTCGAGATTGAGGCCACTCTCTTCTGCACCCACGCTCCAACCTTCTACTGCAAGAAGTACGGCTACTCTTCGCAACGACATGTACTCTACTACTCACAGGAGATTAAGGCACTCTCTGACGACTTCGTTCGTGAGTGCGTAGTGCGCTATCGTGACAGCAAGGCTCTCGGCTCATGGTGGATACTCAACGAGGCTCGTAGCTTCAAACCGTTAGACCCTTACACAATCGAATTTACACAGAATTGGTTGCGCAACAAGTACGGCACTGTCGAGGCTCTCAACAAGGAGTGGATTACCGATTTTGAGTCGTTCGAGGAGATTCAGTACGACCCAATATGGCAATCGAACAAGGCTTTTATATGGAATCCAGCCCACAGAGATTGGATGGATATATCTCGTGATATCTTGACTCACACATTCGCCGAAATCACCAAGACTGTACGCAAGTACGACCAAAAAACACCTGTCACATCAAACCCTGCCGACTTCTTCGGCTCGCTCGACCGCTACGACCTCACAACCCTGCGAGGTGTATTCGACATCTTTGGTGCATCGATGCACGCCGCATGGCAGTTGCGCATGATGTCACGAGAGAAGTTTGCCTATTCAACCGCAGGAATCTGCGAGATTTTGCGTGCTCACGCCCCAAACAATCACTTCTGGGTAGGCGAGATGCAAGCAGGAAATAACATCTTCTCGGGTCGCACTCCTATCTGCCCTACACGCAACGACCTCGCACAGTGGGTATGGTCGGGCATAGGCACCGGCGCACGTAAGGTTATATATTGGAGTGCTAACTACCGCCGTCAGAGTGGCGAGGCTGGCGAGTGGGGTGTCTTTGGTTTCAAGGGCGAGGATACTGACCGTTCACTCGTTACAAAGGAGATAAACGAGGTTATAGAGAAGAACAACGACTTCTTCAAGGCATCGAAGCCCGAGTTGTCGAATATAACTCTGATTTTAAGTCCCGAAACACAGCGCATGTTACGCCATATACGCACGGATAAGGTTGGTGTTCCCGAAACAGAGCCTAATTCACAGGTATATACCACATTCCATTGGTTTGAGGCGTTATCGGAGCGTGGTTATCAGCCGCAGATGCGCTACTTCACGGACTACAAGTGGGAGAAGCGTGGCGAGGGCGATGTTGTCATCGTAGCCAATGCCTTTGCCGTTCCAAGCAGCGTAGTACCTCGAATGGAGGAGTTCGTAAAGCGAGGTGGTAAGGTAATTTTGGAGGGACTTGCAGGTTTCTACAACGAGAATGAGGTTTGCACCTCGCTTGGACAGTTCGACTTGGAGCCACTTGTGGGTGGTGTTTATGAGGATATCCGCTATCGTGAAACTCCGCAGTATTTC
The DNA here is from genome assembly GCA_015060075.1 of Rikenellaceae bacterium. GTDB lineage: Bacteria > Bacteroidota > Bacteroidia > Bacteroidales > Rikenellaceae > Alistipes. The sequence goes on along the minus strand of SUZE01000014.1, from coordinate 13,705 downwards.
AATATCGAGGGCATAGGCAAGGTGCTTGGTCACGCTTGGCACCCAATACTTCGAGCAACAGCCCCTACGGCACGTGTTATCGGCGAGGGTGCAGAGGGAGCCGTGGCTTTGCACAACAAGATTGGCAAGGGCGAGGTATATTGGATATCGCCTTCGGTGTCTATGTCGCAACTCAAAAAGGGTGAGTCGGGCGAGTTGTCGCACTTGGCAGATGCACTCCTCTCGGAGAAACTTGCCGAACAACCATTCCGCTTTGCAGGATATGCAAATGGTGCATTGTTGCGAGTTCTGCGCAATGGCAACGAGTATGTAACCATCATCACCAACAATTTGGCAACCCCTTGCTCGTTGAAACTTGTTGCTCCGAAGGGTATGACTGCAACGCCAATCTTCGGCACGGCGAAATTCAGCAAGTCGGGCAAAGTTACTCTCGGTAATCGTGAGACATTAGTTTTGCGTTGGAAATAGAGTTTGCTGACTCTACACAAATAGAAAGACCTGCAAAATTGCAGGTCTTTTCTTCTATTCAGTAACCATTTATGCCACTAATCTTTTACCCTCTCCGGATTCTCTCGCAGGAACTGCTCCCACGATTTTGTACCCCGTTTGCGAGCCTTTTTATCGCCACCCAAGCCCTTTACCTTCACGCCACCAAGTGCCTGATTTATGGGCGATGATATCGAATAGTAGTGACACAATGCCACCGCCATACCGTCCGTAGCATCGAGTTTTCTCGGCGCCTCCTTGATATGCAAGGTGCGCATTACAACCCCTGCAATTTGCTCTTTCGATGCAGAGCCTAAACCCACCACCGACTGCTTAATTCGTGAGGGGGCATACTCAAAGACATCTACCTCCTGACTCAATGCCGCAGCCATAGCAACGCCCTGCGCGCGACCGAGTTTAAGCATTGACTGCACATTCTGCCCGAAGAATGGCGACTCCAAAGCCACCTCACGAGGTTTATACTCTGTAACCAATCGGCTGACACTCTTGAAGATATATTGCAACTTGGCGTACGGGTCCGAAATTTTGTGCAGGTCTATCTCCCCCATCACAACTGCTCGCAACTCCCTGCCATCAACCTCCAACACTCCATAACCTGTATAGTTTGTGCCGGGGTCAATGCCCAATATACGATATATCTCCTTCGGTTGTGCCATAGCCACTATTTCAGCAACTCTGCCAACTTTTCGAGTACCGCCTCACCTCGCAGATTCTTCGCTATAATGACGCCATTTGAGCAATCAATAAGGTAGTTGGTAGGAATAGACTCTACGGCATAATCCTCTGCCGCAGGGTTGTCGAAGCGCTCCAAAGTACTGACATTAACCCACTTCATATTCTGTTTCTCAATAGCACCCTGCCAAGCCTCCTTCTTTGCATCGAACGATACACCATAAATCTCGAAGCCCTTTTTGTGGTAGAGTTTGTACGCCTCTTTCAAATGTGGCATCTCTGCCATACACGGACCACACCACGAAGCCCAAAAATCGAGCAATACATAGCGGTTTTTCTTATTCTCGACAACCGACTGCAACGACACCATCTCTCCACTCGGAGTTGGTTGCTCGATATTGATATAGTGAGGTACATAGTCGCTACCCTCTGCTTGCGGCTCAGTCTTGAACTTGCGCTCGGCACTCTCTTTCATGCGCTGAACCACAGGCAAAGCCTTCATCTCCTCAGTCAAAAGTTCCAATTCACCAAGCAACGCCTTCGATGGCATTGAGTAGGATTGTTGTTGCAACATAAAGACGCCAAAGACATTTCCCCTGTTCTGCTCGGAAAACTCTCTCTGCATCTGGTCGTGCTCCTTATCGATAGCCTCAACTTCCGCCGTATTTCCGGTAGCAACAGCCTGACGATATCGCTCAATCAAATCCTGACTGCGAGTCATCATCGCTTCGAAAGCATCATTTGCAGGTGTTCCGCTACTCTTTATTGTTCCTAAATTATAATCTCCTGCGACATACACTTTTCCTTTCTCCACAAAAAGATACGCAACAGGGCGACCACTCTCCAACACCAACTGTGCAAATGTCGGAGCATGCTTCACACCCTTAAAGTGGAAGGTGTTATTCTCCATTTTCACCGAGTCAATAACAGCACGTGCTGCCCACATATCGGTAAGATAGACATATCCCAACGCACCAAAATTATCTACTCGACCAACTATCTCACACTTATTGGAGTTACAACCTACAAATGCAACAGCGCATGCCAATACAACCAAAAATCTCTTCATAGTATCTATAATTTTATAAATTTACTCATCTCTCTTTGCCAACTCTGCCTCCAACTTCATCACACGGCGGCGCAAATCAGGCAACTCCTTAAATACCGCAAACGAACGATGATAGTTTATTCCAGGAAGTGCTGGACTTCCGAAACGGAACTCTCCATCAGGCACATCTTTATCTATACCACTCTGTGCTCCAATCTTAACACCATTGCCGATTGTCACGTGGTCGGCAACGCCCACCTGACCTGCAATAAAGCAGTTCGCTCCAACCTTCGAAGTGCCGGCAATACCTGTTTGCGAAGATGATACGGTGTTCTCGCCTATTACAACATTATGACCAATCTGAATAAGATTATCCAACTTCACACCCTTGCGAATGATTGTCGAATCAGTCTTTGCGCGGTCGATACATGTATTCGCTCCAATCTCGACATTGTCCTCGATAATTACATTTCCGAGTTGCGGAATCTTATCGAAACCTCCCTCCGCATTCGGTGCAAAGCCAAAACCATCTGCGCCAATCACTGCGCCTGCGTGGATAATACAATTCGCTCCAATGCAGCAGCCCTCATAGATTTTTACTCCTGCATAAAGTTTGGTCTTATCGCCTATTACAACATTATCTCCCACATAACACTGCGGGTATATCTTGGCGCCATCTCCAACTACTGCACCATCCTCGATAACGGCAAAATCGCCGATATAGCAATCCTTTCCTATCTTCGCCTTCTCCGAGATAGAAGCCAACTTCGAGATGCCTTTTTTCTGCGGTTTCATCGCATTGTACATATCGAGCAGACGCAGTACGCAAGCATTTACATTATCAACCTTGATAAGTGTTGCCGACACCTTCTGTTTAGGTTCAAAATCACGCTCAACAAGCACGATAGAACACTTTGTCGTGTAGAGGTATTGTTCAAATCGAGGGTTAGAGAGGTATGCCAAACCACCCTCCTTGCCACCTTCAATTGAAGATACTGTGTAAATCGATGCCTCACTGTTACCAACAATCTCTCCTGCCAGCAAACCGGCAATCATTTCCGCTGTAAATTCCATAACAATTCAAAAATTGGGGCTATTTACTATTAGCCATTGCTTTATATTTTATTTTATATACTCTTCTATCTCTATGCTTTGGGGTAAATATTCATCTACCTTACGACCAAATGCCAGCAACTCACGCACCATACTCGAAGAGATGTGCATATACTCGGCAGGCGTTACAAGAAGCACCGTTGTAAGTTCGGGATACAACTCACGATTTGTCGCCTCCATCGTGCGTTCCATCTCAAAATCGACCGTGTTTCTCACACCACGAACAAGTACAGTGGCACCCACCTGACGAGCAAAATCACCTGTCAATGTCGAATAACTTGCCACTCTGACACGATTATTCTCTTTATAGACATCTGCGATAAGACGACAACGCTGTTCAACACTCAAAAGCGAGCGTTTCGATACATTCTCGCCTACACCGATAACAACCTCGTCAAAGAGTCGCAACGCCTCCTCAACAACCGCCTCGTGTCCACGGGTAAACGGGTCAAACGACCCTGCGAATAGTGCTATTTTTGCCATTTTTCTCAATCTATTAGAGTGTTGTTCTCCATAGTATCATTCGTAATCCTACTTCAAAAACTCTATCTTCTTTGTATGCACCTCTTTATCGTCAGGTATCTGCATATAGTCGCCATATATCTTGCGCAAGTAGGCGTCAGAGTCGTGCGGTACAGGAAAATCGTAACCCTCAAACTTCATGGTCGTAAGCGGGAACAAATCCTCCTCATAGCGAGCCTTACGGTAACACCAAGTACCCAGCGTATGGCGCAACTGCTGCCCCGGGAAGAGGTTACTTAACACACGCCACGCCTTAATTGTTGCAAAGGCATATCGCTTACGCAACGAGATGATTTTATCTACCATCTTGCTCGGCTTATGGCGATTCTCAAATTTACGAATACGGCGCAACTTCATGTGCATCTGATGATTCACAAACTTATGCGTATACTCCAATGCAAATACATCTATAAAAATACCCTTATATTTGAAATTATCACCGCCACTATACTCCTCCAACACCGAGTGTCTGTCACGCACCTTAGCATAGGGCATGATGTAGTGCAAATCGTTCTTGTGTGTATGGAGGACATGGTCATCATCGTCTTGATACAACTGCTCAAAACGGATATAGTCCTCCCGCATCATCTCGATATCTACATCATCGTCCCATGGAATAAACCCTCCGTGTCGCACAGCACCCAACAGCGTACCGGAACTAAGCCAATATCTGATATTATGCTCCTTGCAGAACTTGTCCACATGCAACAATATGTCGAGCATCTTCATCTGCTGACGGCGTAACATCGAGCCATCGGGATTATACTCTGCTCTAAATTTCTCTTGTAGTTCGAGTGATATCATAACTGCTTTGTTTGGGTATATTAGTTGCAGGTCTCCTGCTAAGCATTACAGCTTATCGTATATCTTTTGCGAATAGTAGACATCGTGCAGTCCAAGTCCGATATTATACGATAGTATTCTCTCTTCGTCTGACTCTCGTCCCCGAATATTTCCCAATAGGACATCTCCAATTTCGCCAAACTGCTTAAATTGGTCAAAATATCTAAATCCTCGGACATGGGCGGTGTCGTCTGCAAAAACTTTATCAAAAACTGTATCGCAATTCTGAAATCCACGAGTATGCACGGGTACAACCAAAACGCCTTTTTTGAATTTGCTCGTATCCTCCAACAGTACACCGTTTGCATCAGTTATACAAGACACCACAACATCTGCACCCTCTACCAATGCCTCCATCGTATCAACAATCTCGAACGAAATATTTGAGAAGCAAGAGAACTCTGTTGCAAAACGTTCTGCTTGGTCCTTATATCTCAACAAACGCACCGTATATGTTTCATCGGGCAATATAGCATGTAAGCACCTCATTGTTGCCTTTGCCGTATGTCCGAGTCCCATAAAGGAGTAGATTTTCGACTGCGAATTTCTAAATGTTTTGATTGCCAATGCCGCCACAGCACCCGTGCGCATTGAGGTTATCCAATTGGTCTCAACCTTCGCCTTAATCTCTCCCGATATAGTATCGAAAAGCAGCAAATCGCTCTTTAACGCAGGCACTCTACCTACAACACGAGATACCACTTTAACTCCGAAAGTATTATACTCACTTGGCAACAAGCACGGCATTGTTGTTATAAAATCGTTGCCCTGCGGATGAACCGACATCTTTGCAGGGAGCTGACATTCGTGCTTCATCTTAAAAGCCTCTGTCACCCACTCGACACACTCCGCTGGTGTAATGCCTAAATCAATAATCTCCTTGTCCGATATATTTTTCATCTCCCTACAACGCCTTTAACGATTCAACGAGATAGTGGTTATCCTTGCGGTCACGCACCGCTATACGGATATATTCGCCACCATCAAATGCCGACTTGCCCGAGCAATCCTTAATGAGGATATTATACTGTGTGAGCAATTTAACAGCCAACTCATGCGAGGTGTAGCGTTCACCCACCAACTCACACATAAAGTAGTTGGCTTGTGACGGGATAACTCGCAAGAAATCTATCTGCTGCAACTCCTCAAAGAAGAGTTTGCGCTCCTCACGGAACTGCTCACAGGCACGAAGGTAGTCTTTGTGGTACTTCTCGTAAATCTGCATATAGAACTCGCCAAACGAGTTGATATTCCATATAGCGACCTCCTTTTTCAGTTCAGCAATAAGTGCTGTATCGCCACTCGCCAACACTCCGAGGCGCAAGCCCGGCACGCCATACGACTTCGATATACTCTTCACGACCACAAGGTGTGGATTTGCGCCAAGCAGGTCGTTGTGCAGCAGCGAGAACTCTCCCTCAACATCAACAAAATCGACAAACGACTCATCGACAATAAACTTCACACCACGCCCCTTGCACCACTCAATCAAACGCAACAAATCGCCATACGGGATATAGTTGCCCGAAGGGTTATCGGGATTAATCAGCAACAATGTTTCAATCTCCTTATCGGCATAGAATGCAATAATATCATCAGCCGAGTAGTGTTTGTCGGCGTTTGTCGGTATGTACGACACGATATTCTCACGCACCGAGCGATTCGGATACTCCTCGAAGGTCGGATAGATAACGCCAAGTGTCGATGTGTGTCGCTCAATCAACGCCTTAATCAATTCGGCAGCACCATTGCCCACTACAATATACTCCTGCTTAACCGAAAAGTTCTTTGCTGCCAACAGACTATTCACCCTCATACCCGAAGGGTACTCACGCAGCAGCGTTTCAAACGAAGCCTTAATCTCATCGAGCATCTGTGTTGGAGGGAAGTAGGGATTTACCAAATAGCAGAAATCCAACATGTGCGGATATCGCCAATAGCCACCGTAGCGAGAGGTCAAAGCCTTATACCGCTTTTCATCGCTCTCCTCAAACATTCCCGATGCGATATCGAGGTCTTGAATATCATCAATCTCGTACCACTGCTCACCCTGCAACGGGAGAGCCTTCAATGGCGAATCATCGAGAAGTGTGATGACCTTCAACACCTGCTCGTAGTACTCATTTCTGCCCAACGCCTGACAATAGGCCTTCAAAAATGGCACGTAGTGCGTTGCCGAGAACTCCTTGCTGAACTTGTAGATATTTACGGTCTTGTAATAATGGTCTATATCCGAGTACTTAAAATCTCGCTTCGAGATAAAGTTCTTGATTTTACCCTCATCATTAAGCAATACGACCGTACCGTCCATCCAGCTTTCATACTTATCGACAAGTGCCAAGTTCGGATAATCATTCTCAACAATACGGTGCAAAACAGCCGGCTCGTAAATGAGGTCTGACTCCAAAAGTAAAGTATCTTCCGCCACCAAATACTCTTTCGCTAAATAGAGCGAGTAGATATTGTTGGTCTTGTCATAAATCGGATTATCGACATAAACCACCTCCATTCCCTTGTAGTTATTGCCGACATAACGCTTTACATTCTCGCCCTTATATCCCACAACAAGAACCACACGAGATAGATTAAGTTCCGACAAGCACGCCAAAGCTCTATCTATCAATTTCACCCCATTTACTTCGAGCATACACTTGGTATTATCGCCCGTAAGTTCTCCCAAACGGCGACCCATTCCGGCCGCCAAAATCACTGCCTGCATAACTGTTTCTAATCTCTTCCAAAGATATCGCGTGTGTAAATTCTATCTGCGACATCAGCAAGTATCTCATCGTTGCGATTTGCCAAAATCACGCACGACAACTCCTTAAATTGTTCCAAATCATTCACAACCTCGCAGTCAAAAAACTTCTCTCCACTCTGCAAAGTCGGTTCATATATTACTACCTCTGCACCTTTTGCCCTCAATCGGCGCATTATGCCCTGTATTGCACTATGACGGAAATTATCCGAGTCGGTCTTCATCGTCAAGCGATAGATGCCGACAACCATTCGACCGCCTCCACTCAACCGTTCCGCTTTATGCAGCACCTGCTCAGCGATAAAATCCTTACGCGTTCTGTTGCTCTCAACTATCGCCGACATCATATTCTGCGGAACATCGTCATAATTCGCCAACAGTTGCTTCGTATCCTTCGGTAAGCAATACCCTCCATAGCCAAACGAAGGATTGTTATAGTGCATTCCGATTCGAGGGTCAAGACCAACACCCCGAATTATCGACTCCGTATCGAGCCCTTTCACCTCAGCGTAGGTATCCAACTCATTGAAATAGCTTACTCGCAACGCCAAAAATGTATTGGCAAAGAGTTTCACTGCCTCCGCCTCGGTCAGGCCCATAAAAAGAGTCGGAATATCCTGCTTCAATGCCCCCTGCTGCAACAATGCCGCAAATGTGTGTGCAGCCTTATCAAGATACTCGTCACCCTCAGGACAACCGACTATGATTCGGCTCGGATAGAGGTTGTCGTACAACGCCATACTCTCACGCAAAAACTCCGGAGAGAAGAGCAACTTTGCAGGTGCATATTTCGCACGAGCCATCTCCGTAAATCCAACCGGAACGGTCGATTTCACAACCATCACTGCATTTGGATTCACCTCCATCACGACCTTTATCACCGCCTCGACTGCCGAAGTGTCGAAGAAATTTCTATCGCTATCGTAGTTTGTCGGGGTAGCAATCACAACAAAGTCGGCACCACTATATGCCAACTTGGCATCAAGCGTTGCTCGAAGGTTCAAACTCTTCTCGGAGAGGTATTTTTCGATATATTCGTCCTGAATTGGCGATTGGCGATTATTCACCTTTTCGACCTTTTCGGGCACTATATCCACAGCAACGACTTCGTTATGCTGAGCCAGGAGTGTCGCAATTGACATTCCTACATAACCTGTACCTGCTACTGCAATTTTCACTGTCAAAATCGAATTATTAAGGTTTAAAATATCTTTCCAAAGACTATTCTGCAAAAAGTTTTGAAGAGAATAGATATATCAAGCCACCAAGAGCGATGTCCCAAATAGTACAAATCCCACTCCAATCGACTCAACATCTTCTCCATCGTGTCAGTGTAGCCATTGTACAGCGTAGCTGGTGAAGTTACACCCGGACGAATTTGATAGAGATAGACATATCGTTTGTCGTACTCAACAATTTGGTCGATATAAAATTTTCGCTCCGGACGAGGTCCAACAAACGACATATCTCCAACAAAAACATTATACAACTGAGGCAACTCGTCCAAATGATGAGCACGAATAAAAGCTCCCACCTTAGTCAATCGAGGGTCCGAATCACCTCCCGAATGGCTCAATTGAGGCCCCATTTTCTCGGCGTCCAAACGCATCGAACGAAACTTATAGATGTAGAACGGGCGACCAAAGCGACCGATACGCTCCTGCTTATATATCGCCGGACCGCCATCTTCCCTCTTGATAAGCACATAGCATATCAAGTAGAGTGGAGAGAACACCACTATCGCAATAAAGGCGAAAAGGCAGTCGAACATGCGCTTGATATTTCTCTCCCACGAGGACATGCCATCTGCAATATAGGTATCTTTCGGAACTAAGTGGCTGACGGGAGTTGCAACTTTCTCCCTATCAATAGCTTTAACCTGACACAATTTCTCAACCCATCGGGCATAATCATCTTTGTCAAAAGTTTGCGTCTCTACCAAGCAGATATAAGACTTCGGCTCATGCGTCTCAACCTGCAAATACTCCATTACCAACTTTACCGTATCGCCATTTATAAGGGTACAAGGCATCTGTAACGTCTCCGAAAAACCTCTCAAACAATCAAATTTCATCCGTTTAACGAACAAACGAAGCAAATAGGCTGAGCTTCCGCACGCCATCCACACAGAACTACTCTCATCAAAGTAGAGATGAATATGCAAACCATCATTCACACTTTCATTCTTTCTAATCTTTTCGGATTCAATCGGCAACATAATTTATCGGGGTTAATTGTGTTTCAAAAAATATTACCAGCTTTCACCCAACCTTCACAAAGCATATACTCGCAAGGCTTCGACAAGAATATAAAACACTAACTTATAGCGATTTAAACACTCACCAAACTCAAACACACAAAGCAAATGCCACTATAACCGACATCGCACGCATGCATAAGGGGCTACTACCACAATGCAAATATAAGCAAAATATATCAAATTATCAAATAAAATAGCAGATTTAGACCATTTTTGCTCCAAAAACCTCATGGAGGGGGTAATTTCCTCATTATCAAGCGATTACATAAATGTATGGATATATATGATATTCTGCATATATTTGCAAAATAAAAGAGCCCTTGCCTGTACCAAACCTCACCGCAAGAGCCCTCTATTTTATCACAAATCAAACATAATACTACACATTCGACATGCGCGATGCTACCTTATCCCAATCTACCAAATTCATATACGCCTTAACAAAATCAGCACGGCGATTTTGATAATCAAGATAGTAGGCATGTTCCCAAACATCAACACACATCAAAGGGTTAAGATGATGACGCAGAGGATTATCTGCATCTTTTGTCGGCACAACAGAGAGCTGCCCTTTGCCATTCTCAACCAACCATACCCAGCCCGAGCCAAATAGTCCGACAGCCGTTTCTGTAAACTTTTTATTAAACTCTTCAACCGAGCCAAAGTCGCGAATAATACGCTCTTCGAGTTTCGCCGGCATCACTTTTTGAACAGGAGTAAGACCATCAAAATAGATACGATGATTCAACGCCTGCGCAGCATTATTAAACAACGCTCCGTCCGATTTCTTTACAATCTCTTCAAGTCCTAAACCTTCATACGGAGTACCCTCGATAAGCCTATTCGTATTGTCGATATAGGCCTTAAAATGCTTTCCGTAGTGATAATCAATAGTCTCTTTGCTCATCACAGGAGCAAGCGCATCGGCAGCATAAGGGAGTGCCGGCAATGCAAATTTCACAGCAGTTGTATTCATAGTAATTTTACCTTTTGGTTTTTGGTTGTTTATGTAGATATATCCGTTCAAGTATGTTGCAAAAATAAGCCACAACATATATGGCACAAAGAGCCACGCAGCAGCAGAACGGCGACCTGCCGTATATATTATGTATGCTATTACCGTAACATCGAGGGCGAGAATCACAAGCAATCCCATAAACGGACTACGCAGAGCGAAGAAACAGACACTCCACAAGAAGTTGAGCAATAGTTGCAGCAGCCACAACCTCAACACACTCATATCGCCCTTTGCCAACATCGTACCCGCTGAAACTCCGATTAAAACATAGAGAATACTCCACGCTATCGGAAAGACAATAGCAGGCGGTGTAGCGGGAGATTTCACGAGGTATGGATACCACTCTTTGAGCGCATCTCCCTGAATATATGAGCCGAGCGCACCCACCGCAAAAGCGAGCAGAATAGGTATAAAATATGCAAGAAACTTTCTCATAATCGTATCGATTTTGCACTGATTCTTGCAAAGAATAAGCCAAAAAACGGAAAACTAATTTTACATTTTGCATTCTGCATTTTGAATTTTGAATTTTGAATTACTATCTTTGCACTCGCTATGGATTGGCTATTAGACTTAGGATATTTCGGACTCTTTATCGGGTCGTTTCTTGCATCAACGGTTGTGCCGTTCAGCGCAGATGTTCTGTTGGTGGGTATGCTCGTTGCAGGCGGCTCGCCTTGGGCAGTTATCACCATAGCCACAATCGGCAACTTCCTCGGTGGTCTAACCTCATACGGCATAGGTCGTATGGGCAAGTGGGAATGGATAGAGAAACTCGGAGCCAAGCCCGAATCCATTGCCAAGCACAAAGCCAAAATCGACAAATATGGCGCATGGGTAGCACTCCTCTCGTGGGTGCCTTTCATCGGTGATGTACTCGCCATTGCGCTCGGTTTCTTCCGTGTAAAATTTGTACCATCAGCGCTCTTTATGCTCCTCGGTAAGTTCGGACGATTTGTGGCGTGGTACTACATCTGGCTACTCACCGCAAGCCACTTGTAATCAACAAAAAGAGCGTATTTCTACGCTCTCAATCGCAATTGACAGAAGTTGCATAGTACTATTCCAATCCAATGATCGAATAGATAGGATAGTGGTCCGAGCAATAGACCGTGTTGTTGTACTGCTCGTTTATCGTGTGATACTCAACAGCCTTTAAGTAGTTGCTGCAATAGATATGGTCGATAATGCTATACTTGCTTTCGGTATAGGCATTATAGGTGGTATTGTAGTCAGTAAGCCCTTCGGGTGCCACCTTACGAGTGTTGTGCATATACGACTCGACAACATCCATCGCCTCGTTTTCAGATGACATATTAAAATCTGCCGACAAGAACAGAAGGTGGTCTTTTCTGTATGTCTGGAAGAAGCGCGATATAATCTTCATACCCTCGACCCGAGCCAACGCAGATTGGTGATCGAGATGGGTATTGATATAACAGATTTTCTTGCCCGTGCCCCTATGCTTAAAGATACCCCAAGTAGCACATCTATAATGATTTGCACCAAAGCCCTTCGACGGCACATTGGGCGTTTCGGAGAGCCAAAAAGTTCCACCATCCAACTTCTGCAAAACACTCCTGTTATACAAAATGCCCATCGTCTCGCCACTACCACTCTCTTTGCCGGTATCTCGATTTACACCGAAACCCGAGTATTCGTCTGTAAGCTGTTCTTTCAGATAGGTCCAATGGTGAGAATACTTCGCCTCCTGAACACCGATAAGAGCAGGCATATGGTCTTTAAGAATTTGAAGGCACGCCTCCTTGCGACTATCCCAAGTAATTCCATTCGACTCTGTAAGCGTTGTGCGCACATTAAAACTTACGATTTTAATCTCGTCGGCACTCGCATATTTCTTAAATGCAGGCACTGTCGCATCTCGCAACTCCAACTCGCACTGCGCCCCCCTTTCGTAACAGATGACATTGAACTCCTGCACCACACCTCGTGACAAAGCCTCGCTCGAACTCCAAGTGGCGGTCATCTTATCGCCCGAAACCTCAACAAACTCGAATATGCAGTCGCCAATTTCGCCGGCCGGAACGGATATGTAGAGGTCGCTTATCTCGGCTGCTAAAAGAGAAAAATTCGTAGGGAAGGTGTATGTTAGAGTACTCTTGCAACTATTTGTAGAATAGGTTGTTGCATTCTGACAATCAACCTTAAACACACCCGACAACTTTGCACCAGAGGTCGATGTAACAACCACCTCTTTCAGATTGACACTCTTGCCATATTCCGCCTTTACGGGAATGTGCAAAATTGCCGATAGGTGTTGGAGCGAAATCTCTTTGCCGCTCTCGGCATAACCGCACATTGGCGCACTATTTGGCGAGATAGTTCCATTCACAAACTCCTGCGTTGCAGGGAACTCCACATAGGTCTTTTCTGCCGAGGTTAGCGAACAGTAAGGATACGTTACGCTGTATGGGGCAGTGATATTGCTCTCGGGAAATTCAAACTCGGCAGTAGATTTGTTATACTCATCGGCCGACACCTCGTCGGACAACTCGCCATTTACGACAACTTGGTCGCCTATACTCCAATAGGTCGGATATACACCTTTGTCGTCGCCTGCACCCAACGAGGTGCGAGTGGTTTGCGAAAGCGAGATATCCAGCGTGCCATCATCCTGAGCACTAACGTTTTCGCTACCACTATCGGGCTGACAACCCACAACCAAGATAGATATAACAGTCAATACTAGTAGAACTCTTTTCATTTTTTTGAGGATAGTTGTTTTATTCTACAAATGTAGCGTTTTTTCTCCAATCCCAAAATAAATCAGCATTTTTTGAAAAAAATATCAATTATCAATTGCCAATTATCAATTTTTTACTACCTTTGCACCGCTAAATAGCACAAAACATTTAATAATTAAACAATTATGAACAATTACGAAACCGTTTTCATTGTCACTCCGGTGCTCTCTGAGGCTCAGGTAGCAGAGGTTGCTGACAA
>SUZE01000013.1 GCA_015060075.1 Rikenellaceae bacterium | reverse complement strand
AGCGCACCCCATAAAGCGAACGGAGTGAGCGCCCCCAGTAAGGGCGGAACGCCCGCCCCCAGTAACCCCCAGAAAGGCTGCGCCTTGACAAGGTTAGGAGTTCGGGGTAGCAGAAAACTTTCAGCGCACCCCATAAAGCGAACGGAGTGAGCGCCCCCAGTAAGGGCGGAACGCCCGCCCCCAGTAACCCCCAGAAAGGTTACGCCGTGATAACCCTCGGAGTTCGCAAAACAAAAAAAAACTATGAAGAGTAAAATTCGAGAGATATACGAAAATTGTGCGGTGTCGCTGTTGTGGTGCTTGTGCTACCTCTTTGCGATACAGCCACGATGTGTGAGATATGGCGTGTATGCCCCTTTCGTATCGTTTGTATTGCGCAGATTGGCGCACTATCGCTACGATGTTATAACCAGACAACTTCGTGACTCCTTTCCGCAGAAGAGCGAGGAGGAGTTGCAGGATATTTGCAACCGTTACTACGACCACCTCGCCGAGATGATTGTCGGCACATTGTCGTTGGCAGGAATGAACGACAAGAAGCGCAGTCGTGCGACAGAGCTCAATCTTACTGACGACTTCTATCCGACCATCGAGGGGCGCAATATTGTGGTGCTGACTTCGCACTATGGCTTTTGGGAGATTGCGCTAAATCTCTACCTCTACACCCCTAATCACCACCTTTTCGTGGCGTATAGACCACTGAAAAGCAGGATTATGGATAAGTTGTACTCTCGCCTGCGTAGTTACAAGAGGGTTGATGTGGTGGCAAGCAATAACTTTATGCGCCACTATGTTGCACATCGCCACGGCATAAATGGTAAAAATATTGTCGTTGGACTTATCTCCGACCAGAACTGCCCCGTGACAAAGGGGTGTTGCTGGCATCGCTTTCTCAACCACGACTCGCTATTCTTTGATGGTGGTGAGCAGTTGGCGAGAAAGTTTGGGCTGCCTGTATTCTACTTAGAGTTGGAGCGCATAGAAGCGGGGCGTTATCGTCACAACTATACGCAGATATACGATGGCTCGGAGGAGGTGAACCCCCACGAGATTACCGAGCGATATGTGCGCTGTTTGGAGCGCACCATCGAGGCTAAACCCGAGTATTGGATGTGGTCACACAAGCGATGGAAGAATCGCCCGAAGGAGGATTCGTTGTTTTACGACAACTACAAAACCGAGAATTAACAGTGAAGACGGCGGTCGTAATACTCAATTGGAACGGTCTGCAACACCTGCAACACTATCTGCCGCAGGTGGTTGCAACTACGCCCGATGCCGATATTGTGGTTGCCGACAATGGCTCGACAGATGGCTCGGTAGAGTGGTTGCGTGAGGCGATGCCGCAGGTGCAACTTGTTCTGCTTGACAAGAATTATGGCTTTGCCGAGGGTTATAATCGGGCATTGGCGCAACTCGAAGGCTACGATGTATTCGTACTTCTCAACTCCGACATTGCCCCTGCGGAGGGGTGGTTGGCACCTCTTGTGGAGCAGTTGGCGCAGAGTGATGATGTGGCGGTTGTAGTGCCGAAGATTCTCGATGACAAAAACCGTGAGAAGTTCGAGTATGCAGGTGCTGCGGGAGGCTTTATTGATATGTTGGGTTACCCCTTCTGTCGTGGGCGAATACTCAACCATATAGAGAGGGATTGCGGGCAGTATGATAACGTTTGCGATGTGATGTGGGGCAGTGGTGCGGCATTTTGTTGTCGTGCTGAGGTCTTTGCCGAACTCGGAGGCTTTGCTGCGGAGTTTTTTGCTCATCAGGAGGAGATTGACCTCTGCTGGCGAGTGTGGTTGTCGGGCAGAAGGGTAGTGGTAGAGCCTCGCTCGAAGGTCTATCATCTGGGCGGAGCAACGCTTTCGGTAGACTCGCCATTCAAGACGATGCTGAACCATCGCAACAACCTCGCAATGCTCTATCGTTGTGCTTCGCCTGCGCAACGGTTGTTGGTGGCTGTGATGCGACCTTTGCTCGATTTTGCTGCTGCGTTGAGTTATCTTGCGCAGGGCAAAACTAAGAGCGCAAAGGCGGTATGGCAGGCGTGGCGTGACTTCCTGCGTTGGCATGGGCGACTGTCGGCAGAACGCAAGGCAATTCGTAGCAATGTAAAACGAGAGGCTCCGATATATAAGGGCTCAATACTCCTTGGAAGGAAGACCTTCCAAGAATTAAGAATAAAAAGTTAAAGCGCACCCCATAGAGCGACCAACGGGAGCGCCCCCATAAAGGGCGGAACGCCCGCCCCCATAAAGCAGTCGCAGACTGCGCTCCCATAAATCGCTGCGCCTTGACAAGGTTAGGAGTTCGGAAAACAAAATATATTATGAAAAGAATCGTAATAATTCCAACATACAACGAGTGTGAGAATGTGGCTCGTATGACCGATAAGGTGATGTCGCTTGCGGGCGATTTTGACCTTCTCTATGTCGATGACGGCTCGCCTGATGGCACGGCTGCGATTATCCGTGAGAAGATGACGGAGTATGGCTCTCGCATCAATCTCTTGGAGCGCAAAGGCAAACTCGGCTTGGGTACAGCCTATATTGCAGGTTTTAGGTGGGCTTTGGAGCGTGGCTACGATGAGATTTTCGAGATGGACTGCGACTTCTCGCACAACCCTGACGACCTGCTACGACTTGCTGCTCGCTTGGAGAGTGACGCCGATGTGGTGGTAGGCTCTCGCTATGTTACGGGTATGAATGTGGTGAATTGGCCACTATCCCGAATACTCATATCCTACGGCGCATCGCTCTATGTGCGTTTGGTTACGGGAATGCCTGTCTGCGACTCAACTGCGGGATTTGTCGGCTATCGCTCGGAGGTGTTGCGTGCGATAAACCTCGACAAGGTGGAGATGATTGGCTACGGATTTCAAATAGAGATGAAGTATACGGCTTGGAAAAAGGGATTTCGGGTTCGTGAGGAGTCGATTGTCTTTACCGACAGAGAACTCGGAACTTCGAAGATGTCGAGCAGTATATTCGGTGAGGCGTTTTTCGGGGTGTTGAAACTGCCGTTCAGACACCTCAACAGGTAGACGAAGAGTTGTAGATGAAGAGACCACTAAACATATTACTTACACTGCTTGCTCTGCTCTCCGTAGGGTTTGCTGCTGCGCAAACCGATATCGAACAACCCAACCTCGGTGTGCCAAGCAAGATAGGTCCTGCATACTTCGGACCTAACGCCTTTCCGGTACCCGATATGCTCGATGGTCGCACCTCTTCGGAGTTGAAACTCGAACTCTATGGCGACTGCTTTCTCGGTACGACTACGGGCAATGTCGCAGACGATATTACGGGTGATTTGTTCGCAAAATTGACCATTCCACTCTTCACTCCGAAGGCTAATCTTACGGTGTGGATGCCGATATTCGAGTACTTCTACACCTCGGCGGAGCTGAACGCTATGCGCCGATTGCCTGCTCCATACAATACAAACGATTTGCAGGGTATGGATTCGGGCGATGTCTATGTTTCGGCAGATGTGCGCATACTCTCGCAGGAGCGACACCATGTCGATTTGTCGGCTCGTGCTGCGCTCAAAACCGCCTCGGCAAACCAATATGCCAAAGGTCGTTGCTACGATGCTCCCGGCTACTTCTTCGATGCAGCGATAGGTCGAGGTTTCGACTTCGGGGGAGGCAAACACAACCTCCGAGTGGCGGCAAGTGGAGGTTTCTTGTGCTGGCAGACCGACAACGGACGACAGAACGATGCTGTGATGTACGGAGTGCTGCTCGCCTATACGGTCAAGAACTTTACGATAGATACATGCTTTGGAGGTTATGCGGGTTGGGAGCGTGACGGTGACCGTCCGATGACTCTCAAAACAAACCTCTCGTATCGTATCGGCGATTTGTCGTTGCGATTGTCGCATCAGGTGGGCTTTATGGATTGGCCTTACCACCAAATCCGAGTGGGCGCAACATACGCCTTCGATATCCTGAACAAGAAGAGTAGGACAAAATAATTTACTGCTATGCTCAAACGATTATTCGGACTTGATAGTTCGGTTACAACGGTTAAAACCGAGGTTATTGCGGGTATTACCACATTCTTGACAATGGCGTATATACTCGCCGTAAATCCAAATATCCTTTCCGTTACGGGAATGGACAAAGGGGCACTCTTCACAACAACGGTGTTGGCGGCATTTATCCCGACATTGATGATGGGACTGTATGCCAAGTTGCCCTTTGCCTTGGCTCCGTGTATGGGCTTGAACGCCTTTTTTGCCTATACGGTTTGCCTCACGATGGGCTACTCGTGGCAATTTGCCCTGACCGCAGTGTTGGTTGAAGGTCTGATTTTTATCCTGCTCACGGTTACCAACCTGCGAGAGAAGATTGTACACGCCTTGCCGAAGTGTCTGCGTGAGTCGATTTCGGTGGGTATAGGTCTGTTTATCGCCTTTATCGGTCTGCACAATGCAGGTCTTATTGTTCGCTCCGATGCAACCCTTGTGACATTGGGCGATATTGGTACTCCGACAGCGATACTCTCGATACTCGGACTCGTTATAACCTCGATATTGTTGGTTAAGCGAGTTAAAGGTGCGCTGCTGATAGGTATCATTCTCACTGCCGTTATCGGTGTGCCGATGGGTGTGACAAAGTTTGGCGGCTTTGTCAGCACACCTCCAAGCATCGAGCCTATATTCTGCAAGTTCGAGTGGGCTAATATCCTCTCGAAAGATATGTTTATCGTGGTATTTACACTCCTCTTTATCGACCTGTTCGACACCATCGGAACGCTTATCGGTGTCTCGGCAAAGGCTAATATGTTGGACAGAGAGGGTAATCCTATCCGTATGCGTCAGGCGTTTATGTGCGATGCTATCGGAACTACGGCAGGTGCATTTTTCGGCACCAGCACCGTTGGTACCTATGTCGAGAGTGCCGCAGGTGTGTCGGAGGGTGGTCGTAGCGGATTGACCGCAACGGTAACGGCGTTGTGCTTCCTGTTGTGCTTGTTCTTTGCCCCATTCTTCCTCTCGTTGCCGAGTGCTGCGACTGCTCCGGTGCTTATCTTGGTGGGCGTGATGATGATGTCGGGAGTGTCGAAAATCGACTTCTCGAACTACTTGGAGGCTATACCATCTTTCTTGTGTATTATAATGATGCCGTTGGCATATAGCATCTCCGATGGTATTATCTTTGGTGTGTTGAGCTATGTGCTGATACATCTCGGCAGTGGAAACTATCGCAAGGTGTCTATCTCGACCTATATCCTTGCAGCGTTGTTCTTGTTGAAATTTTTGTTGTAACAGATTATATTATGAGAAAGGTTTTTACAATTTTGGCAGCCCTGCTGATTGGTGCAGGTGCAGTGTTTTTCTACTTCCGTTTCTACTTCGTCTTTGGCGAGGGTGTGAAGAGTGGCGAGTTGAACTATGTGGTCCATAAGGGCTTTATCTTCAAGACCTATGAGGGCAAACTTATTCAGGCAGGTTTCCGTGCGCAAACGGCTGGTGTGCAGTCCTACGAGTTTGAGTTCTCGGTGCCTGACAAGGAGTTGGCGGAGCGTTTGATGTTGCTCGGTGGTCAGAATGTGGAGTTGCACTACAAGGAGTATTTCGGCGCACTGCCTTGGCGAGGATTTACGAAGTTTGTGGTGGATAGTATCGTGTCGTCACGACCTCTCTATCCGCAGTATCCAACCCCTGGTGCGTTGCCGTTCAAGGGGCAGGAGGAGAGTGCTGCACCCGAAATATCGGGCGAACAGATATAAAAAAGTTGCGTAATTGGGTAAATTGTACTAAATTTGCCCTCGCAAAGGGAGAGATGCAGGAGTGGTTGAACTGGCCCGCCTGGAAAGCGAGTAAACCCCAAAAGGGTTTCGGGGGTTCGAATCCCCCTCTCTCCGCAAGATTTGATGCAGAGCAGACGACTTAGGTCGTCTGTTTTGTTTTTATGGTGTGTTGCTGTTGGCAAGCCACCGCACACACCCCAAAAACAAACCGCCGTAGGCGGTAGCTCTGCATCCAATGTCAAGAGAGTATTGCTCACTTATATAGGGGTTGAGCCGATATGATGATGTCTATTGCTCGGGCATTATGCCCTGCGCTATATGGTATCGGCTCTTCGACTTCGTCGTTCGAATCCCCCTCTCTCCGCAAAAAAACAAGAACAGGTGACTGATATTCAGTTGCCTGTTTTCGTTTTGCTCTCGACTGTTGCGACCGTTTGAATCAGGCTGTTGCGAAAGTATAAAAATCGTTTTAGGTGAGCAGATGCAAGGCAAACGAAAAACCGAGTCCGCAGCATAGTAAGCCTATGTGAGGACTCGGTTATTGAAGTTTAACGCAGCAGATGCCGCATCAAACGATTTTTATTTCATCGCCTGTTCTACGGCAACTGCTACTGCAACAGTAGCACCTACCATTGGATTGTTGCCCATACCGAGGAAGCCCATCATCTCAACGTGTGCTGGAACTGACGAAGAACCTGCAAACTGTGCGTCAGAGTGCATACGACCAAGTGTGTCGGTCAAACTATGGGTAGTTGCTGTATCAAGAACCTATAATCTGTTTAGGCGTTATCCTAAATAGCTGTTTTACAGCTTGATAACTCAAAATTTATAAGAACGCTTCGATAATAAGTTTTACTAAAATCGTTGATATGGTCGCATATAAGTCGCAAAAACCATTTTTTATGGCTGTTTAGACCTCGCCAACCCACCAATGCAAAGATAATAAATTCTCCGAAACAATCCTACTTCATCATCTTCTTTTTGCACCCATTGCTAGCAGATATTTAAGTAATCGGAGATAGGTAGTATTATGGATTATATAGTAGGTGTATATCTATAAAATGCCAAACTGCCAAGTAACACTCTTCTTTATTACTTAACAAACTTTAACTTGTCCGACCTAAACACATCAGCAGGTGCAACAGCATATTCCTCTTTTTTGATGCCTCGCCTCTGCATCTCCTTTTTGATTTTAGGGAGCTTCTCGGTGTAAAGAATAAGATAATCATCAATCTTCTTCGGCTTGCACAACTCTATGCCTAACTGCTTTTTGTAGATTTCATAGACCAACTCCGAGCAGTAATATATATCGTTGTTGAAGCTGAATGCCAAGTCGTAGGGCTTTCCCATGTAGTGAGCATATTCGATTTTTATATTCTCCTTCTCGAAGCGCTTTAACCAATATCGCCCACCCTTGCCACGAGCGATAAATTTATTGAGGGGAGTAAGCTGTAATGTCCTCAATGTTTCAAGAACATAAGGCTTACCACTCTTCATTACGATAATTCCACAATGCGTAATGACTGAGCGTGTAGCAAATTTAATCAAGGGTGATTGCTCAGATTGGGAGGTTTGAAATATCACATCGCCCTCCCGAACATTCTTTGCTGTTTTTGTGGTCGCACTCATCAGTTCAACAAGCATTGGACTGAATGGCAACGCCACCAAGCACAGAAGAACACCTATTATTGCTAAAGCTTTTCTCATAAACAGTATTGGTAATATCAAAAACTAGAATAGTTAATAATTGCGATATTTCTCTTCTTTTTAAAAATTACCATGTCTTCTGATTGCAAATGATTATAGATTTTTTAACTCTTCGGGCAGACCTATTGTTTCATTAACTTCCATAAAAACCGCAATAAATTCAGGGTGGTGCATAACGCTACGGACACAGTTATCTCGTAACTCCTTTTCGCCTATTCTATCGTAGGCTTTAGATAATAGCAGATTTGCAATGATTTCTCCCACAACATTATCCTTTGGCATCTCTTCGCACAACATTTTTCCTACAACAACTGCTTTGGTATTCTCCTCTGCTTCGAGGTAGGCGCAAGTAAGGTCTTGCAAAACCAATGTGTAGCAAGTAGGACTCTCCTCCAAGCAGCCTATATGCAGAAGACTGTATTCGAGCAACTGAATGGCTTTTGCTAAAAACTCCTTGTGTGATGCACAGTACCTGCGATTTAATTTTATAAGCAACTTGTGTAACTCATATTCACTTTCTACCGTGTTGTGTGGGTGGGCGTAGAAATTGATAATCTCTGCTTCGAGGAGAGTTAAAAGTTCTTTTCCCTTTTGCTCCTTGATAAGTGCCACGCCTTGATTAACCACCGAGTCGATATGAGCGATGTTTTTGAGGAAATAGGCTTTATCTTCCTCGCTTGGTTCCTCTGGGGGAGTGGAGTGTTTCAACATAAGTTGATAAAGTTTGTTTCGTTCCTCGATAAGTTCAGGCGAAACATTCTGATATAACTGCAAAGTTGCGATTGCGTTGTCTTCATCACTCAACACTAAAGAACTCTTATTCTCCTTGCAAGAGATAAGAGCCAAGAAACAAATCAGTAAGGTTAATAGGTTTTTCATAGGAAGGTGTGTTTTCAATTACCAGACCTCATTTCTATATCAGAACTATTATTTCCTTTTCTCCGATACCAAATATTATTACTTCTATTATTATATGCGCCACAATTTGAACAATTATAATTAACGAAAGATTGTTCGTTGATTGCTACATACTCTTTGTGACCAGAAACATCATTTCCGCAAAAAGGACAAGTCTTGTGAGGGTATTTTACATCCTCAACAGCATTTCTGAAAGAACTACACAAGTACCATATTCCAAAACCAAATGCAAGAGCAAGTATCAATGCCATATCTGTAAATTATTTAAGGGTTTGTAAAAATTCATTTAGGACATCACCGTAAGTTTTATCAATTCTTTCAACTACTTGTTGGCACATCTTTTCAACTGCGCTTATATTTTGTCCAAAGAATCGATCCATCATGCCACCATTTGAAGCTATCGAATATTCGACTACTCCTTTTCTGTTTGCAAACTCTTTCGCCAATTTCACAATACGATTATATTCTCTTTGATATACTGTAATATCTTCTTGCATTGAAGTCATGCTATATAATCCACCAAAGCGTGACTGTGTCTCTTTGAGTTTTATCATTCTTGCCGTTGCATGGGCTATTTTACTGCTAATTCCTTCATAATCGACTTCCATTTTCACTCGGACTTTTAGGTCTTTCATGCTGAATAGCCCTGTTTCATCTGTTATTTTCACATTCCAACCTTTATATGAAAAGTAAATAGGAAAGCTGTAATTTCGTATAGTAACCGTACTCATAGTTATAAATTTCAATAATTATCAATAAATATAATTTAAGTTTAATGAGAACACATACCAACTAAAAGAGCAATACCAAGAATAATAGCGGCAATGCTCGCACACCCCATTTTATTCATTTCTTGGTCTTTAGATTTATCTTGAGCACCTCCTCCTAAAAATATAAATGCCAAGAATCCTCCAATAATGATTGCAAATATACCAAAGACTACAGCGGTGAAATCAGAAGGACCACTACTGTCTATTCTTCCTCTTCCGCTTGTATTAGCCAGAGAATGAAGAACATTTGCGCCCAAAAATAGACAAAATAAGAAAAGCTTTTTAACTTTATTCATAATGTACAAGTGACTACCAATTCCCAATGAGTAGCGGGTTAAAAAAAGAAGGTGTGGGAATTTATTGCTTTATCCTTAGATTAGGCTTCTCGCATTGCCTTTAGAGTGGATAAAACAACAGCCCACACCAACGGATATGCAAAAAGCCAAGAATGGCTGTACATACCAATGATGTGGTGCTACTGTCATCATCTTCACCCTAAACAGAATTTTGCGAGAATTCAATCTAAGAAGATAATCTCAATAACACCTTTTACTAAAATGTTTCTCCCAAATTGCCACAAGTGCAACTCAGAAGCATTGCAAAGTTAGTAAAAATATGTTAAAGTGTTGTTTTTAAGGGCGACAAAATTTCAACAGGGTATATAAAAAGATTTCTTGTCAAAAAATGTCGCCCTATAAAATTAGAATGTCAAGCAATCATAAGTCTGCAAAATTTCCTCTTGCCTTAGCCCTAAATATCGCTTGGTAATAGCTAATGAACTATGGTTGAATAGCTCCATCAACTTAACTAATGCAAGCTCGGAGTTTTCGCTGTTCATGTTGTACACTTGCCTGCCAAAAGTTTTGCGGAGTGAGTGGCAAGAAAAGTTCTTTACTTTCAAGCGATATTTGCGCTTAATCTCTTTCAAGATTACATTGATGCGCTGAATGGTAAAAACTGTGCCTTTCTGACTTACTAAGATAGGTGCTTTTTCTCCAATTGGATTGATGTATTTATAACAATCTTCTATATGCTTCTGTAATTGCGGATTTAAACGAATGGTTCTTCTTTTATTCGTCTTTTTCTCAATTATAGTAAATTCGGAAACTCCAAGAATCTGATTCCACCGCAAAGCGAGAATATCAGATATTCGCAATCCTGTAAAACAGCCAAGAGCAACAAGAAGCGACATTTTGTAATTTTCATCATTTGCCAATCTCCTTATAAGATTCATAGCAATTTCCCAATCTAAATAATCAGCCGTAGTGTTTGAATACTTTAGTCCCATAAAATCCAGTTTTGTTAGTTAAATAATAAAAGTGAATGTTTCATGAGTTGTCACATTTGTAAGTTATTGCTACTCAAAGAAACATTCACTTTGTTAATTAGCGAATATTCGTAAAAATAAGATATGCAACGAGCAATAGTAAAAAGAGTGGTGGGAAAAAGAAACATAATCCCACCACCGATATAACTATTATAATAGCTTTAATGATTAACACAAAGTCTTTCATAACTAATCAATAAACCATTTGTATCTCTCATTACCATGTAGAGCCATATTTATGCCTATAGCCATTTCCGTAGCATTTAGAGAACGGTCTAAGAACGAATCTATATAACTGCTTTTGTTTGCACCTGTAAGCAGATTATAGAATTTCCACATATTCAATTCTCCTCCTGTTCCACAGAAATTTTCATCGTTAATATACGATTTAGCTACCGAGTTTATTTGCGTATCGGTTAGTAACATTCGTGGCAATTGTTTTTGTTCTGAAATGGGCAAACACTGATACAATCTCATTCTACCCAAGATTTGGCAAAATTGATGTTCACTCATTGTTGTGTTCCCAAGCGTTTGCAATAGATGTATTTGTTTCGCAGGGTTAAAGTTGTGAAATAACTCTAAAGCACCATTATAGAGTTCTGATAAATTTGAAACTCTCAAATTGTCCTTATAACCATCTGTGAAAATACACATATTGCAACACACTTGATTCTTAAAGCCAATAGCCAACCTGAAAAGTTCGGGGCTTTTCCTAGAATAGAGATTCATTTGATTATAGGCTCTAACTCCTACTATAGAGAGGTTTAGTTTGTTACCTTCTACCGTTTCGTAAATAGTTGGCACATCTATGCTAAACGCACATCTCTCATAATAGATAGTTTTTTCGCTCTCCAAAAGTTCATTCGCTTTTTTATGAATTGCTTCAGGTGTTCTTCCTTTAATAACATGCGAAACACGAACATTTGGCGAATCAATGGTTTCTCCTCTAAAGAAATCATTTGTTGCTGCTGCGATAGCTTCAATAAATTGAGCATGGTTAATGGTCAATTCATTGTCTTTGGCAAAAACAGGTGTGATACACTCATTTGCCAAATGGTTAATACTTACCTCTTGTGTGTTTGCTTCAATAAAGTGCAAATTTGTGTCTGCTCTCGGCACATTGTCCACAATTACAGCATCTTCCGCAAATTGTCCAAGATTCATTCTTACTCTTGCCTGTGTAGGCGTTAAAATTAAATTTCTCATAATGATAAATTTTAAATGGTTAATACTTGTTTTATATTTCAATAATGAGGAGGGGAATAATGGGGTAATCTGCCATTGCTTTAATCTCTCTATACATAATAATGAGACTGCGTTTTCATAGGGAGGGGGTAAAATATAAGTACCTAATAGCTGTTCGAGCGATTTTTAGCTAAACACGATATAGCTAATTTTGAAGATATGGGGGCGTTTGTGATGTATTAGCTAATGAGTTGAAAATTTTAGTATGGACTATTATTTATGAATTTTAGCTGATTTGGTAGATAATTCAGATTTGGGATTTTGGGGTAGAGTGTACCTGTACCCATTATAAAGTAAGAGCCATAAGTAATTTCTTACCTACGGCTCTGTGTTAGTCCATGATAACAACTAATTTTGTTTTGGCTTTCACAGGTTTAGCTTTTCTAAATTCAGTTCTTGTCCTAATGAATATATCTGTTCTCAGAAGGTGGATTCCCTTCTCATCTTTACCTATATATCCATTATCTATTGCTTCGTTTATGTAATTGGATATTGCGCCCACGGATAACTTTAACTCTTTAGCTAATTTATTTTGACTGTACTGTGTGGTGTTAGTGCCATTAAGACACTTACATTTTAGCAATATCAAGAAACCTTTTAGTTGGCGACTTATCGGCTCGTCTTTTAGCACTTCGGAAATCAGAACATAATTGTCCGTATTTAGGAAGTAGCTGCACCTTTGAAATTTTCCGTACTTCCCCTTGAGATTAGTTTTAACTATTCTCAGTAGTCCGCACGACTGAAACTTATATAGCCAATCGCTTATTTGGTCTGTATCATTGATTCCGTACTCATGAGCAAGAGTTTCCTGCTTTATATAAGATTCATAAGTCTTCAAATCGGCTTTCAGAGCCAAACAATAGAATAAGTAGGCTTCTTTGGGCTTCAATTTGCCAGCCATTTTTTCGGTTATCTTTCTGTATGGAGTAATTGGCTCAGACATATCGTTGATTGTAGTTCGCTATTAGATATAGAGTATCTGAACATTGCGTATGATGCCATCCTTGAGATATTCCCATAATAGGTATTAGTATATTAGTTATTAGTAAGTAGCCATATCTAAATGAACACCCTGTACCCACTAATCTGAACACTCAATTTAGGAGCATTAAAAGCATATTTTGCTGATTTCTCCCTTGAACGCTTATATGGTATTGTGTGTTTATGGACTAAGATAGGGAAAGTAGAAGCCCACCTCTCACATGGGCTTCTGCTAATCCTAACTACGCAGCTAATGGGACAGCTTTACGCTGATTCTCCAATATGAATTTAAGCAGAACTCCTGCAATGCAAGACTCCTTGGAGCCACAGTCTGCAAGGAGAGCACGATGTACCTCGTCAGACGGAATGGTCTTTAACGCTTCTACAATAGTGTTGAGGGAGTATCCTCCTGCGTGCATCACTGAGTTGATGGCTCTGATAGGATAACGCTTCTTAGCGTCAGCAGGAGTAAATGTGAAGCAAATTTGATGATAGAGAGCAAACGCCTCATCAAAACTTCTGCTCGCAACAGGAGTCTTACCCTTGATGCCGATGGTCATCTCAAGTGTAGTTGAGCCTTTCAACTGCACGCCAAGGTAAGCCATCGCAGTACTACCTGGCATGCCTGTCCTGCGGCATAACTCATAAACAGCCTTATAGGTGTTATCACCCGTTGCGAGTGCTGCAACACCCATCTTCTCTACTGTGTTGCGTGAACGACTGAACAAGTCAGATGTTCCAGTCACTTGTGCGTACTCCTCTACGCTCTCGAAGGTGTGTATCTGCACATTCTTTAACACCTCGTCAAAGGTGAAGCGCCAATAGGTATTGGCTGTTTCAACTGGCACGAGAATATTCTCTGTACCCTCTGCGATTTCCTCGCCATTCAAGTCGAGGAGCTTAATGCCTGCCTGAGTAAAAATTTCAGGTTTTGCGAAGTGGAAAATCTCATCGAGCAATTTGCTCTTATCTACCTCCTCCAATAACTTCTCTTGGCTCTTTTTTAGCGCATCCATGCTGTACATGGTGCGAGCGAGAGTAACCTCCTTCTCCACGCCATCAATGATGGCAATTACTGTTGTTTTTGCCTTAGGGCAGCAAGGCTCAACATTCGCCTGAACTTCTTTTGTAGCAGTTGCTACCTTATTTGTAACTTGTGTCATAAAAATAAATTTTTAATATTTTATATTTTGTTTTAATTCCCGAATTTTCGGGGCAACTCGCTGTTGAGGGGCTATGCGCATCTTGCCATTACCAACCGAATTGCGAGTGCAAAATTAGAAAGAAAAAATGGGGTATGTTGGTACACAATTATTGCATGTTAAGGGGGTATTATTTACCACAAAACAAAAGCACCAAACCAAATTGTGGTAAGGTGCTTCAAGCGTATGCTGAAAACTTGTTAATATAGCTCTACTTGGCTTGGATTATTAGGAGAGTACCTATATTCTTGCTTATCTAGCAACTCTTTAAGCGAGTTGAACTTTTTTAGGTAGTTGTTTAGGCGACTGCGTATAGCCTCGCTATCAGAATCGAGAATGTTTATTAAGCCTATTATATCAAGGTAGTCTGCAATAAAACGGCTCTGTGCTCTTGAACAACTCTTCGGATTTGCAGAAGCCATAGATGGGATTGTTTGGAGCAAATGAAATGTTCCCCAAATAAGTGTGGCGACTGTTCTGTCTAGAGGGTGTCCTACTTTCTTGCCATATATGGATTCTAACTCTGCTTTAGCTTCTTCTACGCTATTTACTCCAAGAAAACGATGGAAGTAGCGGTCTAACATTTTCTCAAACCATGGAAAATCTGCTTGGATAGATGTTGTTGTGGCACCAAATGTAATAGTGCAATTTTTGTGATATTTACCACCTCTATCATTACGAGCGATGTATAAACGCAAAAGTTCTGGTCTTATGTGGCGAGTATAATTTTCCTGAGTCCATTCAAATTCATCGGTAGAGCTATAGCAACCGATGGTATTCATATCACGATTCAATAAAGCTGCCATAAAAGATAAAATCCATGCGCAGTCTTTATAGTCATCTTGCATCGCATGCTCACACAAAGAGCGAATCGCTTCAATCTGATGTACGAAGTCATTACTTACAGCAATTCTAACTATATCATTAGTTGCCATCACATAATCTACCACTCGGATAGTAGAGTGGTCACTCGATATTGAAGTGTGTGCTTTTGCAAGTTCTTCGTCTATTCGTTCTTCTTGAACTTGTTTGTTGTAAACCTCCAACAGTTCCTCTGTTATGTCGCAAATTTGGAACCCAAAGAATGATTCGAGTTTGGGTAACATTGTGCTTAACCTTGGTATCTGAATCTTCATCACCTTACAATTTTCTTCAAAGATAAAAAGAAAATCCCACCTATAAAAAATAAGTGGGATTAAAAACTGTGTAATCGCTAAACAATATCTTCGTAAGAGTCCATAAGTTTATCCATCTGTTCGCCTATGCACTTGTCTAATAGTTTGGCGTAGTGGGTGGTCATTCGAGTGTTGGTGTGCCCAAGCATTTTTGAAACCACCTCGATAGATATGTTGTTCGCCAAAGTAACCGTTGAGGCGAAGGTGTGCCTACTCGTATGGAATGTTATGCGCTTGTTGATGTTGCAGAGAATAGCAATATCCTTCAAGTACTTATTTATGTCCGAAGGATCTTGAATTGGTAGCAACCTATCTCCCCCTTTGTACTTCTCCAAAATGAGTTTGGCAATCGGTAGCAGGGGTATTCTCGATAGAACGCCTGTCTTCACTCTGCGCTTCTTAATCCAAATTCTACCCATATCATCTTTCTCGATATGCTCATTAGTTAGTGTCTTGATGTCAATGTAGCTAAGTCCAGTGAAGCAACCAAAGAGAAACATATCTCTCGCCCTCTCAAATCGTGGTATCGGAGTATCGAAATTTATAATCTTTTGCAACTCCTCCTCGTCTAAGAAATCAACATCAACAAGCTCTCGTTCCACCTTATATATATTTAGCGGATTGTAGGCGATGTAACATTTAGCTACTGCGAGATTGACAATCTGTTTCAGGAACTTCAAGTGCTTGCCTGAGGTGTTCTGCTTCATAAATTGGAGAAGGTAGGCGTGGAAACTCTGAATAAATCCAACATTAAGCTCTCGCAGATAGATGTCTTTTCGCTGAAACTTCTCCCTGATAAAGTCTTGTAAGAGGCGTTCCGAGTATTCAAACACCCAATAGGTTGCAGGAGATATTGCCTTGCCAATCATCTTCTTGCGCTCCTCGTTGTGTTCTCTCAGCACTTCGAGCAGTGTTTTCTCTTTTAATGTTTCCACCTTATCAAAGTACGCATCTCGCAACAGTTCCGCTGTAACCACAAAACCTCGTTCCATTAACTCCGCTTCCTTCTCATAAAGTCTAGTTTTCACGGCTTGCAGAAACTGATTAAGGCTTTTGGCTTCATCATCTTTGCCTTTTACCAGTTGCTTGGCTTTGTCCCACTTGTCAATATGCACTAACTTGCCTGTTGAGAAGTAGGCTCGTCTTCCATTTACGGTAATTGTAACCTCGATGGGCGCATTACCACTCTTTCTTACCTTACTCTCTCGAATAGCAAAGAGTACTGAAAATGAGCTTCTTGTCATTGTTCTAAAATTTTTGAGTTTAACAATTTGAAGCACTTAAAAATCAGTCATCTTGCTGTAAATCTGTTCGTTATATGGATTTTTGCGACCATATGGCAAAAAATGGAAAAATGGTCGCGAATAAGTCGCAAAACTTTCTCAAAAAAGAGCCAAAATTAAGGATTTTGGAGTATTGCAGAGAGAGCGTTTTTGCAACCTTACTGACACTTAATTTGCAAATTTAGGATAGAATAAGAATGCTTAATTTCTCAGATTATAGAGAATCAGAGATGGTGTAGATTTACCATTTACCAACTACTTCTCGTTGTAATAGGAGCAAATAAAAATCCCTGCAACCTTTTGGATTACAGGGACTTGATATTGAAAAGTATTTTAATCTACTATTTCATCGCCTGCTGAACAGCTACGGCAACAGCAACGGTAGCACCTACCATTGGGTTGTTACCCATACCGAGGAAGCCCATCATCTCAACATGAGCAGGTACCGAAGATGAACCTGCGAACTGAGCGTCCGAGTGCATACGACCAAGTGTATCGGTCATACCGTACGATGCTGGACCTGCGCCCATGTTATCTGGGTGCAATGTACGACCTGTACCACCTCCCGATGCTACCGAGAAGTACTTTTTACCTGCCAATACACGCTCCTTCTTGTATGTTCCTGCTACTGGGTGCTGGAAACGGGTTGGGTTTGTCGAGTTACCGGTAATCGATACATCAACGTCCTCACGCCACATCACTGCTACGCCCTCACGAACGTCATCTACACCATAGCAACGAACCTTCGAACGAAGACCGTCAGAATATGGAGTTGCCGAAACCTCGTGTACCTCGCCTGTGTAGTAGTCGAACTCGGTCTGTACATAGGTAAAACCGTTGATGCGAGAGATAATCTTCGCAGCGTCCTTACCCAAGCCATTGAGGATTACACGGAGTGGGTTCTTACGAACTTTGTTTGCCATCTCTGCAATCTTGATTGCGCCCTCGGCAGCAGCGAACGACTCGTGACCTGCCAAGAATGCGAAGCACTGTGTCTCCTCACGGAGCAGACGTGCTGCCAAGTTGCCGTGTCCGATACCTACCTTGCGGTCCTCTGCTACCGAGCCGTTGATGCAGAATGCCTGCAAACCCTCACCGATAGCCTCGGCTGCATCAGCAGCAGCGGTGCAACCCTTCTTAATTGCGATAGCAGCACCTACTACATAAGCCCACTTTGCGTTCTCGAAGCAGATTGGCTGTGTCTCCTCACACATCTTGTATGGGTCCAATCCCTTCTCATCGCAAATTGCCTTTGCCTCCTCGATGCTCTTAATACCATATTGTGCAAGCACAGCGTTAATCTTATCAATTCTGCGCTCATAGCTCTCAAATAATGCCATAATCTTCTCTGATTTTTTAAGGTTTAACAATATGGTTTACTACTCGTGACGTGGGTCAATATACTTCACTGCATCCTTGAAGCGACCGTACGAACCCTTAGCCTTCTCCAAAGCCTCAACAGGCTCTACGCCCTTCTTTACGAAGTCCATGAACTTGCCAAGGTGTACGAACTCGTAGCCGATAACCTCATCGTTGGCATCGAGGCCCATGCGGGTACAGTAACCCTCAGCCATTTCGAGGTAGCGAGTACCCTTAGCCAAAGTTCCGAACATAGTACCTACCTGCGAACGCAAGCCCTTACCGAGGTCTTCGAGCGAAGCACCGATAACAAGACCGCCCTCCGAGAAAGCCGACTGTGTACGACCGTAAACAATCTGCTTGAACAACTCTCGCATTGCGGTATTGATAGCATCGCAAACGAGGTCGGTGTTCAACGCCTCCAAGATAGTCTTGCCAGGGAGAATCTCCGAAGCCATCGCTGCCGAGTGAGTCATACCCGAACAACCTATAGTCTCGACCAAAGCCTCCTGAATGATACCCTCCTTAACGTTGAGAGTAAGTTTGCACGCACCCTGCTGTGGAGCGCACCAACCAATACCGTGAGTAAGACCGGAGATGTCCTTTATCTCCTTGGCACGCACCCACTTGCCCTCCTCAGGAATAGGAGCAGACTCGTGATTCGCACCCTTCTTAACGCAGCACATCTGCTGCACTTCGTGTGAGTAAATCATAGTTTTTTGAATGTTTAGTTTATCTGTTATATAGATATAGTTACACTTTTCGGAACAAAGATAGTAAAATAAACTGAAAACTGAAAGCGGAAAACGGAAAACTTTTAATTTATGGGGTTTACTGGGGTTTACTGGGGTTTACTGGGGTTTACTGGGGTTTACTGGGGTTTACTGGGGGCGCACCTTCGGTGCTTACTGGGGGTACTGGGGTAGGAGTTTTGGGTAGCAGAAAACTTTCAGCGCACCCTATAAAGCGAACGGAGTGAGCGCCCCCATAAAGGGCGGAACGCCCGCCCCCATAAAGCAGTCGCAGACCCCCCCCCATAAATCGCTGCGCCTTGACAAGGGTAGGAGTTCGGAAAGGGCAAAGGCTTTCAGCGCACCCTATAACCCCTATAACCCCTATAACCCCTATAACCCCTATTATCTCCTGCGCCTTGACAAGGGTTGGAGTTCTGGGTAGCAGAAACCTTTCAGTTTTCCGTTAAAAAGAAAGGGCTACCTTTCGGCAACCCTCTCTATCGCTATCTCGCAAAGTACTTATAAAACAGCGGTATTGTCTGTAAGCCTTTGTCGAATTGGTCGAGTCCGTAACTCTCGTTTGGCGAGTGGATAGCGTCTTCCGACAGACCGAAGCCGATAAGGATAGACTTCGTACCGAGGATGCGCTCAAAACCGCTTACGATAGGGATTGAGCCACCCGAATAGAACGGTAACGGCTTGCGACCGAACGCCTCCTCAACCGCCTTTTCGGCAGCCTTGTAAGCCTCCATATCGGTAGGCGAAACGTAAGGCGCACCACCGTGTAGGAACTTCACATTCACCTTCACGCTCTTTGGTGCGATGTTGCGGAAGTGCTCCTCGAACAGGCGACCAATCTCCTCGAAGTCTTGGTCGGGAACAAGGCGCATCGAAATCTTGGCGTAGGCACGTGACGGGATAACGGTCTTTGTACCCTCCTCGGTGTAACCGCCCCAAATGCCGTTCACATCGAGCGATGGGCGGATACCCGTACGTTCGATTGTGGTGTAGCCTGCTTCGCCCTCAATATCGTCAATATCAAGTGCTTGCTTGTACTCTTCGAGCGAGAATGGAGCATCGTTGAACGCCTTGCGCTCCTCGGCACTCAACTCACGCACCTTGTCGTAGAAGTGAGGAATGGTGATATGACCGTTCTCATCAACGAGCGATGCCACAAGGCGAGTCAAGACGTTGGCAGGGTTAGCCACAGCACCGCCAAAAAGCCCCGAATGGAGGTCTTTGTTAGGTCCGATGACCTCCACCTCCATATAGGTAAGACCACGCAAACCGCAGGTTATAGATGGCGTATCGAGCGAAATCATCGAGGTATCCGACACGAGGATAATATCCGCTTTCAGACGCTCCTTGTACTCCTCGCAGAAGCCGTAGAGCGAAGGAGAGCCAATCTCCTCCTCGCCTTCGAGCATAAACTTGACGTTGCAAGGGAGTGAGTCTGTGGCGCACATCGCCTCGAACGCCTTGATGTGCATAAACGACTGACCTTTGTCATCGTCAGCACCACGAGCGTAGATGCGGTTGTTGATGATGGTCGGCTCGAAAGGCTCGGTGTTCCACTCCTCGCGAGGGTCTACGGGCATAACGTCATAGTGACCATAGACCAATACGGTCTTGGCATCGGGCGAGATGATTTTCTCGGCATAGACTACGGGGTTACCCTCGGTAGGGATAACCTCGGTTAGGTCGGCACCAGCCTTGGCAAGAGCCATGGCGAGATGCTCGGCACATTTTACCATATCCTCCTTGTGCGAAGACTGCGCACTGATAGAAGGGATACGCAACACCTCGAACAACTCATCGAGGAATCGCTCTCTGTTCTCTGAAATATAGGCGTGAACTCGTTTCACAATTAAAAATTAATAATTAGTTTTTCGTTTTCCGCTACCCCGAACTCCGAGCGTGGTCAAGGCGCAGAGTTTTCTGGGGGCGCAGTCTGCGACTGCTTTATGGGGGCGGGCGTTCCGCCCTTTATGGGGGCGCTCACTCCGTTCGCTTTATGGGGTGCGCTCTCAGTTTTTAGTTTTCCGTTTTCCGCTTTCCGTTTTAGAGATTGCAAATCTCCTTAATCTCTGCGATAAACTTCTCGGCTACTTCGTCAGCCTTCTCTTGCGATTTAGCCTCGGTGTAGATGCGGATAATAGGCTCGGTGTTCGACTTGCGGAGGTGTACCCAATATGGGAGGGTGTCAATCTTCACACCATCAATATCGGTAACACGCTCGTGCGAGTAACGCTCCTTGATTGTAGCCAACACCTTATCCACGTCAATAGCAGGAGTAAGTTCAATCTTATTCTTCGAAGCGAAGTAAGCAGGGTAGCGCAAACGCAACTGCGTCATCGTGCAACCCAACTCTGCGAGGTAGGTGAGGAACAACGCAACACCCACGAGAGCATCACGACCGTAGTGCAACTCAGGGTAGATAACTCCACCGTTGCCCTCGCCACCGATAACTGCGCCTGTCTCCTTCATCTTTGTCACGACATTCACCTCGCCAACGGCAGATGCTGCGTAAGAGCCACCGTGCGCCATTGTCACATCGCAAAGCGCAC
Organism: Rikenellaceae bacterium; assembly: GCA_015060075.1. Lineage (GTDB taxonomy): Bacteria > Bacteroidota > Bacteroidia > Bacteroidales > Rikenellaceae > Alistipes. The sequence goes on along the minus strand of SUZE01000013.1, from coordinate 37,276 downwards.
GTGAAGATGAGAGATTCGAGCAGGTGTTACCCTTGGTGTGCGAGAGGATATAGTCCGCTACGGCAACCAAAGTGTACTCCTCGCCAAACATCGTGCCATCTTCGTTCACGAGTGCCAAACGGTCCACATCGGGGTCTACCACAACACCGAGGTCGGCACCCTCCTTGACGATAACCTCCGAAATCTCGGTGAGGTTTTGAGGGAGTGGCTCAGGGTTGTGCGCAAAGTGACCGTTAGGCTCGCAGTTGAGTTTTACGACCTCGCAACCGAGTTTCTCCAAGAGTGCAGGAATTACAACACCGCCAATAGAGTTTACGGCATCTACAACCACCTTGAACTTACGAGCCTTAACCTTCTCAACATCAACGAGGTTAAGAGCGAGTACCTGTTCAATGTGTGTAGGGTTGAAGTCCTCTCTCGAAATCACCTTTCCGATGTTCTCGACATCAGGGAAGAGGAAATCCTCCTGCTCGGCGAGAGCGAGTACCTGCTTTCCCTCGGCAGCGTTGAGGAACTCACCCTTCTCGTTGAGGAGTTTGAGGGCGTTCCACTGCTTTGGATTGTGCGATGCGGTGATGATGATACCGCCATCAGCCTTGTGGGTGATAACTGCCATTTCTGTACCCGGGGTGGTGCAAAGACCAACGTTTATAACATCTACGCCACAACCGAGGAGAGTACCCTCGATGATGTCGTTCACCATCTCGCCTGAGATGCGTGCATCACGACCAACAACGATGCGTAGTCGTTTGGCGTTATTCTTGCCTGCAATAAAACGTGTGTAGGCAATTGTGAACTTCACAATGTCAATCGGAGTGAGGTTTTCGCCTACCTCGCCACCGATGGTACCACGAATACCGGAGATAGATTTAATGAGTGTCATAGTAGTATGGTTTTTTATTTTTAATAAAAAAAGTTCGGTTTTGCTTTGAAAATCGTTGTAAATGTACTATTTTTATGCCAAATATCCAAGAGTATAACTGTTAAAAGTTTAGAATATGAGCGCAAAGAGAGTTATTCCTGCATCGGAACTCATTATAAATGAGGACGGTTCGATATTTCATCTTCACCTTCGCCCCGAGCAAATCTCGGATATCGTGATATTGGTGGGTGACCCAGGTAGGGTAGAGATGATTGCCTCCTACTTCGATAATATCGAGTGCGAGGTTGAGAGCCGAGAGTTCAAGACCGTTACAGGTGTCTACAAAGGTCGCCGAATGACGGCACTCTCTACGGGTATCGGAACGGACAATATCGACATTGTGGTTACGGAGTTGGACGCACTTGCGAACATCGACTTTGCAACCCGACAGGTGAAAGACGAGTTCAAACAACTCACCCTGCTCCGCCTTGGCACTTCGGGAGCATTGCAGGAGGATATCAAGGTTGGCGAGCGTGTTTTTGCCCGCACCTCGGTAGGCTTTGACGGCTTATTGAACTACTACGCAGGTCGCAACGAGGTGTGCGATTTGGCTATTGAGAAGGCATTTGTGGAGCATACGGGTTGGAATCCGCAACTCACTGCGCCGTACTTTATCGATGCAGATAAGTCGCTGTTCGAGCATTTCAAAGATGTTACCCGAGAGGGTATCACCATTGCAGCACCGGGCTTCTATGCACCGCAGGGGCGTTGGGTACGCCTGCAACCGCAAGACTTGCACCTGAACGAGAAGATAGAGTCGTTCCGCTTCGAGGGCAGACGCATCACGAACTTCGAGATGGAGTCCTCGGCATTGGCAGGCTTGGCAGCCTTGATGGGGCATAAGGCGGGTACGGTATGTACGATTATCGCCCAGCGCATCGCCAAAGACGCCTGCACGGACTACAAACCATTCGTGAGGGAGATGGTGGTAGATGCACTTGACAAGTTGGCAGCGTTGTAAACGGAACTGACGCAGCGGAGCGAGAGCAGAGGCTGCTTGCAGACTTTGCCGAGCCGCAAGGAAGAAAAGCCTGCGTAGCAGGATTAAAGCGGAAAACGGAAAGCGGGGAACTGAGAACTAAAAACTGAAAGCGCTCCCTATAAAGCGAACGGAGTGAGCGCCCCCAGTAAGGGCGGAACGTCCGCCCCCAGTAACCCCCAGAAAGGTTGCGCCTTGACAAGGCTCGGAGTTCGGAAAACATAAGAAAACAAAAACACAAAATAATAGTAATAACTTAAAGTAACAGAAATTATGAAATTTACAGTATCAAGTTCGGCTTTGTTGTCGTTATTGGCGACAACGGGCAAGGTAATCAACAGCAAGAACACGCTTCCGATTCTCGACTACTTCTTGATGGAGTTGGAGGGAGATGTTTTGAAGGTGACCACATCGGACCTCGAAACAACTCTCGTAGGCACCATCAATGTAGACAATGTCGAGAAGGAGGGTACCGTAGCAGCACCATCAAAGTTGATGCTCGATGTATTGAAGGAGTGTTCGGAGATGCCACTCACCCTCGAAGTAAACGAGGAGAATTGGGAGATTCGCATCGCATGGAACAGTGGACATTCGTCAGTTCCGGGTGCAAACCCTGTAAGTTATCCTCAGACACACGAGTTGTCGGCAGAGAAGACTGAGGTATCGCTCGATGTTGATGTTTTGGTAAACGGCATCAACAAGACCATCTTCGCAACGGCAGACGATGAGTTGCGCCCTGTGATGAATGGTGTATACTTCAACCTTGACGAGAACGAATTGACCTGCGTAGCAACCGATGCACACAAGTTGGTTAAGCACACCGTGGAGTGCGCATGTGGCGTGAAGGCGGCATTTATTTTGCCAAAGAAGCCTGCAAACTTGTTGAAGAACATCCTCTTGAAGGAGGAGGGCGAGGTTAAGATGACCTTCGACCAGAAGAATGTGGTGTTCGAGTTGTCGAACAGCACTTTGGTATGCCGCCTTATCGAGGGTGCATACCCTAACTACAACGTAGTTATTCCGCAGGCAAACCCTAACAAGTTGCTCGTGGACCGTGTAGGCTTGTTGAACGCAATCAAGCGTGTGGCAGTCTGCTCGAACCCTACGACAAACCTTATCCGCCTCGATATCTCGAACAACAAGGTTGTTTTGGCGGCACAGGATGTGAACTTCTCGATTTCGGCTAACGAGTCGTTGTCGTGCAGCTACGAGGGCGCACCTATCACTATTGGCTTCAAATCTACCTTCTTGGTGGAGATTTTGACCAACCTCGAAACACCGACTATCTTGGTTGAGTTGGCAGACTCTACCCGTGCAGGAGTCTACAAGCCTGTCTACGATGATGTGCAGAGTAGCTCGACATTGATGTTGCTGATGCCGATGATGATTAACGCATAACTTCCAAGTTGATAATTGATAATTGAAAATTGACAATTAGAGGTAAAACGATAAGTAGTTTTTATTATTAATAATTGTCCATTATCAACTGTCAATTGTCAATTAAATTTAGATATGAAACTAAATTTGAAGCGCCCGATGGTCTTCTTCGATTTGGAGACCACGGGCACCAATATATCGACCGACCGCATTGTTGAGATATCGGTAGTGAAGGTTATGCCTGACGGTTCGATTGATGGCGGAGCAGCCAAGACCAAACGAATAAATCCCGAGATGCCTATCCCTGCGGAGGCTACGGCAGTGCATCACATCACCGATGAGGATGTGAAGGATTGCCCGACCTTCCGACAATATGCCAAATCGTTGAGGGCGTACTTGGAGGGTTGCGACTTCTGTGGCTTCAACTCCAACCGCTTCGACTTGCCGATGTTGGCTGAGGAGTTTATGCGTGCAGGAGTCGATGTCGATTTCTTCAAGAGGGCAAAGTATGTCGATGTGCAGAACATCTTCCACAAGAAGGAGGAGCGCACCTTGGTTGCAGCGTACCGCTTCTACTGCGGTAAGGAGTTGGAGGCGGCACATAGTGCCGATGCCGACACGATGGCAACCTACGAGGTGTTGTGTTCGCAGTTGGACCGCTACAACGATTTGGAAAACAGTGTAGAGTTCCTCTCGGAGTTCTCCACTCGTGCCAAGACGGCAGATTTTGCAGGTCGTATTAACTATGACGACAAAGGAGTGGAGGTCTTTGCCTTCGGAAAGTATAAGGGACAATCTGTCGAGGAGGTCTTTCGCAAGGAGTCGAGTTACTACGATTGGATTATGAACGGCGACTTCCCGAACTACACGAAGAAGATTTTTACGGAGATTAAACTAAGACTTAAATAGTATTTGATGAAGATACGAACTATCCTCATAACCCTTGCTTTTGCTCTTTTTGGCGCACTATCTGCCGTATCGGCACAAGAAGTCGTTGTTGTCAATGGTGCTAAATATGCTGTTCACGATGTCGTGAAGGGCGAAACGCTCTATTCGTTGGCGAAGAGATATGGCGTTACGGTCGATGATATCATCTCGGCAAATGCCGTGCTGACCGATGGCTTGAAGGCGGGACAACGTATCAAGATACCAATTCAGACTTTGGAGGATAACAACCCGAAAGTTCTACTGCACAAGGTTGTGCGTGGCGAGACGCTCTATTCGTTGGCGAAGCAGCACAATTTGACTATTGAGGAGTTGCGCTTGGCAAACCCTCATATCAAGAAGGGTTTGAAAGCGGGACAAAATATAGCGATACCTCTCAAAGAGGGTAACGCCGAGCAATCGGCACCGCAACCTGCACCGCAACCAACACTACAACCAACACTGCAACCTGCACCTGCTGTGCAGGCTAATGTTACAGTTTCGCAGACAGAGCAACCTCAAAGCGAGGTGGTCGCAGAGCAGACGGTAGTAGAGCCTGTATCGTTCCGCACATTGAAGCAGGGCGATAGGGCAGAGGTGGCGTTATTGTTGCCTCTCGGCTCGAAGGAGCAACCTTCGCATAACTACCTCGACTTCTATCGTGGTTTCCTGATTGGCCTGGATAGCGTGAGAATGTCGGGGCACTCGGTCAATCTCTCGCTCTATAATACGGCACACGACTACAACCGTGTCATGGAGATTATCTCCTCGGGTGCGCTCGATAGGGCAGATTTGGTTGTTGGTCCTGTCTACGAAGATGAACTGATACCTGTGGCTACGGCTTTACGTGAAAAGGGCACTCCGATAGTGTCGCCTTTGGCAAATCTGACGCAGACAACAAGTAACAACGTATTCCAGATGTCGCCATCGCCCGCTTCTAAGTTGGAGAAGGTGCGAGAATTGTTTGATGGCTCGAAGAGGGTGGTCATTATCTCGACCGACAGCGTTGATAAGGAGTTCGATGCCGAGATACGTTCTATGTTGAGGGATACCTCGTACGTGGTGGAGCACAAATACATCTATGAACACCCTTCCGTAATCGAGAAGCGAGAGAAGGAGCGAGAGAAGATGCGTGAGGCGGGTTTGGAGGTCGAAGATACCCCATCGCCGAGCGATATGTCGCCATTGTTGCGTGGCGAGGAGCCTACCGTAATAGTTATTACGGCAGATAACGAGATTGAGGTGGATAGAATCTTGGCAGCGATAGCCTCGGCAAATATCGCTCTTACAGCACGCTCGCAGAGGGTTGTGCCGTTTGTTGTATTTGGAAACAACCGCTGGAATCGCTATCGCAATATCGACCGAGCAATACTCTTTACCAACAAAGTAACGATGCTCTCGACCTATCATGCTCGCCGCAGTGAGCCGATAATCCGAGCCTTCGATAAGCGTTTTGTCGAGGAGTTTGGTGCACTGCCATCGCTCTATGCCTATCGTGGATACGATGCAGCGGTCGTGTTCGTTAAGTCACTCTACGGCACAATGGAGACGGGCTTGGAGGGCGTTCATTCGAAGCCTTTGCTCACGCCATACATCTTCGAGGTTGATGAGAAGAGTGGTTTGCGCATCAACAACCAATGGATTAAAGTCAATTACAACAGCAATTTCACCATAACAACAGAATAGCAGAACTATGCCTAATATCCAAACGCCAATACCTGAAAAGACCATCGAGCGACTCAGTGAGTATCGCCGTACACTTATCGCCTGCCACAGACGAGGCATAACGCACGTATTTTCGCATATCTTGGCAGGTATGCACGGCATTACGGCTGTGCAGGTGCGCCGTGACTTGATGTTGATAGGCTTTTCGAGCGACACGAAGAAGGGCTACGATGTGAAGGTGCTGATAGACTTTATCGACTCGATACTTTATAGCGAGAATACGATGAAGGTGGCGGTTATGGGTATGGGACACCTCGGTCAAGCGATTACCAAGTACTTCAACTCGAAACAGCTGAATATCCGTATTACGGCTGCTTTCGATGTTGATGAGGCGAAGGTGGGGCAGACCATTATGGATATTCCGTGCTATCATATTGACGACTTCGAGGAGGTGGTCGAGAATAACGATATCAGTATCGTGATTATCTCACTGCCGTCATCGTTGGCTGCGCAATATACCGTGCCGATTATCAATGCCGGTATTAAGGGTGTGCTGAACTTTACCTCGGTGCCGATGAACTTCCCACAGGGTATCGTGGTGGAGAACTACGATATTACCACCATTCTCGAAAAGGTTGCCTACTTCGTAAAGGCTGCCGAGGAGAATAATAATCAATAAAGTGTGATGTAATGAGAGTTGTTTGGGGCTTCGATAATCCTCCTGCACTCCGCAATGGCGTTGCTACGGTGGGCTCCTACGATGGAGTACATCGTGGACATCGTATCCTGCTTGACGAGGTTGTTCGCAGGGCAAGGGCGTGTGGCGGCGAGAGTGTGGTGCTGACCTTCGAGCCTCACCCACGCATAACACTCGGCAATGACGAGGGGTTACGATTGCTCTCGACCTTCGAGGAGAAGTGCGAATTGCTGGAACAAGTGGGCGTTGATTATGTCGTTGTAATTCCGTTTGATAAGGCTTTTAGCCAACTTACGCACGAGGAGTTTATCGACAATTATATAGTTGGCTCACTCCACATAAAGCAACTTGTAATTGGCTATAACCACCATTTCGGGCACAATAAGGAGGGTGACCACTCGTTCTTGGTGCAGCACGGAGCGTTGGAGGTCGTTGAGGTGGCGCAGTATCGAGCCGAGGGCAATAAAGTTAGTTCAACGGTTGTGCGCAAAGCAATCGAGGAGGGCGATATGGCACTTGCCCGACAACTGCTCGGACACCCCTATATAATAATAGGTATGGCTGACGAACAGGGCAGGGTTGCAACCGACCGCTACAAACTCTTGCCGTGCGATGGAGTGTATAAGGCTCTAATCAATGGCGAGGAGTGCGAGTGCGAAGTGTCGGGTGGCGTACTACAACAACAGAGATGTTTTTCAAAAGAGATAAAGATAGAGCTACTATGATTTTTTACGATGAGAAGATAAGAGTGCGTTATGTGGATACCGACCAGATGGGAGTTGTTCACCACTCGAACTATATTGTCTATTACGAGGCGGCTCGTGTGGCAGCGTTGCGTGCGTGGGGTATGCCCTACGATGAGATGGAGAAAAACGGCATTATCTCACCTATCTTGGAGGTCGGCTCGAAGTATATCTACCCGGCGCACTTTGACGAGGAGATTACCGTACGAGTGATTATCGAGGAGTTGCCGATGGTACGCTTGAAGGTGCGCTACGAACTCTATAACGAGCAGGGAACGCTTATCAATACAGGTCATACATGGCTCGGTTTCCTCAATGGCGAAACCCGCCGACCTTGCCGAGCACCGCAGTATGTTGTGGAGAAGATGAAGGCTCTCGGCTTGGAGTAGCAACTCACCCAAAACAAAAAAAACTAACCCAAAAATGAAGCAGACGAAAGGGCGTGACTCGAACTTTGAGTTATTGCGTATTGTTGCCATGATGTTGGTGATGCTTGTGCATGCCAACTATCTCTCGTTGGGTAATGTGACACAGGGCGAACTACACTCCTCACCACTGACCGCTATGGTGCGTATAGTGTGCGAGCAGCTGTGTATTGTAAGTGTAAATCTTTTTATTTTGTTGTCGGGTTGGTTCGGCATTCGCCCTACCATCAAGAAATTCGCTTCGTTGATATTTCAAATCCTCTTTATTGGTCTTGTGTCCGTTGAGGTGTGCCGACTTGCAGGGGTGGAGGTTCCGGTTAGAGCGTTTAATGATTTACTCTACTTTGGAGCAAGTTATTGGTTTGTGCCGGCATATCTGATACTCTTCTGCATTGCGCCTGTGCTGAATAGCTTTGCCGAACACGCCTCGAAACGAGAGTTCGCAGGTGTGCTTGCAGCCTTCTTCGCCTTGCAAATGCTGTTCGGTTGGCTGACATACGACTATGGGCACTTCGAGCGAGGTTACTCTGCTTTGTCTTTTATAGGGTTGTATCTGTTGGCACAGTTTGTACGCCGTCATGGGGAACGCCTCCGTTCACTTCGTTGGTGGCAACACCTTCTATTCTATATGCTCTTTACGGCTATACCTGTGGCGATATCGACCTTCGGAATTTGGACTAAGGGAAAGGAGCTGGGAGCAACTATGTATAGTTCGCTGTTTGTTGTTGCAGCATCGTTATCGTTGTTCCTCGTCTTTGATAAGTTGCGATTTGAGAGCAGGACAGTGAATTGGTTGGCATCATCGGCATTCGCCATATATCTTGTACATCAGGCACCGGGGGTGTTTGGACTCTACCAAAAACTCTTTGCTACGGCATACGAGCAGATGCACGGTGCGTGGTTTATCCCGTTTGTGCTTGCAGTAACGACCGCAATAGGTCTTGCATCGATTCTTTTCGATAAGGTGCGAATGGTGCTTTGGGAGTTGATACTGAAACTGAAAACTATACTCGTAAAATAAGGTGGTAATGATGAAAAAAGCGGTGCAGAATTTTCTGCACCGCTTTCGCTTTACTCTTTGCTCTCAATTAACGAGATTGAGCGTTGGATAAAGTCCGAAAGATTCTTACCCTTCAACATTCCGTTCGATAGGAGCGCCAAGTCGATTATCTGTCGTACCAAAGCGTTCTCCTTGCCAATCTCTTTGAGGCGGAGGTTGCGCTCATCACGAAGTGTTACGACCTTCTTGGATAACTCCTCACTCATATCCTTCTCCTCCTGCGTGAAATCCTCCTCCTTCTTATCCTTTGTCATCTCCTCGAAGCGACTCTCCTCGGCAACTGCTGCGTCAATCTTCTTGGTGATGCTCTTCAACTTGTCGCCGTAAGCCTTCTCAACCGATGCGAGAATATCGATAACGATAGGGTGGTTGCCATTCACAGCGATTGTGAAGTTGTCAGGCATCTGACCGTAGAATTGACTCATCTGTCCGCCCGACATCTTTGCCATATCCTTCATTCGGCGCATAAACTCGTTCTGTGTAATCACGATGGGGGCATCATCTGCCGACATAGCCTCGAACGAGATGTTGTAGCGGATATCGTCATCGGTCGGCAACTGACTCTCGAATACGGGGCGCATAATCTCCTGCTGTGCCTCGCTCAACGAAATCTTCTCGTTATCCTTCTTGCGAATAAGATGGTCGATAATATCGCTATCTACGCGCACGAAACGGGTATTTTCGTTCTTCTGCTCGTACCAATTGATGTAGTGGCTGTCTAACTGTCCGTTCATCTCCAAGACATCGTAACCCTTAGCCTTTGCCGACTGCAAGAACGAGTGCTTGCCAACAATATCATCAGTGTAGAGAATAATGAGTTTGTCGTCTTTGTCGGTCTGCAAATCCTTTACGGCTGTGCAATACTCCTCGGCTGTAAAGTATTTGCCCTCGGTGTTCTTCCACAACATACACTGCGCCGCCTTCTCGGCAAACTTCTCATCGGTCAAGATGCCGTATTGGATAAAGATTTTCAGGTCGTCCCACTTCTGCTCGTACTCCGCACGCATCGAGGTAAACAACTCGTTCAATCGCTCGGCAACCTTACGGGTGATGTAGCCCGAAATCTTCTTCACATTGCTGTCGCTCTGCAAGTATGAACGAGAAACATTCAACGGAATATCCGGCGAGTCGATAACACCATGCAAGAGTGTCAGATATTCAGGCACAATGCCCTGCACCTCATCGGTTACGAATACTTGGTTGCAGTAGAGCTGAATTTTGTTCTTCTGAATCTCGAAGTTGTTGTGAATACGAGGGAAGTACAAGATACCCGTCAAGTGGAACGGATAGTCGATGTTCAAGTGAATCGAGAACAACGGCTCCTCGCTCATAGGGTACAACGTCTGATAGAACGCCTTGTACTGCTCCTCGGTGATATCCGCAGGCTTGCGGGTCCAGAGTGGCTCGGTGTCGTTAATCTGGTTATCCTTCTCGGTATCTACATATTTGCCATCTTTCCATTCCTTGACCTTGCCGAAGATAATCGGAACAGGCAAGAAACGGCAATATTTGTTTAAGAGTTCGCCAATCTTGCTCTCCTCGGCATACTCAGCACACTCCTCCGAGAGGTGGAGTACGATGCTTGTGCCACGCTCACGCTTCTCGGAAAGCTCCTCCATCGAATATTCAGGTGAGCCATCGCATACCCAATGTACCGAAGGCTTCTCGTTGTCGTAAGATTGGGTAAAAATCTCCACCTTGTCCGACACCATAAATGCCGAGTAGAAACCCAAACCGAAGTGACCTATGATAGCCTGATTTTGATACTTTGCGAGGAACTCCTCGGCACCCGAGAATGCAATTTGGTTGATGTAGCGGTCTACCTCCTCGGCAGACATACCGATTCCGTTGTCGGTTACTGTAAGGGTGCGCTTTTCGCTATCTACGGCGATATGCACCGCCAACTCTCCCGTTTCGCCGGCAAAAGCACCGGTTGAGGCGAGAGTACGCAACTTCTGCGTTGCATCTACTGCATTCGATACCAACTCACGCAAGAAAATCTCGTGGTCGGAGTACAAGAACTTTTTGATTACGGGGAAGATGTTTTCGGTTGTTACCCCAATTTTTCCGTTTTTCATACCTATATTATATATTGTTTGTTATTGTTTGCTTTCGGAGATAGTGTTGTTCAAACCTTGTGCCATATCGAACACTCTGCCAAAATGGCAGAAATAAAATAGAAGAATGGCATAAATTGCCATTCTTCTATTTGGGCTATTAGCTTTTAGCCATTAGCTTTTTTAGTTTTCCGTTTTTCGTTTTCCGCTTTCCGTTCTACAAGAACCCCTCCTGAACAAGCCACTCGCGAACCTTTACCCAATCGACATAAGGGCGAGAGGTGGTCATTGAGTGAATAAGTGGTACTCCAAGTGCGCCATCGTCAATATAGACGTCGGCATGCACTTTTGGCGACTTGGTCCACTTTTTCTGAGTAGGGTTGGTGTTCACGGCGTAGAGCGGAATGCCCTGCTCCTTGAACCACGCCACAGCCTCCTTTTCGAGTTTGCCACTACGCATGGTGTAGAGAATAAGGTGGTGCCCCTGCTCAACCAACTCCTTCAATACGGGAACGGCCCCCACATCGTGTCCAATATATGGATACTCGTGTGTTACGCAAGTACCATCAAAGTCGATAGCGATATATAACCCTGTATATGACATAATATTCGGGGTATTTGCTATTTAAGTAATCCTAAACTCTTGAAGACCTTGCGCCAACCATGGTTGTTCTTGTCCGAGCCTGAGGTGTACTGATAGCGATAGCTATATCCGTACGACTGACGAGTCTCGCTCGCTCCATTGAGAACAATGCACATGTTGCGCAACTTCTTCTCCTCGTGGAGAGCGTTGATATCAGGAATCTGCTGACGCTCCAACAAGCCCTCTCGTACAACATATACACTCAAATCTGCTACACGACTGGTAATCATTGCATCTGCGATAATCAAGGCCGGAACGCTATCAATGATGATATAGTCGTAGTGCTTACGGCACTCTGCAATCAAATCGTCAAGACGCTGCGACATCAACAACTCGGCCGGGTTTGGCGGCTGCAAACCTGCATATACGAAGTCGAAGTTCTCGTGCAAACCACTCTTTGAGATGATATCGTTGATTTGAGTGTCAGTCGAGCTCAAATACTTCGTTACGCCATTCGGGTTACTGCGCTGTCCCATGTGCTTTGAGAGGGTACGGCGGCGAAGGTCAAGGTCAATCATCAGCACCTTGTTACCAGAGAATGCGAGGGTCATACCGAGGTTCATCGATACGAAGGTCTTACCTGCGTGAGCATTAGACGAAGTGGTAAGAATAACCTGCTGTTTTTCACCACCCGACATAAAGCCCATATTGGTACGCAAAATCTTGAATGCCTCCGAAACCTTGTCACGACCACTCTCCTTGACTGCGATAGAGCGGTTGAGGTGTCCCTCGTACAATGGAATATCTCCGAGATATGGTACCGAGCAGAACTTGACAATATCGTGCTTGCCCTGAACCTTGTTGTCAGTGAGTATGAGGATATATATAACAACCAATGGCAACCCGAGACCGAGGATTATCATCGCCAAAAGAATCAACATCTTGTTTGGCGAAATTGGTCGAGGACCTCCGAAAGCGTAATCGACAATTCGTGCAGGGCGCTCTGTGATTGCCAACGTAATAGCATTCTCCTCGCTCTTGGTCAAGAGATATAGGTACAACTCCTCCTTAATCTTTTGCTGACGAGCAATTGAGAGAAACTCCTGCTCCTGCTTTGGAACTGCACCAATCATGCTGCTTATCTTGCGCTCCTCATTCTCCAAGTTGGCGAGCTTGATTTCAAGCGCCGAAATATGTGAAGCAAGCGAAGAGAGAATAGCGTTCTTGGTTGATACGATGCTATGATTCAACTGCTGAACGAGAGGGTTGTTTTCACTGTCGTTTCCGAGTTTCAGGCGGCGAATAACCAACTCGTTGTAATCTGCAATCTGTGCTGCAATTGCTGAGCTGCCCTCAAATGTTGTGGCAGGGATAATATTTACATCCTTCGAGTTGTCGCTGAGGTAGTTGCGAATGAATTTAGACATAGCAACCTGGTTGCTTGTTGTGGCAATCTCCTGCTCGTAACGTATAGCACCCTCGGTACGGCGTGTTGTCTCAGTCTTGATGTCTACGATGTTGTTTTTATCCTTGAATCGCTTGATATCGCCATCAATAGAGTGCAACTCCTCGCCGATAACCTGCAAACGCTCGGTGATGAATTTTGCGGTTGCCTCTGCAACAATCTGATTGTCGTAGACTGCGTCATCGTTGTAGACATCAAGCAAAGTGTTGAGAACATCATCTGCACGCTGTGGTACAACATCATTCATTGAGAGGTTGATAATCGATGCCATCTTGTTGGCCAACGACATCTGCACCCTACTGCGATATGCTGTTGCAACAATATCTCTATTTCCTTTTGTCACTTTAATTTCTTTACCCACAAATTCAGGGTTGAAATAGAGAGTTGGATTGATTGTAATCTGACCAATAGGCAGATTTATAATCTCTCCAAATTTGGCTGTTGTGGTGAACTCTTTGTCGCTCTTTTTTAGCTCTTTTTCGCTTGCGAGGCGACTGCATGAAAACTCCGAGATGGTCACTCCATCTTCGCCGAGAAGGGCTGTAAAGGCGCAACCCTTGTCGCCCAAATTATCTACAAACAAAACCTCGATAGGAGAGTTCTTGTAGAGTGTTGCAGTACGAAGTCCGGCCTTCGTGGTGTAGTTGGTTGTTAGGTTTAGTCTATCAACAACCTCTACCATAAGGCGGTGAGCCTGCAAAACATACAACTCATTATCCACGCTACGGCGAGTTGAGATACCTGCGATATCGGCAAATGCCGACAACTCGCTCGCTGCACTTCCTCGGCGTGCATCTTTAATCAGTACAGTTGCCTCTCGGTGATATACCGGTGAGGTGGAGAGTAGGTAGAGCACTCCGATGCACAAAAATACGAATGCCGAAATACCGAACCAATACCAATTTTTGAGTACCTTGTCAAAAATTTCACGGAAAGAGACTGTTCTATGGAATATGTTTTCCCCCTCCGAATGGTGTGTGTTGTTTTGTGAAATATTCTCCATGATTTTTAATGTTGTCTTTGAGCAAAGTTAACAATTGTGAGAACCAACGATGTTGCGGTGATGAGTGTGCTGACAATCGAGAGCCAGAATGTTCTGTTCTGGTTAATCTCCGAAGTTGCAGCCTTGTATCTGTTTGGCTGAACATAAACTACATCGCCCTGTTGGAGGAAGAATGCCGGAGAGTCCATCTGTCCGCCTTCGAGGAAGTTCAATTCGAATACCTCGTAACTCTTATCCTGATTGCGGCGAATAACGGCAACATTCGAACGGTTACCGAAGATTGTCATATCGCCTGCCATAGCCAAAGCCTCCAAAACAGTCACTCTGTCACGGGTGATGTCGAACTGTCCGGGACGAGCAACCTCACCGAGTACAAAGAACTTCATGTCCGCAAACTGTATATTTACGAGGGCATCGCTGATGTAGCCACCGTCAATAATCTTCTTTGCTATGTCGTTGGCCAACTCGGAGCGAGTCTTGCCTGCACACTCTATCTTTCCGATGATAGGGAGTTCAAGCATTCCTTTGTCGTCTACGGTGCGTACCTGCAATGCAGCGGTAGTTGATGCTGCTGAAACTGTCATCGGATTCATCGCCAACGAGTTGAGTGATGTCGAAGTGTTGAATGGAGCAGCCAACTCCGGATTTTGGCTCGATACAACGACCGTTAATCGGTCATTAGGTTTGATGCGAATCTGCCCATCTGTAAGAATTTGCTTTACAGCTTCGTTCTTGTTGAAGTCGTAAATGACTCTCTTCGAAGCGTTGCAACCTACAAGCATTGCTGCGAGCAGAACCATCGAGAGGGATTTAATTACTGTTTTCATGCTGTTTTATTTGTGTTTTGTTACTCTTAATTTTAACCACTCTAACAGGTCTTCGACCATTATTGCGATAGATTGCTGTGCGTAAAGTCGTGAACACAACCGTCTATTTGCATGCGCAAAGGTAATACTTTTTATTTTAAAAAGCAATACCTGCAACCTTTCGATGGCGACATTTGCTAATTTGGATAGTTTTTTATACTTTTGATGTCGAAAAAATGGTTTAGATAGGAAGAAATACTATGCAACATGCAGTTTGGAGTTACGATGCGGTGGTCTACGAAATGAATATTCGCCAACTTACAAAGGCGGGTACTTTTTCTGCGGCTATGCGACATTTGCAACATTTGTGCGATATGGGAGTAGATGTTGTGTGGCTTATGCCGATATACCCAATCGGCAAGGTGGAACGCAAAGGTTCATTAGGCTCTTATTACTCTATTTCCGACTACTGTGATGTAAATCCCGAGTTCGGCTCGATGGCGGATTTTGATGCCTTTGTCAAGGAGGCACATCGTCTTGGAATGAAGGTTATTCTTGATTGGGTTGCAAATCATACGGCTCGTGATGCTAAGTGGCTAAAAGATAAGCCTGTGAGTTGGTACGAACGTGACGAAAACGGAGCTGCAAAAGTGCCTTGGGATTGGAGCGATACGGCGAAGTTGAACTATGCCGAAAAGGAGGTGTGGTGCGGTCAAATCGAGGCGATGAAATTTTGGGTAACCAAACACAATGTAGACGGCTTTCGTTGCGATATGGCGATGCTCGTTCCTTTGGAGTTTTGGCAGGAGGCACGCCGAGAACTGAAAAGCGTGAAAAAGAATATTTTTATGCTTGCCGAGGCGGAGGGAAAAGAGTTCTTCTCTGATGCTTTTGATGCCTGCTATGGTTGGGAGTTGCACCATGCAATGGTCGATGTTGCACAGGGTAAATCCCGTGTTTGGGAGTTACGTAATAAAATACACTCGTTGTTGAGCGACTATCCTCAAAGTTCGATGCATCTGACGTTTACCTCCAATCACGATGAAAATTCGTGGAGTGGTAGTGAACAGAGCCGATTTGGAGAGGCGTTGGAGGCTATGACTGCGCTCACTTTTGTCTTACCGAAGTCGCTACCGTTGATTTATACGGGACAGGAGTATGGTTACGACCATTCGTTTGCCTTTTTCGACAAAGACGCAATGCCCTCGTTTGAGCCGAACAAAACTACCGAATTATATCGCCGTTTGTGCGAGATGAAACACTCGTTTACGGCGCTTCGTTCGGCAGATTTGGGTGGCTCGTATGTCGAGATAAACAATAACGCTCCCGATTGCCTGCTGACCTTTGTGCGCGAAGACCAGCATGGTAGAGTGGTCTATATTGCCAATCTCTCGCCGTACAAGGTCTTTGCCGATTTCCATACGGGCATCTATGCAGGAGAATATACCGATGTTGTTACGGGCGAGAAAGCGACTCTTTACGAGCATACATGGGGTGATATAGAGCCTTGGAGTTATCGCCTATTGGCGCAGAAATAGAGGTTGAAAATAGAGGCTGTTATGGGCAAGGAGTTTGAAGTTTAGACTCTTTGCCCAAATTTTTGGTGTTTAACTTTTAATTTTCAATTAAAAAGAGTATCTTTGCGCCAGTATAAAAGAAAATTTCTGTTTTAGAGATGAAAATAGCTCTCGCACAACTCAACTACACAATTGGAGATATTGCCGGCAATACCGCTAAAATCATTATTGCGGTGGAGCGAGCAAAACAAGAAGGGGCAGATGTTGTTATCTTTGCCGAGCAGGCATTGAGTGGAACACCGGCATTTGACCTCCTTCGCAAAACAACATTTTTGGAGCTTTGTGATGAGGCTCTCGATGAGATTGCCTCGTACTGCGATGGCATTACGGCTGTCGTAGGTGCGCCGGTACTTATGCAGAACGGAACACAGAGTGCCGCTGTCGTAATAAACAACGGCAAAATAGAGCGATATATCACCAAGGCAAATATTACGGCTCGCCGCGAAATGGGCTTTTTGAGTAGCGGTGAGGGCGTTAAGGTTGTCCGCATTGCAGGTGAAAAGGTCGCTATTGTTGTGGGCGATGATTTCAGTTTCTTGAAAGACGTTGACCGAGATGTCGATATGATATTCAGTATCAATGCCCGCCGATATGGCAAGGGTTTGATGTCGTACCGCTACGAAACGATGCATAATCTGGCTTTTGTGGAGTCAAAAACTATTGTCTTGATAAACCATGTCGGAGGCTCGGGTGAAATTGTCTATGATGGCACTTCGTGTGTTGTGGGCAATAGGGGCGAGATTATGTTGTTGATGAAGAGTTTCGAGGAGGATTTTGCCGTCTATGATACATTGGCGGAGAATAAGCCTTGCGAGATACCGCAGGAGTTGTTGCGCCACGAGCGAACAGGCTATATCTATAAGGCTGCGGTGTTGGGCTTGCGTGACTATTTCTACAAGAACGGATACAGGAAGGCTTGCGTGGGATTGTCGGGAGGTATTGACTCGGCGGTTGTTGCATCTATTGCTGTTGAGGCTCTCGGTAAGGAGAATGTCAAGGCTCTGCTGATGCCTTCGCAGTTCTCGACCGACCACTCTGTAACCGATGCTACTGCTTTGGCGGAGAGTATCGGCATTGAGTATAGCGTTCTGCCTATTTCGGAGGCATATACTTCGGTTGTAAATACCTTGAAGCCTGCGATTGGCGGTCGTGAGTTCGATGCTACGGAGGAGAATATTCAGGCTCGTCTGCGTACCATAATGTTGATGGCTGTACAGAACAAGACGGGCTACATTGTTTTGAACTCCTCGAATAAGAGTGAGAATGCTTTGGGTATGTGTACCCTCTATGGCGATACCGCAGGAGCATTCAGCGTTACGGGTGATTTGTATAAGACCGAGATGTTTGACTTGGCACGATACATCAACAAGGTTAATGGAAATATTATTCCGGAGAGTATTTTAGCAAAGGAGCCATCAAGTGAGTTGCATGTAGGACAAAAAGATAGCGATGAGTTGCCACCGTACGATGTTGTCGATGCGATTTTGATGCGAATGATTGAGCAGGGACAGCATCGTGAGGAGATTATCAATGCGGGCTTCGATGCGGAGGTTGTCGAGAAGATTCATTCGAAAGTTATGCAGAATGAGAAGAAACGCTATCAGTTCCCGCCTGTTTTGCGTCTGTCGGCATGCGCATTTGGTCATGAGCGATTGATGCCACTTATCAACAAATATGGCGATTAACCGTTCTCTTCGTAGTGGCACAAGCAGAACAAATAGAACACAAGGGTAGAGTCCTTTCGATTGGGGAGGGCGTTGTTCGTGTGGCTATCGAGGTCAATGAGGCTTGTGGCTCGTGTGCCTCTCGCAAGGCGTGCGCCATGGGGCAGGGTACTACTCGTGAGATAGTTGTCTATACCGATAATGCAGAGCAATATTCCGTTGGCGAGGTGGTCAATGTTATGGCTCGCCAGAGTGCCGGTGTAATGGCAGTGGTGCTGTGCTATGTTGTGCCGTTGGTGGTGCTGGTAACTGCGTTGGCTTTGGCGGTTGCGGTTGGTATATCAGATGGCGTGGCTGCAATAATTTCACTTGGTGTAACAACTTTGTACTATGCGATACTTGGCTTGTTTCATAAGCGCATATCGAAGAGGATTGTGTTTACTTTGCAGACGAGAGACGAGAGACGAGAGACGAGAGATTGATTTTTGTGCTTTTTCATTTTCGATGCAGGTTTAATAGCTATTATGGGGAAAGAGTTTGCATATCGTAAATTAGATGTCTATCATAAGGCATTAGTTTGGGTAATAGATGTATATAAGATAGTTACGGAGTTTCCATTGTTTGAGGATTATGCTCTCTCCTCGCAGTTGAGACGAGCTGCGATATCAGTTACATCTAATATAGCAGAGGGAATGAGTCGTTCGTCAAATAAAGATGTCGTACGCTTTTTGGAGATTAGCTATGGCTCGTTAATGGAGGCAAATAGCCAATTAGAGATAGCGCAATTGTTGGGATATATCGATAAAAACGAATTGGACGATATATGTGGTCGGACTATGGAGATTGCTCGAATGTTGTCTGGATTAAAAAATAGTATATCGAACAGTGGTAAATAAATAGATAGGTGGGAAGAATAGAAAGTGGTAGAGAAAGGAAATAACACTCGTCTCTCGTCTTTCGTCTCTCGTCTAAAAAAATGTTCACAATTAACAAAATATAAGGTAAAAGATATGATGTCATTATTTTACACAATCGTTCCTCTCTGCGCCATAGGTTTGGTAGCGGCTGTTGTCCTCTACTTTGTGTCGCAGAAGTTTAAGGTTGAGGAGGACCCTCGCATTGACGATGTCGAGAAGATGCTGCCGGGCGCAAATTGTGGCGGTTGCGGCTTCCCGGGTTGTCGTGGCTTGGCTACTGCATTGGTTGAGCAGGTGGATATATCCTCGTTGTACTGTTCGGTTGGCGGTGGCGACTGCATGAAGGCTATTGCCGACTATTTGGGTAAGACAGCTCCCGTTAAAGAGCCTCAGGTGGCAACCGTGCGTTGCGGTGGTACTTGCGAGAAGCGACCTCGCACCTCGACATACGCAGGTACGAAGTCGTGTGCTATCGCTTCGAGTGTCTACAAGGGCGAAACAGACTGCGCCTACGGCTGTTTGGGCTATGGCGATTGCGTTGAGGCGTGTGCATTCGATGCTATACACATCAACCCTGAAACGGGCTTGGCAGAGGTAGATGCCGATAAGTGTACCGCTTGCGGTGCTTGTGTAGCGGCGTGTCCGAAGGGCGTTATCGAGTTGCGCAAGAAGTGGCCTAAGAATCGTGCGATTTATGTATCGTGCGTGTCGAAGGACAAAGGCCCTGTAACGATGAAGGCTTGCAAGGCGGGTTGTATTGGTTGCAGTAAGTGCTTGAAGGTTTGCGAGTTTGGCGCTATTACCATTGAGAATAACTTGGCATTTATCGACTCTACGAAGTGCCGTTTGTGCCGTAAGTGCGTAGCCGAGTGTCCTACGGGAGCTATTAAGATGGTAGGTCTTGCACCACTTCCTCCAAAAGAGAAACCAGAAACCAAAGAGAATTAAAAACTACAAAGCATAATGAAAACTTTTCCAATTGGCGGAGTTCATCCGTCAGGCAATAAGAAGTGGAGTAAGTCGAAGGCAATCGAGGTGATGGAGTTGCCCGATGTTGTTACTATTCCGCTTGCACAGCATATCGGAGCACCTGCTACGGCTCTCGTCAAGAAGGGCGATGCGGTGAAGGTGGGCGATAAGATAGCCGAGGCTACGGGCTTTATGTCGGCAAATATCCACGCTCCGATTTCGGGTACAGTAACTGCGGTTGATTTGCAACCCAATGGTCAGGGCTTGCGCCAGATGATGGTTACCATCAAGCGTGAGGGTGACGAGTGGGCAGCGGGTATAGACCTCTCGACCGACCTTGTCAAGGAGTGCAACCTCTCTTCTGCCGAGATTATCGCCCGCATCAAGGAGGCAGGTATTGTAGGTATGGGTGGTGCAACATTCCCAACCCATGTAAAACTCTCAATACCTGATGGTAAGAAGGCTGAGATTTTGATTATCAACGGTGTAGAGTGCGAGCCTTACCTCACCTCGGACTATCGTACAATGTTGGAGCGTGGCGAGGAGTTGCTCGTAGGTACTTCGATTTTGATGAAGGCGGTGTCGGTCGAAAAGGCTGTGATTGGTGTTGAGAATAATAAACCTGACGCTATCAAGCACCTCAAAGAGTTGGCAAAGAGCTATAACGGCATTGAGGTTAAGGCGTTGAAGACGATGTATCCGCAGGGTGGCGAGAAGCAACTTATCGCAGCCGTTACGGGTCGCGAAGTTCCTGCTCCACCAGCACTTCCGATTGATGTTGGTGCAGTGGTTTGCAACGCTTCGACAGCTGTTGCAGTCTATGAGGCTGTGCAGAAGAATAAGCCACTCGTTCAGCGCGTGGTAACCGTTACCGGTAAGAGCATTAAGGATACCAAGAACTTGCTTACCCGCTTCGGAACTCCGGTTTCGGCACTTATCGAGAAGTGTGGCGGTCTGCCTGAGGGCGACAACCGAGTTTTGAACGGAGGTCCTATGATGGGACGCCCGATGTCGAACTTGCAGTCGCCCGTGATGAAGGGTTGTTCGGGTATCACCGTAATTAGCGGAAAGGAGGCACTTCGTGGCGAGCCTTCGGCTTGTATCAAGTGCGCAAAGTGTATCGAGGCTTGCCCTATGGGCTTGGAGCCTTATTTGCTCGCAAAGCAGTCGAAGAAGAAGGCTTGGGGCGAGATGGAGAAGAACGATATTACAAGTTGTATTGAGTGTGGTTGTTGTCAATTTACTTGTCCTGCAAACATTGCGTTGCTCGACTATGTTCGTCTTGGCAAGCAGACCGTAATGGGCATTATCCGCACTCGTAACGCAAAGAAATAAAGGAGAAAAAGATATGGCAAACAGAACTATTGTAGCCTCGGCTCCGCATGTTCACGGACCTCTCTCGACAACGCGATTGATGGGCGATGTAATTATCGCTCTCTTGCCTGCGTTGGCGGTGTCGGTCTATGTCTATGGCTGGGGCGTGTTGGCAATCACAGCGGTTTCGATTGGCTGCTGTGTGCTTTTCGAAGCGTTGATTCAGAAATTCTTGGTGCGTGGCAAGCAGACCGTAACAAACCTCTCGGCAGTGGTTACGGGTTTGTTGTTGGCGATGAATATGCCGGCTAACATTCCATTGTGGATTGTGGCTGTGGGCGCACTTGTCGCTATCGGTGTTGCAAAGATGCCTTTCGGCGGTCTTGGCAAAAATCCATTCAACCCCGCTATCGTGGCGCGTGTATTCCTCTTGATTGCTTATCCGGTGCAGATGACATCGTTCGCAATGCCTTCGACCGAGAGCTTTGTCGATGCCTACTCGGGTGCTACACCACTCGCAGCAGCCAAGGCGGGTTTGTTAGACTTCGCAGAGCATGATTCTCTCGGAATGTTTACGGGAAATATGGCAGGCTCGTTTGGTGAGGTTGCAACTTTGGCGTTGTTGCTCGGCTTTGCATACCTCTTGGTGCGCCGAGTTATCACTTGGCATATTCCGGTGGCAATTCTCGGCACTATGGCGGTATTCGCTGCAATCTATGGCGCAGTGTCGTTTGATACTCCACACCTCGTATCGAACTTCGCTCTGTTCCACCTTATCGCAGGAGGTGCGGTGTTGGGTGCAGTCTTTATGGCTACCGACTATGTTACCTCGCCTATGACTCCGTGGGGTATGGTTATCTACGGTATCGGCATAGGTGCTTTGACGATGACTATCCGTTTGTGGGGTGCATATCCCGAGGGTATGTCTTTCGCTATCCTTATTATGAATAGCGTTGTACCTCTTATCAATAAGTATGTTAAACCACGCCGTTTCGGCTCTAAAAAGTAGGAGGGTAGGAGATGAAAAGTTCATTGAAAAATATGGTCTTGGTGCTCTTCTGCATCACCTTTATCTCGGCTGCTTGCGTGGGCGTGGTAAATATGATTACCGAGGGACCTATTGCAGCAGCGAAGGAGGCTGCTGTTAAGGCGGCTTTGGCGCAGGTACTGCCAGAGTTTGACGCTACCGAGAAGAGCGAGCATACGGCAGACGAGTTGCTTATTATCGCACACAAGGCGACAAAGGGTGGCGAGGTTGTTGGCTACGCTATCGAGTCGCAGACAAAAAATGGTTTTAGTGGCTTGGTGCGCCTGATGGTCGGTTTCGATACAAAGGGTACAATCTTGAATGTAAATGTCTTGGAGCAGGCCGAAACTCCGGGCTTGGGCGCAAAGATGACTGAGGAGGGCAACCCTCTCTTGGCAAGTATTCAGGGCAAGGAGGCACCGAAAACCAACCTTACCGTAAAGAAAGATGGTGGTGATGTCGATGCTTTGACTGCTGCCACAATCTCTTCGCGTGCATACGCCGAGGCGGTTGCGCGCGCGTACGCAGTATTTAAGGTTGCAGCGGGCTGGCAGAATGAAGTTCAGGCAACTACGGGTGCATCAAAAACTAACGGTGGCGAGGCTTCCAATCACGGAAACTTCGAGCCTAAAAGAGGAAAGGAGTAACTATGGCAAATAAAATAACAATGTTCTTGAAAGATAAGCTGCTCCTCACTTGGCGTGGCGTGATTAAGGAGAACCCTACTTTTGTGTTGGTTCTCGGTATGTGTCCTACACTCGGTACGACCACCTCGGCAGAGAATGGTTTTGGTATGGGTGTGGCAACTATGGCGGTATTGATTATGTCGAATATCGTGATTTCGCTCATTAAGAACCTTATCCCCGATAAGGTGCGTATCCCTGCATTTATCGTGGTTATCGCATCGTTCGTAACCGTGATTCAGATGTTGATGGAGGCGTTTGTTCCTTCGTTGTACGCTTCGCTCGGAGTGTTTATTCCGCTGATTGTGGTAAACTGCATTATCCTCGGTCGTGCCGAGGCTTTCGCATCGAAGAATGGCGCCTTGGACTCGGCTCTTGATGGTGTAGGTATAGGCTTGGGCTTTACCTTGTCGCTTACCGTAATTGGTGCTGTGCGTGAGGTGTTGGGTAGCGGTGCAATCTTTGGTTTCGACCTCGGTTGTGCCGACTATATGCCTTTGGTCTTTGTCTTGGCTCCCGGAGCGTTCTTAGTGCTGGGATTCTTGATGGTATTGTTCAACAAATTCTTAAAGAAGTAGAGCTATGGAGACAACATATTTTGCAATTATCATCGGTTCGATATTCGTAAATAATGTCGTACTTGCACAGTTCCTCGGCATCTGCCCATTCCTCGGTGTATCGTCAAAGGTTGAGACCTCGATGGGTATGGGTGCAGCCGTAACCTTCGTTATGGCTCTGTCGGCTGTGGTTACTTGGCTTATTCAGACCTATATCCTCGTGCCACTCGGCATTGAGTATATGCAGACGATTGTCTTTATTCTGGTTATTGCTGCGTTGGTGCAGATGGTGGAGATTGTCTTGAAGAAGGTGTCGCCATCGTTGTATCAGGCACTTGGTATCTTCCTGCCACTTATTACCACCAACTGCGCAGTGCTTGGTGTGGCAATCTTGATGATTCAGAAGGAGTTTTCGTTATTGCAGGGCTTGGTGTACAATGTTTCGACAGCACTCGGCTTTGCGTTGGCACTCGTAATCTTTGCGGGCTTGCGTGAGCGCATCGAGTTCGAGGAGGCTCCAAAGGCATTCCAAGGCGTACCTATCGCCCTTATTACTGCCTCGATATTGGCTATGGCATTTATGGGATTTTCGGGTTTGGTGTAAATCAAACATGAAAATCCGGTGTGTTACTCCCCCTCCTGCGAGGGGGACTTTTTTGCTCTACAAGCACTTTGCAGAATTAGACGAGAGCTGAAAACGGAAAACTGACGCAGCGGAGCGAGTGCAGAGGGCAAACTTGTTTGCACTATGCCGAGCCGCAAGGAAGAAAAGACTGCGAAGCAGGATTAACGGAAAACGGAAAACTTTCAGCGCACTCCGTTATTAGCCGTTATTAATCTTGGTAATAGCCAAAAAAATCGTGAGTACCCGAAGGTACCCACGATTTTTTTTTGTGCTTGGTTAATTAGAAGCAGTAAGTTGCCGAAAGACCAAGATTGAGAAGACCGTTTGCGTAGAAACCTGCGCCACCGCCATACTTAACCTTTACCTTGTCTACACCACCAGATGTATTAGGAACTTCAACCATCTCCGAATAAGGCAAGTGGAAGTAAGGACCAAATGCAGGAGTTACATCAACTGCAAGACGGATAGGTACCTTGTTGAACTTGATACCGAACTTTACCTGACCTGCAACACCTACATACATGAAGTGCTTTGCGCCACCGAGGTTTACACCGACACCGGCATCGAGGAACCATTTACCAGCCTGTGGAGTCCAATCCCATGCACAGCAGTTCCAGTTGTGGAGAGCAGTGAAGTCTGCACCAAGACCACCAATCCAACCCAAACCGAGGCGACCCTCTACATACTTGTCACCTGCGTAGAAGCACTCTGCATCAACTTGCAAACCGCTACCTACACGAAGACCGACCGACCACTTCTGCGATGCAACTGTCTGAGCTGCCTGCTTAACCGAAGACTCAAACTTGCTCTGAGCCGAAACAGATGCTACGCAAAGCGCAGCTGCCAAAACGAGAAAAATCTTTTTCATACGCATTTAATTTTTAAGTGTTTAAGACTATTTAATAATTGAATAGAGTCCAAAAATCTCATCTTTTCCTATTGCAAATTTAACTATTTTCTCGATTAATGCAAATGATTACGTCAATTTTTCAACGAAAAATATGAAATTTAGAGATTCATTGAACTTTCTTAAAAAAATAGTTTCGATATGTGTACATATTTTATTATATTTGCAATAAGATAAACCGTAAAACTTTTTATGCTATGATTAAACCGCTATTTGCATTTGGTACATCTGAGATAATTATTATCGTTCTGATTGTTGTATTGCTCTTTGGTGCAAAGAAAATTCCTGAATTGATGCGAGGCATGGGGCGTGGTGTCAAGGAGTTCAAAGATGCTGTGAATGGTGATGGCATCGTTGATGACAAGAAAGAGGAGGATAAAGAGGATAAATAGGGTAGTTCGCCCCCTTTCAGATATCACCCGACTTTATGCTGAAACTGTTTAGGGTTGATGAACCGGAAGATGGCGATATGTCCTTCTGGGAACATCTCGACCACCTTCGACCAAGGCTGTTGCGTGTAGCCTTGGCGTTTGTCGTGTTTATGGTGGCAGCATTTGCTTGTGGCGATGAACTGATGGTGCTGATTACAGCTCCGAAGTCGGAATGGTTCCCTACGAACAAGCTCTTTGCGTGGCTCGCCGTGGAGAGTGGTAAAGAGTTCTTGAAGATTAACAGCACTCCTCTTACGCTGATAAATACAGCTATGGCAGGACAGTTCAACCTCCATATCCGCTTGGCATTCAGTACGGCATTGTTGCTGATTATCCCATACTCGGTGTGGGAATTGTGGGGCTTTATACGACCTGCACTTACCAAGCAAGAGCAACATAAAAGTCGATTTTTTGCTATCGAAGTGTCATCGTGGTTTATTGTGGGCGTACTATTCGGATACTTTGCCCTTGCGCCACTTTCGGTCAATTTCTTGGCGAGTTACTCGATGGGTGACCAACTTACCAATATGATTGATATCAGCTCCTACATGTCGCTCGTGCAGAATATGGTCTTTGCGTGTGGAGTGATATTTTTGTTGCCAATTCTTTCACGTATTCTCGCAAAGATGGGGCTGCTTACCGCCGACTTTATGCGTAAGTATCGCCGTCACGCTATCGTTGTTCTTGCTGTGCTTTCGGCATTCATTACCCCACCCGATGCAATGAGTATGATGTTGGTGCTGTTGCCTTTGTATGGGCTGTATGAGTTGAGCGTGTGGATTGTTGCCCGTGCTGAGGCGGCATATAACAGAGAAAACAACTAATTTAAAACGTAACTATATGGACAGATTAGAGTTCTTGAAGAGATTAGGTGCATTGACAGTCGGTGCATCGTTGATTGGCGTAGATGTAAATGCTATGACTACTGAGGCAGAGGAGATTCCCGAAATTGCCGCTTCGGAGAAGATAAAGACAAAGATGCCGGAGATGGACGCAAAGCTCGACAAGCCGGTAACCGTATTGGTTCTTGGTGCGGGTAGTAGAGGTTCGACCTATGCGCAGTATGCCGAGAAGTTTCCGAAGTCGATGAAGGTTGTTGGTGTTGCCGATTTGAATACATATCGCCGCAACCGAATGGCAAAGAAACACAACATCCCGAAGGAGAATCAATTCGGACACTTCAACGATGCGCTCTCGAAGCCAAAGTTTGCCGATGCGGTGATTGTTGCTACCCCCGATAATTTGCACTACGAGCCTTGTATGAAGGCGTTGGCACTCGGCTATGATGTGCTTGTTGAAAAACCCGTTGCTCCAACCGAGAAGGAGTGTCGTGCAATCTTGAAGCAGGCGCACAAGTATAATCGTATCGTTGCAGTATGTCACGTTTTGCGATATGCGCCATACTATGTTGCATTGAAGCAGGTTGTTGATTCGGGTGCGATAGGCGATTTGGTCAATATTCAACACTTTGAGCCTATCCGCTACGCTCACATGGCTCACTCGTATGTGCGAGGTAATTGGCCATTGGCAGACAAGACAACACCTATTATCCTTGCTAAGTCGTGCCATGACCTCGATATTATGCGTTGGATTATCGGCAAACCTTGCGAATCTATCGCTGCCGAGGGCTCGCTATATCTCTTCCGTCCCGAGAATATGCCAAAGGGTGCAACCGAGCGTTGTATCGACAATGTCGGCGGTGGTGACTGCCCACACGAGAAGGAGTGTCCTTTCTCCTCTAAGCATATCTATATTGACCGCCGTCAGCACCTCTACGTCTTTGATATTCCACGCAAGACGCCTGAACTTATTCGTGAGCAGTTGAAGGTTACAAACTATGGTCGTTGCGTATTCCGTTGCAATAACGACCAGTGTGACCACTATGTTGCGATTATGCGCTTCCAAGACGGTGTTACAGCAAGTTTCTCGATGGACGCATTTACACCTTATGGCGGTCGCCGTACCCGCATTATGGGAACAAAGGGCTTTATCGAGGGCGATATGAAGAGCTTTACATTCTACGATTTCCGTTCGCAGCATAAGAGCGTTTGGGACCAGAAGGTCAGCGAAGTTGCAGAGTACAAAGGCTCAGGACACGGTGGTGGCGACCACTTGTTAGTTCGTGACTTCTTGCGCGCAGTATCGGCACAAGATGCGAAGTTGTTGTCGAGTACTATCGATGTTTCGATTGAGAGTCACGTTATGGGCTTTATGGCGGAGAAGAGCCGTAAGTCGAATAAGAAGGTTGCAATTAAGATGTAGTTGCTAAATTGCGATAACAATAGTAGAGAAGGGCCGGTTGCGTATCAGCCCTTCTTTTTTTGTGGATGGCAGATTGGAGTAATTGTGAAAATGTAAGCAGTTAAATAGCCCTGCAAGCACATTGCACAAAAAAAAGCCGCTACACAAAGGTAACGGCTCACACTCTTGAATCGAGTCAAGTGGCTTTTTAATGGAACAGAACAAAGTTCTGTGACAAGTCCCCCTTTGACAAAGGGGGATTTAGGGGGAATGTAAATATGTAAGCAGTTAAATAGTTTTGCGTTTTTGCCTTCCTCTGAATTAAGTCATTGCATAAAAAAGACCGCCACCTACAAGAGATAGCGGTCGTGCGATAAAACGCAAAATACTATTTAACTGCTTTTACGATTGCCTCGAATGCTTTTGGCTCATTCATTGCCAAGTCAGCCATAACCTTACGGTTGAGGGCGATACCCTTAGCATTGAGTTTACCGATAAATTCTGAGTAGGTCATACCGTAAGCGCGAACTGCTGCGTTGATACGAGTAATCCACAACGAACGGAATGTACGCTTTTTGAGTCGGCGGTGTGCATAAGCATACTGCAAACCCTTCTCGACAGTGTTTTTTGCTACTGTCCAAACATTTCCCCTTGAACCAAAGTTACCTTTGGCAAGCTTCAAAACCTTTTTTCTTCTTGCGCGTGATGCGACAGCATTTACTGAACGTGGCATAGTTTAAAAGTTTTTGATGAGATTAACAGCGGCACGATTCTCTCGCACTCTTTGGGGCTGTTTCACCTCGGTTAATAAAAAATTGTTAATTAGCGAAACTGTGATTAAAATTATTTAACCAACAATTTCAAAAGCTTTGGCTCGTCCACGCTCGAAACGATTCCGGTGTGGCAGAGGTTACGCTTTTGTTTGGTAGTCTTTTTGGTCAGGATGTGACTGTGATAAGCGTGCTTACGCTTAATCTTACCTGTGCCGGTGAAAGCGAAACGCTTCTTTGCAGCGGCATTAGTTTTCATTTTTGGCATAATCGTAAAAAATTAATTTAGTTAAACATAGCCCGCAAAGGTAACTCTTTTTTTTGAGATAGCGCACATTCGCACAAAATAATTTTATTTTTTGAGTAAAAAATGTCTTGTAAGTGTGGTTGTATATGTAAAAATCGCTATATTTGCAATAACATATCAACGAAATAGTGGGCAATTTTGCACAATAAGGGTATATAAATACCCCTCCCCGATTTTTCGGGGGGGGGTATTTCGTTGATACACAGCGAGTTGGAGTTGGTTTTATAGGATAAGATAGGAGTCGCCAATAAATTGGCTCAATAGGAGCCGGGCTTTTGCTCTCAATAGGATTAGATAGGATTGTGAATATCCTATTAGCTCCTATTAAGCGACTGTAAGGAGCGAATCCTATCAAGTGGTCAGACGCCACGAATCCTATTTGCCATTGAAAATAACAAAAAACAAAAACACATTAAACACAAATAACTATGAAAAAACTATTACTATTAGTTGCAGTTGCAGCGATGTTATTTATCCCTTCTTCGTGTAGCACCGAAGATGCTTTTCACGAAGATAAGGTTTGGGAGTGTATAGGTAGCATAATATCCAGAATCGAGGAACTCGAAAAGATATGTGACCGCATGAACTCCGATATCTCGTCACTACAAAATTTGGTTAAGGCATTGGAGAACAATGACTCTATAACCGGAGTGTTTCCAATTATTGAGAATGGGGTAGAGGTTGGTTATGAAATCAGATTTGAGCATAGTGATACCATATTTATATATCATGGCAAGGACGGTTCCAATGGTAAGAATGGATATACACCTCAAATAGGCGTAAGGCAAGATGGAGATGGCATTTACTATTGGACTCTCGATGGCGAGTGGTTGCTTGATGAAAAAGGTAATAAAATCAAGGCGGTCGGAGTCGATGGTGCAGATGGTAAAGATGGTCAGAACGGACAAGACGGCTCAAATGGCTCTAACGGAACTAATGGTCAAGACGGAAAAGATGGAGCAGATGGCATCACTCCACAGCTCAAAATCGAAGATGATTATTGGTATATATCCTACGACAATGGAGCAACTTGGACCCAACTCGGCAAAGCCACGGGCGAAGATGGCAAAGACGGAGCCAATGGAACGGGTGGAGCAGGAGATAATATCGTTTTCAAGAGTGTAACCCAAGATGACAACAATGTCTACTTCACATTGGCAGATGGTACAGTAATAACTGTCCATAAAAATGTAGCCTTCGATATTGTGTTCGATACAGCCAATATTCAAGATGTAAAGGTACACAGCGAAGTTAAGGTCAATTACGAAGTCAGCTCTTCTGCCGAGCATGTCGACATCGAAGTCTTGCCGACTAACGACCTTCGAGCTGTTTTGGTGCCCGAAGATGAGAGTAATAAGTGCGGATATATCCTTATCCGTACAGGCTCAACTTTCGATGCTGCAAGCCGTGTTGTGGTTATTGTTTCTGATGGCAACAAGGCTATTATGAAGAGTCTTGTGCTGAATATTAAACCGGAAGAGGAGTCGGCACAGCTCTATGTATACAATGGTGCAACCAAAACCGTATCGGCAAAGGGAGGCGATGTAACCGTATCGTTTATTACTAATGTCGATTGCAAGGCGGTAATCCCTACCGAATATCAAAGTTGGATTAGCGTTGCCGAGACTCGTGCCTTGGAGTGTAAACATATCGCCATCTCCGTTGCGGAGAATACGGGCGACCGCCGTAGTGGAGAGGTAAAGGTACAGACCTTAGATGGCAAGTTGTCTATTACCTATACTATCTCGCAAGTCGGAGCATCTTCCACAAGCTCTCCTGAGGTTGGTGACGATGGTACAATTACAGCTACACCGGCATCAAATGAGATATTCTACACCACAACTGACGGACTCCCTATCGAACCGAGTGCCACAGCATTTAATGGCGTTGTAGTGTCCAATACATACGAGAATGGCGTGGGTGTAATTGTACTTGACAGACCATTTACCATAATAATGGATGAAGCTTTTTACGGCAAGAAAACACTTCGTTCTATTGTTTTGCCAAATACTGTTACTTCGATTGGAGTTGATGCATTCGAGTTTTGCCACAAACTGACCAGAATTGATATTACTAATTTATCTGCTTGGTGTAGGATTAGTTTTGGCGACAATGATGCAAACCCTCTTTACTACGGTGCAAAACTCTATCTTAATGGTAGCGAATTAACCGATATTACTATTCCTTCGGATATTACAGAAATTAAGAATTATACATTCTATAATAACGACTCGCTGACAAGCGTAATCATTCCTGATAGCGTTACATTGATTGGAGGTTCGGCATTCTGCGGTTGTGACTCGCTGACAAGTGTTACAATTGGCAATGGTGTGACTTCGATTGGAGAGTATGCATTCAATGGTTGTGACTCGCTGACAAGTGTTACAATAGGCAATAGCGTTACTTCGATTGGAAATCTAGCATTCTGTAATTGCACCTCGCTGGTAAGTGTTACAATTGGTAATAGCGTTACTTCGATTGGAGGTTTGGCATTCAAAGGTTGCACCTCGCTGACAGCAATTGCATTCCCTGATGCAACTAAAACAATTGGAGGAGAGGCTTTCTATAACTGTGCTACTTTGGAGAAGATAGAGATGGGTAGCGGTATGAAAACGATTAGTGCCGATGCATTTTGGGGTTGCTACCTATTGAAGGAGATATATTGCAAGGCTGCAACACCTCCGACCGGACATGCAAATATGTTTGTATGCGCAGTTCTTGATGCTAAAATCTATGTGCCGACAGCATCGGTAGAAGCGTACAAGGCGGCACAGTATTGGAGTGATTATGCAGACTATATCGAGGGCAAAGAGTTCTAAATCTTTGGCATACCCAATACAATGTAAATGGCAGCGGGAAACCGCTGCCATTTATATTGCTTTTACCTTAATTCCGGGTAGAATTAAAGCAGGGCGTCAATTTTTGCTTTGAGGTCGGCCTTGTTGATTGCGCCTACGTGCTTATCGACAACCTCGCCTCCCTTAATAAATACGAGGGTTGGGATATTGCGCACACGGTATGCAGCGGTGATATCATCGCACGAATCGACATCGCACTTGCCGATATTTACCTTGTCGGCATACTCCTCTGCCAACTCCTCAACGATTGGAGCAACTGCACGGCATGGTCCGCACCACTCTGCCCAGAAATCAATTACCAACGGCTTGCTGTCCGAGAGCAACGCCTCATAGTTCTCATTTGTAATGTTAAGTGCCATAATCTTTTAGTTTTTTTATTGGTTATTATTTACGTTTATTGAATATTGCAAATTGTACTTATCTATAAACTTCGAAATCTCCTGCGTCAGCGATACTCGGTATTTACGTGAGTATGCCGAAACATAGACATCCTCCTCTAAATCCTTCAATGTGAATTTCAACTGCGCCTTGCCCTTCGATGACTTTGCAACCTCGATTAATTCGTCAATAAACTCCCGAGAGAGCAGGGTGGTAGGCAAGTAGAGCTTAATATCTCGCACCGTATCGCGCACATCGGAGAGCTGGGTAACAGATGTTACTTTGAATTCCAACTCCTCAGGGTTGGAGTATGGTCGCACCTGCACACGCCCCTGAATCAGCAGGAAGTAGTCCTTGAACATACGTGTACGGAACATCTCGTAGTCCTTGCGGAAGAATCGGAACTCCTTCGAGCCATTGTAGTCCATCACTGTCATAGAGCCGGCAGGGGTGCCATTTTTAAGGTAAAATTCTCTTGTGTCGGTCACAATGCCAGCCACCGCAATCTCCTTGCCACGATACTTTTCGAGGTCGGCAAGGTCGGCAAGCGTGCAGCCACATAGTGAGTTGAGCAGCAACTTGTACTCATCGAGTGGGTGAGCCGAGAGGTACATGCCGATTAACTCCTTCTCTTTGTTGAGGAGTTCGAGTTGTAGAGCATCGCCACGCACAGGCACGGCAGGCTTCTGAATGTCGGTAATGCCGCTATCGCCACCGAAAAGACTCTGCTGGGCATTGCTGCGCTCCGACTGGATACGAGAGCCGTAGCGCACCAAGGCATCTACAAAGTTTGCCTCGTCACGCTCGTCTATCAGAGCGAGGAACTTACCACGAGAGAAATCTATTATCGAGTCGAAGCCGCCCGACATAGCGATATTTTCGAAACATTTGCGGTTTACGGCAGTGTAGTTAGTGCGCTCGCAGAAGTCGTAGATATCCTTGTATGGACCACTCTTTTCACGCTCGGCAATAATCGAATTTACGGCAGCCTCACCAACGCCCTTTATCGCTGCTAAACCGAAGCGGATATCCCCCTTATCGTTAGCCGAGAAACGCATCTGCGACTCGTTGATATCGGGCGAAAGTACGCTGATACCCATTCGGTTGCACTCCTTCATGTACAACTCCAACTTCTCGATATTTCCGAGGTTGGCACTGAGCAATGCCGCCATATACTCGGACGGATAGTTGGCTTTGAGGTAGGCAGTTTGATATGCCACCCACGAGTAGCAAGTTGCGTGTGACTTGTTGAAGGCGTACGAAGCGAACTTAACCCAATCCTCCCAAATCTTTTCGAGAACCTTCTTGTCGTGTCCGTTTGCTGTTCCACCTTTCAAGAACTTCGGCTTCAACTCCATCAACTTGGCAAGAATCTTCTTACCCATAGCCTTACGCAGCGTATCCGCCTCGCCTCGTGTGAAGTTGGCAAGGAGTCGTGAGAGCAACATCACCTGCTCCTGATATACCGTAATACCGTAAGTATCTTTGAGATACTTCTCCATGATAGGTATATCATAAACGATAGGCGCTCTACCGTGCTTACGGTTGATAAAGTCCGGAATATAATCCATCGGTCCCGGGCGATAGAGTGCATTCATTGCAATCAAATCCTCGAATACCGTAGGCTTCAACTCGCGCAGATACTTCTGCATACCATCAGACTCGAATTGGAAAGTTCCGAGCGTATGACCTGCGCAGTAGAGGTCATAGGTCTTTTTGTCGTCAATCGGGATATTATCAATATCTACCTCCACACCCTTGGTGCGGCGGATATTCTCCACGGCGTCCTTCATGATGGAGAGGTTCTTCAAGCCGAGGAAGTCCATCTTGATAAGACCTGTATCCTCAATTACCGAGCCTTCATATTGCGTTACGAGAATCTTCTCGCCCGTCTCCTTGTCGTCAGCAGTCGAAACGGGCACCCAATCGGTGATGTCGTCACGACAGATAATCGTTCCGCAGGCGTGAACACCCGTACCTCGCACATTACCTTCGAGTTGGCGGGCGTACCTTATCGTATCTCGCATTATCGGGTCATCAGAGTTCTCTGCCTGCTGTAACTCGGGAACGGCATTTATAGCATTTGCAAGGTTGATTTTCAACTGCTTATCCTTATCCTTCGGGTCGGTGATACGGTCCGGAACGAGCTTACACAAACGGTCCGACTCCGAGAGAGGTAATTTCTGCACTCGGGCAACATCTTTCAGTGCCATCTTGGTAGCCATTGTGCCGTATGTGATGATATGCGCCACCTTCTCCTTGCCGTATTTCTTGGTTACCCAATCGAGCACGCGACCACGACCTTCATCATCGAAGTCGATATCGATATCGGGCAACGAGATACGGTCGGGATTCAAGAAACGCTCAAACAGCAGGTCATATTTGATAGGGTCTATCTGCGTGATACCCAAGCAGTATGCCACTGCCGAGCCTGCCGCCGAACCACGACCCGGTCCTACCCATACGCCCAACTCCTCGCGCGCTGCACGGATAAAGTCCTGCACGATAAGGAAGTAACCGGGGAAACCCATCGTTTTCATGATGTATAACTCGAAGCGCAGACGCTCCTCCACCTCCTCCGAGAGAGGTGAACCGTAACGCTTTGCAGCACCCTCCATCGCAAGTTTTGCGAGGTAATCCGCCTCGAACTTTATGCGGTACAACTTGTCGTAACCTCCAAGTTTCTCAATCTTCTTCTTTGCCGACTCCTCGTCCATTACCACCTCGCCATTCTCGTTGCGGGTGAACTCGTTGAAGAGGTCCTCCTCGGTAAATCGCCGGCGATACTCCTCCTCCGTGCCAAACTCGGCAGGGATAGGGAACACAGGCATAATAGGTGCGTGGTCAATGGAGTATCGCTCCACTTTGTCGCAGATAGCCACCGTATTTTCGAGTGCTTCGGGATATGCAGCGAAAATCTCCGACATCTCGCGCGTGGTCTTCATCCACTCCTGCTTCGAGTAGAGCATTCGTTTTGGGTCATCGAGGTCCTTACCCGTACTCAAACAGATAAGGCGGTCGTGTGCCTCGGCATCGCTCTCCTCCACGAAGTGGACATCGTTGGTGCAGACCAAGCCGATATTGTGTTTGCGCGAGAACTCCACCAACTTCTCATTGACCTTCAACTGCATAGGGTACGCCTCATGGTTGGCACGCTCGACAGTTGCCTTGTGCAACTGCAATTCGAGGTAGTAATCCTCGCCAAAGAGGTTTTTGTACCACAAAACAGACTCCTCAGCCTCTTGCAAGCGGTCATCTTGCACAAGTCGTGGTATCTCGCCACCCAAACATGCCGAGCAACAGATAAGACCTTCGTGGTACTTTTCGAGTTCGCTGCGGTCGGTACGAGGGCGACCATAGAAACCTTCGGTCCACGCCTTCGACACCAACTTGATAAGGTTTTTGTAACCCTTGAAGTTTTTTGCTAAAAGTATAAGGTGATAACCTCCGAGGTCGATTTTATCGTTCTTTTGGTCGAGAGTACGGCGAGCCACATAGACCTCACAACCGATAATCGGCTTGAAGGCAGGTGTGTTCTCCATCTCCACAACAATCTCACGAGCCTTTACCGCATCGAACGCAAACTCCTTCTGCATCGCTTCGAGGTCGGCGATAAGCGATGAGAGTCCTGCGAGCTGCTTTGTCTGCTCCTCGCTTGGCTCGAAATCTTTATTTGCCCTTGTCGCCTGCTCGATTTGGGCTTTCAGTGCAGACTCCTCGTTCTGCTTTTCGGCGAGCAACGAGGCGAGCGAATTGTGCTCACCTTGCAGGGCGAGCATCTTGTCGAGCAGTTTTTTCAAATCCTTCTCTCTGCCCGCTTTGGCACCATTTACCTTACCGACATAGTTCATGAACTCCTTGATGGCGAACATGTTACCGTGGTCGGTAATGGCGATACCCGGCATGCCGTCTTTGATAGCCTTATCGACAAGTTTCTTGACACTCGCCTGACCGTCAAGGAGTGAGTATTGGGTGTGAGTATGCAGATGTACGAAACCACTCATAATATTCTCTTCTTTGCTTACAAAGATAGACAATAAAACGGAAAACGGAAAGCGTAAAGCGGAAAACTTTATTCTATTTTAGTTTTCAGTTTTCTGTTCTCCGTTTTCCGTTCGTTTGGGCGTGGTTTTTGTTGTATGATATCAAAAAAAGTTATAACTTTACAAAAAGAGAAGAGGTGTCTTTATGCAGGTTGATGAATTGGTAGTGGTGGCGGAGTACAACTCGGCAGTCGAGGCGGAGATGGCGAAGAGTATCTTGGCGTGTGCCGGCATTTGTGCGCAGATAGAGAGTGAGTATATGACAACGCTCTATCCGGGCGTTATCCGTGCAAGATTGGTCGTAAATGGTAGAGATTACCAGCAGGCGAGAACGCTCCTCCGATTAAGAGATTAGGCGTTCCAAATCTCCCACGAGGCTTCTGCCTGGGCGTGGAACATTGTCAAGCCGTCAATTGTGCGAGCACCTCGCTCGGCTCCGAGTTGCAGGAACTTTGTTTGACGAGGATTATAGACGCAATCGAACAGAGTGTGCTTTGACGATATCGCCGAGTAGGGTAGTTCGGGCGCACTATCCACATTCGGGAACATTCCGAGTGGAGTGGTATTTACTATGATGTCGCACTCTGCGATGCACTCATCGCTTAAATCGTTGTAGGTCAAATCTGCTACGCCCTCTGTGCGAGATACCACCTTAACCTCCGTACCACCCGTGCGTAACACATATTGTACAGCCTTCGATGCACCTCCCGTACCAAGAACAAGAGCCTTCGCCCCTTCGAGTGTAACCCCTTCGAGTGACTTGCGAATACCAATTACATCGGTGTTGTAACCCTCCAAGCCATCGGGCGTAACCTTTACACAATTTACCGCACCAATCTCTTGTGCCTCCTCGCTGATAGCGGCGAGCAACGGTATAATCGTCTGCTTGTGCGGTATGGTAACATTGAAGCCTGCAAGGTGTTCACAATGAGGCAATACCTCCTCTGCGCTTTCGATAGGCAGCGGCGTATAGTCCGCACCAATACCCTCTGTCGAGAATTTTTCGGCAAAGTACTTGGCAGACAACGAGTGTCCAAGTGGAAAACCT
The DNA here is from genome assembly GCA_015060075.1 of Rikenellaceae bacterium. Lineage (GTDB taxonomy): Bacteria > Bacteroidota > Bacteroidia > Bacteroidales > Rikenellaceae > Alistipes. Next base: position 254 of record SUZE01000013.1, on the reverse strand, counting down.
ATCAGTGCAAAGTGTTTCATAATTTTAGACGAAAGACGAAAGACGAGAGTGAAAATTTAGAGTCGTTAGGGGATAAAGAATCCTAACTCATATCTAATTCTCAATTCTTAATTCTCAATTCTCAATTGTCAATTCTCAATTGAAATAGCTTGCAGCTATTTCTTCACTCCCTTATAGATAAGGTAGGCGAGAGCCAATGCCACCACTGCCATAATGCCGTAGCCGATTTCGTGGCTGTACTTGGTTACCGTAGC
>SUZE01000012.1 GCA_015060075.1 Rikenellaceae bacterium | reverse complement strand
CCTTTCTGGGGGTTACTGGGGGCGGGCGTTCCGCCCTTACTGGGGGCGCTCACTCCGTTCGCTTTATGGGGTGCGCTAAAAGTTTTCAACTCCTCACTCCTAACTCCTAACTCCTCACTAAATTAAAAGTTTTCCGCTTTCCGTTTTCCGTTTTTCCTGCCACTACGATTACAAACTCCCCCTTCGGTGTGTGCTGGCGGAAGTGTTCTGCCACCTCGGCAAGTGTGCCTCGCACGGTCTCCTCAAACATCTTTGTTATCTCACGCGACACGGCTACCTCTCGCTCCTCGCCCATAACCTCAGCCAACTGCTCCAAACACTTGACAACTCGGAAAGGCGACTCGTAGAATATCATCGTACGCTCCTCCTGCGCCAATGCTTCGATGCGTTTTTTGCGCCCCTTCTTTTGCGGCAGAAAACCCTCGAAGCAGAAGCGGTCACACGGAAAGCCACTCTGCACTAATGCCGGCACAAATGCCGTAGCACCCGGGAGTGTCGATACCTCGATACCTCGCTCTACGCAGGTACGCACCAACAAAAAACCGGGGTCCGAGATACCCGGAGTACCTGCATCGGAGATAAGTGCAACATCTCGCCCTGCATCTATTGCATCGGCGACTGCCTGCACGGTAGCGTGCTCGTTGAATTTGTGGTGCGAGCGCAAAGGTTTCTCGATACCGAGGTGTTTCAACAACACCGAACTTGTACGAGTATCCTCGGCAAGGATAAAGTCCACCTCCTTCAATATGCGTATGGCACGAAGGGTTATATCCTCCAAGTTGCCAATCGGCGTAGGTACAATATAGAGTTTCGACATGGGGTTATTTATATTTTCTTTGCAGTAAATCCATCACAAGTTTTGTCGCTTGTGAGTTTGGCGACCAAGCATAATGCTCCGCAATAAAGATTATGCAGTCATCGAATGACGGCTGTGCTTCGAGCGCATTGATAGCCTTCTCGTAAGCGTCTGTATCGCCACCGAACAACTCCCGTATCAGCATAAACCTATCCGCAACGCCTATCGCATCACGTAACGACACAACAGGTGCACTCTCTGCTACGCCCTTCGGGCAAGCGATTGTATCGGCAACTGACGGCTTCTCGTGGAACTGCTCACCCACAACAGGGGTTGGAGCATCTTCATAGAGCGAAAGGAGAGGGCTACGCTTTGGGGTTGAAAGCGGAGAGTTGTAAGTTGAGAGATTCTCCTCTTGCTCTGCACTCTCTTTGGTTGGCTCCTCGATAGGGGTGTCAAGGGTAATAGGGTTTATAGGGGCAATTTCTGATTGCTCCTCGTTTTCCGTTTCCCGTTCTCCACTCTCCGTTTCCGCCTGCTCGTCACTCTCATCGAAGATAAGTTCTACCTCAACCTCAGGCTCGCTCTCCTCCTCAGCATCAACCACAGGTTCGGGTTTCTCCGCAGGTCCAGGTTCCGACCTCACCTCCTCGGTAGCGATTATAGGGACGATAGGGGTTGTAGGGGCGATTTCTGACGGTTTTTCGTTCTCTGTTTTCTGTTTTTCGTTCTCCGTTATGCCGAATTTCAACTCGGCATACACCTCTCGCAGGTCGTTTAAGATTATATCTCGTTCGAGGTCGGACAACGCACCCACACGCTCCGACTCCTCCACAATCTGCAACACGCGTTGCAACTTCAATTTCAAATCCATAGCAAGCACTATTTATTCAACATACAAAGATAACAAAAAAAACTAAAAAATGGAAAAGTTTTCCGTTTTCCGTTCTCCGTTTTCCGTTTTTTTGCTATCTTTGCAAAAGATTACTCGGGGCAGGGTGCAACTCCCTACCGGCAGTGATAGTCTGCGACTCCTCGAAGGTGCTGTATGTTAAGAGTTTGGCGCAATGCGTGCCTCTCGAACACCCAAAGAGGACTGAATCGGTGAAATTCCGATACCGACGGTAATAGTCCGGATGAGAGAGTGCAATATAATTGACAATTGAAAATTGATAATTGACAATTAAAGGTTTTTATCTTTTAATTCTTAATTCTTAATTTTTAATTCTTAATTGGTGGTGCTATGCACCTCGCTGTCCCGATGTTTGTATGTATAACATTTGGGGCATTTTTTATTTATACAAATATGAAGCGTTTTACACTTGCTTTATTTGCTTTGGTGGTGGCAATGACAACTACCGCACAATCGACTACTGCATCGTTGCAGGGTTTTGTTACGGACAATAACGGCAAGCCATTGGTAGGTGCTACGGTCGTGGCAACCCACCTGCCAACCGAAACAGTATATGGCACTATTACAGACACGAACGGAGCATATCGCCTGCAAGGCTTGCGTGTTGGCGCACCATATACGGTGGAGTTTTCGTTTGTCGGCTACAAGGAAAAAAAGATTGAGGACATCGCCCTATCGTTAGGCGAAAAGCAGCAGATAGACGCTCAACTATCCGACACGCAGAACATTGATGCGGTGGTGGTTACAAGCGACAAGTTCGCCGAGAGCCGTATGGGTGCAGGAGAGGTTTTTCATAGTGATATCATAGAGCGCACCCCTACCGTATCACGCTCCATTGACGACATCACACGCCTTGCTCCGCAGGCGATGGTGTCGAAAGACGGAGGTATATCCATCGCAGGCGCAAACTCACGCTACAACTCCTTCCAGATTGACGGTACAGCCTCGAACGATATGTACGGCTTGACCTCTACGGGTACAAACGGAGGTTTGGCAGGTGCTAACCCCGTTCCGCTCGATGCTATATCGGATATTCAGGTCGTTACCGCACCATTTGATGTGCGACAGGGCGGTTTCAGCGGTGGCGGTATAAATGCGATTACCAAGTCGGGTACAAACACCTTTTCGGGTACGGCATACGCCTACTACAACGACCACAACTTCTATGGTCGTAGCCCTTTGAACGGGGCAAAACTTGCCGAGCAGCAGACGCAGATTTATGGCGTTTCGCTCGGAGGTGCAATAGTCAAAAACAAGTTGTTTTTCTTCCTCAATGGCGAGTTCAACCTCGACTCCTCGCCATCGTCTTACTATGTGGGCGACAGTGGTTGCAACATCTCGGCAACAGATGCAGCGACCATCGCCAATCGTTACTACGAACTTACGGGCTATGATGGTGGTGGCTACGGCATGCAGACGCTGAAAAGGCATACAGGCTCGTTGATTGCACGCCTCGATTGGAACATATCCTCACGCCACAACCTCTCGTTGAGATATAACTTCCTCGATGCGAGGAAAGATGAGTTTGTGTCGAGTGCTACCCTACTACGCTTCAATGGCGAGGGTTACACCTCGATTGCCGATACCCACTCGGTGGTTGCCGAGCTGAACTCGCGTGTTTCGGAGAAGATGTTTAACGAGTTCCGTGTGGGCTACACCCGAGTACACGATGGTCGTGATGCGATGAGTGGTGCGAAGTACCCATACGTAGAGATTAAGAAGATGCGTGATGGCGACAACACCTCGGTATATATCGGTACAGACCCCTTTGCCATTATGAACGACCTTGTGCAAAACACCGTCACGCTGACCGACAACTTCTCCTACTATGCCGATTCGCACACCATTACAATAGGTACGCACAACGAAATTTTCAACTCCTCGTGCCTCTATATGGCGAATGCTTTGGGAGCATATACCTACGATACCCTTGACGATTTCTTGCAGGACAAGGCTCGCAAGTATGTGCGCAACTACTCTGATAACCCTTATACAAATATAACTTCCGCCCAATTTGGCGTATATATTCAGGACGAGTGGAACGCCTCGCCTCGCTTTTCGATGACCTACGGTCTGCGAGCCGATATCCCTGTGATATTCGGAAACCCTCCCACAAATGAGGCGTTCAACTCTTCTGAAATAGCACAAAAGTATGGCGTCAAAACCAACCAGGTACCTCACCCTACGGTGCTTGTTTCGCCCCGTATCGGAGTGCGCTGGCAGATAGCCAAGAGCGCAGAGGCTTCGACCTTGTTGCGTGGTGGAGTGGGTATATTCTCGGGCAGAATACCGTTTGTGTGGATATCCAACTGCTTCTCCAATAGCGGTATGACACAACGTGGCTATACTCTCGACAGCAGCAAAGGGCAGAGCGTTCCGAAGTTTGGCGAGGAGCCTTCGGGAACGGAGGGGGTATCGTCAAATCCGATGCTCAACATCGTAGCAAAGGATTTTCGTTATCCGCAGGTGGCACGTGCAACTCTCGCCTTGGAGCAGGAGTATAAAGGGTGGCACTTTATGGTCGAGGGTATCTTCTCGAAGTCGATAAACGACCTCCTGATAACCAACCTCACAGCACAGGATAAGGGCGGTAAGTTCTATGCCGTAAATTCGGCCCTCGCAAACGAGCAGAACACCACAACCCTCTACGACACCTCGTTGGCGAAGTCATACTCCTCGATTTACCTCTTGTCGAACACCTCGAAGGGGTATGGTTACTCGGTGAGTGCATCGGTGGCAAAGCATTTCCGCTTCGGCTTGGACCTCTACGCAGCCTACACCTTCTCGCACTCCTACTCGGTAATGGACGGCATCTCGGCACAGGCACTCAACACTTGGAGTCGCAACTACTCGGCGGATAGCAATGCGCCCGAATTGAGTTACTCCTTGTTCGATGTTCCGCACAAGATTACGGCATCGCTCTCGTATCGCACACCTCGCTATGCAAAGGTGCTTGGTACGACCATTTCGTTGCTCTATCAGGGCTATTCGGGTATGCGTTACTCGCTCACCTACGCAGGCGAAGATGCAAACAACGATAGCAGCTACGGCAACACCACAATCTATGTGCCGACCGCTGCGGAGTTGCAGGCTATGGAGTTCGAGAGCGAGGAGCATCGTGCAGCCTTGGGCGAGTATATCGAGGCGACACCTGCCCTGCGCCGTTCTCGTGGTAAGTTCCTTGCACGAAACGCCTTGCAGACACCTTTCGAGCATCATCTCGACCTCCATATTGCGCAGGATATATACTTCGGAGCGAACACCTCACGCAAGGTGCAGATTTCGCTCGATGTGATAAATCTCGGCTCGCTCATCTCGAAGGATTGGGGGGCGAGTTACTACACCTCGAAGTATCGCATTTCGCCTGTCGAGGTCTACGACTACACAACCGATGCTGAGGGTAACCGCACACCGAAATATCGCTTTGTCGGAGGCGAGGTATCCCGCAACGACCTCCTCTCTCGTTGGCGTATGCAGGTAGGAATAAGAGTCGTGTTTTAGCACGACTCTTATTAGTTAAAGGTTTGTAACGGCTTGTCGCTTCCAACGCAGATATCCCGCCACCGCAAGTGCCGAGTATAGTGCATACAGACAACCCGTAAGGGGTATGCCTTTATAGATATATAACCCTACGGTTATCATATCCACCACAAGCCATACGAGCCACTGCTCCAAGTATTTACGTGACAACAGCCACATCGCTATCATCGACAGAGCCGTAGTCATCGAATCCCAAAATGGTACGGTGCTGTCGGTAAACTCCACCAACAGATAGTATATTGTAGCGTGTAATACGCCATATATAACTACCAATGGTAGCACAAGCCTTAGCGGTGTGTGTGCGATTTTTAGTGGGTTGTTTTTGCGCTTATGCCCTAACAACCACGCTATTAGACCATACAAGCCTGCTAATATATAGTAGCCTTGCATTGCACAGTCGGCATATAAGCCCGATTGGTAGTATAGAGCGCAATGTACGCAGGGCATAATTGCCCCCACTACCCACAACCAAATGTTGGCTCGGTACTCCAACCATAAATATAACAGTCCGAGTACCACGCCCACAATCTGTAAAATAAGTTTTAGTTCCACGACTACAAGTTAAAAATTAAAAATTATAATCTAACGCTACCAAAGCGTAACAAGCGTAACAGCGTAACATAGGCACGCCCCTTGTTACGGTGTTACGGTTTTGTTACGCTGTTACGGTTATGTTACGGTTTTGCGAACTCCGAGGGTTGTCAAGGCGCAGAGTTTTCTGGGGGCGCAGTCTGCGACTGCTTTATGGGGGCGGGCGTTCCGCCCTTTCTGGGGGCGCTCACTCCGTTCGCTTTATGGGGTGCGCTGAAAGTTTTCAGTTCCCCGTTTTCCGCTTCTCTCATCTAAAAGTGTACCGTTACATTTCCAAGTGCCGAGATGGTTGCCTGTGGGAAGTAGCAAGCCCACGAGCCACGCTCTGCAAAGGTTGCGCCCTCCAACCACGAGCCACCATAGCCACTTGCGCAATACTTGGCATTAAACAAGTTACCAATCTTCACTCCAAATCGCACCTTCTCAATACGCTTTGTGCGAAGCGTGTAGGAGATATCGAGGTCGCTCACGCAGTAGCGTGGCAGGGTTAAATCTTCGTACTGCCCGTTTGTAAGGTACTGCTTGCTGACATAGCGAGTCGAGAGTCGTGCAGCAAAGCCGTGCGTATGGAAGTCGAAGAATGTTCCTGCAATAATCGATGGCGAGTAGGCAATCGTAGTGCGACCACGCTCAAACGCTACGCCATCAATATAATCGACATAGTTCTTGATATGGTTTTGGCTCAAAGTGGCATTTCCACCGAGCGAAAACCACTTCGTAGCATTTACTGCCAACGACAACTCCACACCTCGGCGGTACGAGTCGGGAACATTGCGCGAGAGCAACTCGCCCGTATCGGACAACTCGCCCGTCTGCACCAGCTGGTCACGATACATCATATAATATAGGTTAATGCCGAGCACCACAATCTTTGTATTATAGGTATATCCAGCCTCGATATCGAGCATCTTCTCGGCTGTCGGGTACTCACCCTTGCGGATATCGGTGAAGTTGTTGCGTGTAGGCTCCTTCTGTCCCACCGCAGCCGAAGCGTAAACGGCATGGTCACGAGCAAACGAGTAGTGCAAACCGAGTTTAGGATTGAAAAAGTTGTAGTGGCGGTTGATATTCAGGCTCTGCATCGCCCCCGTAGTATCATCGAAGTTGTCATTTACGCCCGAAATAACATGCGTGATATGGCGATACTGCACATCGGCATAGAGGTTTAACCCTTTGGCAATCAACCAATCGACCTTTGCAAAGCACGATGCGTCCCACTTGGTCGTATAGTTGCGATAGTACTCCGCAGTGGCGAAGTCGGGAGCTTCGACCAAGTCCGAAATCTCGCCATAGTGGACTCCGTCATAGAGCGAAGCCGAAGCACCGAGCGTTACGGACACACGCTCTGCCGTATAGGCTGCCGAAGCGACCAAACCACCGAAATTGTTGCCCATCACCTTCTTGCGCAGGAGGTTGGTACTCTCAACCAAAGCACCTCCGACCTCGATAGGGGCAATACCATAGCCAGGAAGCCACGCATCATTCTTGTAGTTGCGATAGTAGCCGTTGCCGTAGGTGTAGTGGGCGGTAGCGTTAATGCGCCACTTGTCGTTGAAGATATGGCTTACGACCAATTGATTGTTTATCTGCGTGTAGTTGTCGGTATGGTCATCGAAAAAGCCGACCACCTTATCGCCGATAATAATCTCACCCTCAGGGTTGTAACGGCGATTTTCAGCCATCTGCTCTGCGGTCAAACCCGTATAGGCAAGATAGACCTTTGCCACACCACCGAACGAGAGTAACTTTACACTTGTACGCCCATTATAGTAGCCCGCCTGCAACATATAAGACGATAGATTGCTCGATGCTCGCTCGACATAACCGTCAGAGGAGAGGTGCGACAATCGCCCATCAATTGCCCAGTGTCCGCCGAGCAGACCTGACGAGAGGGCTATCTCCTGCTTGGCGGTGTTGAACGAGCCATAGGAGAGTGATGCACGCCCCGAAAACTTCGCAGCCGAAGGTGCAGAGGTCATGTTGAGCGATGCTCCGAAGGCTCCCGTACCTGCGGTCGAGGTGCCGACACCTCGCTGCAACTGCACCGAGCCGAGCGATGATACAAGGTCGGGGGTGTCGTACCAATAGACCGAGTGGGTTTCGGCATCGTTCATAGGCACGCCATTGAGCGTAACATTGATGCGTGTAGCGTCTGTTCCACGCACTCGGAACGAGGTTGAGCCTATGCCCGTACCACTCTCAGAGGAGATTACAACCGAAGGTAAATTAGCCAAGAGCGAAGGAATATCCTCGCCATAGTTGCGCTCCTCAATCTCACTGCGTGAGAGGTTTGTGTGGGCGATAGGGGTAGTTTTCGATGCTCGGGTAGCAACCACCTCAATCTGTTCGATGGCAACCGAGTCGTTCTCGATTAAGTTGAGAGTTGAGAGTTGAGAGTTGAGAGATTCTTTTGCTTCGGCTCTCGCCCCGAAGGTGGCACACAATGCCACAGCAGTTAAAAGAAAAATCCTTTTCATAACCATTTAAGTTTTTAATTAAACAATAGTTTGAAAAGGGGTCGTATGTAAAATTACACTCTTCCCGTTCCGGCATTACCCGTTTCGGTTCGATGGGTATAATCTCAGCCTTAAAAATTGAGAATTGAGAATTAAGAATTGAGAATTATTTTTTTAACTCCTCACTACTCTCTCCTCACTACTCACTTCTTTCAGCACCCCTTATGTCTGTGCAAAGGTAATAAAAAACTGAGAACGGAGCAATCCATTCTCAGTTTTTTTTCATCGGCGACACACTAAACTACTCGAAAGTATATGTCTGCAACTCCTTGCCGTAGAAATCCTCTACAACTATATCCATGCGAGATTGTGTTGCACGAAGATTCAAAAGGCTGCTGCTGCCGTTCACCAAGATAGGGAACTTGCACTTCTTACCTGCCTCATGCATCTTTGTCTCGTGGGTGTAACCGCTAATCATAACTGTCACACCAGCCTCCTCCAACAGCGGAACAAAGAGCGCATGCAAATCCTTGCTTACAGGTGCAGTTCCTGCCACAGGTGGGATATGCATAAGTGCTACCTTGAACTTAGCACTCTTCACCTCCTCGCTCTGCAAAGCCTTTGCAAGCCATGCTGCCTGCTCCTTGCGATAAGATGTAAAGTCGTTGTTTGTTACCTTATCCTTCAAATCGCAGCCCGAATCGAGTACAATAAAGCATGTTGAGCCATAACGCACTGTATAGTATGGCTGTCCGGTCGATGTTGGGAAGTGCGACAAGTAGTTTGCACCCAACTTGCCGGCAGACTCATTGACGCCGCGCACCATAAATGTAGGTACCTCGTGCAATGGAGTCTCCTTATACTTAGGATAGTTGTTCACACCACCCGAAATCTTGTTGTAAACCGAATATTGCTTTGTATCAGGACCTGACGCCATATCTCCAACGAAGAATACCGCATCTGCGGACCAATGTTTGTCGGAACGCTTAGCCTTGCTTATGCGTTTGTTGAGCACCTCGTATGCGCCATCAAGACCATGCTGGTCATTCATAAGGATAAAGTTCACCGACTTCTTGTCGTAATCGAGAGTATTTACGTAGATGTGGCGATATGCAAATATACGTGTTGAAGCCACACGGCCATACATCGTACGACCGCCTTTGTTGCTGGTAATCTCCTGCGAGAAAGCACGATAACGGAAAGTAGTCTTTCCATCGGTGTTAGGGTTAGGAATGGTGATAGAGTGCAACTTTGTAGGCACCTTACGACCGAGTACGGTCTGGAAGAACTTCGGACGCTCGAATGCGTAGAAAGAATTCTTATCATCCGGAGCAGTCTCCACCCACGAAATACAAGTCTTGTCAGTAGCCCATACAATGGTTACCGTCTTCTCTGTCACGGCCTGAACGTACGGACCATAAGTGATTTTGACTGCAAATGCCGATGTAGTTGCGGCAAGCATCAATGCGAGAGTAAGTAATTTTTTCATCATTTTAAGTATTTATTTTGGTTTAACATTTCTCTATTTCTGACGGAAATATATCTGAATCGGTACTCCCGAAAAATCCCAGTGCTCTCGCAAGTGATTCTCCAAGAAACGGCGATAGTTCTCACGAATATACTGCGGCAGGTTGCAGAAGAATACAAACTGCGGAGTAGGTGTAGGCAACTGCATCGCATACTTGATGCGGATATACTTACCCTTTGTCGAAGGTGGCGGTGTCTCCTCAATAATCGGCAACATATAGTCGTTGAACTCCGAAGTCGGAATACGGCGGGCACGAGATTGATAGACACGGATTGCCGTCTGCAATACATCGAGAATACGCTGCTTGTTCAGAGCCGAAGTGAAGATAATCGGAATATCGTTGAACGGAGCCAAACGCTTCTCCAATGCCTCTTTCCACTCCTTCATGGTATTGTTGCCCTTCTCAATCAAGTCCCACTTGTTCACCACGATAACACAACCCTTGCGGTTGCGGACAATGAGGTTGTGGATATTCAAATCCTGCGACTCCAAGCCCTGCTGTGCATCGAGCATCAACACACAAACATCTGATGCCTCGATAGCACGAATGGAGCGCATCACCGAATAGAACTCCAAATCCTCCATTGTCTTGCCCTTCTTGCGCATACCTGCCGTATCGACAAGGTAGAAGTCCATGCCGAACTTGTTGTAGCGTGTATGGATAGAGTCACGGGTAGTACCTGCGATATTGGTCACAATATTGCGGTCCTTGCCAAGCAGTGCATTTGTGAGCGATGACTTACCCACATTCGGGCGACCAACAATAGTAATACGAGGAAGGTCATCAAACTCCTCTGCCTCGCAATCCTCAGGCAAATGCTTCAAAATCTCGTCCATCAAATCACCCGTACCACTACCCGACATCGAAGAGATGCAGAACGGGTCACCAAGACCGAGTGAATAGAAGTCATTTGAGGAGTAGATAAGGTCGTAATTATCAACCTTATTGCAGACCAAAATTGTGCGTTTCTTGGCACGGCGCAACACCTCAGCCATCATCATATCGAGGTCGGTAACACCTGTGCCAACCTCAACCATAAAGAGGATAACATCAGCCTCCTCGATGGCGAGCATCACCTGTTTGCGAATCTCGTCCTCAAAGATATCGTCACTATTCACCGAATAACCTCCTGTGTCGATAATCGAGAACTCGCGACCATTCCAATCGGTCTTACCGTAGTGGCGGTCACGCGTAGTTCCCGCAGTCGAATCGACAATTGCCTGACGATTGCCGACAAGGCGGTTAAAGAGTGTACTTTTGCCCACATTCGGGCGTCCTACTATTGCTACTAAACTCATATTCTTCTTAATTGACAATTGACAATTGAGAATTGACAATCAGAGGTCTTTATCATTAAAAAATTGTCGCTACACAATATTACGGCTACAAAGATAAACAAAAAAAGAGATTTTACCAATGATACGATGGATATTTCAAAAATATTTATTATTTTTGGGAGTTATTAGTGAATAATAAGTTTTTACCATGAAGAATAAGTGCTTGCGAACACTAACATTTCTGCTGGCTGTAATCATCTGCGCTACTGCTGTGGCGCAAACATCTTCTTCGGATAATCCGATACGAAAAATGCAGAGGCAGAAACGAGCACCAAAAGTAACCACCGAGTTTGGACTCGGAGTAGGCGCACGCTACAATTGGCTTGACGTTCAGCCTACCAGCAACACCTTCACGCCGAATATCTCGATGAAGATGTCGTATGGCGCTGCATTGCAGTTTCGCCTTAACATAGGAAGTTTTTTCGGCATTCAGCCCGAAATTTCGTATGCCTACTCAACCATAAGAATAGACGACAGCACCAACAAATTCTCCGCAAAATCCAAGTTTAACATGGTGCAGATACCGCTATTATTATCATTCCGTATTGCGATGTTCCGCATAAATGCAGGACCCGTGTTTACGCTTATGGATAGCCCGACATACCCACTCCAAAGTGGCGAAGATGGTGCAGTTACACAGATGCCCCTCGGAAAGATTTTCCCTACGATAACCTACACAGCAGGTGTAAGTGTAAAGTTTGCAAAGTGTATGATATTGGATGTGCGTTATGCCGACCAATTTACAAATATAAAATCGCACAACTCGTATATTTGGACACTTGACGAAGCAAAACAGCCCGAAGCACAGACCTTCCGCACTCGCAATCGCAGTATCCAACTACGCATAGGATATGCGTTCTAAACGGAAAACGGAAAACGGAAAACGGAAAGCGCACCCTATAACCCCTATTACCCCTATAACCCCTATTCTCGTTTGTGCCTTGACAAGGGTAGGAGTTCGCAAAACAAAAAAAACGAAAAATATTTTGATGACTGAAACAACAGGAAAAGAGATTATAATCGAGGGTGTCGATACCCGAGAGTTGTATGGTGCAAAAGAGTGCTACCTGCAACAGATTGTGGCAATGCACCCGAAACTCAAAATCGTGGCGCGAGGCTCTTCGTTGAAGGTGCTTGGCGCAAAGAGCGATGTAGAGCGTTTTGAGCGTCAAATGGCGGGTTTAATCGCCTACTACGACCGCTACGGACACATCTCGAAGGAGGTTATCGAGCAATCCTTCTCGGTGGGTTTTGCCGAGGCGGCAGAGAAGGCTCACCAGAGCGACAAGGAGGTTATTGTCTATGGCAACAACGGCATAATTGTCAAGGCTCGCACCGCTAATCAGCGCAAATTGGTCGATTTGTACGACAAGAACGACCTTATCTTTGCGACAGGTCCTGCGGGCTCAGGTAAGACCTATACCGCCATTGCATTGGCAGTTCGTGCTTTGCGCGACAAGCAGGTGCGCCGAGTTATTTTGACACGCCCTGCGGTGGAGGCGGGCGAGAAGTTGGGCTTTCTGCCGGGCGATTTGAAGGATAAGTTGGACCCCTACTTGCAGCCGTTGTACGATGCGTTGAACGATATGATACCGCCAGCAAAGTTGCAAAAGTTTATGGAGGACGGCACGGTGCAGATTGCTCCACTCGCCTATATGCGTGGTCGTACTCTTGATAATGCCTTTGTAATACTTGACGAGGCGCAGAACACCACCCTATCGCAGATAAAGATGTTCTTGACACGAATGGGACGCAATGCGAAGTTTATCGTTACGGGCGATGTTACGCAGGTCGATTTGCCACACAAGAGCGATAGCGGCTTGGTGTGTGCAATGAATACGGTAAAGGGCATTAAGGGTATCGGTTTTGTGGAGTTCAACAAGGGCGATATTGTCCGTCACGAATTGGTAAAACATATTGTCGAGGCGTTCGACAAGCAAATTGACAATTGACAATTGACGAATTGACAATTAAAGGAATTAATAATATTAAAAAGCCAATGGCTAATGGCTAAAAGCAAAAAACAACAATTATGAATTACAATTTGGAGCAGCTTAAACCAAAATTGGTTTGGAAACATTTTAAGGCTTTGACGCAGATTCCTCGTCCTTCGCATCACGAGGAGAGGGTGCGTGAGTATATCGTGGAGTTTGCAAAGGCTCACAATTTGGAGTATTGCGTTGATGAGGCGTGCAATGTATATATTGCAAAGCCGGCAACTGCGGGCTATGAGGACCGTAAAGGTATCGTGATGCAGGCGCACCTCGACATGGTACCGCAGAAGAACAACGACAAGGTTTTCGACTTTGAGAATGACCCTATCGAGGCATATATCGATGGCGAGTGGGTAACTGCCAACGGCACTACTCTCGGTGCTGACAACGGCATCGGCGTAGCGGCAATTCTCGCAGTATTGGAGGATAACACACTCGAACACGGTGCAGTCGAAGGACTCTTTACCGCAACCGAGGAAACCGGTATGGACGGAGCATTCGGTTTGAAGGCTGGCTTGCTCAAAGGCGATATTTTGTTAAACCTCGATTCCGAAACCGAGGGCGAGTTGTATGTTGGTTGCGCAGGTGGAACTGACGCAAACATCACACTCCCTTACACTGCCGAGGCTGCTCCACAGGGCTGGCATGCCGTAAAGTTGGAGGTTAAGGGTTTGAAGGGCGGACACTCAGGTATTCAGATTGGTTTCCAGCGCGGAAATGCCAACCGCTTGTTGTGTCGTTTGTTGCTCCACACCGAGCAGGAGTGGTTGCTCGCTTCGATTGACGGAGGTGGTTTGAGAAATGCTATCCCTCGTGAGGCACAGGCAGTTGTTCTCGTTCACGATGTAGCGGCGTTCAAGGCTGAGGCTGCCGCATACGAAAAGACCTTGCAGGCAGAGTTCGAGAATATCGAGGATTCGATTGTCGTACTTGCAGAGGAGGTTGCCTACCCTACGGAGATTATCCCTGCTGCAACGGCACAAAACCTCGTTAAGGCGGTTGTTGGCGCACCTAACGGCGTAGTGAAGATGTCGGTTGAGATGGAGGGTTTGGTGCAGACCTCAACAAACCTTGCTCGCGTGGTATCTGACGGCAAGTGCGTTAAAATTCAATGTTTGCTCCGTTCGTCTGTTTCGAGCGAGAAGGTTGCTCTCGGCGAGGCTATCAAGGGTGTATTCGAGATGGCAGGTGCAGAGGTCTTACTCGAAGGCTCGTATGACGGTTGGAAGCCAAATATGGAGTCACCAATCTTGAAGGCAATGTTGGCATCTTACGAGGCATTATACGGCAAGAAGCCTGCCGTAACCGCTATCCACGCAGGATTGGAGTGCGGAATTATCGGTGGCGTATATCCAAACCTCGATATGATTTCGTTCGGTCCTACAATCTGCTACCCACACTCGCCTGACGAGAAGGTGGAGATTGCATCGGTGGAGAAATTCTACGACTTTTTGCTTCACACATTAAAGAACGCTCCTGCAAAATAATAGACAATTGACGAATTGACAATTGACAAGTTATGACTCATAAAGATACAAAGCGTTGGTTTGTGGTGGTAAATCCGGTATCAGGAGGAGGTAAAGGATTGGAGGACTTTCCGAAAATCTCACACCTTCTCCGTGAGAACGGCATCGAACACGACCCCGCATTTACCGAACATCGCTACCACGCCACCGAACTCACCGTTGAAGCAGTAAATCGTGGCTATCGTAAAATCATCGTTGTAGGTGGTGATGGCACTCTTAATGAGGTGGTAAATGGTCTGTTTATTCAGAAGCAGTGCGAGCCAAAAAAGATTCTGCTGGCAGTTATTGCCGTAGGTACGGGTAACGACTGGGTACGAACATTTGGCACTCCGCGCAACTATACCGCAGCCATTCGTGCCATTGTCGAAGGACACTCCTTCCTACAAGATGTGGGCAAGGTCACCTATACCGAGTCGAATTTTGAGCAGACTCGCTATATGGCAAATGTGGCAGGCTTAGGGTTTGATGCCTATGTCATACAGATATTCAACCATCTGAAATTAAAGGGATACAAAGGTAAGTGGCTCTATCTGTATAGCCTTTTGCGAGGTTTCTTCTCGGCAAAACCTGCCGGAGCAACCATTGAGGTCGATGGCAAAGTCATATACAACAAACTTTTATTCTCGTTGGCTGTCGGCATCTGCCGTTACAACGGAGGTGGCATTCAGCAGTTGCCACGAGCCGTAGCAAATGATGGTCTGCTCGATTTGACTATTATCCGACCTGTGCATTGGTGGCATGTTGTATTCCGTGCAAGACGACTATTCAACGGCGAGATATACTCCATCGGTCATGTACAGTATGCGCAAGGCAAGAGCGTAAAGATTACATCTGCACCGAGTATGCCACTCGAAACAGATGGTGAGTTGCAAGGAGGTTCGCCTGTTACTATATCGGTAGTACCACAAGCGATTCAGATTATCGTCACAAAAGAGTTTGCACAAGAGTAACAAAAAACGGAACTTTTTTCAGTTCCGTTTTTTGTTACTTATCTGTTGCCCACTCCCCTTTTGCGCCCTCGTAGATGACAAGGTGGTTTGGCGCAAGCGATTTCAACAACAGGTAGGTATCATAGATATTTATACCGGAAGTTTTACCCTTTGCTATCTCAAAACCAATAACGGCACAACTACCCTTTACTGTATTCAAGGCGTGGATATTGCGCCACAAATAACTCTCATTCCACATAGGGTCGTTGCTCGGATTACCACCCTTGCGTATATCATCACCCAGCAATGTGGTATCAATAGGTGTGCGAACAACGACATACATTCCCCGCTTGGCACACTCCTCAATTACCTTTTCGGCATTGCGGTCAAGAGTGACTACAACTCCGTTATAGCCATACTTCTTCGCCTCATCAAGGCTCTTCACAGCCCCCCACTCGGCAAGATTCGGCACAACTTCCGTATTGTTGATATAGAGTTTTCCTTTGCGCAACTTCAACTCTCGCAAACCAACCTGACGACTTACACACTCTGCAATACGGTTGTCGATACGGCTCTCCAAATCAAGGCGTAACATCGTAGGACTCTTTGCGCTCCACAACGCCCTTGCAGGCACCACACACGCAAAGCGCAAGGTGTCCTCACGGCGCATATCGAGTGCAATTTCTCGGTAACCCTCAGCAACAACAGTTGTATCGTTCAGGCGCAAGGTATAATGCACACGAGCATCTTTACGATTGAGTGCATCGCACTTCACAGGTATAGCAAATTCGGCAACACCCTCTCCCTGCTCGTTCAACGACAGATTTAGAGCAATATCGCGCAGACGAATAGTCGGCTGCGAGAAGACCTCGATATTCTCGACCGTCATCGTCTTTGGCTCATACAATTTGTTGGCAAGCAGCGACCTATCAAGCACAATAGAGATTTCGTTACGTCCCTCTTTCGAGAGTTTCGTAATATTAAATTCGGCACCCATTACGCCCGTAGGTGCAAAACCCGCTTCACGACCATTAACATATACGGTATATGCTGCCGAAGCGTAGCCGACACGAAGAATAACTTGACGATTCAACCAACTTACAGGTAACGCAAAGTGGGTGGTAAATGTAGCCACCGAACCTCCCTCGCTACGAGTTGGTTCCTCGACAGCAGCCACAAAGCGTGACAACACAGCATTACCCGCAACTGCATCTGCCATACGATGATATGGGACAAGTCGTGCACGGGCTGGCTCTACCGTTCGAGCCGAGAGGTCATAATTCTCTTGTGCCAAGGCGGAGCCGATTATAGCCACAAGAAATATGGTCGCTAAAATTTGAATTCTCTTCATGATTTTTTGTATCTTTGTCGCAAAGATACGATTTATTTCGATAAAAAGTTATGCCCGATAGTGCAAAACTCATATTTCCGGAGATTTACGCCCCACAAGTAAGGGAGATGAAGGGTGAAAAGTTCGTCTGGGACTCACTACGCCAAATATGGCTGGTCCTCACCCCAGAGGAGTGGGTGCGCCGTCATACTATTGCGTGGCTTGTAGCAGCAAAAAATATTCCGGCACTCCGTATCTCACAAGAGTATCCCGTAAATATCAACGGGCAACATCAACGAGCCGACATAGTCGTTATAGATGACTTCGCAAAGCCCTATATCTTGGTCGAGTGTAAAGCCCCGAATGTAGAAATAGACAATGAGGTCGTAATGCAGGCAATACGCTACAATACGGTTGTACAGGCACAATACATTATGCTAACCAATGGCAAAAAGTTGTATTGCTTCGAGTATGCCGATGGCAAATATCGGGCAGCAAGAGAGTTTTAAGCAAATATTTCAGACAAAAAAGAGCGACAATCCGCAGATATCGCTCTCCCACAGAGGGAAATTCAATAAAAAGATGAAGTTCAAGGCCTGCGTAGCCCGTGAAAGTCGCAGCATACTAAATTGTATGTGAGAATTTCACGAGCAAGCGTAACGCAGAGATTCGCTTTCTATTTAATTTCCTAATTGCCAACCTCTATTATTTCAACAGTCCAACCGAACAACTCGTTAGCGCAAGCGGACTGCATCTGTGCTATCTGCGAAGTCTGCACCGTATCGGCAATTATGGCATTAACCAACTGCTCGGCATTGGCGTAGGTATTATCCACCGAATTTGCAAAACACTGATAGAAGGCATTTTGTTGCGCTCGATTCAACCCGTCAGGCAAAATATTTGCCGCTACAAGGTCACGATAAGGGTATAGGTGACGCATATTCGAAGCATCGGCGGCCAACTGTTCCACAATGGTTGTCACAACATAGACCTGCACAGTATCATTCACGGCAGGCATCTCGATAAAGGTGGTATAGACCGGATAATCCTCCTCTACCGAAGCCAACACACGGTCGGTAAAGAGCATATACTCCGCCTCGGTGAGGTCGTTCAGATAGACCATCTTGCGATAGTCGCGCAGGAGGTTACGCATGGCCTGTCGCTCCTCACGATTCCATTTTGTCTGTTCGCCACAAGCAAACAATCCTCCGAAAATAAGTGCCACAACAGCAAACGAAAGTAGAAACTTTTTCATCTTATAAATCTTTATATGTTAAACCACCCGAAGAAAAAGCAACCTTCGTGCCATACAAACGGAAAGTGGAAATGAAAACTTTTTTTTAGACGAAAGGCGAGAGAGCCTGAAAATTGTAATTTAAGCAGATGAGAGCAAAGTTCCATTCAACCACAAAAAATCAGAGATGATTGAGGGAATTTCTTGTCAGAAGTCGTGAGAGAAATACCAACAACTCACAAAAAAATTGGAGTTTAAGCAGATGATTGCAAGGCTTGCGAAAATCCCCGAGGCTGAGGAATACTTGGCGTATTTCTCTGTCTCGGGGATTGAGCGTAACGCAGCAAACGCTGCTTAAAAACAATTTTTATTTGAGGGGGCGCAGAACAAATTTGAACTCCTTATCCTCGTATGGGAGGCGGTACTCCTCGCGTGGAAGACGACCCCAAGAGTTTACGCAACCTACACCCATCTGTGCCTTATCTATATTTACATAGGTATTGCCGTCCTTAACAAGACGTTGTGCGAACTTTTGGTAGTTCTTCGAATGAACATCGAGCTGGTCCAAAGAGTATGGAAGAGCGTTTGCTTGGAATGGAGCCTCGCTGACAACCTCAAATCCACGACCTGCGGTATCAACAACTCTCCACCAACGGAGGTCACAGTGTGCGCCACTCTCCTGAGGACGAGCATAGTATGGCCAGAATTGGTCAGCAACATTCTGCTTATAAACACCTACCAATGCGCTACTCATACGGTCGATATAGGTCTCGTGCTCACCTGCACCATAGTACTCGATAGTATCGAATGCTCCCGGCATTGCTAACTCAACACCAAAGCGCAACATATTCTCAATTTTTGTCTCCGAAGCACCCTTATTCATCTTCTCCGATACGGCGATTGTGCCATCAGGAGCGATAAGATAGGTCATAGTTACGGTAGCACCTGTCTTGGCATACTTGTAAACAGCAACAGCCTCAACACACTTGTCTTTCAACTTCTTAACCTCAAACTTGTCGAGTACAGGAGCGTCAGTGCGCCATACCAACCAACCTGCGTGGTTGTAACGAGTATTCTTATTCTTACGAACACCATAGTCGTTCTCAACCATTGCACGGTAGAACTGTGGTTTGAGTGGCTGTGCAAGAAGTTGCGTGCCGTTGTAAACATACGACGAGAGGAAGCCCTCTGCATTGAACTCTGCAACGAACTTCTCGCCCGAAACCTTGCGACCATCGAGGAGCGCACCCATCGCCTTCTTGCAAGCAGTACCCTTAGGCTGCACAGCGGCAAAAGCAGCTGCATAGTCGTAGTTGGTAACTGCAAGCTGGTTGCGAGCGACCTCATATCCTGCCTCCAAAAGTGGCTCTGCCGTCTTCAACACGAACGATACATTGAGGAACACCTCACCCTTCAACGCCTTGATATCGTTAGCATTGTAGCCGAGTTGTACATCAACTTTCTTCTGTGGAGCAACATTCAACTCCTCAACAATACCGGTCTTAACAACCTTTCCATCTGCAACCAACGACCAAACCAAACGAACATTCTCAATACCCTTAAAGAAGTGCTCGTTAAGTACCGAAATACGTCCAATTGTGAGGTCTGATGCCGAAGCCCAGATATTTTGATACTGCTGCTTAACCTCGTATGCCGATGGGTGATACTGACGGTTTGCTGCGATAAAGCCATTGCAACAGAAGGTATTGTCCGAAGCGTCACGGTCATTCCAACAACCACCATAGCGGTAGGTCAATTCGTTGGTCTGTGGGTCACGCCAAGCCAAAGCCTGGTCTACGAAGTCCCAAATATAACCACCCTGATATGTCGGATACTTACGAACCAAATCCCAATACTCCTTGAAGCCTCCGAGCGAGTTACCCATTGCGTGAGCATACTCACACTGGATAAGAGGACGATTGAAAGGATTCTTTCCCTTTGCATGAGCCTCGCACTCATCGTATGTAGCATACATAGGTGCATCGATATCCGAGTTGTGAATACCCTTACTCTTGTTTTTGATGTAACGGATAACATTTGCCTGCTCATACACTACCGGACGCGACTTGTCGTAAGCCTTAATCCAGTCATAGCACTTGTGGAAGTTAGGACCATTTCCGGCCTCGTTACCGAGCGACCAGTAGATGATAGATGGGTGGTTGAAGTCACGCAATACCATACGCTGGTCACGAGCGAGGTGTGCAGCCTCGTACTGTGGGTCCTTTGCCAAAGTCTTATCCTTGTAGCCCATACCGTGCGACTCGATATTACCCTCATCGCAAACATAGATACCATACTCATCGCAGAGGTTGTACCAAAGTGGCGAGTTTGGATAGTGGCAAGTACGAACAGCGTTGATATTCAGTTCCTTCATAATCTGAATATCCTTAATCATATCCTCACGAGTTACGTAGTAACCTGTGTTTGGCGCCATCTCGTGACGGTTTGCACCCTTAATGTATACAGGCACACCATTTACGAGCAACTGTGCATTTTTAATCTCAACCTTACGGAAACCGACCTTGAATGCAGTAGCCTCAACGGTCTTGCCCTTATCAAGCACCTCAACGGTGAGTGTATACAGAGTTGGAATCTCTGCACTCCAAGGTTGTACCTTGTCAAGATGCCAGCAGCGCTCAACCTTACCCTTGGTCACAGACAAAACCTCCTGCTTAATCTGCTTACCGCAAGGAGCGTTGAAGGTCAAACGAACCTCCTTAACACCCTTAGTGGCTGTAATATTCAAATCAAGATGGCCCTTGGTGTAGTTGTCGTGCAAGTCTGCAACGAACTTCACATCTTCGAGGTGCTTCTTATCGCGAGCGTAGATGTAGCAGTCACGACCAATACCCGACAAACGGAAGAAGTCCTGGTCCTCCAAGTATGAGCCATCACACCAACGATAAATCTGCATTGCGAAGAGGTTATCTGCACCAGCCTTAACATACTTTGTAATCTCGAACTCTGCCTCCAACTTCGAATCCTCACTATAACCTACATACTGACCATTAATCCACAACGAAAGGTTCGAAGTAGCCGAGCCGATGTGCACATAAATCTGCTTGCCCTTCCACTCTGCCGGAACATAGATGTTGTGACGATACGAACCTACCGCATTCTGCTCGGTTGGAGCATACGGAGGGTTCTTCTGGTAAAACTTATGCCAAGGATAACCGCTGTTCTTGTAAACAGGCACACCGTAGCCGTTCATCTCCCACAAACCCGGTACAGGCATCTTACCCCAATTCGAGTCATCAAACTTTGGCGACCAAAAGTTCTCGGGCTGAGGGTCTGTTGCATTCGGAGTCCAATAGAACTTCCAAACACCGCCAATCGAGCGATAGAGAGGCGACTGAGTGTAGTCGTGCTCTGAAACCACATTCTCAGCCGTTGGAGTGACGATAAATGTGGAGCGCATCGGTGCACGATTCTCCTCAAAGAAATTTGGGTCCTGCCACTTCGGGTCGTTGGCAGCCATTGCATTTACTCCCATCACGAAAGCAACTGCACACAATAAAAGTCTTTTCATTTTGTTTTGTGTTTTGTTGGTTGAAAAATTGTTTTTTTGGATTTATGTTAATCTGAGAAAATTTTATCTCATGGAATTCATGCGAATACTCGCCTTTACCAATGCGATAGCCCTAATTCGGCTCAATTCAATCTCCTTGTCGGCATGGTGCGGATTCTGCGACACCAGCTTGATATACCCCTTTCGGTCAGAGTGCTGAATATACTTTACGGTAACATACTCCTCGCCATCAAGGTCAATAGAGAGTAGATACATATCGCCCCAAAATATATCATTCACATCGTGTAGCTGCTTGTACAAGACAATATCTCCACTTTTCAGCAGCGGATACATCGAATCGCCCGCAACATATATAGCACCATCACATTTCGGCAGGTTTGGAATATGAATATAGTTGATAGGGTTATGCAACTCCTGCTGCTCGAACAACGGCACCAAACCGGCTGTTGCCTCTATCGAATATAGCGGAACTGATTGCAGAGGCATGGTCATCTCGGAACTATGTCCGAACGATGCAGAGAGCGCAGGGTCTGCATTAAAAATTTCACCCTTACCGGTTTCGAGCCAATTAGGATTGACATTCAATTCTTGAATGAGGATATTTCTGTTTCGAGTAGAAAGTCTAGTCTTTCCGGTTTCAATCATTGACAATGCTGTCTTTCCGACTCCAAGTCTTTGAGCCAGTTGTTCTTGCGTTATTCCGAGCGCCTTGCGTATAAGTTTTACTCGCCCTCCCATATAACTTATTCAGTTCTTTTTATACAATTTTTGAACTTTTTTGGTTGCAAATATTCATTTATTGAACTATATTTGCACTCGCAAAGTTAAGCATTTTATCCGAATAAAACAAATGTTTAATTAACTAACAGACTAAAATAGATATGGAAACACAAATTTACAAACTATCCGAAGAGGATTATGCCGCTCTTGCCACCGAGGTCAAGAGCAAATTGATGTCGCCATGTTATTTTACAGGCGTTATCGAAATATTGGGGCGAAATGAGAAAATTTTGCGATTGACAGCATCTCTGATACTATATCGCCGCCGCCCCGACAACCGCGACAAATACGAACGACATGACGCCATTTACGGGATTTCGGCGGTATGGTGGGACTTCCTGTGCGAAGGCGAAGAGGGGGCTGTCTTTGACGATTTCGACTTCGAGAAATTTACAAAACATTTAATCGAGGAGGAGTAATATGAGTAGCGAATTGACATTCACAAAGTTTGCCACCGAGATATATCCGTTCTTGGATATTCAGCCCTTCCACTCGGTCTATTATCGTGTACTCGAAGCCTTTGCACGTGGGGATATTCGCCGCTTGATTATCACCATGCCGCCACAGCACGGAAAATCGGTCGGAGCAACCACCCTACTGCCTGCGTATATGCTCGGACTAAACCCCGATATTCGCATTGCAATCGCCTCCTATTCAGGAAGTTTAGCATCTCGTTTCAACCGCCGTGTGCAGCGCATTTTAGAGAGTCGGGAGTATAGCGAATTATTCCCCGACACGACCATCAAGCAAGGTGCAAAACCGGCAAACTACATTCGTACCGCTGACGAAGTTGAAATTATCGGGCGTGATGGCGCTCTTCTCTCGGTCGGGCGTGAAGGCTCACTCACGGGAAACCGAGTCGATTGCTTTATTCTTGACGACCTCTACAAAGATGCGATGGAGGCAAACTCTCCTATAATTCGTGAAAATTGTTGGGAGTGGTACACTTCGGTTGTGCGTACGAGAATGCACAACTTCTCACGAGAACTCATCGTCTTTACCCGTTGGCACGAAGAGGACCTA
Organism: Rikenellaceae bacterium; assembly: GCA_015060075.1. Taxonomy (GTDB): domain Bacteria; phylum Bacteroidota; class Bacteroidia; order Bacteroidales; family Rikenellaceae; genus Alistipes. The sequence goes on along the minus strand of SUZE01000012.1, from coordinate 40,385 downwards.
ATCGGCACAATAACGAGCAAAGAGCCCTGCCGTGAGTTACGGAGTTTCAGCGACTTGGAGGAGGTCGGCGAGAACGAATGGCTCTACCTCAATTTCGAGGCAATAAAGGCATCGCCCGCCTCCGAGATAGACCCTCGACAAGCTGGTGAAGCACTATGGGAGGAGCGACATTCGGCATCGCTCCTGCAACAGAAACGACAACTCGACACACTGCGCTTCGAGTGCATGTATCAGGGACACCCATCATCTCGCGAAGGATTGCTTTATGGCGACTCGTTTGCCGAGTACGAAACGCTGCCTCGTGACATTGTTCGCTACGGTAACTACACCGACACTGCCGACACGGGTGACGACTACCTATGTTCGATTTGCTACGCCGTGGATACTGATGGTATAATTTATATCTGCGATGTGGTCTATTCCCGTGAGCCAATGGAGGTTACAGAGCGAGAAGTGGCGGAGATGTTGTGCCGAAATCGCACCCGTACGGCTGCTATCGAGAGCAATAACGGAGGTCGAGGATTTGCCCGTGCCGTACAGCGTATTGCCACCTCGACAAAGGTGGAGTGGTTCCACCAATCGGGCAATAAGGAGGCTCGAATCCTATCACATTCGGCAACAGCACTCCATCTGCTTCGTTTTCCGAAAGGTTGGCAAAAACGATGGTATGAACTCTACAACCATCTGACCACATATCGCCGCACCTTCCACTCAAATCGTTGGCACGATGCAGCCGATGTTATCACGGGTATAGTTGAGCGTGAAACAAGTAATGCTTTCAGACCAAAAGTGTCGTTCATCAGATAAAAAAACAAAAAAAACAGGCAAAAAGTTTGTTTTTTATTAAATATAGGTGTATATTTGCACAGTGAATGAGTGAGGGGACAGTGAGTCCCCTCATTTTTGTAGAAAACACAAGGGCTCAGAAAGAGGTATAAAGCGAGTATAAATTATTAGTCAATTATATGGATATCAAGGAGTTATTGACAGTAGTAGAGAAGACGTTAGAGGGCACGGATATGTTTGTGGTGGATTGCACTATCACGCCGGACAACACAATTGACCTCATTTTGGATAGTGACACTTCGGTTTCGATAGACACTTGCGCAATGCTCAATCGTGCTATTGGCGAGGCATTCGATAGAGATGTCGAGGACTACTCTCTCACCGTTGCTTCGGCGGGTATTGGCGAGCCATTGAAATTGGTGCGTCAATACAAAAAACTCGTTGGCGAGAGCGTAGAGGTACTTCTCAAAAGCGGCATCAAAATTCTTGCAACGCTCGATGATGTGACCGATGAGGCGATTACCATCTCTTATGATGAGGCGGTAGTAGTGGAGGGTAAAAAGAAGAAGCAGATGCAGCGCACCTCCCACACCTATTCTTATGACGATATAAAGTGGACAAAGGAGTATCTTGACTACAAATAGACGAGAGTACAGAGAAATGCAAAATGCAAAATGCAAAATTATTTTTCTAAATTCTCTAAACTCCCTAAACTCCCTAAAAATAGAAAACAACAAACAAAAACAATATAAATAAACAGACAAAACAATGAACAATCTTAATCTTATCAGCAATTTTGCCGAGTTCAAGGAGTTGAAGAACATCGACAAAACAACAATGATTGGCGTATTGGAGGATGTATTCCGTCACGCATTGCAGAAGCAGTATGGCACTGACGAGAACTTCGACATCATCATCAATGACGACAAGGGCGACCTCGAAATTTGGCGTAACCGTGAGGTTGTGGCAGACGAGGACCTCACCGATGAGGTGTCACAAATTGCACTCTCGGAGGTATTGAAGATTGACGACTCGTACGAGGTTGGTGATGAGTACACTGACGAGATTCCATTCTCGGCATTCGGTCGCCGTGCAGTATTGTCGTTGCGTCAGAACCTCGCATCGCGTATTCTCGACCTCGAAAATGCAGGCATCTACGAGGAATATTCGACAAAGGTAGGAGAGTTGATTTCGGGTGAGGTGTATCAGGTATGGAAACGTGATATGATGATTCTCGATGAGGACGACAACGAGTTGGTAATGCCAAAGAGCGAGCAAATTCCAAACGACTTCTACCGCAAGGGCGATACCATCAAGGCTATTATCAAGAGCGTAGAGATGGTAAACAACAAGCCACGAGTTATCCTCTCCCGTACAGCAAATCTCTTCCTCGAAAAGTTGTTCGAGCAGGAGGTTCCTGAGATTTCTGATGGCTTGATTACCATCAAAAAGATTGCCCGTATCCCGGGTGAGCGTGCCAAGGTTGCCGTAGAGTCTTATGATGACCGTGTAGACCCTGTTGGTGCTTGCGTAGGTGTTAAGGGTGCCCGCATCTACACCATCGTTAAGGAGTTGCGCAACGAAAATATTGATGTTATCCAGTACACCGCAAACACTTCGTTGCTTATTCAACGTGCTTTGTCGCCTGCAAAGGTTTCCTCTATCACCATTGACGAGGAGAAGAATACCGCATCGGTATACTTGCAGCCTGACCAGGTTTCGCTCGCTATCGGTAAGGGAGGTCTTAACATTCGTCTTGCAAAGTTGCTCACAGGCTTTGATATCGATGTATTCCGTGAGTTAGACGAGGAGGATGTTGCTCTTACAGAGTTTGCAGACGAAATCGAGGATTGGATTATCGACACTCTCCACAACATTGGTTGCGACACCGCAAAGAGTGTTCTCGAAATGAATGCCGAGACTCTTGCTAAGCGTGCCGACCTCGAAGTTGAGCAGGCAGAGAAGGTTATCGAAATCTTGAAGGCAGAGTTCGAGGAGGAGTAGCCCACGGCTACAATTAATTGACAATTGACAATTGACAATTAAAGGTATTTTTGTTGAATAAGAAAAAGAAAAACAGATAATGGGAAACGAAAAGAAGATACGCCTTATACGAGTAGCGAAGGAGTTTAATGTTGGTTTGAACACCATCACCGACTTCCTGCACCGCAAGGGTATCGAGATTGACTCGTCACCGAATACGCCGATTGATGCCGACACCTACGCTATTTTGGAGAAGGAGTTTGGCAAAAATCGCCCGAGTGGCAGCGAACTCGACACCATTCGCGAGAAGATAAACAAAAAGAGTTCGGTAAGCATCGAGCCTACACCTGCACCTCAACCTGCACCTCAACCAAAGGAAGAGAAGCGCACTATCGAGGTTAAGGAGGAGATTGTACAGCCGAAGGTTCTCGGCAAAATTGACCTCGAACCGAAAAAGAAGGCAGAGCCTACACCACAGCCAAAACCAAAGGCTGAGCCGAAGAAGGAGGGTGCCAAGAGTGAGCCAAAACCTGCCCCACAACCAAAGGCAGAGCCGAAGGTTGTCGAGGAGCCAAAAAGAAGCGAGGAGGCAAAGGTTGAACCAAAGAAGGAGGAGATTTTCCGTGCTACCGAAGCACCGACTTTGGCGGGTCCGCAGATTCTCGGCACGATGGACGTTTCGGGAATGGTTGCAGGTGGCAAACGTCACCGCAAGCGTCTTGACAAGGCTAAGGTTGATATCTCGAAGCAGCAGAACAATGCTCCAAAGGGTGGAAACAACAACCAGCAGGGCGAGAAGAACAACAAGTTCAACAAACAGAATAACCAAGGTCAGCAAAATCAGGGTGGTGGCAAGAAGAATAAGCAAAAGCCACAGCCGAAGCCTATCGTTCGCCCTGAGGTGAGCGATGAGGAGGTTTCAAAGCAGGTTAAGGACACCTTGGCTCGTTTGACAGCCAAGGGTGCAAAGAATAAGGGTGCAAAGTACCGCCGTGAGAAGCGTGAGGAGGTACGTGAGCGCATGAACGAGGCTTTCGAGCAGGAGGCAGCAGAGAAGAAGATTCTCAAAGTTACCGAGTTTGTAACCGTAAGTGAGGTGGCTACAATGATGAACGTGTCGCCTATGGAGGTTATCTCGGCTTGCATGAATCTCGGTTTGATGGTTTCGATTAACCAGCGTCTTGATGCCGAGGCATTGGTAGTGGTAGCCGAGGAGTTTGGTTTCAAGACAGAGTTCGTTTCGGCAGAGATTCAGGAGGCTATCAACGATGAGGAGGCGGACAGCGCAGAGGATTTGCTCCCACGCCCACCAATCGTAACTGTTATGGGACACGTAGACCATGGTAAGACTTCGTTGCTCGATAATATTCGTAAGACAAATGTTACCGCAGGCGAGGCGGGAGGTATCACCCAGCACATCGGTGCATACTCCGTAAACTTGAACGGTCAGAAGATTACCTTCCTCGACACCCCTGGTCACGAGGCGTTTACAGCGATGCGTGCGCGTGGTGCGAAGATTACCGATGTTGCGATTATCATCGTTGCAGCGGACGACAAGGTGATGCCACAGACCGTGGAGGCTATCAACCACGCACAGGCGGCAGGCGTTCCGATGGTGTTCGCCATCAATAAGATTGATAAACCGCAGGCTAACCCTGACCACATCAAGGAGCAGCTCTCACAGATGAACTTGCTCGTTGAGGATTGGGGCGGAAAGTACCAGAGCCAGGATGTATCGGCAAAGCAGGGCTTAAACCTCGACAAGTTGCTCGAAAAGGTGTTGCTCGAAGCCGAGATGCTCGACCTCAAAGCCAACCCTAACAAGAAGGCGAAGGGTACGGTTATCGAATCGACTTTGGACAAAGGTCGTGGTTATGTTTCGACAGTACTCATTCAGGAGGGAACGCTCCATGTGGGAGATGTTATCCTCTCGGGTATCTATACAGGTCGTGTTAAGGCAATGTTCGATGAGAACGGTAACAAGGTTAAGGAGGCAGGACCTTCGACACCGGTACAGTTGCTCGGTCTAAACGGTGCGCCACAGGCGGGAGATTCAATCAATGTAATGGACGATGACCGTTCGGCTCGCGAGATTGCCAACAAGCGTGACCAATTACAGCGTATGCAGGGCATCATGACTCAGAAGCACGTAACGCTCGATGAGATTGGTCGCCGTATCGCTATCGGCTCGTTCAAGGAGTTGAATATCATCGTCAAGGGTGACGTGGACGGCTCGGTAGAGGCTATGTCGGGCTCGCTCATCAAACTCTCGAAGGAGACCGTACAGGTGAATGTTATTCACGCTGCGGTAGGTCAGATTTCGGAGAGCGATGTACTATTGGCTGCCGCATCTAACGCTATTATCGTAGGTTTCCAAGTTCGTCCTTCGGCTGCTGCGCGTAAGGTTGCCGAGCAGGAGGAGATTGAGATTCGACTCTACTCTATCATCTATGATGCTATCAACGATATCAAGGATGCTATCGAGGGTATGTTGGAGCCTGTAATGAAGGAGGAGATTGTCTGCTCTATCGAGGTTCTCGAAACCTTCAAGATTTCGAAGGTTGGAACTATCGCCGGAGGTATTGTGCGTGAGGGTAAGATTACCCGCCACACCCCTATTCGTGTAATTCGTGACGGTATCGTTATCCACACAGGTCGTCTTGGCTCGCTCAAACGATTCAAGGACGATGTCAAGGAGGTTACTTCGGGTATGGATTGCGGTTTGAATATCGAGTCGTACAACGATATCAAGATTGGCGATATTATCGAGGGATACGAGCAGGTAGAGGTTAAGCGAAAATAGTTTCGCTTAACCAATGCAAAATGCAAAATGCAAAATTAAAAATTAAAATAAACCCTAAAACTTTCAGGAAACTATGATTAAATTTGTTACTCCGGAAGAGGCCGTCAAAGCAATTAAATCGGGCGACCACATCCACCTTTCATCGGTTGCTTCGGCACCGCAGTGTTTGATTAAGGCTATGTGCGAGCGTGGTCGTGCAGGAGAGTTGAAGGATGTGCATATCCACCACCTCCACACCGAAGGTCCTGCACCATACGCAGAGGCAGAGTTCGAGGGCGTATTCCAACTCGACTCGTTCTTCGTGGGTGGCAATGTTCGTAAGACCACTCAGGCAGGTTTTGCCGACTATATTCCAATTTTCCTCAGCGAGACTCAGAAGTTGTATCGTTCGGGCGCAGTACCTTGTAATGTGGCGATGATTCAGGTTTCGACCCCTGACCAGCACGGTTATGTTTCGCTCGGTACTTCGGTAGATGCAACTTTGGCAGCTGTTGAGTGCGCTGACACCGTAATCGCTGTTATCAACAAGTATGTTCCTCGTTCGTTCGGAGATGCGATGATTCACTCCTCGAAGATTGATATCTTCGTGCAGGACGACCAGCCACTTGAAGAGGCTCACTTTGCAGAGCCAAACGAGGTAGAGACCAAGATTGGTAACCTCTGCGCAGGACTTATCGAGGACGGTGCAACATTGCAGATGGGTATCGGTGCTATTCCTAACGCTGTACTCGCACAACTCGGTAACCACAAGAACCTCGGTGTTCATACCGAGATGTTCGCTGATGGCGTTCTCCCACTCGTAGAGAAGGGCGTAATCAATGGCGAGGCGAAGAATATCGATAAGGGTAAGATGGTTTCGACCTTTTTGATGGGTTCACAGAAGGTTTACGACTTTATCAACGACAACCCTGGCGTATTGATGATGGATGTGGGCTACACCAACGACCCATTTATCATCGCAAAGAACGACCGCGTAACCGCTATCAACTCGGCATTGCAGGTTGACCTCACAGGTCAGGTTTGTGCCGACTCGCTCGGTCGCAAGTTCTACTCGGGCGTAGGTGGTCAGATTGACTTCATCTATGGTGCATCGTTGTCGAAGGGCGGTAAGGCTATTATCGCTATGCCTTCGATTACCAACAAGGGCGTTTCAAAAATCTCTGATGTCCTCACCGAGGGTGCAGGCGTTGTAACCACTCGTAACCACATTCACTGGTTTGTAACCGAGAATGGTGCAGTTGATTTGTATGGTAAGAGCTTGCAGGAGCGCGCTCGCCTTATTATCTCGGTGGCTCACCCATCGGCACAAGAGGCTCTTGACGAGGCTGCGTTCAATAGATATGGCTCGCACCACCACTATATTAAGGGGTATATGAAAAAGTAATCGGGTTACCGAGACTTATCGTATATGCAAAGCCTTCCCTTTCGGGAGGGCTTTTTTGTTGGCTTTTAGCCATTATCTTTTTAGCGTAGCAAAATGGCATTCGCTCCCGTTGGTCGCTGAATGGCAAGGAATGGCAAGCGCTCGTTACACTCGCTGAATGGCAAAGCGCCCGTCATTAAGCACTCCTTGGAGTGCGCTGTCATTAAATGTCATTAAGGGCTGAAAGCCCAAATGCCATTCAATGCCATTTTTGGAATAACCTATTTCTCGTCAGAAGTTGTGAGATGTGGTGTATTGCAGAAGAAAAGACCTTGGGATAGTACTTTAAGCGTACAGCCCAAGGTCTTTTACTTTTAGCGATACGCCGCAGATTGCGACTTATCACGAGAAATTGTACTTTTATGTGGCTTTTAGCGGAAGTTGTGGGAATGCTTCACCTCGCCCGTCATACCTACAACATCTACCTTGATGCCGTTGGTATCAACCTTCACTTTCAAAGCATCTTCGTTAGAGTTCACCACGATAGGGAACGCCGCCTGGTCGGTATGGTACGAGTACTTATGAACATGGCCGCACAACATAACCGAGATATTTGCCTTATTCAAAATCGGTATAAACAACTCCTGAATAAGACGAGTGCCGTGCCACATCTTGTGCCCCTCGATAGGAGGCATGTGCAAGAATACGATACGACGCTTTGCCTTCTTGCACTCCTCGCTCGCAACAACGCCCTTCAACCACTCTGCCTCCTCAGCACGATAGGCATCATAAGCAGCCGTTTCGTAGTACTCGATATTATTATCCGGCTTATCCTCGCCACCATCGAGCATAATAAAGAAGGTGTTCCCGTGAGTGAAGGTGTAGTATGGCTTGCCCGTTGAAGTCGGGAAATATTTCAAATATTCACCCGAATACTTGCCGCGAGTTTCGTGGTTACCACGCACATAGTAGAATGGAACATCACTCGCAAAGTGCTTTACCGCAGTATCCAAAAATCCCTTGTAGAGCGTCTCTATCGAAGGAATGCTGCTCACCATATCGCCATTGAAGATTACCATATCGGTTTCGCCCTTCTTGAAGCAGTGTGTCAAATATGCATTCATCTTCTCATTATTGGCATGAACATCGTTCATAACCACAAACTCGATACTCTCCTTCGAAGGATTGAGTGTAGGGATAGTCTGCGCACCTTTGCGATATACATTTGTCGAGACAATATTTCCATAGTGGATACGGTGTCCCTTCTGTTCAAGTACCTCCTTCGATGCAATGGCATAACGATACTTTTTCCCCGGCTCCAAACCCGTAACCTTTACCTGATGAAGAGTGCCGATAACACGCTTTCCAAACTGTGTTTGGTAGAAGTGTTGTCGGTCCTTGTAATAGAAGTGTTTGCCATCTTCGGGCGCAACCTCAACCCACGACAACGCATCAACATCGGTTACCCACATAATCGTAGCCTCGGTATCGGTTACCGCCTGCAAATATGGACCATGAATAATCTTAATCGCCTGTGCAGAATATACTCCACAGAGCAATAGTGCTGCTAAAACAAACTTTTTCATAGTTACTGTATCTGTTATCTGCCGTACTTCTTAATCACACCACGACCACTCAGAGATGCTCGCACGAACTCCAAGATGTAGTCACGCTCGGGTGACGGTGGAAGAGTCTGCTCCACCTCATTACAAGCATGTGTAAAGTTCATATCACTCTGAAAAATGATACGATAGATGTTGTGAATTGCCTCAATCTGTTCAGCAGTGAAGCCACGGCGCTGCAAGCCCAACTTATTAATACCTGCATACGAGCCGGTCTCACGCATAGTCACAAACGGTGGCACATCCTGACGCACCAACGAGCCGCCCTGAATCATGCAGTGGTCGCCAATCTTGCACCACTGATGTACAGCCGAGTGTCCACCGATAACAACCCAATCACCAACCTCTACCTCGCCCGCAAGCGATACACGGTTTGCGATTACGCAGTGGCTACCCACAACATCATCGTGTGCCACATGCACATACGCCATGAGGAGATTGCCATTACCCACAACCGTAGTTCCACGTGAAGCAGTACCACGACTGATTGTTACGCACTCACGAATATCGTTGTCATCGCCAATTACAGCGGTGGTCTTCTCGCCAACAAATTTCAAATCCTGCGGAAGGCACGAAATTGAGGCTGCGGTGTGAATCTTGTTGCGCTTACCGATGCGTGCGCCATCATGAATAACAGCGCCAGGACCAATCCAACAATCATCGCCAATCTCAACATCGCCTGCGATATACGCAAACGGCTCTACCGTAACATTGTTGCCCAATTTTGCGTCTGGGTGAACATAAGCCAAAGGACTAATCATATCTAAAATTCAAAATTAAAAATTCAAAATGCAAAATTATCCTCCGTTCTCCCCGATTTCAAAATCGGAGATGATTGAGCTATTTTTGTTCGATGTTAGGCGACAAATCCGCAGCATAGTAAGCCTATGTGAGGAATTTGGCGTCCGATGCACTCGTGCAAAAAGAGCCAATCAGAACGATTGTTACTTGTTTTTAATAATTTGTGCCACTATTGTCGCTTCACAAGCAAGAGTGTCGCCCACAAAGACCTTACACTCCACATCGGCAAGATTACGGCGTGGCGGCTCTGCCAAGACGCACTCAATCTGCATCGTGTCGCCCGGCACAATCTTGTGACGGAAACGAACATTATCAATGCGGAGGAAGTAGGTCGAATACAACTCAGGATTCTCCACCTTGCTCAATACATACAAACCACTACATTGTGCCATAGCCTCAACAATAAGCACTCCCGGCATTACCGGTTCGGAAGGGAAATGCCCTTGGAAGAAAGGCTCATTGATGGTAACCTGCTTAATGCCCGCTATCGAGAGTTCGTCCATGTGGTAGATTCTATCAACCAACAAGAACGGGAAGCGATGCGGTAACATCTTCTGGATATCAACAACATCAAACAATGGCGCCTTCTTGCGGTCATACTTAAAGCGAGGTTTAACACCCTCACGGCGTATGGAGTTGTGAATCTGCTTCATAAACTCCGTATTGGCGTAGTGTCCGGGGCGGGTTGCCATCACACTACCCTTGATACGCATACCGAGCAGAGCAAAGTCGCCAAGCAAATCGAGCAACTTGTGGCGAGCCATCTCATTGCGTGAACGGAGTTCGAGATTATTGAGATATCCACCTGTAACTCGGATATCTTTCTTATCGAAGAGTGTCGAAAGTCGTTTCAGTTGCTCTTCCGTAACAGGATTTTCGACTATGACAATGGCATTATCAACATCGCCACCCTTTACCAAACCGGCATTTGCCAACGCCTCAATCTCATGCAAAAATACAAATGTACGATTTGGTGCAATCTTTTCGGAGTAGTTATCCTCCGGCGAGAATGTAGCATACTGATTACCGATAATCTTCGAGTTGAAGTCGATATGTACTGATGCAGAGAACTCCTCATTAGGATATATTGCCAACATCACGCCCTTTTCGGGAATAGCATACACCTGTTTTTCGGTAACTTCGTAATATTTACGGTCAGCCGACTGCTCAACCAATCCAACTCGCAAAATCTCCTCGGCATAAGCCTTTGCCGAGCCATCGAGAATAGGAGTTTCGGGGGCATTGATATCGACCAATGCATTGTCTACGCCAAGAGTCCAAAGTGCCGACATAAGGTGTTCAATGGTACTTACACGAGCATCACCCAATCCGATTGTCGTACCACGAGATGTGTCTATAACATACTCACACAATGCCGGTACTGATGGTGCACCTGCAATATCTATACGGCGAAATACTATTCCATGATTCTCGGGTGCAGGACTTACGGTCATCGTAACCTGCGCTCCCGTATGGAGTCCTTTGCCCGAAAAGGTTATCGGGGCGCCGAGAGTATTCTGTTTTACTGACATAATCTTCTAAATTTCGTCAAAGTACAAGTATAATCTTGACAAAGATAGGATTTTTTTTTGAAAATTACTAAATTTGCGTACTATTTTGCGGATATCATGGAACAAATGAGCAACGATAGACAAAAACAGGCTACCCGACCTCCTCAGCCTCGCAAACAGAGGTTGCGACTGCCATTTGACAATCGCAATGAGGATTTTGTGGGTTGGATATATGATAATCGTATCGGATTGTGCGTTACGATTATCGTATATTTGGTAGTAATGATAGTCTTTGTTTCGGCAAAAATAGGCACCTCTACCCGCAAAGCCAACGAAACAATGTATATAGATTTGGGGGCTGTCGAGTTGCTCGAAGAGGAGCGTGACCGACTGATGGAGGAGGTGCGCCGCAACAACCAAAATATAGATTGGAACTCTATCCGCAACCTCTCATCGAACGAAAATGCTCTGAACGAAAATCTCGAAGACGAAAAGGGTACAAATACCTCAGCCTTAAATGCTTCCGCCGAGGCAACCGAGCGAGAGATGAAGGCGAACAGAGAGGCATACGAGCGAGGTTTGCGTGAGGCGAATGCTATTGGCGAAAATCGTTCGCAGAGCAATGGCGACAAGGAGCGTAAAGATACCAAACGCAAGGGAAGTGTTACGGTTAGTTTTTCGTTCACAAACCCCGTACGATATAGTCGTCATCTCGTAAAGCCCGCATATCGTTGCGAAGGTGGTGGCGAGGTTATTGTATCGGTAGTGGTCAATCAGCGTGGCGAAGTGACTTCGGCATGGGTTGAGAGTGGTGGCGATGAGTGCATGCAACAGACGGCTGTGGAGTCGGCACGCAACTCCCGTTTCGACATCAACAACTCCGCCCCTGCAAAACAACGAGGAACGATAACTTATATCTTTATTCCGCAATAAAGACGAGAGAAATGCAGAATGCAGAATGCAGAATGCAGAATGCAAAATGCAAAATGCAGAATTAAGAATTTTTAGACGAGAGATGAAAAGAGTTTTGGCAATAGTGTTTATTATGCTCTGTTTTGTTGTTTCGGCAAAGCAGACCGACTCGTTATCGCTCAACAAGAGAGAGAAAAATCTCTCAACCCTCAACTCTCAACCCTCAACTCCAAAGAGTCGTTACCCCGTAATCGGCATGTGGAAGCAGAACTACATGGTTACAGGTTTTGCAACCAACAAACCCGTATCGAAATACACCTCCGACATCAAATTTCAGTTGAGTGTGGCGATGCGTTTGTGGAGTATAAAAGGCAAAGTCGATTTTTTTGCCACCTACACCCAACGCAGCCTTTGGGATATCTATCAGGAGTCTTGTCCTTTCCGTGAAAACTCCTATAACCCTGGATTTTGGGTTGCGTGGCAGACAAGAGATAACCTACGCCTGCTCTTCGGTATTGAGCATGAGTCAAATGGTCTAAACGGCGAACAATCCCGTTCGTTCAACTATGCAACGGTGGCGTGTCTGTACGAGCCATTCGACAATTGGCGTTTCGGAGGGCGTGCATGGTATGGCTATTACGACCGTGACAACATCAGCCACTACTTCCGCTATCGTGGTGTGATGCAGTTGTGGGCTACATTCCACACCCGAAATGAGCGTGTAGCGGTTACCGCACTCGTAAACCCGACCGTAACATTTGCCAAGTACAATGTGCAGGTCGAGGCATCGTGGCGCATGGCAAAACGAGGGGATTGGCTACCTTGCCTATTTGTGCAATATAACTACGGCTATGGCGAAACGATGCTCGACTACAACAAGCGACATAGCAAAATACGAGTTGGTATCTCGCTGATGAACAACAAATTACACCTATACTAAAATTCGACTCAAACAATGATAAATGCAGAACACTTCCTACTAATTGGAGCAATTCTTCTGTTTGTTGCCGTGATGGCGGGTAAGGTGGCGTATCGTTTCAACGCACCTGCTCTCTTGCTCTTTTTGGCAGTAGGACTATTCTTTGGCTACGATATTCTCTCGTTCAACTCACCCGAATTGACGCAATTTATCGGTATGCTTTCGCTCTGCATCATCTTGTTTTCGGGTGGTATGGATACCAAATTCTCAGAAATCAGACCGATACTCCCCGAAGGTATAACCCTCGCTACGGCAGGCGTATTGATGACGGCACTACTGCTCGGAGGTTTTGTCTATTTGATTGCTCCTGTGATAGGTTTTGAGTTATCTTTTCCGTTGGCATTGCTTCTCGCTTCGACCATATCTTCAACCGATTCGGCTTCGGTATTCTCCATTTTGCGTACTCGCCGACAAGGTTTGAGCGAGAATCTGCGACCACTGTTGGAGTTGGAGAGTGGTTCAAATGACCCGATGGCTTATATCCTCGTAATTCTCTTGGTGAAGATGCTCGGAGGAGAAGGCAACGAGGAAATAGGTCTTGGAGGGGCTATCTTGATGTTCGTTATACAGATGGCAGTGGGCGCCTTGATTGGTTACCTCTTTGGCCGTGCTTCGGTTTGGATTATCAACAAAATAAACATCGACAACGCATCGCTATACTCGGTGCTGTTGTTGGCGTGCGTCTTCTTCACATTCTCGTTCACCTCACTTATTAAGGGCAACGGATACTTAGCGGTCTATATCGCAGGCTTGATTGTCGGAAACAACAAACTCGTAAATAAACGCACCGTAACCACCTTCTTCGATGGTATCACATGGCTGTTCCAGATTATTATGTTCCTGATGCTCGGATTGCTTGTAACACTCGAAGAGGTGTTACAGTTGCAAACCATCATTTTGGGAGTTGTAGCGGGACTTTTCCTTATGCTTGTGGCTCGTCCTATCGCAACATTCATCTGCCTTGCGCCATTCCGCAAACTCACGAAAAAGGCTCGTCTGTATATCTCGTGGGTAGGATTGCGAGGTGCCGTGCCTATTATCTTTGCAACATACCCTTGGGTGGCTAAAATCGAGGGTGCCGAGTTGGTTTTCAATGTGGTATTCATCATGACTATTATCTCGCTCGTGATACAAGGTACAACAGTCAGCAGTATGGCAGAGTTGCTCGGCTTGGCATACGCCGAGAAGGAGAGTAAGTTCGAGGGCGCATTGCAGGATAAGGTGCGCTCGGCATTTACCGAGATTGCCGTAACCGAGCAGATGCTCTCGGAGGGCAACACACTAAATAAGGTGTCGCTGCCCGACAATACGCTTGTCGTGATGGTGTGTCGCGATGGCGACTACTTCGTACCGAAGGGCAGTGCCGAGTTGATGATGGGCGACAAGTTGCTTATTCTTTCGGACCGCAACGATGAGTTGGCTGCCCACTACAAAGAGTTTGGGGTTGAGGATATAATTTCGTTCAAGTAGCGCTCCGATACGGAATTCAGCGGTCTCCTTCGCCTTAACCAAAGCGTTGATATTGATATAACCCTTCTCTGCATCATAATTCGAATTTACAGCTATACCACCCTTAACAGATACACGACTAAGAGAACTATTCATAAGGCTTAAAATGCGTTTTTAATTTCTCGTCAGAAGTCGTGAGATGCGGTGCACCGCAAAAGAAAGACCTTCGGGATAGTACACAATCTCTAAAAATCAGAAATGATTGAGGGAATTTCTTGCCAAACAAGAAGCCCGATGCGCAGCATACAGTGCAATACGGTAAAACGCATTTTAAGGAGGCAAATATAAGGCGCACAAGAAATCCGCTTGCGCAGCATAGTAGACCTATGTGAGCAAGCGGATTATCGCAGAGCAACGAAGTAGTTGCCCCTTAAAATGCGTTTTTAATTTCTCGTTAGAAGTCGTGAGATGTGGTGCATCGCAAAAGAAAGACCTTCGGGATAGTACACAATCTCTAAAAATCAGAAATGATTGAGGGAATTTCTTGCCAAACAAGAAGCCCGATGCGCAGCATAGTAAGCCTATGTGAGCAATCGGGCTATCGAAGTTTTGGTGAGAAATTCACCAATCAGAATGATTTTTATGCGCCGAAGTTATCGTACAAAATATTCTCCGGTGGCACTCCGAGTGAATCGAGGAGTTTTTCAACTGCTCCGACCATCATTGGAGGTCCGCACATAAGGTAGATACAACCCTCTGGGTCCTCGTGGTTTTTGAGGTAGTTCTCGAAGAGAACGTTGTGAACGAATCCCACCTTGTAGTCCACGCCTGCTGCATCTGCCTCTGGGTCTGGACGGTCGAGAGCAAGGTTGAACTTGAAGTTAGGGAACTCACGCTCAATCTCTGCGTAGTCCTCCAAATAGAACGCCTCTTTGAGCGAACGTGCACCATACCAGAACGACACCGGACGCTTTGTCTTCTCGGTCTTGAAGAGGTGCATAATGTGCGAACGCATAGGCGCCATACCTGCACCACCACCGATGAAAATCAACTCCTGAGTATCAGGCAAGTTGTCCGGCAAGAAGAACTCTCCGTAAGGACCCGACATAGTAATCTTATCGCCCGGTTTGAGCGAGTAGATATAAGACGAGCAGACACCCGGATTTACAGGCAACATCTTACGGTCAGGACCGAATGGAGGGGTTGCGATACGAACATTCAAACGAATGATATCGCCCTCGGCAGGGTAAGTAGCGCACGAATAAGCACGCACCTGAGGCTCAGGGTTTACCATCTTCAAATCACGAAGACCAAACTTAACCCAATCCTCCTCGTACTGAGGGTCTACATCGATATCCTTGTAATCAACAGTGATTGCAGGCACATCAATCTGAATGTAACCACCCGAACGGAAGTTGAGGTGCTCGCCCTCAGGCAACTTCACCACGAACTCCTTGATGAAGGTAGCAACATTGTGGTTCGAGATAACCTCACACTCCCACTTCTTGATGCTCAACACCGAATCAGGAACAGCGATTTTCATATCCTCCTTAACCTTTACCTGGCAACCCAAACGCCAATTCTCACGAATCTGCTTGCGGTTGAAGAAGCCTGTTTCGGTAGGAAGAACCTCGCCGCCACCCTCCAAAACCTGACACTTGCACTGTCCGCAAGCACCCTTACCACCGCAAGCCGATGGGAGGAAGATGTCTGCCGTAGCGAGTGTAGCGAGGAGGTTACCACCGGCCTCAACCTCAACGACCTTCTTGCCGTTGTTGATGTCGATGGTTACATTGCCTGACGAGGTCAGTTTTGCCTTTGCAAAGAGCAACAGTGCCACCAAAAGGAGGGTTACTGCAAGAAAGGCAACAATTGCAACAATAATTACTTTTACCATCTTTTTATACTCTTATTAAAGGTTTACAACTGAATACCCGAGAATATCATAAATGCGATACCCATAAGGCCTGTGATAATAAATGCGATACCCGGACCCTTCAATGCAGCCGGAATATGCGAGTAGGCAAGACGCTCACGGATAGCAGCCATCATAACGATAGCCAACCACCAGCCAAGACCTGAGCCTAAACCATATACTACCGATTCGCCAACATTGCGAATCTCGCCTGCACCGACCATCTGCTGCATAAACAACGAGCCACCCATGATGGCGCAGTTTACAGCGATAAGCGGAAGGAAGATACCGAGCTGGTTATAGAGGGTTGGCGAGAACTTCTCGACAATCATCTCCACCAACTGCACAAATGCAGCGATAACGGCGATAAAGACGATGAACGAGAGGAACGACAAATCTACACCCTCAACCAACGCATTAGGAGCCAAAACATACTCATTCAAGAGGTAGTTCAAAGGCACGGTCATTGTCTGCACGAAAGTTACGGCAAGACCAAGACCGAGAGCCGTCTTAACATTCTTGGATACGGCAATGTAGGAGCACATTCCGAAGAAGAATGCGAAGACCATGTTGTCGATAAAAATCGAACGAATAAATAAATTCAATGTTTCCATAATCTATCCTCCTATTTCTCCTGTAAGTTAGTGTTAATAGTACGGTGAATCCAGATGATGCAACCAACAATAATCAACGCCATCGGTGGGAACAACATCAAACCGCAATTTGCGTAGCCCAATTCGTAAAGACCGAGCTTCTCGAAGATTGGATAACCAAACAACGAGCCCGAGCCAAGCAACTCGCGGAAGAATGCCACGATTACGAGAATCAAGCCGTAGCCTGCACCGTTACCGATACCATCGAGGAACGAATCCCAAGGCTTATTCTGCAATGCGAACGCCTCAACACGGCCCATCACGATACAGTTTGTAATAATCAGACCAACATATACCGACAACTGCTTCGATACATCGTAAACAAATGCCTTCAATACTTGGTCTACCAAGATAACCAACGAAGCGATTACAACCAACTGTACGATGATACGGATACGCGAAGGCACACCCTTACGCAAAATCGACATCACCAAGTTGGCAAACGCTGTAACTACCATTACCGACAAACCCATAACAATAGCAGGTTTGAGTTGCACGGTAACAGCCAAAGCCGAACAGATTCCGAGAATCTGAACGATGACAGGGTTATTTCCGCTGAGCGGAGCTGTCAAATTTTTCAAACTCTTACTTGCCATTGTTCTCTGTGTTTAATTCGTTAGACTCCTGCTCAGCAGTCACCTTTGCTGCCACGAAATATGGCACATACGACACCAAGCAATCCTTAATCATAGCCGAAACACCGTCCGAAGTCTTTGTACCACCGGTGATGGCATCAACCTCGTGAGGATTGTTCTCGTCAGCACCACCCTTCTTCAAGGTGATACCCACTAACTCCTCACCCTCGAATACGGTCTTACCGGGATACATAGCCTGATGCTTTGCAGTGGTAATCTCCGCACCCAAGCCCGGAGTCTCGCCCGAGTGGTCGAGTACGATACCCTTAACGGTATTCATATCGGGAGCCAAAGCAACATAGCCCCAGATTGGTCCCCAAAGACCTGCACCATACAAAGGTACTACAACGCTACCGTCCTTAGCCTTGAAGATTGGGAACGAACCCGCCTCACGCGAGCCCTTAACATCTTGCAAAGCCTCGAAAACCTTTGCTACATCGTTGTTTACGACTGCACCCTGTGCATCGAGCAAAGCCGCCTCTGCCACAACCTCATCGTACGAAGTGGTCGCAACATCGTAGCCGAGAGCCTTCACAATCTGAGTCTTCTTCTCGTTGAGAATATTCTCGTCTTGACGAGGCTTCAAGCCGAGGGCTGCCAACGACAGCAATACAGCCACGATAACTACCATCACTACCGAGTAGATGATGATATATACATTACTATTTGTATTGAATTTCATAGCCTTACCCTCCTTATTTAACAGTTTTAACACGATTCTTACGGCGGCGGATATTAGCCTCAACTACAAAGTAGTCTACAAGCGGAGCCAACGCATTCATAAAGAGAATCGAGAGCATCATACCCTCCGGATATGCAGGGTTAATCTCACGAATCATAATTGCGATAGCACCTGTCAAGAAGCCTACGATATACTTACCTGTCGAAGTCTGTGCCGAAGTTACAGGGTCTGTTGCCATAAACACAGCACCGAAGGCAAAACCACCAACGAGCAAGTGCATATAAGGCTCAACACCCTGCGAGCCCATTGCGCCAACGCCGCAAAGGTTGAAGAGGTATGCCATAGCCAAACCACCAACAAATACCGACACCATAGTCTTCCACGAAGCAACACCTGTGTAGAGCAAGATAGCGGCACCTATCAAGATAGCCAAGGTCGAAGTCTCACCGAACGAGCCAGGGATAAAGCCGAGGAACGCATCGAGAGCCGACCACTGCATACCACCCGTTGTAGCCAACTGCTCCAAAGCGGTAGCACCTGTCTGAGCATCGGTTGCGCCAAACATCTTCCAAGTCGAGTACCAAACGGTCTCACCCGACATCTGCGGAGTGTAGGCGAAGAATACAAATGCACGAGCCAAAACAGCAGGGTTGAATACATTCATACCCGTTCCACCGAAAATCTCCTTACCGAAGATTACGGCAAATGCGGTACCAAGACCAACCATCCAAAGCGGAGTACTTACAGGCATTACCAAAGGAATCAAAAGTCCCGAAACGAGGAATCCCTCATTAACCTCATGACCACGCCACTGCGCTACGGTGAACTCGATACCCAAACCAACGATATACGATACGGCAATCATCGGAAGGATTCGCACCAAGCCGTAAGCGAATGCCAACCAGCCCTCCAAGCCTACCTGCAAACCTGTATTGTAGCAGCCGAACAAGAGGCAAGGGATAAGAGCCACAACAACGGTAATCATTGTACGCTTGATATCGTTACAGTCGCGAACATGCGCACCGTGCTGAGTTGTGGTGTTAGGAACGAACAAGAAGGTCTCGAAAGCATCGAAAGTCGAGTGCAAGAAACCGAGTTTGCCACCCTTCGAGAAGGTTGGCTTAATCTTATCTACTATATTACGAAGTGCCTTCATTACTCCTCCTCCTTAATCATTGTGTTAATACCATTGCGGAGAATCTGCTGAATCTCAATCTTCGAAGGGCAGACGAACTCGCAAAGTGCCAAATCCTCCTCCACAACCTCGTAGATACCGAGATTCTCCATCTTATCCAAATCGTTAGCCAAGCAAGCCTTCACAAGGTGTACCGGATAGATATCCATTGGCAAGTACTTCTCGTAGAGGTCGTTCATAACGAAAGCACGCTCGCCACCATTGAGGTTGGTATCGAGGTTGTACTTGCGGCAAGGGAACAGCCAAGAGAAGTATGCACGCGATACAGAGAACTTCTTGAAACGAGGCATTGCCCAACCGAGCAACTCGTAGTTATCGCCCTCAGGAATTACGGTAATCTGGTTAGCATTGACACCGAGGAATCCCTCTTTGCCAACATTGCGACCCGTCAAGACATTGCCCGAAATAACACGAGCATGTTCGTTTGACAGCTTACCGCCCAAGATTGACTCAACCGAAGCACCTGCAACTACACGGTAGTACTTTGGCTCTGCCACACACGAACCTGCAACAGCAACTACACGGCTCATATCTACCTTACCTGTAAGGAACAAACGACCGAGAATTACAACATCCTGAATGTTCAAAGTCCAAACCTTCTCGCCCTTGTTGATTGGGTCGATGTGGTGAATTTGAACACCTACATTGCCCGCAGGGTGCTTACCCTTGAATGCGTGCAACTCTACACCCTCAACCTGTGGCACCTGACCGCAAGCGTTGTACGAAAGATGTACCTTACCATCGGTCAGACGGCGCAATACATCAAATCCCTTCTGCAACGGCTGTTGTTGGTCAGCAAGTGCAAAATCGTAGTCGATAGCGAGAGGAGCGCTGTCGAATGCCGACACAAAGATAGCCTTTGGCTTATCGCTTGGAGTAGCGACAACACCGTAAGGACGCTGAACAAACATCGTCCACAATCCCGATTCGAGCAAAAGTTCGATAATCTGCTCACGCGATGCCTTCGAGAGGTCGAGCGAAGCAAACTTCTTGTACGCAACCTCCTTATCGGCTGTGACAACAACAGAGAGAATCTTACGCTTCTCGCCACGATTGACAGCAGCAACAGTACCGCTGACAGGCGAGGTGAAGAGAATCTCCGGACGCTTCTTGTCGAAGAAGAGTGGAGAACCTGCCTCTACTGTGTCACCAACCTTAACAAGCATCTTTGGGGTAATGCCCTCGAAATCGAGTGGCGACACAGCATACTCCGAAGCCAACGGAGCATCGACTATCGTCTTCTGTGCCTCTCCCTGCAAGCGAATATCCAAACCTTTGCAAAGTTTAATGATTTTCGACATGTTTTTTGTGTTTTTGTTAGTGAATAAAATTATTTGTTTTTGTTTCGGAAAAAATCGTTTATTCCCTTTGGGAATCAAATCCCCTAAAAATCGCCTGCGAAGATACTAATTTTTTGCGAGATTACACCCCTTTTGTGTTATTTTTTTCACAATTATTGCAAATTTAGTTCTCCTCACACAAAATGTGGGTACCCAAAAGTTATTGGATACCCACTTATCACTCTGTGATTAAGTGCTTTTTGCTACTTATCGAAACCAAACAGGAAAACCTCCGTGATATATTGTGCCACACCCTCGGCATTTGGCTCAGTCATCTTCGACTCAAACTTGTCCAAGTTGATATCGAGAGTCATCGTACCATAGCCCTCCGCAGGCGCCTCAATCGACCAATACTGAACATTAATTGGGTTGCCAGGCGCCCAATTGGCTCGGTCATAGAGATATGTTCCTGCCTGTTTATAGTTGGTACTATTGTCGTAGAAGATATAACCCTCAGCCTCTTGCTGTTCTCCATTCACCACAAACTTGTAGTAGTTTTCATCAAATTCGGCTGCATTTTTGGTCCTATAACCAACTCGCTCGACAAATTTGCCTTGGTCGTGTCCATGCCCCGTTATGGCTACACGCAACTCCAACGACTTGACATTCTCAGGCACCTCGATTGTACGCAAGCCCAAACGCTCTTCCGCCTCTATATCGTAACCTGCCACACCATAGCACCAAGCACGATAACCCGAATTTCCATCACGGCTCGAATCGTACAACTTATGCACAAAAACGGTATTGCGAGCCCGCTTGCCCTTGTAGTAGTGGAAGGTTACCGTAACGGTATGCGCACGCTTATCCGTAGCGTCCCAGCCACCATAGTAGAGATAAAATGTTGTTTCACCCTGCAACATCGGCAGATACTCGGTAACATCGAGCCAGAAAGTCTTACTCCACAAACTGCCAAAAGAGTTGCCGTATGGGGTTATGGCACGGGCTATCTCGAAACGCTCGCCATCTTTATTCTCAACAAAGAGCATTGTCGTATTATCCCACTCGCCTGGCATCTTCTCCCATGCTCCCATTCGGTATTCGAGCAACACCCTATTGTAAGACGACACATCGTCAGGGAGTTGCATTGTGAATGCTTTATCCGTCTGCTCTCCCCAACCGAAGAACGAGAGGCGATGCTCCTCCGATGTCACACTCACAGCAGCTGTACGACTCTCGGGATTTTCAAAGTAAAACGGCAGACGATTAATCTGTCGCACCTTGTACGGCGTAGGTATGCGTGGAGTCTCTTCTACACAACCACACATCAACAAAGCCAAAACTGCAACCATGGCGGGATATACTCTTCTATTCATACGCTTCTTCAATATTTGTGTTGCGAAGTTACGAATTATTCACGATTATTGCAAAAATTCACTACCTTTACACTTGCAATGGTTGTAGATATTCACACACATAATACACTTACGCAGGCGCAAACTATTGATACCGTGGGCATTCACCCATGGCATGCGCTTGGTGGCGACATCTCTGTCGTTGAGAAAGGCATTGCAACTGCCGATGCTGTCGGAGAGATTGGGTTGGACTTTGCGTGCAATGTTCCGCACGTAGAGCAGGAGCGCATTTTTCGAGCGCAATTAATCCTTGCCGAGCAGCACCAAAAACCGGTCGTTCTGCACTGTGTTAGAGCCTTCGAGGAGGTGATGCGAATACTTCGGAATTTTCATCTTCCGGCGGCGATTTTTCATGGTTTCATCGGTTCGACAGAGCAAGCACAACACGCTGTAAAACAAGGATATTACCTCTCATTTGGAGAGCGTACTTTTCGCTCACCAAAGACCATCGAGGCAATGCGTTCTACCCCACTCTCGCACCTCTTTGTTGAGAGCGATGAGAGCACCACTCCGATAGAGGATATTTACGCCAGAATTGCCGAGTTGCGAGGGGTTGATATCGCCATTTTAACTGAGGCTACACAAGCCAATTTCGATAAGATTTTCAGGTAGAAAATAGTAAAAAAAGTCAGCCCATTCTGCAATAGAATAGGCTGACTTTTCATATGTTTTTTATTCCAATACTAAGCAGCAACCGACTCTGCTTTAATCTCCTCGTAGAACTTAGCCAACACCACTTGGTAGTAAGGATAGAGCCAAAGCAACGGAATACCTAACGCAAGAATTGAGAGCAAGGCAAATCCTACATATCCCAACCACATAAGGAAGAGGCTCATCTTGTGGCCCTTCATCATCTCCATACTGCGATTGATTGCCTCGTTTGCGGTGAGTTCGGGATTATCTGCCAAGATATATGGCGCCAAAGCATACGACAAACTCTTGATGATACCCGGAATGATAAGGAGCAGAGTCCAAAGTGCAGTAAATATTGCGGTCAAAAGGTACAATCCTATCGACTTACCGTAGTAAGGCTTTTTGAAGGCCTTGAATAGCCCTTTCACTTTGAGAGTCTCTGTACCACGCAGAAAGCCCAAGAAGAGCATAATAAGAGAGAACGATAGCGGGAATACAAATAAAATAGATGCAAGCATACTGAATATTGGAATCAACACACTTTCGCCATCGCCTATTGGTGTTCCAACAAACATTTCTATTGTTGTAGCAACCAACGAGCAGGCATACACCAATAGCATAAACACGAGTGATACACCTACTGCCATACCCCAATTACCCTTCATTAGACCAAGGGCCTCCTGTCTAATTTCAGAATTTGTTTTCATAGTTTTTTTTTTAGAATTTTAGTGTTTATTTCAATAACCTTTATGCAATCTTCTTTTGCGACTCATATCTCGTTCGAGTTTTAGTCGCTTTACCTTATTGACGCTCTGTCGCCAGAAGAGATATGCTGCAATGAAGAGCGCAACGCAAACGCCCAACGCAATAAGGTCGTTGGTATCCACCGCAACCTCCTTGTCGAAGTGGTCCATCACAATTGTAATAAGCAGACCTCCGACAGCTCCGCCAATCATTGCCAATAGTGTTCCCCAGCGATATCGAGGAAATAGTTTATAGAGCGAACGCATAATCGCCTCACCGAGAATCAGCACAGAGATACAACTCATCGTTTCGCTTACGATATGTTGGGTGTCGGGCTCCATCGGAATAAATCTGCAAACGAGCTTCTCTCCGATGGCGAAAAGAAAGAAGAGAGCCATCTCCAATCCTCCGATGCGCACACGCCACAAGTTGAACGATACCCCTCGGTTAATCTTGCGCAGTATCTGTATAAAGTTATTTGCTTCCATCAGTCTTCTTCTTTTTTTTGATTCTTCCGCTTTTGTGCAGAGCTTCGGCGATAATATATTGCAACTGACCGTTGGTGGAGCGGAATTCATCTTCCGCCCACCTCTCAATAGCCTCCATCATCTCGGCATCAATACGAAGTACAAAACTTTTTGTAGGCTCCTTTGCCATTTGTCAAATTAAGAATTAAGAATTGAGAATTGAGAATTATCTTCTAATTCCGGATTTTACAATTCTCTCGTTTATAGTTTGTTAAAAATCGTCAATGAACGAGGAAATTTTGTGCGAAGCAATGCGATGAAAGCGGAGCATAGTAAACCTATGTGAGCATTTCAGAGTCTGCAGATTCGTGCAAAAAGAACTCATTAGAACGATTTTTCCTTCTGTTAAAAATCGTCAATGAACGAGGAAATTTTGTGCGAAGCAATGCGATGAAAGCGGAGCATAGTATGCCTATGTGAGCATTTCAGAGTCAGCAGATTCGTGCAAAATTTACCGTTCAGAACGATTTTTTAATGGTGCAGTGTGCCTGTATTCACCACCGGCTGTGCCGACTCATCACCGCACAACACTACAAGCAAATTGCTCACCATTGCCGCCTTGCGCTCCTCGTCAAGTTCGACAACCTCGTCTGCCGACAACTTGTCGATAGCCATCTTCACCATCGAAACAGCACCCTCAACAATCTTCTCGCGTGCCGAGATGATAGCATCTGCCTGCTGACGGCGCAACATCACAGCCGCAATTTCAGGAGCGTATGCAAGGTAGTTGATACGAGCCTCTACTACCTCGATACCTGCCATTGCAAGACGCTCGTTCAGGCGATTTTCGAGTTGCTCGTTAATCTCGTCAGCATTCGAGCGAAGGGTGAGTTCCTCTTTCCCACCGTTGTTATTATCGTAGGCGTAGATTCCTGCCACCTGACGCAACGCTGCATCACTCTGCACCGATACGAAGTTTTCGAGCACCTTCATACGGCTGCTTGCAGTTACGGTAACCTCGCCCGTAGCAACAGGGGTGTCGATATCGAATACAGCCTTGTAAATCTCCTCCTCACGGATTTTCCACACCAAAACCAAACCGATAAGGATAGGGTTACCCTGCTTGTCGTTCACCTTGATAGGCTCGGCGTTGAGGTTGCGGGCACGAAGAGAGATAGACTTCTTCGACATAAATGGATTTACCCACCAAAAACCCGTCTGCACAAAGTTACCGCGATACTTTCCGAAAAAGAGCAACACACGAGCCTCGTTAGGCTCCAACATTATAAAACCACACGATGCAATAATCGCCCACAAAGTAATTATAACACCTGCCACAATAGCGATAGCATCATAAGGCGAAGCCCAATTTACGCCGCCGTAAATTGCAAGCGCAGGACCGCCAACCCACGATAACAACACGATGAATAACATCGCAAATCCGTTCATCTTCCAGCCTGAATAGACCATGTTCTTGTTTGTCTCCATAGTAATAAGTATTAAAAAAGGTTTATAATTTTGTTTTTATTTGCCGCCCTCTTTTCAAAATGATATTATTTTGATATCACAAAGTAAATGCAAAAAATTCGTTTCTCCAAATATTTTTTCAAAAAATTTTTACAGAAAAATAAAAAACACCGCTAAAAGCGGTGTTTAATTTTCACAGATATTTAGATTAATGACTAATGAGTCACATTAACTTCTGCGTTAGGGTTGTGTTTGTATTTGAAAACGAGTGCAAACAATATCGCTACAACGAGTGCATAACCTGCGAAAATCAACCAAGTGGTAGACCAGCCCTGCATCATCGCAACACCTTCCGAGCCGTTATATACGAAGTGATTTACGACAGCCTGCGCACCAAGTGTTCCGATAGTTGCACCCACGCCGTTAGTCATCATCATAAACAAGCCCTGCGCCGAAGAGCGAATATCTTCCGAAGTCTCTTGATTTACATAGAGCGAGCCCGACACATTGAAGAAGTCGAATGCCACACCATAGACAATCATCGAGAGGATAAACATCCAAACGCCTGTACCCGGATTGCCCAAGCCGAACAAGCCGAAGCGCAGAACCCATGCAAACATCGACATCAGCATCACATTTTTAATACCGAAACGCTTCAAACAGAACGGAATCAAGAGGATACACAATGTTTCAGACACCTGCGACAAAGAGATAAGGATATTTGCATGCTGAACACCAAAGGTATCGGCATACTCCGGAATAGCCTCGAAGTTCGAGATAAACGGATTGGCAAAGCCATTGGTAATCTGCAACGACACACCGAGCAACATCGAGAAGATGAAGAAAATTGCCATCTTCTTCTGCTTAAACAACGCAAAAGCTTTCAAGCCGAGGGCCTCGCCAAGCGATTTCTTCTCGCCCTTAGCGATAGGACACTGTGGAAGAAGGAAGGCATATACGCCAAGCAACAAACCTAATACTGCGCACTGTGCAAACTGCATATACGAGCTTTGGAAGCCTGCCAAGTCGCAACCAACCATTGCGCAGATAAAACCTACCGTACCCCAAACACGAATTGGAGGGAAAGCCTTAACCGTATCCAAACCTGCACGCTCCAAAAGGCTGTAAGCCACCGAGTTCGAGAGTGCGATAGTCGGCATATAGAACGCAACACTCAAAGTGTAGAGCGAGAACAATGGAGCAAACTCCACTGCACCCATTGCGCCCGTGCCATAGAAGGCTGTCAAACCTGCAAACACTGCTGCCAAAGTGTGGCATAAGCCGAGCATGCGCTGAGCCTGAATCCAACGGTCAGCAATAATACCCACCAATGCCGGCATAAAGAGCGACACGATACCCTGCACCGCATAGAACAATCCGATGCGCTCCTGCAAACCTATATTAAATAGGTATGTACCCATCGAAGTCAAGTATGAACCCCACACTGCATATTGCAGGAAGTTCATCACGATAAGACGAAATTTGATGTTTTTCATAATATTAATAGTATTTTATGGTTATTTTACGCATTTGTTTCCATGCCACAACAGCAAAAACCTCAACAAAATTATAAATTTTTTTGAAATTTCTTTGCTAAAACAAAAAATAAATCATACTTTTGCACTCGCAAAAAGGAATTGGGCTATGGTGTAATGGTAACACTACAGATTCTGGTCCTGTCATTCCAGGTTCGAATCCTGGTAGCCCAACACGAAGACGACTTGCAAAAGTCGTCTTTTTTCGTGTGGGCTACCAGGATTCGGTCAGCTTGTTGCGCCTCGGAAGACTTATCTTCGTGGTGTGTCGGTGGTGCATCGCTTTGCGATTACGATGCAAATAGCCAATACCGCCAAGTAAATAAATTTCCTCGTCAGTATCGGCTCTTTACATCAGACCTCTGGTCTTGCACCACCTCCTCTCTTCTCGGTCTTCTCTCAGCTTCTGCCGCCGTTCGAATCCAGCGGGAGCGAATCCCATTCAATCCTATTAAGCACCGCAGGTGCGGTTCCTATAATCGTTGCGCTGTGATGACGCTCGGAGTTCGTAAAACAAAACAAGGGCTATCAGCTAACCGCCAACAGCCCCTATAAAGAATTATCAATTCTTAATTTTTAATTTTTAATTTGAGAACAAATCCTCCTGCCGGTGCCATATCGGCCACCATCTTGCGAGATTCAGGTACAGTCACGGTTTCGTGGATATAATCCTCTCCAAGCATATCGGCATTAACGCCATCACGGAACACCTCCGCTACATACTCACCTTCACCGAGAATCTTCGACAAGTCAAGTTCTACCTTGCGTGCAGTCCAATCGTTCATAACACCCACATACCAAGTATCTCCACTGCGGCGCGCCATAGCAACATAGTCGCCAATATGTCCATCGAGCACCACTGTTTCGTTCCATACGGTTGGGAACTCTGCAATAAACTTGGTACACTCAGCCTCTCGTTCATAGAGTATTGGCGAGTCGCACAACATACAGAATGGCGAGAAGTAGATGGCATACATCGCCATCTGACGGCAACGAGTGCCCTGACTCATAGGTCTACGATAGCAAGGATAGTAGTTTTTCTTCGACACATTACGCATAGCTCCCTGCGTATAGTCCATAGGACCCGCTACCATACGCAAATATGGAATCTCCAAATCGTAATCCACTACATTATAGCGCAAACTTCGCTTGCCCTTCGAACACTCCAAACCAAGAACAGCCTCAAAATTGACAACATTCGGCCAAGTGCGATTCAAACCGGTCGGCTTCGTACAACCATGATAGTCAATCATCAACTTATACTTTGCAGCCACCTCGGCAAGTTTATATTGAAAATCGACCATCTGGGCATCATCACGGTCAAGGAAATCGACCTTAAAGCCCTTGACGCCCATCTCGGCAAAGTGGCGACAGACCTCCTCCTCTTTACCCTTTACGGCATTATAGCCTGCCCAGAGAATTATTCCGACACCCTTCTTCTTGCCATGGTCTACGATAGCCTGCAAATCTATCTCGGGAACAACCTTTGTGAGGTCGTTCAGATATAGTTCCGCCCAACCTTCATCGAGAATCACATACTCGATACCATACTTTGCAGCAAAATCGACATAGTAGTTATATGTTTCGGTATTGATACCTGCTTTGAACGGCACGCCAGTCAATCCCCAATTATTCCACCACTCCCAAGCTACCTTACCAGGCTTAATCCACGAGGTATCCTCAATTCGTGAAGGCGAAGCAAGACGATACACCATATCGTTGTCAAGCAGCGTGTTCTTATCATCAGTAATGAGAAGTATTCGCCAAGGAGTATTTGTCGCAGCCTTACACTCTGCGATATACGGCTTGCGCACCTCAATAACATCCTGCAACTTGCGATAACCTCCCACAACAACCTTATCCGGCATAGGAGCAAACTCTCCGCAAAGAGCCGTTGCACCCTTCTGATTCGACACAAACATACCCGGATAGTGCTCTACATCGGATTCGAGGATACAGATATCATAATTATCATGCTCGACAATCACAGGTACAAACGCCACCCTCTCCTTATCGAATCGGGATAATTCGCACTTATGATATGGCGCTTCGAATGATGAGAAGAAGTTATCCTTGCGGGTACCAGTCTTGTTTGTGTATGGGAAGTAGCCGTTATAATCCTTTGCAAAGGCAAACTCGGCAATCTCTTTTTCGAGTACGAAGTCGCTCTTAAAGTTCGTCACAAAACGATATACAATACCTTCATCGTAAGCACGGAACTCCACAGCATAACGAGTTGCAAAGTCGATACGCAAGGCGTTGTAGTGGTCTTTGATTACATCTCGGAAGTAGAACTTTGTAGGAATGGTTGTATCTACCGTTGTACGCTTCACTCGCTTAACCTTATCTCCCTTACCAAGCGTAGCACCCTTATACACCTTCAAGCCTATCTTCGATGGCGCCAACACCAAATCGCCATTACACTCTACCTTGTACGACAGCTGTGGCTCGGTGGTAATCGTAACCTCCAACTTGCCGTTTGGAGAGAGGAGTTTATACTCCTTTGCGGCAAAAGCCTCTACACAAAGAATAAGCGCAGAGAGAAGTAAAATAGTTCGTTTCATTATATTATAGCTATTTTAGGTTATTTTTTGGGTGTAAAACCTTGTGCCTGCAAGGCTATATCCTTACCGTCAGGTGTTACGAGATACGCCCCCGTACTCTCAGCAGTGATATGACCGATAATATCAATGCAGCCGAGATTCATAATCTGCTCACGCTTTTCGAGTGGCACAGTGAAGAGCAATTCATAATCCTCTCCTCCATTTAGGGCTGCAACAACAGGGTCCATATTCATCTCCTCTGCCAATGCTGTTGTCTGCTTTGCCAACGGCATACGCTCCAAATATATTCTGGCACCACATTTTGAAGCCTTACAAATCTGCAACACCTCCGAAGCCAAGCCATCGGTAATATCAATCATCGATGTAGGTACAATACCCTCCTTGTGCAACGACTCCACCATATCGTATCTCGCACGAGGTTTCAGATATCGTTGCAAGAGATACTCATATCCCTCGAATTGTGGTTGCGGATTATCCACGCCCTGCAAAACCCTGCGCTCACGCTCCAACAGACGCAAGCCCATATACGATGCACCGAGATTGCCGGTAAGGCAAATCAAATCATGCTCCTTTGCACCACTGCGATATGTTATTTCGCTCTTCTTGGCACGACCGATAGCGGTAATATTCACCACAAAGCCTGTCATTGATGCCGAGGTATCGCCACCGACCAAATCAACCCCTGCCTCCTTGCAAGCGAACTCCACACCCTCGTAGAAATCATCGAGAAACTCGACCGAGATTTTTGACGATATGCCGAGCGACAGGGTTATCTGCTCAGGTACGGCATTCATTGCCACAACATCACTTATGCCCTTCGTAACAACCTTGTAGCCAAGGTGTTTCGGTGGAAAATAGGTCAAGTCGAAGTCTATACCCTCCAACATCGAGTCGGTAGATATGACAATAGCCTTGTCTTTTGACGCTTCGATAACGGCAGCATCATCACCAACACCACAAATAGTTGATTTATTATTTTTTTGAAACTTCGCAGTCAATCGGTCAATCAATCCAAATTCACCCAACTCTGCAATCTCTGTTCTGCCCTTTGCCATAATGTTAGCCATTAGCCATTGGCTAAATAAAAAATTTCAGTTTTCCGTTTTCCGCTTTCCGTTTTCCGCTTATAGGTAGCTCTCAACCACCTTTGCAATGCGCTCGGCAACCTCCTCGATAGTACCCAACGAAGGAACGCTCTCAAACTTACCCTGCGCACGATAGAAGTCGGCAACAACGGCGGTCTGAGCATTATAGACATCGATACGGTTGCGGATAATCTCCTCCGATTGGTCATCGGCTCGGCCCGAATCCTTGCCACGAAGCAGGATACGCTTTACGAGTTCCTCCTCCGGCACCTCCATATTTATCATCACCGACACCTTTTGTCCATGCTTAGCGAGAATATCATCAAAAGCCTCCGCCTGCGCCGTAGTACGAGGAAAACCATCGAAGATTACACCCGTACCCTCCTTGTGGGTTGCGACATAGTCAGCAACCATATCGATAACAAGCTGGTCGGGCGCCAACTCTCCACGCTCGATACACGCCTGCATCTGCAAGCCCAACTCGGTCTTTGCGGCAATCTGCTCACGAATAATATTTCCTGTCGAGATGTGACGAAGCGAAAAGCGCTTCTCCAAGAGTTCCGACTGCGTACCCTTACCACAGCCCGGAGCACCAAATAATACGATATTTAACATTTCCTTAGAGTTTTTAGGTCTACTTCGCAAAGATAGTTAATTAAACTGAAAACAGAAAACTTTTCACTATATTTGCAGCACAATAACAGCATCGCAAATGAAAATTTACAGAATTACCGAGTACTCCGCAGAACTTTTGGAGGCGTTGGAGCGATTGCTTCCACAGTTATCCGCATCAGCAACAATGCCGAGCAAAGAGTATATCGAAAATATCCTATCCAACAAGAGCAGCCACATCCTCGTTGCAGAGATAGGTGACAAAATAGTCGGTATGCTCTCGCTCGTTATAGTTGATATTCCGACCGGTCGCAAGGCATGGATTGAGGATGTGGTGGTGGATAATGCGACACGAGGATTAGGACTCGGACAAACACTTGTTGAGCAGGCAAAAGAGTTGGCGGCATCGCTCGGAGCAAAAAAGATATATCTGACCTCAAACCCTTCACGCAAGGCGGCACATGCTTTGTACTCAAAATGTGGATTCGTACAGTATGACACCACTCTGTTTCGACTACTCTTGCAAGAAAAATAGTCGCTATTTTGCGTTCAAGTAGAGCAACGGAAACGATTTTTTTATAAATTTGCGACCTGATAATTCGATTTATTATGGGAATATCTCTTAACAAGACAAGTGTGCTGACCACTTTCAAGGAGTATTTGATGATGACTCTCGGCATGACGCTCTATTCGTTTGGTTGGATATGCTGTATCCTGCCGGCAAATGCTGCGGGTGGTGGTGCAACAGGATTGTCGTTACTTCTCTATCACCTCACAGGCGGAGCCATCTCGATTGGTACAATGGTATTAATCATCAACGCCATACTGCTTGTAATTGCAGGTTTTGTTGTCGGGTGGAACTTCGGCATAAAGACCATATATTGCGTGGTTTCTATGTCGGTGGTTATGCACTTTCTGCAAGTGTGGTTTACGGTACCCGATGGTTGGGTTGCACAGTTGATTGTTGCACGAGATGCGTTATCAGTTCCGAGTGGAACGATAGTCGATTTATTCAATCTCAATAACCGCCTTCTATCAGCTATTTTAGGAGGTATATGCTCCGGTGCGGGTGTTGCGCTATGCTTTATGCAGGGCGGCTCGACAGGAGGTTCGGATATTGTGGTAATGATTGTAAATAAGTTCTATACCATATCTTATGGCAAATTTATCCGTTTGACCGATGGCGTAATCATCTCGTCAGCGTTGTTCCTCCCCGATGTTGGTATTGATGGAGTGATTTATGGTTTTGTGATGGTGGCTGTATTTAGCTATACAGTTGATATGATATTGTCGGGTAACCAACAATCAAGTCAAATCTTCATCATCTGCAAAGATTATAAAGCTATGGCCGATGCAATCAATACCGAGGCTCACCGTGGTGCAACAGTAATAGACTCAATGGGTTGGTACAGCAAAGACAACTCGAAGATTGTTATGTGCATCTGTCGCAAACGTGACCTTACAATGGTGCTGAAAGTTGTTCGTGCCGTGGACCCTGACGCATTTATTACGATTGGTTCGGTAATGGGTGTTTATGGAAAGGGATTTGATGCTCTGAACAAGGTCTAAAACGGACATAAAAAAATCAATAAACGCCCTTCGATATTGTTTCGAGGGGCGTTTATTGATTTTTTCGGGGTATTCATTGAATTTATTTTCGGCTTCCGTTTTTTCAAATTATATTTGCTATCGGAAAATAAAAATGTGTGTATTAAGTTTCACTTCGAGGCGAGTCAAACCGGTTTTCTCCATTTATAATTTCTTCACTAAACCAAACCGGCATCAAGTATGACTCCCTCACAAGAAGGGAGTGTCTAACAAGTTTTTTAGACACTCCCAATTTTGTCAGAAGTTGTATAACAAGAGGGATTTCAAGGCTTGCGAAGCCCGAAAAAGCGGAGTTTACTCAGCGTAAATGAGCATTTTGAGGGCAAGCATAACCGACGCTACGGAGCGAGAGCAAAGGGTGTTTACACACTTTGCCGAGCCGTGAGGAGGAAAAGCCCTTAAAAAGGGATTAACGCAGAAATCACCTTGTTAGACAGCTTCTTTCATATATGGAGATTATTGCAAGTTAAAACCTAAACGCAAATGTCAATGCGATATTATGGTTTATCAAATCAAGCCCATACAATGGACTTGCATTCGGTGTATCGCCAAGTCGTGTATAATACGAGTAGTAGTCTGAATAGCGGGTATTACGATATTGGTATGCCACATCAATCGAAGTTACATCACTCAAACGAAATCCCACACCCGCCGAAGCGTACCACGATGTATCTGCCACAGGCTCGGAGAAGGCTACAAAATCATAACTTTCATTCAGCACCTTACTTCTATATCCGCCACCGACACGCAACGCAAGCCAAGGCAGAGGCTTAGCCTCCACTCCTGCACGAACAGCGTGTGTACCTCTTAAATTATGGCGGAAAGTGTCGTTTGTATAACCCGTATCGGCAGGCGAATAGTTCAATTTCAGTGCTCGATAAGCATCATACTGATAATCTACCGACAAAACGGCATACTGCCCAATAGCATACGAAACGCCAACCAAAAGGCGTGTAGGCGTTGTATAGGTCCAGCGATATTCGCCGCCATCTTGTAGCACAGGTGTATCTTCATCAGCATAGAGATAGTCATTTACATTACCCTGTGCATCGGGAACACCTCCTGCATTGCGAGCCACCGAAGAGAGTGACGCCGAGTAGCGATAAGCCAACGAGTAGTAGGTTGGAGTATGTACGGCAAAGCCAATACGCAATGCCTTTATTGGGCGAACTACAACACCAAACTTTGCCCCAACGCCGGAGCCATTCACACTCACCGACTGCCCCAACTCAAATTGTTGAAGTTGGTATGGATATGCAGTTGCATCGGGTTGCGCCCCCTCTGCATAGTCAATATACTCACTATAATATATGGACTGCTTACGAGATATACTCTGTACATCGAGCGAGGCACCGAGATAGACTATATTGCTGATATTGAAGCCAAAAGCAAACGAAAACTCCCCTGCCGAGCCACGACTCGACAGGTTTGTGTATTGCGACATCTGCGCTCCGGGAGCAATCTCGTCCGGATACCAACCATTCGAGCCTAAATTTATCAAACCACCCTTGTAACCCATAACTGTACTCCAATAGTATGGGTCCATATCGTAGTCATAGTTGCCATTACGGTCGGTAATCTTATTATTCGCATTTAGCACCAAGCCATTTGCATTCGCAATATCTGCAAAAGCATCCGCCAACGAAGATATAGTCGCAGGTCCATCGTACGATATGTCGTAGTTGTAGTCTGCCGTCTTGTTGTAGCCAAAGGCAAAGTTTATAGCCGTAAGTGCACCCGAACTCTCGTAGACCTTGAACGAAGCTCCTACATTATTTATAGCACAACGCACGCTGGTGTTATCGCCGTAGTTGTAGGCGTTGTAGTTCTTGGCACGGGTAATACCCAAACCCAACGATACCGAAATTTCGTTGCGCTGATACATTCCAAAGCCCGCAGGGTTGTAGCCCAAAGATGCCATATCTGCACCCAACGAGGTAAATGCACCACCCATACCCATCGAGCGTGCCGTACCTGCCACATCTCGTTGCGATAGCGAGAGGATAGACGATGCCGGAATAATATCTCTGTTAAGAAGTACTCCCGAGGCATTCTGCGCCTGCACCATTGCGACTATTACAAGTGCCGCTACGACTGACAATAAAACTCTTTTCATACAAATTCCGTTCTAAAATATTTCGAACTATCTACCTCGTGCATTTCCGCCACTATACGATGAACCACCATTGTATGACGAGCCACCACGGGAGCCACCACCATACGAAGAACCGCTATTAGGAGTGGTGCTGCGATACGATGAACTACCACTATTACTACGATAAGTAGAACTTCCGCCACTATACCTTCCCGAAGAGGAATTGCCTCCCCTATATGCCGGCTGACCGCCACGACCGCTTGATGGTTGCGAAGGGCGTACATTTCTTCCTCTATCCGCAGGTCTTGAAGCACCAGGATTACGACCAACAACCATACCGGGGCGATTGTGATGAACACCCGTATTACCTACGCCGCCGTGGTGTGGAGGGTTATGATGTGGTGGTCGATGATGTGGTGGATGGTGGTGGTGATGATGAGGATACGGATAGCCCCAATAGAAGGAGAAGTTCCAGCCCCAATATGGGTTCCAACCCCAATATGGGCTCCAATCCCAACCCCAACTATAATATGGTCTGTTCCAGTAGTAGTATGGGTTATTCCAGCCATAGTACCAACCATACGAAGGTACAGCAACAGCACCCCATGAGCCAAACATCGAAGTTATATACTTCGGCTCAACCCACACCATGTCGCCCGAAACCATCACATTGTAGAATGCAGGGTCGTATGCCGAAGCGTAATGAAATGCATCGGAGTATCGCCACGAATAGTATGATGACGGCATGCGATAGGTCGGCGAAGAGAATCCGTACAAACGGCGAGCGTATGCACTTTCGTAAGTATCCGCCAACACCGCATCGTAACCATTGAAAGAGGCGTCATCTGTGACGGTTACACCCTGCTTGGCTGCCTCTGCCTTTATCTTTGCCAACTGTGCTTCATACTGCGCTTGCTGTGCTTCATACTGCGCCTTAGCGAGTTCTGCCTCCGCCTTTTGTTGCTCGGCTATCGCAATTTTATTGTGTACGGAATAGAGGTCATCTGAATATGACACACTCTGCCACGCTGCGGCACATCCCGACAATAGAACGGTCTGCGCCAAAACTACAACAACTATAATAAATCTCTTCATAAACGACACTTTTTATATACTAAACGAGTATATATCCATATTTAGTATACGCAAATATAACACATATATTTATGAAATCATATTCAAATCTCTGTCTTACACAAAAAAAGTGCAAAATATTGTTTGAAATAGTTGGAAATACAAAATAAATTCGTACATTTGCACCGCAAAACGCACAAGGAAAGGTGCCGGAGTGGTCGATCGGGCCGCACTCGAAATGCGGTGTACGGGTAACTGTACCGGGGGTTCGAATCCCTCCCTTTCCGCAAAAAAACAGACGAAGCAAGGAGATGTCGATTTTATCGACATCTTTTTGTTTTTACATTGCTCGCACACAAACTTGTTTGTAGGGCGTAGCGATGTAGAGACAAAATAGATTGATTTATCAACTCCTTGCGCAGTGCTCATTTTTGCAAGGAGCCTGCCGGCGAGGCAAGGGAAAGGCGTTAAGCGGAGCAAGCTTGCTTGCGTAGTAGCCAATCCCTCCCTTTCCGCAAAAAAACAAACGAAGCAAGGAGATGTCGATTTTATCGACATCTTTTTGTTTTTACATTGCTCGCACACAAACTTATTTGTAGGGCGTAGCGATGTAGAGACAAAATAGGTTGATTTATCAACTCCTTGCGCAGTGCTCATTTTTGCAAGGAGCTGATAAATCAATAATTAGGAAAACCCACTCAATATCTACCCTACTTCTGTTTGTAGTTCAACTTCTTCAACAATTTTGCAGGATAATCGGTGGTAATAACATCAAACTTATTCTTGATAAACCAATCCATATCCTCCTCCTTATTGATTGTCCATGCATTGAGATACACCTTGCGTTTCTTGAAGGTTTTAATCCAATCCGGGTGCGCAAAATAGAAGATATTTTGATAATCTACCGCCTTTAAGCCGTTTGCCTTTACCGAATCGGGGTGCATCTCAGGCACCTCCGTACGCCATTTGCCAAGATATTGCACACGGCGACCTGTCGTCTCCTGCAAATACTGCAAGCCCTTGATATTCGAGCCCAAAAACTCGCAATAGTCCATTGCGTCCATATCATTGAGAACCTTAACAATAGCCTTGCTCAATCGCAAAGAATACTCATCGGTAAGCATCATCTTAACATCTACGATAAGTTTGGTACGAGTCTGCTTCTTAACCTCGGTAACGTACTCTCGGAATGTAGGTATCTTCTCGCCATTCTTCAATGGGTATTTAATCAAGTCAGCATACTTGGTATCCTTTATGGCCATGCCATGATGCGTCAAGTTGTGGAATACCACCAGCGAATCATCTGCCGTGATATGGACATCACACTCCGAGCCATGGCAGCCCAAGCGAACAGCCTCACGCCACGAAGCAAGAGAGTTCTGCGGAATGCCCTTCTCCTTCCATGCGCCACGATGGGCTATGACACAATTCTTGTGAAAATCCAACTTCTGTGCTGCTACACTCAGCGTACAAGCAGCAGCAACTGCAAATAGAATGATTTTTTTCATAATTTTAGTATTTTAATGGTTGTTATCTAAATATTGCACTATGAATAATAGTCATTATCTTGTCAAAAGTTCGTAGCAGACAGCGCATCGATGCCGAATATCGTCTACCCCTACGTTGCCAATGGCGCAAAATATCCACCCTGAAAAGGTTATTCACCGGAACATTAAAATTCTCTATTTTGCATTGCGACACCAAACGCATCAACCTCACATCGACCATCTCAAAACCGGACGCTGCAAACTCCTTATCGCTCATTACAAGCAGATATTTACGGTACACTATTCTCAACTTGTCCGCCACAACATTGCGCAAAAAGGCCTTCCTCTTCGCCGAACGAACAAACCTCGATGACGAGATAAAATATCTTGCCATAGCCTCCGTAACCGCTACAAGTTGCGAAAGACTGCGCATCTGCACCTTCGAATCCATAGTCTGCCCCTCGCGAGAGAGATTGTAACGATATAGCGGGATATTGGCAAATGCGATTGTCTTAACCTTGAATAACGGATAGAAAACCCACTCTTGGTCGGTATAGGAAACCCCTTCGCTCTGTCGGTACGACATTTTCCGCAACATCGCAGTACGATAGCATACGCCGTGCATCATAAAATAGCGTATTACGCCATCTGAAAATATCTTGTCGGCATCGTATATTTTGCCGTACTCGTAGACCTTGCGTGAGTATATGTTATACTCTACTCTATGTTCTCGGCGACCTTCAACCTCTATAAAAGGTGTAACAACCATATCCACGCCCTGCATTTTGTGCAAAAAGGCGAGCATCTCCGCCACACGAGAGCCATCAAACCTGTCATCTGCATCGAGAATCTTGACATATTCTCCCTGCGCCAATGGCAATACAGCATTTATGGTTGAGCCATAGTTGCCATTCGGCTTATCTACCACCCGCACCGTATCGGCATAACGCTCGGCATACTGCTTTGCTATTCGCAAAGTTCTATCCTTACTGCCGTCATTCACAATGATAATCTCCACCGCCGCCAGCGATGGCGTACGCAATATCGACTCGACACATTGTGCGAGATACGCCTCCATATTATAGGCAGGAATTATAACAGACAGCAGTTTCATCTCTCAGCAGTTGTATCAAAAGATAGTTTATATGGCGCATGGTTTATCTGCTCCTCCTCGGGCAACACGGCTCGAAGGTTTGGGTAGTGGTGACGGAGATAGACCTCGACATTTCGTGGTACTTTGACCATCATACCGCCAAACTCCATATCAACCGTATTCTCAATATCGGCACGAGCGATTTGGTCCTTCGGCATACGCACAATATTTACAAACTTCGTATTACAACGATTATAACACCCCAGCACCCTGTTCATCTTCCCGTATATCGCCTTGCGTGACATCAGCGACACCACCACACGAATAGCCGCACAGCCCAACCAAGACTTCGGCAACGGTTCATCAATATCGCACTTGCCGCAGTGCTTCCAGAGCCACACCTCTTTCGCCATAAAGCAGTTTATCCAAAACTTAGCCGAAAAACGATGCAAGCGTTCTAAAAGCGGATTATCGGGGATGCGGTCATACGGGAAAATATCGACAAAAATACCGTGATGAATATCCATGTGCCGCCAAATCTCCTCCACAAAGAGGGTATTATTGCGCTTGACCTTTGCAAAGTAGAACGGAGTATTCTTCTCCGTGCCAAACCACTCCAAGAAGTAGTCGGGAGATAGGTGCGCAGGCGCCTCCCGCAAGAAACGCTCATAGTTTTCACGCGTCATGCCGACATCAATATCATCGTCCCATGGTATTATACCTTTATAGTATAGTACACCTATCGCCGAGCCACCCTGAATAAAGTACGGAATATGGCACACCTCACAAACACGCACAACCTCCGCCAACGTGCGATACAACTCTTCATGAAGTCTTTGTAAATCCTCCTTTGCGTACTTCATACTCTACTGCACCAACAAGTTACAACCTCTTATATCGCTCTGCGAGATACGCCCTTCGATACGGAACGAGCCATCGGCATAACATACGCCCATATCCTGCGTAGCGATAAATGCACACGAATAACGATTTGCCAAATCTATAATATCCAAACCTCCTCGGCGACCTGCACCAAGTCGCGCAAACGGATTGTTCACATCACGCACCAACACTTTCATCCACTTTGGCGTACGGAACAACCCCTCTCCGAAGGAGTACGCCTGCGACATCAACTCCGCCATACCATACTCCGAGTGGATTCGCTCAACCCCGAATGCCGAACAGAGAATTTTGTGCAACTCACTCTTTGGCAACTCCTTACGCTTACCTTTCATTCCTCCGGTCTCCATAACTACCGTATTTTCGAGTTTCGGAGCGTAGTTCTCCGCCAAGTCGAGCAGAGCATAAGTCACGCCAAGCAGAATCTTCGGATTCGGGTCGTGCGCCATATCACGCAACAACTTATCGTAATCGTTGAGGTAGAAGCCACCTCCACCACTTTCGGCAATCAGTCGCTCCGCCATATAGACCAACGATGAGCCTTCTCGTTCGAGATAAGACGGCAACAGAGCATATATGCTACACTCCTTCGGTTCGCCGTAGAAG
Source organism: Rikenellaceae bacterium (assembly GCA_015060075.1). GTDB lineage: Bacteria > Bacteroidota > Bacteroidia > Bacteroidales > Rikenellaceae > Alistipes. The sequence continues at coordinate 434 of SUZE01000012.1, read as the reverse complement.
TGGCGAAAAGCCTCTGTAAACGCCCGTTCGTAGAGCGTAAGGTCTGCGACATAGTGTTTCGACTGCACCATTCCGGTCGTAGCGCTCGAAGTGAACACCATCTGCGGCTCTGCGTCACCACAATATAGTTTGTGCGACTTAAAGAGTTCGATTGGCAACATCGGAATATCCTCCACCCGCATCACCTCGGCAGGCTCAATACCCAGCAGACGCACATACTCTGCATAGGGCTTGCAATACACCGCCTGATAGCGGAAAAGCCTTAAAGCTTCACGCTCAAACTCCGCCTCGGAGCCAATCAAAAATATATCGTCATACTTCGCCACGAAACAAAGGTAGTAAAAAAACGTAAAACGTAAAGCAGAAAACGGAAAACTTTTAATTAGAGAGGAGGGAAATGCAGAATGCAGAATTACTTTCAGCCCTCCCCGGTA
>SUZE01000034.1:2374-16934 GCA_015060075.1 Rikenellaceae bacterium | reverse complement strand
GGTGTTACCTGCTCGGCAGCCTTTTGGGTGATTGTAATCTTTAAGGTCGAGCCATTGCACGAGATGATAATCTCGGCAGCACGGTCTGCACCCGTATCATTCGCTTCGAGCGTAATCGAGAGCGTGTAGGTTCCCGCCTCGCCATGGTCGGGCGAGATAGTGAGCCACGATGCACCCGAGCGCACCTCTCGTACCGTTGCGCTCCAAGCAGCATTTGCCGTAAAGGTAATGCCTGCACCCGACAAAGCATCGCCTTCGAGCGTCTGATTGAGCAGTTCGGTAGCATTTTCATCGAGCGTGATATTTCCGAAATCGGTATTTCCGCCCTCTCCAAAATCTCCCTCACAGGAGATAAACAACATCGCTACAAGCGATAAAATAAGATAAAATCTCTTCATAATTGTTTGTTTTTTTTTGTTATAGAATAGTGTTATTTATGGTTATAACTAATTGTATATCAACAAAATACCCCCCCCCGAAAATCGAAGGAAGGCATTTTTGAGTTCTCTTGTTTGAAGTATATACTCATAGACCTCGTTATGTTGCTACTGCAAATATAGCACTTTATTTTGCAAACTGCAAGAAATATATAATTCGTCATTGCGAAGGAGTGTAACGACTGCGGCAATCTCCCACTTTAATTTTAACTACAATAAGGGATATTCCCACGAGTCTAACGACTCTCGGAATGACGATTTTTTATTATTGGAATAGTCTTTATTTGGTAAGTTTTCCGCTTTAACCCTGCTACGCAGGCTTTTCCTCCTTCGCACCTCGGCAGAGTCTGCAAGCAGTCTCTGCTCTCGGTTTGTTGTCGGTTCCGTTTTCCCACTCCAAGCGGAAACCGAAAAACAAAAGTTTTCCGCTTTCCGTTTTCCGTTTTCCGTTCTTTTTCTTATTTTTGCAAAAAATAAGGAAAACTATGCAGATTAAGTCGTTTGTTTTTAATCCGATTCAGGAGAATACATATATCGTGTGGGACGATACTAAGGAGTGCATCGTGATTGATGCGGGAAATCTCTCGGCGCGTGAGGATAAGATGTTGGCGGAGTTTATTGAGGAGCAGGGCTTAAAGCCTGTCTTGGCGGTAAATACCCACTGCCACTTCGACCATATTCTTGGCGTTGAGTTTCTGCGCGAGACCTACGGAGTGAAGTTCGCTGCTTCGTCTGCCGACCTGCCACTCCTCAAAAACGGTCGTGCAAGCGGTGCAATGTTCGGTATGGAGTTGGGCGCATTGCCCGAAGCAATAGATATCGACCTCGCAACAACGCCTGAGGTGCGCTTCGGTAATACCGTATTGCGAGTTATCCCTACTCCCGGACATACTCCGGGTTGCGTGTCGCTTCTGCACGAGGAGTCGAAAACGCTCTTTACGGGCGACACTTTGTTCCGCGAGAGCATTGGTCGCACCGACCTTCCGGGTGGCGACTACCCTACGATTATCAAGTCGATTTTGGGCTCGATTTTGCCGTTGGGCGATGAGGTTACAATCTATCCCGGCCACGGCGACAAGAGTAATATCGGCCACGAATCGCTCTATAATCCATTTGTAGTCGAAGCCTTGAACGGAGAGGTGAACTTCTCGAATTGAGAATTGAAAATTGAAAATTGAGAATTATTTTCTTTCGTCTCTCGTCTTTCGTCTCTCGTCTAATAATTGAAAATTATGAGAATAGATATTTTAACAGTTGTGCCTGAACTCTTGGTATCGCCTCTGAATGAGTCGATATTGAAGCGTGCGCAGGAGGGCGGCTTTGCCGAGATTCATATCCACAATATCCGCGACTACTCGGAGGATAAGCACCACAAGGTCGATGACTACCCTTTCGGTGGCGAGGCAGGTATGGTGATGAAGATTGAGCCGGTGTTCCGCTGTATCGAGAAGTTGAAGAGCGAGCGTCATTATGACGAGATTATCTTCACCTCGCCCGACGGTATTCGCTACGACCAGCACGAGGCAAACCGACTCTCAACACTCGAAAATATAATTATCCTCTGCGGACACTATAAGGGCATCGACTACCGCATTCGTGAGCATCTTATCACTCGCGAGATTTCGGTTGGCGACTATGTACTGACGGGTGGCGAGCTGGCGGCAGCGATTATCACCGACTCGGTGGTGCGCCTTCTGCCGGGTGCTATTGGCGACGAGGCTTCGGCACTGACCGACTGCTTCCAAGACGATTTGCTTGCACCGCCCGTATATACCCGCCCTGCGGAGTTTAACGGCTGGAAAGTACCCGAAGTGCTGTTGTCGGGCAACTTTGCCGAGATAGCCAAGTGGCAAGATGAACAAGCGTTGGCACGCACGCAAGCGTTGCGACCAGACTTGTTGGAGTAAAATCGTTCTGATTAGTTCTTTTTGCACGATGCTTCGGATAACGAAATGCTCACATACGCCCCAGTATGCTCCGCTTCCGTTCCCTTGCCTCGCACAAAAATAATCTAATCATTGACGATTTTGGGGTTGGGTAGAGGTACTAACGATATTGTATTTTAATAGAATTGCCGAGCATATTTTCTTTGCTCGGCAATTTTGTTTATTGTTTATTCGATACAAGTTGAATGTAGGCTCTATGGTACTTTTGCAAACGATGAAAATCTTTCTCTGTAAATTCTTTCAATCTGCGAATATCCATATTATCAGATAGATCGTTAATTTTTACAGCGATAGCCAAATTGTTTTTCTTGACTCGCTCAATAAACTCATTATACGGCTCATCCTCGGAAAGTTTAGTTACACACCGTAAAGCATTAATAATCTCTCCTGAAAACCCTTCATTTGACAGTTGCTCAAATGTCCAGTTACTATCTTCGACTACATCGTGTAGTACACCGACAATCTTTTCATTCAATGTCTTGCCCGCAGACATTACTCGCAACGGATGATCTATATAGTTGTTGCCAGCCTTATCAAATTGTCCACGATGTGCTTCGGTAGCAATCTCTATCGCTCGTTCAAGAGTACTCATTTGTTTGATGTTATTTATAAGATATTTTTGCTCTATAAGACACTGGTTCTGCGTTTAATTCATCGAGGGAGGCTTTGACAATAGTTAGAACTGCAGGAGCATCTGCCGATTTAAAATTAGAAACACGATATAGATAATAATGGTCCTTATTGTCAACGCTAAACCTCATCTCATTATCAGAGAAAAATATTGGTTGAGAACTACTACCAGAAGTGGTCTTTACTTCAATATAGCGAGGGGTTTTACCGTCATTTTCTACTGACAATATGTCATATCCACAACCATCACCAATCTCTTTGGATGCATGTTTTACATTGTTTGGGTCTATATTAAGGCTGATTAATCGTTCCCTCTCACTATTTACTACCCATAATTCTCCCGCTACGCCCAAGTCTTCGTTTTGTCTGCTGATTTTTTGGTAGTCAACGCCCTTTACCCCTTTGTATGCGTGTTGTTTTTGGGAAGGAGTGAAAACGATGTCAGCCGCTGTTATCTCTATAAGTTTACTCACACGCTCTTTATTGCCTTTGATTTTTCTATATGAATCGCTGTTGAGATACACTACAACGGCATAGATGAAATCCTGAGTGAGCAGATTAAGATTTTGATCTTCATAATTATTTTTTCTCAGCCAATTCTTGTAATGTTCAATAAGATCAGCATCTTTTTTAAGTTCCTCCTTAACCAAATTGCATAACTCTTGATATTCAAACAGTCTTTCTATAGCATCACTACTTTTGATTGGAAAATCAACAATTTGTGCAAAGTCCTTAAAAATACTATATTTGTAAATGTAGAAGTCGTTTGGATAGAACATTGATAGATACACAGATACAGCGTGGGCATCTTGATATGTATTTAGATTTTTCCTTTCTTTCCAGTCGCTATATCCTTCTTCAGCCATTGTTTGCATAATTGTTTTTGCACCTTCGATGAAGCTACATACTCGTTCCTTTGTCGGAGGTGTATCTTTCCTCCATAAATCATTAAAAAGTGTTTTTAGTTCGTGAGGTTTTCCGTTCGGTTTAGAAAAATCTAGAAGGACATCAAATGGTAGATATCTGAATGATGTGAGAAGATTATCGGCTTTACCAAATATGTTTCGAGCCCAATCGTTAATCGTATCAAAATCTTTAGCATAATTCTCTTTGAAATGCTTAAAAGCTTCCCATTTGTAGGACTCTAAATCGGAAATGCCGTTCCATCCTTTGTAGTAGGTTTGAATATAAGAACTTAAATCTTTCATTGTTTTATTGTTATTAAGAGTTAAGAATTAGTGTTATATGCTCCTCCAACATCCCTCGCAAAATTCTTGTACATTTGCGCTTCTCTAGGATAGCAATATCTTCGATTGAAGTATTGGTTGTTGCTTTTTGCTCGTCATACTTTATTGTTGCATCCGTAACATTGAAAGCATTTTCATCTTTTAACATTTCTTGATATTGCTTATCTATCCGATTGCTCTCATATAAGCGTTGCTTAAATCGTGGACACAAATAGCCGACAATATCCTCAATAATACCCTGCTTCTCTTCGTATTCAGCAAATTTAAGATTTTCATCCTCTTCGGCGTGTAATAGTTGGTTAACGACTTCCATTGCTAATTTTTCAGCGACCTCTGGAGATAGTAGTATTCCAGAGGGGCCTTTATCCCAATCTATTTCAGGAACAACCTCTTTTAATCGATTCGCTGTAAGTATCATTTTATTATCTATGTTTTGCATAAAGAAATAGGTGATGTCAATAAACTTGCGAGGCAACTTCCTTCCTTTGTAATCTTCCATGTCATATGGCTCATCTTCTAAAAAACCAGCCCATACAATACCATTTACCTTACATCCGACTTGTGCCATAAAGTATATATCACCAGACTTAACCTCTGAATGTTCATAGATAGTCCAATTCATATCTTCTGGCTCATGACCTGTTTTCAAATAATGAGTAAAATCCTCTTCATATCTTTCACGAGAGTAGGGCGAAATGTTGGGGTTCCAGCGTAATAGATACGCTTTTCTTTGTCTCTTTGTGTACATAACTTATTGTTTGTTAGTTAGTATAATCTGCATTTGCGGGAATAATACGCGCTTAACTAAAAAAGAGAAGCGTGGATAGTTGCCTATTCACGGAAGGTACGACCAAGCACCCATACGAACATAAGCACACCCACGCCAAAACGGCGAGGGCATTTATTGTGCCTATTGCTTGTTCGTAGTATATTTTGGTCGTTTTACCGTGAACGCAACAGCCTAAATGCCATCTACAAGAATTGCGTATTCCGCAATCCGATTACAAATTTAGAAATTATTTTCGAGAGTTGCGGTATTGTCGGCAAAAATTTTTAATTTTGCGAATTGAAAGGAGTTTTGGCGGCGCAGTCTGCGACTGCTTTATAACGGCGGGCTTTTAGCCCTTTATGACGGCGCACCTCAGGTGCTTTATGGGGTTTTGCCATAACATCGACAATGTCGGTGTCGCCATAGAGGACACTTGTGCCTGACGCTATAGAACGCTGAAAGCGTGACGCCAAAAGCAAGAAAAATAATTTTTAATTCTTAATTCTCAATTCTTAATTTGCAATGAAGTATTTCATTGTCGTTGGTGAGCCTTCGGGAGATTTGCACGGTAGCAACCTAATGAAGGGAATTGTGGCGGAGGATTCCGAGGCGCAGTTCCGCTTTTGGGGTGGCGACAAGATGGCGGAGGTCGGTGGCAGGGAAAACCTTGCCAAGCACTACCGCGAAACATCGTTTTTTGGTATTGCGCAGGTTGTGCGTAACCTTCGCACCGTACTCGGTCAGATTGATGAGTGCAAGCGCGATATCGAGGCGTTCAACCCTGATGTTGTGATACTTATAGACTATCCAAGCTTCAATATGCGCATCGCCAAGTGGGCAAAGGCGAAGGGCTTGAAGGTCTATTACTACATTGCCCCAAAGGTGTGGGCGTGGAAGGAGTGGCGAGTGAAGGAGATTCGCAAATATGTCGATAGGCTCTACACTATCTTTCCGTTTGAAACCGAGTACTTCCGTTCCAAAGGCATAGAGCCGGTATTTTGCGGTAATCCGTTGTGCGACTCGATAGCGCAATATAAGGCGACAATGCCGTCACGAGAGGTTTTCCTAAGCGAAAACGGGCTTGACGAGCGCCCTGTCGTGGCTCTGCTGGCAGGTAGTCGCAGGTCGGAGATTAAGGATAATTTGGCGGATATGATAGCCATTTCTCGCAATTTTCCGAATTATCAGTTTGTGGTGGCTGCGGTGCCGTGGCTCGAAAGAGAACTCTACGAGAAGATTCTGCAAGGCTCGGAGGTTAAAGTGGTCTGCAACAAGACCTACGACACGCTGATTTATGCCGAGGCAGCAATCGTAACCTCGGGTACGGCAACGCTCGAAACGGCGTTGATGAATACGCCCGAAATTGTGCTCTACCATGTGCCAAAGAGTTACGAGTGGTTGCGCCCTATCGTGCTGAAAATACCATTCATTTCGCTTGTAAACATCAATCTCGGCAGAGAATGCGTGCGTGAGATTGTGGTAAATAAAATCGATGTCGAGGCGGTAAGCGAAGAGTTGCGCTCCATCTTGGAGGGTGGCTCGAAGCGAGCGAAAATGCTTGCCGACTTTGCCGAATTGCAGAAGATGATGGGTGGCGAGGGTTCGAGCCGTAGAGTCGCTGCCGATATAGTTAAATCGTTGAGAAAGTAATGAAAATAGTTTCTATACATAACGCCCTCGCAAGTGGCGAAGATTTGTGGCTGACCGTGCGCTCCGACTCCTCGGTGCTGCGCAATAATGACGACTTCTATATGCCTTCGTTCTCGCAGGATATGCGTTGCACGGTGGGCTATTACTTGCGTGTTACACGCCTTGCGAAGTGCCTGAACGAGAAGTTTGCTTCACGCTGTTATGATGCTGTGGGTGTGGCGGTTGCCTTCACTGCACAAGATATTGTTGAGCGAAATTGTGCGCTCGGCAGACCTTGCGATGAGGCGTACTGCTTCGATAAGTCTATCGCCCTTTCGCCCGAAGCTATTGCCCCCGATGCAGTGGCTAATGGAGTGCTTGATATAAAAGTTGGTAATTCGGTGCTTAATAGCGACTTATCGGCTGTTAAATTGTCGCTTGACAAGGCCCTTGCAAAGGCTTCGGAGTTGCTTACGCTCAAAACGGGCGATATTGTTTATCTCGCAGCAACCGAGCCTTTTGCGCCACATATTGGCGAGCGTGTGGAGGTTGCTTTGAATGGAACAACCCTACTCGATTTCGAGGTCAAGTAGTCGAGGTCTATCCTTTGGCAGCCCTCTCTACCCTACATTAACATCAGTATCATCGCCTGTGCAATAACCACACGCAGGAACATCGCCAACGGATAGACCGTGGCGTAACTAATTGCAGGCATATCGCTACCAGCCAACGAGTTAGCGTAGTTTAATGCGATTGGGTTGGTCATCGTACCCGACAACATTCCCATAATCGTCAAGAAGTTCATCTTGTAGCGCAGACGAGCATAAATGCCGACAATCAACAACGGCACAACGGCAATGATAAGTGCATAGAGCAACCAGATATAACCGCCATTTACGACCGCCTCGACAAAACCATCGCCCGAAGCCAGACCGACTGCAGCGAGGAACATCGCCAAGCCAACTTCGCGCAACATAAGGTTTGCACTCAAAGTGGTGTAAGTAATTAAGTGCCAATGTGTTCCAAAACGACCAATAATAATCGCCATCAGCATAGGTCCTGCTGCCAAGCCGAGTTTTATCGGTTGCGGTGCGTCAATCAGAGGAATTGAGCCAACCAAAACGCCCAAGGCGATACCTATAAAGAGAGTGAAGATATGCGGCTCGTGCAGTTTTTTGAGCGAGTTACCGAGCAGTTTTGCAACCTCGTTAATCGCCTCCTCCGAGCCTACAACCATCACTTTATCACCGAGTTGTAACTCCATACCTTGATGTGGTATAATATCCACACCGGCACGATTTACACGCGTGATGTTGATGCCGTACTTGGTGCGCAGGCGCAAATCGACAAAGCGTTTGCCGTTGATTTTTGGTTGCGTCACAACGATACGGCGCGATACGAGTTGTCCCTCAAATTCGCCCCACTCCTCTTCGAGCATCTCGATTTCGTTGCCGAGGAACGCCAAAATAGCCTCTTTGTCCTCGGCGGCACTCACCACGAAAATCTTGTCGCCACAATGCACCTCGCTCGACGAATCGGCAATAAATGCCTTGTTGCCATCGTGCGATATGCGCGAGATAACAAACTGACGGGCAATGATGTGGCGAATCTCGCCTACACTCTTGCCGTTCATTTGCTCATTGGTAACTTCGATGGAGAACTTTGCTGCGAACTTGTTGCCGCCGAGTCGTTTTTCTGCATCCTCGCACTCCTTGGCGATATTGATGCGCAGTACCCCTCGCAAAATTATAAAGGCAAGGATAACCGCCACAACACCAATCGGATAGGCAACGGCAAAACTCAATGGAATGGATTTGTCGTCAATACCTGTAAGGTCGAGGTATGCCTGCTGTGCTGCACCCATTGCAGGGGTGTTGGCTACGGCTCCGTCCATCACACCGACCATTGTTTGGAGTGGTGTGTCGGTGGCGAGGAAGAGGAGATATGCCACAACTGCCGCAAAGAGCATCGTCAGTATCGAGAGCCACATCTGCTTCAAACCGCCTTGTCGCAACGATGAGAAGAACGAAGGTCCAATCTGCAAGCCTATCGAAAAGACAAATAGTGTCAAGCCGAAGTCGCGCACGAAGTTGAGTGTGTCGGCGTGAAGTGTCATTCCGAAGTGGCTTGCCACGATGCCTGCAAAGAGTGTCCAAGTGGCACCGAGCGAAATTCCGCCCACCTTAATCTTAGCGAGCAGTGTACCTACGGCGATAACCATCGCCAGCACAAATATCGAGTGAGCAATACCCTCTCCGAATATAAATTGTTCAAGAAATTCCATAAAATCAGCTTCTTACCATTTTCTGCGCAAAGGTAAGAAAAATTCAAAATGCAGAATTCAAAATGCAGAATTATTTCAGGAAAAGAGTCCTCTTGTTTTGCACTTTTCGAGATAAGTTGCTATATTTGCGTTGCAGTCCTCGGATTGCAGACATATAGAAAGTGTTTTTCGCAGTCCTTCAAAGAAAATGTGGAAGTTTTCAAAAGCAAAGGGATAATCGAATTTCACTCATTCCTAATGCGGTATGGTATAGTGTGTTCTGCGCTATGCCCCATATCTGCATAGGTGTGGGGCATCTCGTTTATTTTTGCTTTAGGTCATTCCACAACCTTCTTTGAGATAAGCGATAGTTTGTCTCACACTTTCTTTTTGTCATAATAGTGCAAACTCATTTTTAACATTTTAATAATTAACTATTATGAAGAAACTATTTCTTTTAGTTGCAGTTGTGGCAATGGTGTTGCCAGGCTGTAAGAAGATTGAGGAGTCAATCGACGCTACAAATGCGCGTATTGACAAGTTGGAGCAGGAGACAATTCCATCTATTGATGAGCAGATTGCAGCGATAAATGTATCGCTCGATGCGCTTGATACAATGGACAAAGAGTTGAAGGGCTACATTGATGGCTTGCAGGCGACTGCAACCAATCTCCAAGAGCAGATTAACGCTACCAACACCAAGATTGACGAAGTTAAGACCGCTTTGCAGAATGAGATTTCGACAGCCAAGTCTGATGTTTTGGCGAAACTCGATGCTGTGAAGGCTGAGTTGGAGACTGAGTTGGCAACTATCAATGCTACTATCGAAACCCTCAAAGCAAAGGATGCGGAACTCGACCAAAAGATTGCTGACCTCAAAAGTTATGTTGATACCGAACTAGGCAAGACTACCGATTGGGTAAACGCAACATTTGCAACTTTGGAGCAATACAACGCCCTTGTAGCAGAGGTTACAGTGATTAAGGCTCAAATCGTAGCAATCAACGATAGTATAGCCGACCTCGAAACTCGTTTGACAACGAAGATTAACGAGGATATTGCAAATGCAGTATCAACCTTGAACTCAACAATTCAGCAGAAGGTAAAGGAGATTACTGAGGCTTACACCGCTGCTGTTAAAACAGCGAAAGAGGAACTTACCGCAGCCTACATAGCTGCGATTGCAACCGCTATTGCAAACCTCGAAACTTCCCTCAGGTCGTGGGTAGGCGAGCAGTTGGCAGGATACTATACCATTGCCGAGATTGATGCAAAAATCGCAGAGTTGCAAAAGGCAATTGCCGATGGCGACAGCGCATTGCAAGAGGAGTTGAACAAATTGAAGTCGCAACTTGAAACCACCAAGCAGGAGATTACTGAGGCTTACAAAAAGGCTATCAAAGAGGCTATCGAAACAAATAATGGCGTTATCGACCAGAAGATTGCAAGCGAGATTGCAGCAGTAAATAAGCGCATTGATGAGGAAATTGCGACAATCAATGCAAAGATTGAGGCCATTGAGGCTCGTTTGGATAATGTCGAGGCACAGATAGAAGAGTTGTTGTCGCGTATTCAGTCGTTGTCGTATATACCAACTTATGATGACAATAAGGCTACGCTAAAATATAACAGTGGTGCTAGTCAAGTTACCCTTGACTTTAAAGTCTCGCCAAAGGATGCAGTTGCGGAGTTGGCGAAAATTTGGGAGCAGGCAGTTAAAGTTGACGCCGTCTATACCGAAACTCGTGCAGTATCATTTGTAGACCTACCAATCGTGAAGTTTGATGCCGACACCGAGAATGGCATTATTTCGGTTATTGCATCGGGAGAGAATTTGTCGGAGGATTTGTTTGCAGGTCTTCAGTCTACAAGTGTTGCACTGTCTATTTCGGATGATAATAGTTCTGTAACAAGTGAATATATTCCAATCGTTACAAAGGAGGTAAAATTGAGCGAACTTTTTGTTCCTGCTAATCAAATTTGGTATACATCAACAGATGGAAATGTTGTAGAGCCAGCACGAGCCGATGTGTTTGATGCGAAAATAACCTCTAATAAGTACAAGAATGGTTTGGGTATCATCCGATTCGATGCACCTGTTACTCAAATGTATATATATGCGTTCTGTAATTCGGAAACAAATGTTGGCGCCCATAATCTCGAAACTATTATTCTACCTAACGGCGTACAGGAAATCGGAGAGTATGCCTTCTACGATTGTTCTTCTCTTAAAAGCGTCACTATACCGCCAAGTGTTACACGTATGAGAGGCTACGCATTTGGAAATTGCAGCAATCTGACAAGAGTTGATATCAGTGATTTATCTGCTTGGTGTAAAATTACTTTTAGTGAAAAAGCTGCAGGAAATCCTCTATATAATGGAGCCAGGTTGTATCTTGATGGTAATGAAGTTACCGACCTTGTCATACCATCAGATATTACCGAGTTGAAATTTGGAGTGTTCTATGGCTGTAGTTCGTTGACTAGCGTTATTATTCCAGAAAGCGTTAGTACGATATATAAGTCGGCATTTGCTCATTGCGCTAACTTGACGGATGTAGTTATCTCAAATAGTGTAACATCGCGTATTGGTACGCATATTTTTAGCAACTGTAGCAGTTTGACGAATGTGACACTTTCTGAAAATATTACCTTGATTAGTGATTATATGTTCCAGGATTGTAGCAGTCTGACTAATATTAATATTCCAAATGGAGTTACTTTGATAGGAGAATATGCATTCCATTGTTGCAGTAGTCTGACTAGCATTGATATTCCAGATGGAGTTACTTCTATTGGCGATCTTGCGTTCAATACGTGTAGTAACCTGGCAAGTGTAACGATTCCTAATAGTGTTGCTTCGATTGGAAGGTCTGCATTCTGGCGCTGCGCATTGACAAGCGTTTCTATTCCTGATAGCGTAGTGGAGCTCGGGTCTAACGCATTCTGCGCTTGTGAAAAATTAAAAACTTTTTATGGTAAATTTGCATCTGAAGATAACCGTTGTCTTGTTGTTGATGGAGTATTAAATTCATTTGCACCATCAGGATTAACCGAATATACTATTCCTGATGGTGTTACCAAGATTGGCAATTATGCATTCGACCAATGCAGCTGCTTGACGAATATTGCAATTCCAAATAGTGTTACTTCGATTGGATATGAGGCATTCTATAAATGCACCTCGCTGACAAGTATCACAATTCCTGATAGCGTTACTGAGATTGGAAGGTGTGCATTCTATGGTTGCAAGAAGCTAGCGAGTGTATATTGCGAACCAACAACTCCGCCAACTGGAGGTAGTAGTATGTTTGCCTCTAATGCTACAGGCAGAAAGATTTATGTGCCAAGAGCATCAGTCGACGCTTATAAGTCGGCTGATCTATGGAAAGGTTATTCTAATTATATCTTGGGCTACGACTTCTAAACGGAAAATTGCGCAATTTAATAACGGCAAGTAACGGCAAGTAAGGGCCATTAAAGGCTAATAAGGGTATGCGCTCTTCTTTACTAGCCGTTCTAGCCATTAACTACCCTTAATTCTGTTGCGCCGTGACCACGCTCAGAGTCTGCACAACAGAAAACTTTTGCCCTCCGCAGAAAAAACTCTGCGGAGGGTTTGTTTTGATGGGAGTTTATCTACTTTTAACTTTTTGTTGAAAAAACTCCTATCTCCTATCTCCTATCTCCTATCTTTTTTCTATCTTTGTGCCAAAGAAATCCAAATAATATATAAGTATATGAGCAAGGTTACTATCGAGCGTGCGCATCGTATGGACGGAACGGGTGAGTACTACTTCTCGCGCCGTCTGCGTGAGATTGCAGAGATTGAGGCGACAACAGGTCGTCAGATTATCAAGTTGGCTATGGGTAGCCCCGACCTTCCGCCACACCCATCGGTGGTTGAGCGTCTGTCAAAGGAGGCTCTTCGCCCAGATGTTCACAAGTACATGTCGTTCAAAGGCGAGCCTATTTTGCGTAAGGCGTTTGCCGATTGGTACGGCAAGTGGTATGGCGTAGAGGTGGACTACAACACCGAGGTTTTGCCACTTATCGGCTCGAAAGAGGGCATTATGCACATCTGCCAGACCTTCATCAATCCTGGCGATAAGGTGCTTGTACCAAACCCCGGATATGCGGCTTACAAGGCTGCTGTATCGATGACAGGTGGCGAGATGTTGCCATATTCGCTCAATAAGGAGAACGGCTTTATGCCTGACTTTGACGCTATTGAGGCTGCCGGTGTAGAGGGCGTGAAGATTATGTTTGCGAACTTCCCTGGTATGCCGACAGGACAGACTCCAACCCGTGAGTTGTTCGAGAAGATTGTGGCGTTTGGTCGCAAGCACAATATTCTTGTTATCCACGATAACCCATACTCGTTTATCCGCAACAACGACAAGCCTATGAGTATCCTCTCGATTGAGGGCGCAAAAGATGTCGCTATGGAGATGAACTCGTTGTCGAAAGGTCACTCGATGGCAGGTTGGCGTGTAGGCGTTATTATCGGTAAGGAGGAGTGGATTAACTCAATCCTCACCTTCAAGTCGAATATGGACTCGGGTATGTTCTACCCTATTCAGGCGGCTGCCGAGACTGCTCTCTCGTTGGGCGAGGATTGGTTCACCGAGTTGAACGCAATCTACCGTGAGCGCGAGAAGCAGGGCATGGAGTTACTCGATGCTCTCGGCTGTACCTATCAGCCAAATCAGGCAGGCTTGTTTATCTGGGCAGAGATTCCTGCCGACTATGAGGGCGACTGCTACGACTTCTCTGACGAGGTGATGGAGAAGTGCGATGTCTTCCTCACCCCTGGCGGTATCTTCGGAACAGAGGGTAAGCGATATGTTCGTATCACGCTCTGCTGCCCTGCTGAGTTGCTGAAAAAGGCAACTGACAATGTAAAAAAGAGTTACCGATAAAGGTAACTCTTTTTTAGTGAGTAGTTGGGGACTCCGAGCCTTGTCACGGCGCTAATCAATTAAGGGTTATTAACGGCTATTAAGGGCAAGTAAGGGAGCGCTGAAAGTAATTTTGCATTTTGCATTTTGCATTTCTCTCTCAACTCACTTTACTCTTATCAGGTTTATGCCGTCACGGAGGGGGAGAATTACGCTCTCTACCCTGCTGTCGTTCAGCACATGTTCGTTGAAGGCGATAATCTCCTGCGTCTGCTTATCCTTGCGGGCGACCTCCTCGACCACCTTGCCGTACCAGAGGATATTATCCGCCAAGATAAAGGTGTTGCTATGTACGAGGTTATGTTCGAAGAGCATATTGTAGTAGGCTCGATACTCCCTCTTGTCGCCATCTATAAAGACAAGGTCGTACTTCTCGCCCAACTGCGGAGCGAGGTCGAGTGCAGAGCCGATGTGCTGGCGAATCTTGTCGCCCACGCCACTGCGCTCGAAGAAGTCGGCTGCAATCATCTCCAACTCGTCATCAACCTCGAAGGTGTCGATTAAAGCACCCTCCTCCAAACCCATCGCCATTGAGATAGCCGAATAGCCCGTGAAAGTGCCTATTTCGAGGATACGGCGTGGGCGCAGCATACGCACAAGCATTTCGAGGAGTTTTCCCTGAATATGCCCCGAAATCATTCGTGGGTTGATAACACGCAGGTATGTTTCACGCTCCAA
>SUZE01000034.1:0-2274 GCA_015060075.1 Rikenellaceae bacterium | reverse complement strand
ATTTCGAGGAGTTTTCCCTGAATATGCCCCGAAATCATTCGTGGGTTGATAACACGCAGGTATGTTTCACGCTCCAACTCGTGCAACAACTCTGTCTGCGGCGAGGACATCGCCTCGATGTATTGGTCAAGTTTTTCCATAATGCAAAATTCAAAATGCAGAATGCAAAATTAGTTATTATCGGTAAAGCAACACCGAAGGCTCACGCCACACCTCGTTTGCGACCTCCATAATCTCGGAGGCGGTTACGGCATTTATCTTGCGGTACGACTCCTCCAAGGTGTCCACCTCGCCATACGCCAAGAGGCTCTTGCCTACGCCCAGCATATAGCCCTCGGCAGCCTCGTTTACAATGGCTAACTGCGCCACAAACTGACGCTTCGCCATTGAGAGTTGGCGTGCGGTTAAGGCGTTATCCTGCAAGCGTTTAACCTCCCTGCCGATAATCTCTCGGCAACGCTCCGAGTTTTCGTGGTCAGACGAGAAATAGATGGTCGCAAGACCGCAGTCCGACAACGAAGAGTAGCTCGCACCTATATTATATGTAAGTCCGTTACGCTCCCTCACATTCACATTCAGGCGTGAGTTGGCGCAAGGACCGCCCAAGATATTCGTAAAGAGTGCGTATGGCAAACGGCGATTATCTCGGAGGTTGTAGGCACGCGCTCCGAGTATGCAGTGCGCCTGATGCGTATGTTTGTTAAGAGTTTTCTCGAATGGCTCTACAAGCGTAGGCGCAACACGCTCATAATCACGCTTTGTAGGGGCATAGATGCCCAAATATCGCTCGGCAATCTCCTTGATGCGCTTGGGCGAGATATTGCCGATAGAGGCAAAGACCATCTTGTCGGTGGTGTGGGTACGCTCACGGAAGCGGTGTATCGCTGCCGAGTTAATCTTTTTCAGGCTTCGGGGCGTGCCGAGGATATTATGTCCCAACTCCGAGCCTGCAAAGATTAAATCCTCGTACTCGTCATATATGGCGTCCATCGGCGAGTCGCGATAGGTGTTTATCTCATCGAGAATAACCTCTCGCTCCTTGTCGAGTTCGTGGTCGGGAAATGTGGAGTGAAAAACCACATCCGCCACCAACTCCACCGCCTTCGTGAAGTCGCCACGCAACACCGTAGCGTGAACTGTCGTGTCCTCCTTTGTGGTGTAGGCGTTCAGTTCGCCACCGAGGTTTTCGAGGCGGCAGTTCACTTGGTACGCCTTGCGATGCTCGGTACCCTTGAAGAAGCCGTGCTCGGTGAAGTGGGCAATACCCTCCTCGCCCTTGCGCTCGTCACGCGTACCTGCATTTATCATTATGGCACATCGTGCTACCCCACTCTTTGTCTGGCGGTGTATGCAGCGAATGCCGTTTGAAAGTTCGTATATGTAAAATTCAGAATTCAAAATGCAAAATTCAAAATTAGTTTTCAGTTTTTCGACTTCGCAAAGTTAGCAAAAAACTGAAAACGGGAAACTTTTTTGTGGCGCAATTTTACAAGAGGTTGTTAAAGGCTGTTAGTGGATATTAGAGGTTGTTAGTGTGCACCACTTTAATTTCCGCTAAACCCATAACTACCGCTAATAACCACTATTTTTTAGCGCAACTTTGCAACTCTCGAAAATTATTTCTAAATTTGCGTTGCAGTCTTCGGATTGCAGACATATAGAAAGTGTTTTTCTGAGTCCTGAATAGAAAATCTGACAGTTTTCCAAGCGATAGGACAAACGAACAACACTCATTTCTTGTATATGTATGGTTGGGAGTATTCTACAACCCATATCTGCATATTACAGGTGTGGGGCATTGTATAGTTTATTTCAGTTTAGGTCATTCCACAACCTTCATAGTAATAGACGAAAATCAACCTCACACTTTCTTTTTGTCATAATAGTGCAAACACTTTTGTTTAACTTTTTAATACAAACTATTATGAAAAAGATTATTCTGGCCGTACTGGCTCTTTCAGCAGTACTTGTATCTTCCTGCTACAAAGACGGTGAAAGCGGATCCAATGCCTCCGTCAAATTCCGCAAAGCAAACATTTCAGGAGCTCGAATGCTGGCTCTTGCCTCCAGTACCGGTGCCGCTACCAGGGCTGAAGGCGACATTACCGTCGGCCCCAAAGCCCTTTACACCGTGTCTGAAGATGGCTCCATGGTTGAAGTTAGCTATAATGTAGATGTAGAGGGAGCCGATGGAGAAGTAGCCGAAACCATCCGGGCGAACCTCATCATTTCTCCGGGCTTTGTGTTTCCTGTGGACGATGGATGGCTGTGGCT
>SUZE01000011.1 GCA_015060075.1 Rikenellaceae bacterium | reverse complement strand
TTGCCGATGCAGAAGCGGCTGAATACATTTTTTAATATATCATCGCTGGTGATTTTTCCTGTGATTTCTGCAAGGGAGGTGATGGCACTGCGAATATCCTCCGATAGTAGCTCCTCAGATATGCCGTTGTCAAGTGCCGCAAGTGCCACTTGCAACGAAGCGTGAGCGTGAGTTAAAGCCTCAAAGTGGCGTAAATTTGATACTACAACCTCGCCACGATACAGACCGTCTGTATCTATTGTGTTGCGTAGAGCCGTGCGTAACATATCTACACCTTCGCCATTGCGTGCCGAGATATATATCACTCCGTCAATGGTACGCTCCGCCGACAAGTCCATCTTGTTTGCTACAACGATTAAGGTCTGTTTGTCTGTGAGTTTAGGTAACTCAAAAGTGTGATTGTCGGCTTCAACGACATATAGAACAATTTGTGCTTGGCGCATTGCTCGTTCGGTACGCTCGATGCCCATCTGTTCGAGCCTGTCATCGGTGTCGTGTAGACCTGCGGTATCAACAAAGCGGAACTTTATATCATCAATAACAACGCTCTCTTCAATCGTGTCGCGAGTTGTACCTGCAATATCCGAAACCATTGCTCTATCATCTCCGACAAGGCGATTCAGGAGGGTGCTTTTTCCGACATTCGGGCGACCGACAATTGCTACCGCCACACCTTCACGAATGGCATTTCCGACACGAAAAGAGTTCATAAGGCGAGCGACCATACTATCGGTATGTTCCAACATATTACGGAGTCGGGCACGGTCAGCAAACTCAACATCCTCCTCCGAAAAATCGAGTTCGAGTTCGAGTAGAGTAGTGATATTGAGCAACTCCTCTCGCAACCCTTCCAACATCTCCGAATATCCTCCACGCATCTGTGTTGATGCTACGGCATGCGCAGCGTGTGACTCTGCTGCAATAAGGTCGGCAACCGCTTCTGCCTGTGAGAGGTCAATGCGACCTGCTGCCAATGCTCGCTGTGAAAACTCTCCCGCTTCTGCCATACGGGCGCCATTTTCGCACAACAAACGGATAACCTCCTGCGCAATGTAGCGTGAGCCGTGAATCGAAATCTCGACCGACTCCTCTCCTGTATAGGAGTGGGGTGCACGGAATACCGCTACCACAACATCATCAACGATATGTTCGCCATCGCAGATAGTTCCGTAGTGAATGGTGTGAGATTTTGCCTCGGAGAGAGGTTTCCTCCCCTTGAATATCCTGTCACAGCACGCCACAGAGCCCTCGCCACTGATGCGAATCACGGCGATAGCACCGCTCAAAGCGGTTGCAGGTGCAACAATTATAGAATTATCTACCATAGTGACCGCAAAGGTATAAAAAATATACAGACAATGCGCACATTGCCTGTATATTTTAGTCTATTGCCGAGAGGTTAGTTGCCGGCAATTACGATAGTTGCCAAACCTGCAATAAAGAGGCAGAACATCAGTGCGAGCAACCAATTGGTTTTGGAGTCAGCACCCTTAAACTCTTTCCAGACAAATACACCCCAGAAGGCGGCAATCATCGGGGCGCCTTGACCGAGTGCATAGGATATAGCTGCGCCTGCCTTGCCTGCTGCAATGTAGGAGAACGCTGTACCAAGGCACCAAATCATACCACCCAACATGCCTATAAAGTGGGTTGAGAATGAGCCTTTGAAGTACTCGCTATACGATACCGGTGTGCCTACCACAGGGCGTTTCATTAACAAAGTATTGAAAATGAAGTTCGAGAGCAGTACTCCAATCGAGAAGATAAATATCGCCGAATAAGGTGTGAGCATACCTGCCGCAGGCTGCTCGAAGTTGTCGAGGTCCATGCCCTTTACCACGAAGCGGTAGAATGTGGACATCAAAATACCTGCAATAATGGCGATGATAATACCCTTTTTACGGCCACTATTTTGCTCATTGCCTTTGGCTATACGACCGGCAGCCATGCCGTTGCAGATAATGGCAATGACTATAAGTAATACACCTAAACCGAGTAGCCAAGGGTTGCCCTTTGCCTGTTCGAGGTAGTTGTTGATAACGCCGAGTACAAGTGCCAAGCCGCAACCGAGTGGGAAGGCAACAGCAAGACCGGCTAATGATGTTGAAGCGGAGAGAAGGATATTTGAGGCGTTAAATATTACGCCACCGAGTATAACCCACAGCACACTTTGGTAGTTGGCTTGCGATAGGTCGGCAACAAAACTACGACCTTCGGTGCCGATGCTACCCATCGTAAAGCCGAGTAGTAGGCTGAATAACACCATGCCGATAACATAGTCCCAATAGAATAGTTCATAACGCCAGGTCTTGCCGGCAAATTTTTGGGTGTTACCCCATGAACCCCAACACAACATCGTGATAAAGCAGAATACGACTGCTAAGGCATAACTATTAATAATAAACATAATGTATATAGGTTAAAAGTTTACAATTATACTTTGTGGAGAAGGTCTAAAAGTTATCTACCTCTTCACGGGAGGGGACTGATGGCTGTGCGCCCACTCGGGTTACCGATATTGCCGATGCCTTGGTCGCAAAACGCAACGCATCGCGCAACGACATACCCTCTGCCAATGCAGCACACAATGCCCCATTATAGACATCGCCTGCCGCTGTGGTATCGACAGCATCGACCTTGTGTGCAGGTATGACCTCGCTTTTGCCGTCTTCGTAGAGTAGCGCCCCATCGCCACCCATTGTAATAACAACCTTGTGGACGCCTGCACGACTCAACTCTTCGGCGGCAAGACGAGCTGTGGTCGTGTCTTTAACCTCCACACCTGTTAGTATTTCAGCTTCGGTCTGATTGGGTGTTATGAGGTATAGTTTCGATAAAACCTGTTCGCTGACCTTTACGGCGGGCGCAGGGTTTAGTATGACTCTTGCACCTTTGGCTGCTGCAACCGATACACACGCCTCGACCGTAGCCATAGGTATTTCGAGTTGCAGAAGTACAATATCGCCCTCTTCGATTGTGTCGAGTGCGGGCATTACATCCTCCAACATTAGCTCGTTATTTGCTCCGAGAGCCACCGAGATTGAGTTTTGTGCCGCCGAATCGACCATAATCAGCGCTACACCCGAAGGGGTCTCCTTATGTGCGATATACGAAGTGTCGATACCGAGGTGCCTGTATCGCTCGACCGCCTCATCGCCAAAGATATCCTTTCCTACTGCTGCTGCAAAGATTACGGGGTGTCCCATCTTTGCCACCGCAACCGCTTGGTTGGCGCCTTTGCCACCTCCCACCATCATAAATCCTCCTCCGAGTACTGTTTCGCCGGGGCGGGGCAGATGCTCCGAGCGAACAACCATGTCGGTATTGGAACTACCGATAACAATAATTTTTTTCATATAATCATCAAACTATTATAAATATGTATGCTCCACTCCAAAAATCATACAAAAAGAGGAGCGCAACAATTGCGCTCCTCTCTGTTAGGCATGTTGTTCTGAATTAGAACTCCATCTTGCTGCGGCGTACATAACCCTCGTAACGCCACTTTGCATTCTCCTCGGCTGCTGCGTACAACTCCTCAGCCTCCTGTGGGAAGGTCTTTTGGAGCGAAGTATAGCGCACCTCCTTCAACAAGAAGTCGCGGAACTTCGACCAATCAGGCTCTTTCGAGTCGAGCACGAACGGATTCTTGCCCTCCTCTTCGAGAAGTGGGTTGTAGTGCCACAAGTGCCAGTAACCGCACTCAACGGCCTGCTTACCTATCGTCTGTGTGCGAGCCATACCGCCCTTGATACCGTGGTTGATACATGGAGCGTATGCGATGATGAGCGATGGTCCCGGATAAGCCTCAGCCTCCTTCAATACATTGAAGAGTTGAGCCTGCGATGCACCAATCGAAACCTGTGCAACATATACATAGCCGTATGTCATTGCGATAGCACCCAAGTCCTTCTTGCGGATACGCTTACCCATTGAAGCGAACTTCGCAACAGCACCTACCGGAGTAGCCTTTGACGACTGACCACCGGTGTTCGAGTAAACCTCGGTATCGATTACGAGGATATTTACATCCTCACCGGTTGCTAAAACGTGGTCAACACCTCCGAAGCCGATATCGTAGCCCCAGCCGTCACCACCGATAATCCACTGCGACTTCTTCACGAGGAAGTCTTTATGTTCGAGAATTGCCTTGCACTTGTCGCAACCGCAAGCTTCGCACAACTCGATAACTCGTGGAGCAACCTCTGCCGATTTGGCTGCGAGGTGACGAACCTCCAACCACTCCTTCAATACGGTCTTCAACTCGTCAGAGCACTTCTCGCACTCCAACGCCTCGTTTACAAGCGAAGCCAAGTTTTCTCTAATCTTCTCGTTACCGATATGCATACCCAAACCGAACTCTGCATTATCCTCGAACAACGAGTTAGCCCATGCAGGACCTTGTCCCTTCTCGTTGGTGCAGTATGGAGTCGATGGAGCCGATGCCGAGTAGATTGAGGTACAACCCGTAGCATTTGCCACCATCATACGCTCACCGAACAACTGCGTGATAGTCTTGATGTATGGAGTCTCGCCACAACCTGCACATGCGCCCGAGAACTCGAACAGTGGCTGCATAAACTGCGAGTTCTTAACGGTCTTCTCGCGGTCGATATTCTTGTAACCAACGGTGTGGTGCATATAGTTCCACTTCTCCACCTCGCCCATCTGCGATGCAAGCGGCTGCAACTTGAGAGCCTTCTCCTTTGGCGAAGGGCAGACATCAACACAGTTGCCGCAACCTGTACAGTCGAGTGGCGACACCTGAATACGGAACTTGTACTCCTTGGTATTTCCGATACCCTGCTTGAACGCAGTTCCCTCCGGTGCAGCAGCTGCCTGCTCCTCGGTTGCGAGGAATGGGCGAATAGCTGCGTGAGGGCAGACATAAGCACACTGGTTACATTGGATACACTTATCAACATCCCACTGCGGAACATTTACTGCGATACCACGCTTCTCCCAAGCGGCAGTGCCATTATCCCAAGTACCGTCCTCACGGCCATTGAATGCCGAAACAGGGAGCAAATCGCCCTTCAATGCGTTGATTGGGTCCACCACATTGCGAACAAACTCAGGACGCGACATATCAACCGATGCGTGAGCCTCCTCAACAACAAGCGATGCCCACTCGGCAGGTACCTCTACCTTCTCAACTGCGGTAGCACCTGCATCAACAGCGGCATAGTTCATATTGACAATATCCTCGCCCTTCTTGCCGTAAGACTTGTAGATAGCCTTCTTCATCTCCTCGACTGCCTTCTCGAACGGGATAACATTCGCAATCTTAAAGAATGCCGACTGCATAATGGTATTTGTACGGCTACCCAAGCCCAACTCGGCTGCAATCTTTGTAGCATTGATGATATAGAAGTTGATATTGTTCTTTGCAAGGAATACCTTCATGTGGGTTGGCAACGATGCGCAAGTTGCCTCTGCATCGAGTACCGAGTTCAAAAGGAACGAACCACCACGCTTCAAGCCCTTCAAAACATCGTACTTATCCACATACGATGGTACATGACAAGCGATAAAGTCAGGCGTTGTTACCAAGTATGGCGAAGTGATTGGCTTGTCGCCGAAACGGAGGTGCGAAGAGGTGTAACCACCCGACTTCTTCGAGTCGTACGAGAAGTATGCCTGACAGTACTTGTCGGTCGAGCCACCGATAATCTTAATCGAGTTCTTGTTTGCACCAACTGTTCCGTCAGCACCCAAACCGAAGAACAACGCCTCGAAAGTACCCTCCTTTGCCATCGAAATCTCCTCGCCAACAGGCAACGAGAGATTTGTAACATCATCTACGATACCAACGGTAAAGTGATTCTTTGGAGTCGAAAGTGCCATATTGGCAAATACAGCCAACATCTGTGCAGGGGTGGTATCCTTCGATGAAAGACCGTAGCGACCACCGATAATTGCAGGCTGCAACTCATGACCGTAGAATGCGTCTACGATATCGAGGTACAAAGGCTCGCCATTTGCTCCCGGCTCCTTGGTGCGGTCGAGAACGCAGAGAGTCTTAACGGTCTTAGGCAATACATTGAAGAGGTATTTTGCCGAGAATGGACGATAGAGGTGTACGGTTACAACACCAACCTTCTCGCCACGCTCGTTCAAGAAATCTACGCACTCCTTCAAGGTCTCGGTTACCGAGCCCATAGCCACAACTACGCGGTCTGCATCTGCTGCTCCGTAATATACGAATGGCTTGTATTCGCGACCTGTGATTTTTGAAATCTCCGCCATAGTCTCTGCCACCATATCAGGTACTGCATCGTAGAACTTGTTTGCAGCCTCACGAGTCTGGAAGTAGATATCAGGGTTTTGTGCTGTACCACGGGTTACAGGCTTCTCAGGGTTGAGAGCGCGCTCACGGAACTGCTTCAACGCCTCACGGTCGAACAACTTTGTGAGCGAAGCCTCGTCCATCAACTCCACCTTCTGAATCTCGTGCGAAGTGCGGAAACCATCGAAGAAGTGAAGGAAAGGAACACGCGACTTCAACGCTACGATATGAGCGACACCTGCCAAGTCCATAACCTCCTGGACAGACGAAGTAGCCAACTGTGCAAAGCCTGTCTGACGAGCAGCCATAACATCCTGATGGTCGCCGAAGATTGAGAGCGACTGTGCAGCCAAGGCACGTGCCGAAACATGGAATACGCCCGGAAGCAACTCGCCCGAAATCTTGTACATGTTAGGAATCATCAACAACAATCCCTGCGAAGCGGTAAATGTCGATGTCAAAGCACCGCCCTGCAATGAGCCGTGTACTGCACCCGCAGCACCCGCCTCCGACTGCATCTCGACAACCTTAACGGTCTCGCCAAAGATGTTTTTGCGACCTTGTGCAGCCCACTCATCGACATATTCTGCCATTGTTGAAGATGGCGTGATAGGATAGATGGCGGCAACCTCCGAGAACATATACGCAATATGCGCTGCGGCATAGTTACCGTCACAGGTAATAAATTTCTTTTCTGCCATAACTTTATGTTTTTGTATTTGTTGTTTTTTGAAATTTTCTGCCTGCAAATAACACGCAAAAAAGAACATTTTAGCTCCCAAATCGAGCAAAAAACCATTTTGCGCATACAAATTTACAAATAGTAAATGAACAAAACAAAAAAATGCCCTGTTAGTTCACTAACAGAGCAAAATTCTGCTTTCGGCACTCCTTTAATAACCTTTAATAGCCTTTAATAGCTTTCCGTTCTCAACTCTCAACTCCTCACTATCTCTTGCATGCCTTCCACGCCACCTTACGGGCCTGTTTGGCAAGAGCAGGGGTGTTCTCAACCTTTATCAAATCGGTTGTACCGCGGTCGCCCGTAAGTTGTGCGTCTTTCGAATATTTAGGGTAGAATGTTACATCCTCCTGCTTGATATCGAGCAATGTATAGGCGTAGGCGAGGCTCGCAATATACATAGCCAAGCCCTCCGAAAGGTGGGTATTGTTCTGCGAGCGTTGCAACTTATAGCCCGACTTGGAGAGCTGCTTATGCTGACGACCGAGATAGATTGCCCGACCAACATTCACATAGAACTCGCAACTCTTGCCCATTGAGGCTCCCACCTCGTAAATCTCCTTCTGAATTGCACTGTGCGCCCTCTCGTAGAGTAAATCCCACTCCGACTGAGAAGCAGGCTTCACGCCATCGTTATACCAATCGTATAGCGCCTTGCGATAGTCGGTATTGCCCTGTGGATAGGAGAATGGCACCATCAAGCCACAGCGCACCTTTGCTGCCACTTCGGGCTTCATCATCTTCTTGATGCGTTCAACCAACAAATTGAGGTCAAATGTGCCACCCTTCGACTTTAAGTAGCGACGCATAGTGACTTCCGGTTGAAGCACCATAATATTCCACGGCTTATCCGTAACCACGCTTTCGAGCGTAACACCAATGCCTGCAAGACCGTTCCTATACCCTTTATTAGGTGTCTTCTTCGGATTTTCGGTGCAGTTGTAGAGCCAATATTGGTAGGTATTGTGTACCACTTGGTCTATATTGCGATGCTTGTAAGTGTATTCAGTGTTATCTATGCCGTTATACTGTTGTTCGAGGGTTGAGCCTCCGAGGTAGGCATGACCTACAACCACGGGGCGTCCCGTACTCTTGGCGATAGCACTCAACCATCGCATCGAATCACGAGTCCAACTATTTCCCACACCGAGAATATAGAGCGTATCGGTTTTTTCCATAGGCTCGGCAGCCTTCATATCGGCAACGCCAAACATTACACACACTGCAAAAAGTAGTAGCTTCTTCATTTTCTTTTGGTTTTTGTGGTACAAATTTAGAAAAAGTTTTCCGTTTTCCGCTTTCCGTTTTCCGTTTAATTTTCTACCTTTGCGCCTATGGAGCAGGTAAAAGCAAAAAAGGCACTCGGTCAGCACTTTCTGACAGACTTGAACATTGCACAGAAGATTTGCAATTCGCTCTCGGGCGGAACAGCCGAAAAACCCGATGATGTTTTGGAGGTCGGTTGTGGTATGGGCGTATTGACGCAGTATCTGTTGCGCCGTGAGGATATTGTTACCTATGGTGCGGAAATCGACTCCGAAAGTATTGTGTGGTTGCACGAACACTACCCCGAATTTGCTCCCCGTTTGCGTGAAGGCGATTTTCTGAAAATGCCACTCGATGAGTATTTCCCCGATGGTGTTAAGGTTATCGGAAACTTCCCGTACAACATCTCCTCGCAGATATTTTTCAAAATCATAGAGCATAGAAACCTTGTTCCCGAGTGTGTCGGCATGATTCAGAAGGAGGTTGCCGAGCGCATTGCCGAGAAGGAGGGCTCGAAAACCTATGGAATATTGAGCGTATTGTTGCAGGCGTGGTACGATATCGACTATCTCTTTACCGTTTCGGAAAAGGTCTTTAATCCGCCACCAAAGGTTAAGAGCGCCGTTATTCGTCTGCGCAGAAATGCCACCACTTCGCTCGACTGCGATGAGCAACTCTTTGTCAAGGTTGTGAAGGCTTCGTTTGGTCAGCGCAGAAAGATGTTGCGTAACTCTTTGCGCTCAGCATTTGGCGATTTTGGAGGTGCAGAACATCCATTTTTTACAAAGCGTGCCGAGCAGTTGTCTGTTGCCGATTTCGTGGCACTTACCCAATGGGTTGCAGAACATAAATAATTCCTCTTTATCGTCTATTGGCGACTATCGCCATCGTGCCGTATAGTGCAACCAATACCCACAAAATAGTGAGTTCGGGTGCTATGTCCGTGAGTGATGCGCCCATTGTCTGCACACGAATCCACGCATCTACTGCCGAAGAACTCGGTATAACCTTTCCTATGAAATAGAGCCACTGCGGAAATGCCTGCGGGGGTAGCGATACTCCGCTCACAAGCAGAAACGGAATAGACAACCACAAGAGCCATACGATAGAACTCTCACGCTTGCGGAAAAGCGCACCTATGGCTTGCGCCAAGAGAGTTACCGCCAAGAGATAGGGCGCAATAATCGCCAAGCATTGCCACCATGCTCCACGCATCGGATAGTCGAAAAGCGAGTAGTGTACCGTAAGCATAAAGCCGAGCGTTAGCGCATAGATGGCAAGATATGTTAATGTTCGCCCGATAGTTATCGCAACGGGGGAGTCGGAGCGATACCTCTCGTTTTGCTCTCGGCGTGTAGCGGATACCATACCAATACCTATCAGGGCGGTTTGCTGGACAATTAAGAGTATTATTGCCGGCATAACGAATACTCCATAGCCCAATTCGGCATTGAAGAGGTTGCGCTGCTCGAAGAGTATCGGAGGGTTGTAGGCGCCATTTCGTTGCTCGATAATTTCGGTATTCATCGCCTGAATTGCCGATACCGCCCCCTCTGCAACCTCACGATATGCCAAAAAGTAACTCGCATCGCCAAGAATGGCAACTCGGCTCTGTCGCTCGGCAAGAATATCTCTGTCGAGGTCGGGCGAGAGGGCAACAACGCCCCAAACTTTACGCTCTGCGAGGAGTTGCTCGGCTTCGGAGATGTCGCTCGTTTCGTGTGCCACGCAAATCTTTGGCGAAGCGTTTAATCTGTTTGTCAGGGTACGACTTATAGAGCCGTTATTGCTCCCAACAACAGCCACCGGCACTTCATTTAAGACCTCTCCTCCATAACCGAGAGAGTACAATATGGAGTAGATGAAGAGTGCAAATACTACGATAAGCACCACACCCTCATCATGCCAAACCCTGCGCCACTCATCTCTAATAATTGACAATTGACTATTGATAATTGACAATCTCATAGACGACACCAAAATTTACGTTTTACCAAGATGTTTTTCAACCTTCCGAAGAGCAATAGCGGTAGTA
The DNA here is from genome assembly GCA_015060075.1 of Rikenellaceae bacterium. Lineage (GTDB taxonomy): Bacteria > Bacteroidota > Bacteroidia > Bacteroidales > Rikenellaceae > Alistipes. Next base: position 57,946 of record SUZE01000011.1, on the reverse strand, counting down.
GACAGAAGAGCAACATTGCCGCCAAGTCCGACATCGAGAGCCTCCACCCAGAGCCTCGTACCGCTTGGTCGATATATAGGCGCATGAAGTAGGTATAGGGGAACAGCATGGTGAATGGTTGCACTACCGAAAACATTGCCATTGTGGGGAATGTTACGCCCGAAAATGTAAATGCCAAGACCGAGTAACCCCCTCCGAGCGACAACGATAGACGCATCGAGGCGGTCAGAGCCACAATAAAGAGAGCCACTGCCTGATAGGCAATAACGAGAAAAATTGCACCCATTGCCAATACCACCCACGAGCCCTGCATCGGTGCGCCGAACAGACCAAAAATCAGCGCTCCTATTACCACGGATAAGAGCCATAGCGAGAGTGTCGTGGGTGCGAGTTTTCCCATCAATGCAGCGACTAACGAGTTGTTTGCCGAGCGCAGCCACTCGACCGAGGTGGCATAGCGCAACTCCGTGCCTACGGCATATATTGTCGATAGCACTGCTGCAATAATCAATATCATCGCCCAAAAGCATGGTGCTACATAGTAGGCGTAATTTAACCAAGGATTGAAAAGTCCGTATGTTGTGAAGGCAATAGGCATCGTTTGTGCCATCGCTATATCGGGCGCTGCGCCACGCATCTCGGCTCGTTGCAACGATACGCCAACACCAAAGGTCGTAATAGCCGTTTGGATACCCTTTGCCGTAAGAGAATTGGTGGAGATATTTGCCCCTGAATCGTAAAATATCACATTGGCGGTTTCGCCCGATAGGAGGCTTTTTGAAAAACCGTTGGGAATTTCCACTACTGCCACAACTTTGCCCTGTAAAACTCTGTTGTGTGCTGTTTCCATGTCGGGCATCTCGCAGACCAAAGCGGTTTGAGGGGTTGCACGAATCATTGACACCACCTTGCGAGAGAGTGGGGTATTGTCCTCGTCCACTACCGCTACGGGCAGTGCTCCGACCACCTCCTGCGAAAAGAATACGGCGAAAAAGAGAATAACGGCTAATGGCAACCACCACACGACTGCACGATACTCTCCGCTTGTGACTATGCGCTCAATCTCTCGCCTTGCCGCAGCCACTACGCCAGAACAAAACAGCCTTACCGTCATTGTTTGGCAGGTTTTTGTAACTCGATGATTACACTCATTCCGGCACGCAACGGTACATTGCTGCTCAATGGTTTCATTTTGACCTCGAAGGTGCGAATATCGAAATCTCCTCGTGCCGAGGTTGCACTCTGGGTGGCGAAGTCGGCTTCGACCGATATATGCGACACCTCAAATCCAATCCTTTTGCCGAGGGCGGGAACCTCCGCCTCGAAATGCTTGCCATCTACAATTTGTGGAAGTAGTGTTTCCGAAATATTGAAAACAGCCTCGGCGGTATTCTCTTCGGTCATTGTTATAACGGGGTACCCACTACCGACAATTTCACCTTCGTTTGCAACAACTGTGGCGATAACTCCATCGGTCGGAGCATAAACAACCCTGTCAGCCAAGTATCGCTCGACCTCTTCGACCACACTTTGCGCCTGCTGCACTTGCGCTTTTGCAGCCGCTTTATCCTCGCTGCTTGCCCCTTCGACCGCCAAGAGATATTGCGATTTGGCAGCTCGCTCGGTTGCCCGTGCGGCCTCCAACGATGCGTACGTCTCATCTCTCTTTTGAGCCGAGATAACACCCTCTTCGTATAGGCGTTGTACTCGGGAGTATGTCTGTCGGGCAAGCGTCACGCCCGCCTGAGCCTTGCGCCACATATCACGAGCCGAGTGTACTATCGGCTTGCGGGTGCCGACCATTGCCTTTTTGTCTACTGCTTTTGCGGCACTCAATATCGCCTCGACCTGCGACAACTTGGCATCGAGTTCGGGTGTGGAGATTATGTAGAGGGTGTCGCCCTTACTCACCGAATCACCCTCCTCGACAAAAACCTTGTCGATGCGACCTGCAATTTTCGATGCAAGGCGCAGGGTGGTCAATTCGATATAGCCTTGTGCTATGACCTTGTCGCTACGCCCCCAGCGATAACCGATAAAGATGATGATTGAAATGAGGAGAACTAACACAACGATAAGTGAAATATTTGTCTTTTTCATACTCTATATTGGTTAAAAAACAGATTGTGCGCTTGGCGCATGCAGATATTGCAAAAACGCCTCGCCCATACCCGAAACATTCAATAGTCGAGCCAAAGCAGTATCAAATTCATAGGCGGTCTGTGCCCGTTCCAATTTTGCACGTGAAAGGTTTAGCGCAGCATCTACGACATCTGTTGCGGTCGCCATTCCCTCGCCGAAAGCACTCCGTTTTGCGCGCAAAAACTCCTCGGCAAAACGCTCCGAACGCTCCACTGCCGATACGGTTGCCAATAGAGATTGTACCTTATTATACAAATCTTCGACCAATAGTGCGATATCTTGTTCCGCCTTCTGCTCTAACGCCTCCACTCGCCGCAGTTGCAGTCGTGCCGCCGCTGCTTTGTACTCTCTGTTCAAGCCATCGAAAATTTTGAAGTTTAATCCAATACCCACTGCCATACGGGGTACGAGTGAGGAGAGTTGGTGGTTGCAAAATACCATACCTCCCATAGCTGCAATTTCGGGAAAGTAATCGGCTCGGTGCAGTCGCAAATTCATGCGAGCCAACTCCCGAAGCCGATTGACCTCTCCGAGTTGCGGGTTGTGCAACTCCGCCATCGCTACAAAGTATTCTAACGGCTCTATTTTAGGGAGTAAGAACATCGGTGTTGAGGGCTCAACCACCTCTGTTGTGCTGAGTGAGGTTTGCAACGCCTTGCGTGCTGTTTCGAGTTGTAGCCGTGTGCGGTGAAGGTCACGCTCCGCCTCTGCCAAACGGTATTCGGCATAGAGCCGTTCACTCTCTACCGCCATGCCCTCGCGCTCCAATATTGCGATATCGTGCAGATGCTGTGCAACAACTGCTACCGCCTCCTCTCGAATGGCTACTCCTTGTCGAGCCAACTCTACGCCGAAATATCGCTCGATAATCTCTACAACCAACTCGCCTTGTACTTTTCGACTCTGCTGACGGGTGCGCTCCTCTTCAATCTTTGCCGCTTTGTTCGCAGTCCAAATTTTGCCGCCTGCAAAAATCGGCATTACGACATCTCCACCGAGAAATGCGGTATTGCGGCGTTGTAGCGTGTAGGAGAGGTCTAACCCCAGCATTGCCAACCCCTCACCCACGATAGGGGCTAAGGAGGAGAGCATAGGGTTAAAATCTATCTTGATATCTTTGTTGAGATGTGTATATGCGCCTTTGACGGAAATCTTAGGCATAAAGAGTCCGATAGCGGCTTGCCGTTCACGATGAGCCGCCTGCTCGGCATATTCGGTTGCAACAATGGCGGGGTTTCGCTCGAAACCGAGCGATAGAGCATCGTCAAGTGTAAGATGTGAGGTTTGAGCCGTAGCCTCCAAGACCACCAACATCGAAAAAAGTGTCAAAATAGTTCTCATTGCTCAACTGTTTTTCGTGTCGGTGTGATTTGCGCACTCTGCTAATCGGCTCGGTGGAGAGTTAATTCCGTAATTTCGGGTGGTGCTCCTATGCGAAGGTGGAAACCAACACTGCCCACGCCATCGGTAATGTAGAGATGGCTGTTTGGCTCTGTATAGTGACCACTCCATTCACGATACATCAGTTGTGCAGGTGAAAACTCGTGTGCTCCTACGTGCAACTTCATCTGCATTGCATGAACATGTCCCGACAATACCAAATCGCCATATCCGAGAGCCGATATTTTACGCCATAACTGCGGCATGTGCGATACCGAGATATTGAACTTATCGTTAGGCACTCTCTCGTAGACAGGTCGCAGGTCGAGCGAGTCGGCAACACTTGCCGAATGGCGATGTTCGAGCAACTCGTGCGAAAAGCCTATACCGGTCAAACTCAATGAGTCTTCACCTCGCACCAACCACTCTGTTTCATTGTCAAGAATACGCCAACTCATCTGCGCAATACGCTCTTTCAGTAGGCGAGTATTCTCCTCTAAGGGCAGAGCTGTTGTATCACGAACATATACACCCGTGTCATGGTTGCCAAGTACCGCAACTACTCCGTCACGAGCCTTTACTTTGCCCAAAATCTCTTGCAACTCGGGCGATAATTCATCGTAACGAATGTTTATCAAGTCGCCACCGAAGATGACCAAATCTGCATCGAGCGAATTTATCTGTTCGACCAAATTGCGACACATATCCGAAACCGATATTATAGAGCCAATATGCAAATCCGAAAAGAACGCTATGCGGTAGCCGTCAAACGCTTCGGGAAGTCGTGCCGAGGTAATTTCGGTACTCTTTATTGTAACCTCTCTGCGAGTGCGCACCACACCGACAACCAAAACCCAAGCAACAATCGTGCAGAGTGCTACTCCCACAATCCATTTTACATAGCAATTTTTGATGGTCAGAATGCCGGCATATAATGCAAGACGAGATAGCGATAACAGAGTGTATATGGTTATGAGCCACATTGTTGGCACCATGCTCGGCAACTCGAAAAGATGCATTATCGCCATCGCTACATAGGGTAGGATATTGGCAATAATCAGTATTGTCGCCACTGCTCGGCGTACCCACATACGATGGCAAGGCAAGATGTATCTGCGATATGCCACCCAATCTGCCCACACAAGGAGCAGAGATAGAGCAATAATGGCTGCTATAAACATGTGCTGTTACTCTTTTTGTTTAGGATTTTTCGGAAACCACCCTTTGCGTACCCTCTCTCGTTGCTCGAACAACTCTTTGATGCTCCAAAACGAAGAGGCCCCGACAACCGCCAAAAGTGTTGACCACAAAACATCTGCTACAAGCAACGATGCTATTGTGGCGAGAATACCGACCAAGCAGAATACCCACCAAGATTTTACGCCAAAGTGGTACTCGCTTTTGATTACAAGCGGGTGAAACAGTCCGATAATAAAGAATGTGGCAACGCCAATAATTATGCCCGTGAAGTGTATATCCATAGAAAACCGATTTTTTCTGCGCAAAGATAACGAAAAAGTAGTAACTATATTGCAAGTCACTACTCTTAAAAACCAAACTTTTTAATGAATTAACTATTTTGCTGTTTTAGAGTCCATTGTTGCAGCTGTTGAGCGATATTTCATAATCTCGCTCGCCTTACGGGAAACCTTCTCATCAACACGGTACAACTTCATCACCTGCACAGGCTCAATAACTTCGGCGAAAATCATAAGATAACGCTGCTTTACAGTTGCAGTTAGGACCTGATTCGCCAAACGAGCCGAAACAACTCTTAGCGCATTGTCATTGGTGATTTGGTCCTTCTTCATGCGGGCGTCCTTGTTCATGCTTGTAACTCGCTGAATCTCCTGACGGAATTTGCGATATACGGGGTCAAACTTCGCAAACTGCTCATCGGAGAGTTCCAACTCTGTCTTCAACAACTCCAAACGTGTCTGCATTAACTGTTCACGCTTCTCTTTTGCGGCAGCCTTTTGCTCATCGGTTGCTTGGGGTTTACCCTGTGCAAAAGCATCTTGTGCAAATAAGGTGGCAACAACCGCTAATAAAACAAAAATCCTCTTCATAACACACTTTTTTTTTTACAAATTAACTAATGAACTAATTACAACTGATTCTCCTCTTCGAGGTAGTATCCGCTATCCACCGATAAGTCGTAGATAATCTCGTCCGAGGCACTCTTCATCTCGGCAATCAACTCCTCCATAGGCGACATAGGTCTGAATATATCATCGTAGTACTTCACAAAACCAATCACACCCACCACGATTACCGCCGCTACGGCGACTGCACTTGCCCAACGCCATTGCACTTTGTGCGAGTGGCGTTCGGTAGGGTGAGCCGCTTCGCGTACCGCCATTTTTGCAAGGTACTTGGCGTGCTCAATCGCACCCTCTTCTACTTTGTAAGGCATCTTTTTCATCTCCATAATCTACTCTAACTCAATAACGCTAACATCTTTTTTTATCTTCTGCACAGCATAGTGGTAATTTGTTTTCAATGTCGAAACACTCTGTCCCGTAATTTGCGAAATCTCCTCGAATGACAACTCATCGTAGTAGCGCATATTGAATACCAATCTCTGCTTTGTCGGTAGCGCCAAAATCGCCTTTTGCAGTCGTACGATAATCTCATCTGCCGAGGGCTCAACTTCGTGTTCGAATGTTGCCAACAAATCTCCTCGTACCGAATCGAGTGACGAGAAAATACCTCTTTTTCGCTTGCGCAACACGTTGATTGATAGTGTTGTGGCAATACGATACAACCATGCTGTCAAAGAGCTCTCTGTTTCACCTCGGAACCCTGAAATTGAGAGATAAGCACGTGTGAAGGTCTCCTGCAAGACATCTTCTGCCTCCTCATGTTGCACGACTATACGGCGAATGTGCCAATAGAGCCGGTCACCATACTGCTCAATCAGCAGGTCGAAAGCCTCGACCGCATTGCTCTTCAATTGAGCAATCAAATTCTCTTCCCTCTTCATCTGTCCGAGTTCATCTATATAGATGATGTTTGTGGCAAAAGGTTAAATTATTACTCCACAAAATTAATATTTTTTTATGATTTGAGGAAAGTTTCGATATTTTTTGTACCTTTGCAACGCATTATATGCAATATAATGCGTTGCAGACATTCTGTTTTTTGAAAATATTGGTTGTAAACCCGTTTGTATTGCATTGTAGTGGCTATTTATTTGGAAAACATGAATTATTAACATAAACAACATTAATTAGATGAAAAATCTTGCAAAAATTTTCATGGTAATTGTGGTGGCGTTCGCAGCCTATTCGTGCGTTGCAGATGCTACGGAGGACCTTGGCGTTCAGGTTGGTAATGGTGAGGTTGGAACAACTATTACCCTGTCGTTGGAGGAGTCGAGAACACAACTTGGCGACAAGACTGAGGCGGGTTTGTATCCTCTTTATTGGAGCGAGGGTGATGCTATCGCAGTCAATGGCGTGGCATCTGATGCATTGACAGCTGCTCAGGCAGGCAAGTCTGAGGCTGTATTCAAGTTGAATGGTGCTCATAACTACCCTTACCACATTGTCTATCCGGTACCAGCCGAGGGCGTTGTTGCCAAGACAGAGGGTTGCTTCCCTGTCGTATTCCCTGCAACTCAGGAATATGTTGAAGGTAATCTCGATGGCAAGTCAGCCCCTATGTATGGTTGTGCTGAGCAGGGTGCCAGCCCAGTCTTGCATCATCTTACAGGTATTTTGCGACTTGCGATTAAGGGTGATGTAACCTTGTCGAACTTGACTTTGGCGGCAGAGGAGGGTTATCTTGCAGGAACTTACGATGTAAACTGCGAAACAGGAGCTTTGACCCCACAAGATGGAGCAACAAGCGGCTCTATCTACATGTCGTTTGGCGATGGTTTGGCTCTTAGCGCAGATGAGGCAACATTGATTCATATTGCAGTTCCAGAGGGCGAGTATGGCGCAGTTTCGGTTGTGTTGAATACGACAGATGACCAACACATGTATGCTAAGTTCAGTAGTAAGGACGACAAGTATATCAAGGCAGGAAAGGTGCGTGAGTTCGCAGAGTTTGTATTTGTTGCAAACTCGGAGATTGACACCGTGGTATTCGAGATTAGCGATGTTGCAACTTTGAAGCAGTTTGCAGAACTTGTTAAAGCCAACAAGTTCTATCCTCGCAATGAGGCGAAGGTTGTTGCTCCTATTGATATGACAGGCGAGGAGTGGACTCCAATCGATGGCTTCAACTACACATTCAACGGAAACGACCAGACCATTACCGGTTTGACTGCTCCATTGTTTGGTACCGCAGGTGCAAATATCAAGGATTTGACCTTGGCAGATGTAAATATTGAATCGAATGGTCGTTTGACATTGGGTGCTGTTGCTTGCGTTTTGACCGATGGCTCTATTTCGAATTGCAAAGTTTCGGGAACTATCAACGTTAGCAACACTGCTGCAACTATCGCATCGGGTGCAAATGCAGATACTACCGTAAATATCGGTGGCGTTGTCGGAACATCTCAGGGAGATATTGATGGCTGCGTAAACTTGGCTGATATCACCGTTAATCAGGTTGCTAAGGCGGATAATGCTGTTGCTGTTCACCCATCGGTTGGTGGTGTTGTAGGTTATTCGGTTACCGGTGCAGTTACCAACTGTGTGAATGGTAACGAGGCAAAGACCGCAGGTGCTATCAACTATCACGACAATCAGGCTACACAGCTCTATGTTCCGCACGTTGGAGGTGTTGCAGGTCGTGGTGCAGCTGACAACACATCTGCTTTCACGGACAATACCAACTATGGCGCAATTAGTTTCAAGGCAAATGGTGCAGGTGACACTTCTATCTCTTACAAATCAATCACTGTTGCGGGCGTTGTTGGTTGCTCGTATGGCAATATCGAGAACAACGGTAACTACGGAGCTATTACTATTGCACAGAGTGCAGTGAAAGCACTCTATGTTGGAGGCGTGGTGAGTGTAGCAATCCCTACCACTCCTTTTAAGAACAATCATAATTATACAGATGCAAACATAACCATTGACAGCGATGTTACTTTCCATTGCTTGACAGTTGCAGGTGTGCTATCTGGCTTGAATGGCGGACTTGCTGATGCAAGTGGTGGAGGCTTATTTAATTGTAGCAATGATGGTGCAATCAATGTTAAGGCTTCTACTGCTTCCGATATTACTTTGAATAGTACAAACTATTATCGTATTGGTGGTGTTGTTGGTTACATTAACCGTTCTGTACAGGATTGTGAGAATAAGGCAAATGGTGATATTACTCTCGAAGGTGATGTCGTTTTAACCCGTAATAACTATCAGTCAGGTTTCAATGTAGCTGGTGTTTATGCTTATCAATCTTCTTCCGGTTCTCACAAGGAGAATACCAATAGAGGCGATATCAATGTATATACAAATGTTTCAAAGCATAGTAGTTTAACAAGTACAACTCCGGAGGTTGATAGTAGCGACCGTATTCTCTACAAGATGGATATCGGTGGTGTTGCTGGTCACGTACAGCGTCCTCCAGTAGGCAAGGAGGAGAACTTCGGTCTTATTACCATTGGTAAGGCTGATGGTACAGTGCAGAATATTACTGCCAATGGTATCTATATATCAGGCGTTATAGCACAGCGTTATAACCGTACAGTTGGTGCAGACTCTTCGGCTGTAAACCATGGAGATATTACCATTAATAGTGGCGTAACATTAAATGGATTTACAGTTGGAGTGTTTATCGGAGGTTGTACAGCATACAATGGAACTCCAAACAGTGGAAATACCACCCAATTCTACAATTATAGCAATAGTGGAGATATAACCATTAATGGAGATATTGACGATTTATCTTATATTGGAGGTGTTATAGCGTACGCTAACGGAGCATCTATATCTACAAGTTCTAACACTGGTGCGATATCTCTTAGTTCGACCGCAACCATTTTGAATGCTGCCTATATTGGCGGTGCAGTAGGATATACACCGGCAACAGAACTCTCTGGTGTGAAGAACAGCGGTGCTATGACCATTGGAGGTACTATTAGCGGTATCTCTTATGTTGGTGGTGTTACAGGTACTTATGCAGGCACTTTGACATCGTGTGAAAATCATGGTAGCCTCGATTATAGAGCTTCGAATGGTGATTTCATATATTTGGGAGGTATTAACGGAAACTATGAAGGTGCTACTATTACCGATTGTACCAATACCGGAGATGTTACACTCACTAATTGTACTACATCTCCCAAAGAGTTAGATATATATGCCTATGTTGGTGGCATTGCCGGTATTACAAAAGCGGTCACTCTTACTGGTTGCAATAATAGCGGTGTTCTTACAGTGCCAAGTACTCTTACTTCGGGATTTGAGTTATATATAGGAGGACTTGCAGGCTTTACTAATGCTATCACATTGGATAATTGCCATAATCTTGCAAAAGAGGGTACAGAGTATGGACTCGTGCTTGATTATAAATGCTATGAAGAGGTCAATTATGCTAGTAACCGTTTGCGTGCAGGTGGTTTAGTTGGTGAGTCTGATACCGTGACTACAAAAAATGGAGTTTCCAATTCGGCTAATATGCATCTTACTTGCATATATCTCGACTCGGGTGGTTTCTCGGTTGGTGGTCTTGTTGGAGTAACTAATAATGGTAACCACAAGTTGAACGGCAATGTATCAAATAGCGGAAATATATACTATGCAGGTCAATGTCCTTATGGAACATTTGCCATTGGCGGTTGTTTCGGACAGATGGGTTCAGGCGCCTCGAAGGTGGTTGAAAATATGACCAATACTGGAGATATCACAGCAGTTAAAACAGATGCAAATTGGAAACCGGCTTCTAATAAAACTAAGAATGGTTATATCGGTGGTATTGCAGGTTCCTGCTCAGGAACACTTCCAAACTCAAAGAGCTATTGTACAATTACCGCAATTGACTTTGAGGATACTCATAATACTAGTTACTACAACTCAGTTGGAGCAATCATAGGAGCGAAGGGTACTGCTACCACAGTTCCTACGGGCTGCCATACCGGAGGTGCTATCATTCTTACATCGGGAGAGGTAGGTACCCTTACCGTAGATAATTATGCTTATTATCTTACTGGTGCTCACGATTTCACATCAGCAACAGCTAAATCTCAGAATTGCGGATTTATCACCTCGATTGATGATACTACACCAGAGTATGCTGAGTAAGCAAACAGAATAGTGAAACGATAAAAAAAATTGATGATTATGAAAAAGATATTTTTGAGCTATTCTGCTCCCGAATTAAATGTGTATGAGGTAACCGCAGAAAATGGTTACGGCGCAAGTTCGCAACTCTCGGACTTCGGTACGGTAGAAGACGAATTTGTTCACTAAAAGATTTGCGGGACTCGAAAGGGTCCCGCAAATTGTTTTATATATTTCGGTTTTCCGAACTCCGAGTGTGGTCAAGGCGCAGGCGAGAGTAGGGGTTATAGGGGCGCAGTCTACGACTGCTTACTGGGGGCGCTCACTTTGTTCGCTTTATGGGGTACGCTGAAAGTTTTTTTGTTGTGCGAACTCCCACCGTTATCACGGCGCAATCATTATGGGGGTTACTGGGGGCGGGCATTCCGCCCTTACTGGGGGCGCTCCCGTTGGTCGCTTAATGGGGTGCGCTCTCAGTTTTCAGTTTTCCGTTTTAACCCTGCTACGCAGGCTTTTCTTCCTTGCGGCTCGGAAAAATGCAAATAAATTTGCCTTTTTCGCTCGCTCCGCTGCGTCAGTTCCGCTTTTTTTGCTACCTTTGTACGAAATTTTGAATTATTGTGCAGATATGGAAGAATTGAGTGTTATAAAGGCGATAATCCTTGGCTTGGTGCAGGGTTTGACCGAGTTTTTGCCAGTGTCGAGTAGCGGACACCTCCAACTTGCAAAGGAGTTGATGGGGGTAGAGTTGCCCGAAAATCTGACCTTTGATGTTACACTTCACGCCGCTACGGTATTGAGTACAATCGTTGTACTGTGGCACGAGATATGGCGAATACTCAAAGGTACATTCGTATTTTCGGGTAAAATCAACGATGAACAGTCTTATGTCCTGAAACTTATTATCTCGATGATTCCAATTGGCATTGTTGGTTTCTGCTTCAAGGACTATATCGACCAAGTGTCGGATAATATCCTCTTGGTGGGTGTGATGTTGCTCTGTACCTCGGCATTGCTTACCTTCGCTTATAAGGCAAAACAGCGCAAAAAGGAGACAATCTCTTATCGTGACGCTTTAATAATAGGTATTGCGCAGGCGTGCGCGACTCTGCCCGGACTTTCACGCTCGGGTACGACTATCGCTACGGGCTTGTTGCTCGGCAACAAGAAAGAGTCGGTGGCGCAATTCTCGTTCCTGATGGTGCTTGCTCCAATTCTCGGAGAGGCTCTGCTCGAAGTTGTAAAGGGCGAATTTGGTGGCGGCGTGGCGTTGTTGCCACTTATTGCAGGTTTTGTTACGGCATTTGTTACCGGAGCACTGGCTTGTAAGTTTATGCTCGAAATCGTTAAGCGAGGAAAACTTATATGGTTTGCCATCTACTGCGGTGTTGTGGGTGTAATAACAATCGTGACACAACTTCTCTAATATGGATTTGAAGGATATAAACCTCAAAGAGGAGGGCTATATTGCTGTTATCGACAAGCCACTCGAATGGACCTCGTCAGATGTTGTGCGAAAGATAAAGTTCCGTCTGAATAAGATGGGCTATCGCAAGATAAAGGTCGGACATGCGGGTACGCTTGACCCATTGGCTACGGGCATTCTGCTCGTCTGTATCGGCAAAGCGACTAAACAGGTCGATGCTTTGCAGGCAGAGCGTAAGGAGTATGTGGCGGAGCTGATGCTCGGCGCAACAACTCCGAGTTACGATATGGAACACCCTGTCGATAAGACCTATCCGACAGACCACATCACCCGAGAGAAGGTTGAGGCTGCGTTGCTCTCGCTTACGGGCGAGCGCTTGCAAGCTCCACCAATCTACTCGGCAAAGAAGGTTGAGGGGTTGCGTGCATACGAGTTGGCACGAGCAGGTGAGCAGGTGGAGTTGCGCAAGGCGTTGATAAATATCTACTCCATCACGCTCGAAGAGTACGATTTGCCGAAGGTGCGTATTCGCGTGGAGTGCTCGAAGGGTACCTATATCCGTTCGTTGGCGCAGGAGATAGGTGAGGCGTTGGAGAGTGGTGCATATTTGACATCGTTGCGCCGTACGAAAAATGGAGCGTTTTCGGAGAAAGATGCCATTTCGTTGGAGGATTTCTTGAAAAAATTACCAATAGACGAAACAAAAGAGTAAATTTTTCGTAGTATTTATGATTGTTGCGCACTCTTTTGTGTGGAAAATCGACTTGGATAGAGAAAACATATTTAAGAATATAATATGAAACTTTCACATTATGATTTCGATTTCAATCCGGATTTGATTGCCAAATATCCGGAGGTAAATCGTGATGATGCTCGATTGCTGGTTGTACATCGTGACACCGGCGAAGTCGAGCACAAATTGTTTAAGGATATCATCGACTACTTTGAGGAGGGTGATACCTTTGTTATGAACGATACCAAGGTCTTTCCTGCCCGACTCTATGGTAACAAGGAGAAGACGGGTGCCGAGATTGAGGTCTTTTTGTTGCGCGAGTTGAATCGTGAGTTGAAGTTGTGGGACGTGTTGGTGGACCCTGCCCGCAAGATTCGTATCGGTAACAAGTTGTATTTCGGTGAAGACGATATTCTCGGTGCTGAGGTTATTGATAACACAACTTCTCGTGGTCGAACACTTCGTTTTCTCTATGATGGTCCGTACGAGGAGTTCAAGGAGACTTTGTACCGTTTGGGCGAAACTCCGCTTCCATCGTGGGTACGAGAGAAGGTTGAGCCGGAAGATGCCGAGAACTATCAGACCATTTTTGCCGAGAAGGAGGGTGCTGTGGTTGCTCCTACGGCAGGAATGCACTTCTCGAAGCACTTGTTGAAAAGGATGGAGATTTTCGGTATTGAGAAGACTTTCGTTACGTTACACGCAGGCTTGGGCAACTTCCGCACGGTAGATGTTGAGGATTTGTCGAAGCACAAGGTCGATTCGGAGCAGTTCTTTGTAACGGCAGAGAGCGCCGAGGTGATAAATAAGGCAAAACGAGAGAATCATAAGGTTGTTGCAATCGGAACAACGGTTATGCGTACGCTTGAAACGGTTGTTTCGACACACGGAATGGTTACCCCGCAGGAGGGTTGGACCAACAAGTTTATCTTTGCACCTTACGACTTTACGGTGGCTGATGCTATGGTGTCAAATCTTCACACTCCCGGCTCTACACAGTTGATGATGGTGGCGGCATTTGGTGGTTACAATACCATCATGAATGCCTACAAAATTGCAGTAGAGGAGGGATATCGATTCGGAACATACGGCGATGCCATGTTGATTTTGTAAAAAAATAGTAACTTTGTACATTGAAAAATTAAAAACCAAAAGCGATGGCGAATAACAAAATATTGTACATCTGTCAGCAGATAATGCCCTATCTTCCGGAGAATGAAGAGTCGTGTTTGTGCCGACAACTTTCGCAGGCTATGCAGGAGCATGGCAACGAGATTCGCACATTTATGCCTCGCTATGGCTGTGTAAACGAACGCCGTAATCAACTGCATGAGGTTATACGATTGTCGGGTATGAACCTTATTATCAACGATGATGACCATCAGTTGATAATCAAGGTATCGTCAATACCTTCGGCCCGTATCCAGATATACTTTATCGATAACGATGATTTCTTCTCTCGTAAGGCTGTGTTGGCGAATGAGGAGGGAAAGGCGTTTGAGGATAATGACGCCCGCATGATGTTCTTTGCTCGTGGCGTACTCGAAACGGTTAAGAAGTTGCAGTGGAGACCGAGTGTGGTGCATTGTCACGGCTGGTTCTCGGCTATTGCTCCAATATATTTGCGCAATATGTTCAAGGACGACCCTGTTCTTTGTGGTTCAAAGATTGTGGTGTCGCTCTATGAGGACAGGTTCTCTACCCCTCTCGATGCGGAGTTTGCCGAAAAACTTGTTAATGAGGGTGTGGATAGAGCCGATGTAGCAAAATTGGGGACTCCTTCATACGAAAATCTGATGCGTTTCGTTATAGATAATGTCGATGGTGTAGTTGTGGGTTCGGAGAGTGCCGATAAGGCTTTGATTGATTATGCTCGTGAGAGTGGCAAAAAGATTCTCGAATACCGCAATCCGGAAGACGAAGGTTTTTATGATAATTACGACCGCTTCTATGAGGAACTATTCTAACAGATTTTGTAGAGCCATATCAATACTATCTTTCATGTTGGCAGCACTCTTCTTGGGTGGCTGCTCTATGACTGCGGATAGTACTCTCGGTGCGAATATGATGCCCGAGGAGCAGGTTATGGAGATGCGACATCTGAAATTTCGAGGTAACAGCATAATTCGCCTAAATCCCGAAACCGGTGAAAATGAGGTGAAAGATGCCGCACTCGAAGGTAAGAATTTCCTCGAAACACGCCTCTATCGTACCGATTCTCTTCTCTCCTCAAATGTAGGTAATGGTTATCTTGGTGTACGCCGTAGCGATACGCTTGGTTTGCGTACAGCGGGGTTTGCCTCGACCCTTATCTATATGAATGCGATAGATGAGGAGAATGGTTTTGGATATAAGCCAATCTTCGATACGATGAAGTTGGTGTTGTCTGTCAAGGAGTATGGTGGTGATACGCTTGTGCCTATTCGCTACAAGGTCTACGAGTTGTTGAAACCTCTGGCAGAGAATGTATTGAAGTATGATGAACGCCGAGAGGAGGACTCTGTGGCATATATTAATTGTGATTTGGGTGATGTGTACGATAAGTCGAAGCCTATATTCGAGTTTACATTCCCGAATAGCGAATTGAATGAAGGTCCATCAACTTTGATGCTCTCGATGGAGCCGGTGAAGGGCTCTGATGGCAAGATGTCCGAGCAGACCTGGGATTATGTTCGCAGGTTGATGCTTATTCCGGAGAATTATGCAGATGCAGATTCGGATTGGGACGGTTACGGCAGAGAAGGTATAGAGTGCTACACAGATGATAAGATGTGGGCGGAGAAGTTTTATGGTTTATATATAGAGCCCGATGTGCAGGCAACACCTGCCAATAAGCAGGGTGCTATGTATGCTCTCGACCTATCGGCATCGGGTATTATGTTGCAAGGCAGAAGCCGTAATCCGCAAGACCCTGCGATGATTAAGGATACGGTGGGTATGTTCTACTACTTCTTTGATGATGAGTCGAAATACAACACCTCGGTAAATAAGGTTACACACGACTATACGCAAGGTTTGACAAGAGCTTCGTTGCTGAATGATATTGTGATGGGTGACGATAAAACCCGCGAGGAGCGAACTACGGTATCCACCTGTTATATTGAGGGAATGGGTGGACCGGCTACCGAGATATATTTGACAGATGACTTCTTGAAGGAGTTGGTTGCACTCGAAACTACCGAGAGTGGCGAGTTTTCTCGCATGGGCATCAATCAGTGTCTATTGACGATATATGTTGCAGGGGCAGATTACGATTGGAACATTACGCAGAGTAGAGCTGAAGAACTTACGCCGTTGTTGAATAGGTCGTTTACCCGCTTGGGTACCTACCTAAACTATAACACGCTGGCACCTATTATCGATTACGATTATGTCTATGAGAGCACTTATGGCACGGATATAATCTATAATGGGTATCTTGACCGTAGCAGAGGTTGTTACATGTTGAATATTACGGCGCATATACAGAAGTTGTTTAACAGTATGCGTCAGGAGGACGGTACATACGATATCACCAAGGCAGACGAGATGTTGCGTAGCCTGTATGTCGGTGCCGAGGCAACGGCTCCATACGCATTTGCAGATAGTGTGTTGCAGGGTATGACGATTGATGCGAATGGCAATTCGGTAGCTGCACCGATACAGATTGATTTGACATATACATTGGTTAAATAGTTTACACACATATAGCGTAGCGATAGTAGTGTTACGGGTTATGTGGTGTTGAAAGATATATAAAAAGATAGAGATGCAAGAGAATTTAGTAATTGTAGAGTCTCCGGCGAAGGCAAAGACCATCGAGAAGTTTTTAGGCAAAGATTTTGCCGTAAAATCGAGTTTTGGCCATATCCGTGACCTTCCGAAAAAGGAACTCAGCATAGATATTGCAAATGGTTTTATTCCGACATACGAAATACCGAAGGAGAAGTCGAAATTAGTGTCCGAATTGTCGAAAGCCGCAGCCGAGGCAAAGACGGTGTGGTTGGCAAGTGATGAGGACCGTGAGGGAGAGGCTATTGCCTGGCACTTGACGGAGGTGTTGGGACTCAATGTCGAAAATACCAAGCGAATCGTATTCCACGAAATTACCAAGAATGCAATCCTTAATGCGATAGAGTCGCCCCGCAAGGTGGATATGAACCTCGTTAATGCGCAGCAGGCTCGCCGTGTGTTGGACCGTATTGTAGGTTTCGAGTTGTCGCCTATTTTGTGGAAGAAGGTGCGCCCGGCATTGTCCGCAGGTCGTGTGCAGAGTGTGGCTGTGCGTCTTATCGTGGAGCGAGAGCGAGAGATAATCAACTTCAAGAACTCCTCTTCGTATCGTGTTGTAGCACAGTTCTATCCTGTGGGTGATGCAAACAAAACACTCTTCAAGGCGGAGTATTCGGAGCGTTTCGCTACGAAAGAGGCGGCTTTGGCGATGTTGGAGCGTTGCAAGACAGCAACCTTCACCGTTGAGGGTAGCGAGATGAAACCATCGAAGCGTTATCCTGCACCGCCATTCACTACTTCAACCTTGCAACAGGAGGCCGGTCGTAAGTTCTCGATGTCGGTGTCACAAACCATGTCTATTGCGCAGAAGTTGTACGAGCGAGGTTTGATTACCTACATGCGTACCGACTCGGTAAACCTTTCGGATTTGGCTTTGAACTCCTGCAAGAAGGAGATTTGCGAGATGTTTGGCGAGAAGTATTCATCACGCAGAAACTATACAACAAGCAGCAAGGGCGCTCAGGAGGCTCACGAGGCTATACGCCCTACCTATATCAACAACCATACAATCGAGGGTACAGCAGCCGAAAAACGACTCTACGAGTTGATTTGGAAGCGCACTGTTGCTTCGCAGATGGTTGCCGCCGATATCAATCGCACGACTATCACGATTAATATGTCGGGTACGAGCGAGAAGTTTGTTGCTATGGGTGAGGTTGTTACATTTGACGGATTTCTGCACCTCTACTCCGAGTCGCATGACGAGGAGCCTGCGGAGCAGAGCGAAGCGGCTATTTTGCCGGCTTTGGCAGATGGCACACCACTTACAGCTCATACTATCACGGCTACTGAGCGACACGCAGTTCCGCCTATGCGATTTAGCGAGCCATTGCTTGTAAAGCGTTTGGAGGAGTTGGGTATTGGTCGCCCTTCGACCTACGCTCCGACCATTTCGACAATCATCACTCGTGGCTATGTCGAAAAGAGCAATAAGCCGGCTCAGAAACGTCCATATACGCAACTCACTCTCAAAGGCTCGAATATCACCGAGAAGGTTGCAAATGAGAACTACGGAGCCGAGAAGAATCGTTTGGCGCCGACCGATATCGGAATGGTTGTAAACGACTACTTGGAGCAGAACTTCGGTATAGTTATGGACTACAACTTCACCGCCAAGGTCGAGAAGGAGTTTGACCGTATCGCCGATGGAGAGCAGGGTTGGAATACGATGATTGGCGAATTCTATGGCTCGTTCCACAACCTTGTTGATAAGGCAATTACCACTCAGGCAGCGAAAAATGCCCAAGTCCGAATTCTTGGCGTAGACCCACAGAGTGGACATGCGGTCAAGGCTCGTATAGGTCGATTCGGACCTATGGTAGAGATTGATGGTGCAGAGGGTGAGAAACCTCGTTTTGCATCGCTCAAAAAGGGACAACTTATCGAAGCTATAACTCTCGAAGAGGCTTTGGAGTTGTTTGCTTTACCTCGCACGGTGGGTAAGTATGGCGATGATGATGTTGTGGTCGGTATTGGCAAGTTTGGTGCTTATGTCCGCTATGGAAATAGTTTTGCATCATTGGCGAAATCAGATGACCCATATACACTGACCTACGAGCGTGCAGTAGAGTTGATTGAGTCGCAGAAGAAGACGGCAACGGCAGCGGCTACTCCGATAAAAACATTTGCAGAGGATGTAGACCTTGCCATCAAGAATGGTCGCTATGGCGCATACATCGCATACAAGGGCAAGAACTATCGTATCCCACGAGGTAAGAAGGCGGAGTTGCTTTCGTATGAGGAGTGCGTGAATATTGTAAATAACACAAAGAAATAGAGAAAATGAAGAGATTTATCACTGCATTGTTTTTGTGCTTTGCGCTTATTGTTTCTGCATCGGCACAAGAGAAGAAGGGCTATCAATTTACTGATGGTAAGTTGGTTAAGACTACCTCGGTAAAAAATCAGTTCCGCAGCGGAACATGTTGGTGCTACTCGGCATTGTCGTTTATCGAGAACGAGATTATGCGTGCCGGTGGTGAGGAGATGGATTTGTCGGAGATGTGGATTGTTCGTAATATCTACTTCGAGAAGGCTGTGAAGTATGTCCGTCTGCACGGACACCTCAATATGGCTGTTGGTGGAGCATTCCACGATGTAACAAAGGGTATCGAGAAGTATGGTATCGTTCCGCAGGAGGTCTACGAAGGCTTGAACTACGGTACAGATAAGCCTGTATTTGGCGAGATTGATGCTATTTTGAAGGCTTATGTCGAGGCTGTGGTGAAGAACAAGAATCGCAAACTTACAACCGCTTGGAAAGATGGTTTGAACGCAATCCTCGACACTTACTTCGGCAAGATGCCTGAGAAGTTTACTTGGAAGGGTAAGGAGTATACTCCACACTCATTTGCCGAGTCGTTGCCGGTGAAGATGTCGGATTTTGTATTTGTTACATCTTACACTCACCACCCATTCTATGAGCAGTATATCGTTGAGGTACCTGATAACTGGATGTGGGAGAAGGCTTACAATGTGCCACTTGGCGAGTTGATGCAGATTGTGGATAATGCACTTGCAAACAACTACTCGCTTGGTTGGGCAGCCGATGTTTCGGAGAAGGGTTTCCATCGCACAAAGGCTATCGGAATTATTCCTGAGGATAATATCGAGAGTATGAGTGGCACCGAGGCTGAGCGTTGGGGCAGACTCTCTGCTCAGGAGCGTCAGAAGGAGTTGTACTCATTCGACAAACCTGTTAAGGAGAAGAAGATTACACAGGAGATGCGTCAGGAGGCGTTCGATAACTACGAGAATACCGATGACCACGGAATGGTTATTATTGGTACTGCAACCGACCAAGAGGGAAATCCTTTCTATAAGGTTAAGAACTCATGGGATGTGCGCCCTCCATACGATGGCTACTACTACTTCTCTCGTCCGTATGTAGAGTACAAGACTATGGAGATTATGGTGAACAAGAATGCCATACCGAAGGCTGTCCGCAAGAAGATGGGAATTTAATTTTAAGGGGCAACTACTGCGTTGCACTGCAATAATCCGCCTGCTCATTTACGCTTAGTAAACTGCGCGGCGGATTTTTTGTACGCCTTGTATTTACCTCCTTAAAAGTCAAATTCCAGGTCGTTAGTAAATGAGTTACATGATTCTGCATTTAAAAAGAGCTATTGTAGCATCGCCACAATAGCTCTTTCTCTTTTATCTCTTCTCGCCGAACTCCGTTTGTTGTTTTTCAACCTCTTTGAGTCGCTCGGCATTGGCTGCGCTTATCGCCTTCTCGCGCTCGATATCGGCATCGCTCTTTGCCGAAGCAGCGGAAAATGACGAGTCTGAGCCCGTAGGCAACTTCACAGCCTCGCTCTCCTTATATATCAACTTCTGCGTTGTAGGCTTGCTCTCAAATTCGAGTACTCCGCTGATAGGCATCTGCTGACCTTCGAACAATACAGATGCGGTGATGCGGATTTTGCCCGGTTTTAATGTCGATTGCACTACGATAGGTGCTGTTCCCCACTTTACGGGAGCAGGGTTTGCCAATTCGCCGGCACCACCAAGTATGCGACCTTCGCCCTCGATGTGGAACTTGATGTAGTAGTTGTTCAATCGTTTGACGTTGCCATCGCGGTCGGTGATGGCGGCTACTACGGTTGTGAAGTCCGAGCCATCGGCTTCGAGGCCGTTACCCTCATTGTCGAGCCATAACATAACCTTTGAAGGGCGGCGTGCAGGGCAGACCTTGTGTGTTGCTACAACCTCGCCATTAATCAATCCCTCTGCCAAGAGATAGACATCTTTCTGTCGCTTCTTCCAACTCAACGCTTTATCGTCCATAAAGTTGTATACATCCTTAAATGTGATGATTGGAGATGGCATGCCGACATGATTCTTTGGCTTACGGTATGTCCAAGTTTTACCGTTGGCGTTGTAGGTCAGACGCACCTCATCGCAGTTCGAATACACGGTTACGTCCTTTGGCGAGAATGGAGTCATCTCGTGTGCGATATATACCATAGGTCCTGTTTCGTAGAGGCGATTCTCTTGCTTAACCGGTGAGCGCTGTGCCATAAACATATAGTATGAATACTTTGGCTGACGGAATACATCTGTCAAACCGCCATAGAATGGGTCGGGGTGGTAGCCGCGCTGGTGGTCGAATGAGTGCCATAAGCAACCTCCGATATGCGACTTAGAGAGGCGGTACAGCACATCGTAGCAGGTGCATTGGTAGGCAGGTTTTGCATAGTGCTCTGCTTGAACTAACATAGGAACCTCTCCCCAATTGCGAGCCACACGACTTGGCGAGTTGTGAGAATTCCAGTCATCTACATTGTCGCCCCATTCACGTGTGAAGTATGTTACATCGTCACGCATAGCAAACTTAGGTTTCGAGTAGGTTGAGCCCTCTCCTTCGGCAGGGTGTGCAAACTGAATAGGATAGACAATTGCCGATGCAGTACGGGCCTGCATATCGTAGGCAGAGTATGCGCCCTTGTATGGGTACTCCTCATTGATGTAGTGATAAGCATTTTCTGCAAACGAAGCAGGGAAACGTGTTTCGTTGAGCGTAGGCTCCCAGAACCATACAGAAGGGTGGTTGCGGTCACGGCGAACAAGGTTACGAATGTCGCTATATACCGATTGCTCAAATTGAGGGTCTTTGTTCCAGAATTGCCAGCCCGGAACATTGTCGATAACGAAGAGTCCCAACTCATCGCAAGCGTCCATAAATGCAGGGTCCTGCGGGCAGTGAGCGTTGCGGATAACCTTTAAGCCGAGGTCACGCAACTTCTTCGCATCCCTCCAATGGGCAGAGTTTGCTACGGCATTGCCCACAACGGCAAAGTCCTGATGGCGATTTGCTCCGATAAGAGGTTCGTTGTAGTGTTTGCCGTTGAGGTAGAATCCCTCCTTGCCTCGGAACTCTATTGAGCGAATACCTATGCGACGGCGATAACCATCTACCACCGTACCCTTATGGTCGAGAACTCGAATATAAAGGTTGTAGAGAGTAGGGGAGTCCGGAGTCCAAAGTTGCGGATTTGCCACGGAAACTTTGCGAGCAATACTTATTGCCGAGCCACTCTTTATTGCAATACGACTCTTGGTAGTAGCAACAACCTCGCCATCTGTTGTTTGAATTTCGTATGTGATGGAGCCTTTGAACGGATACTTCTCCGAGTTGCGGATATGTGCTTTAAGAAGAACATCGGCACGATTCTCGCCAACATTGTCAAATGCAACAAATAGACCTCCGCCTGCAACAATATTCTCGTAGTTGGGGTCTGTGATGTGTACTTTGTTGTGTGCAACCAACCAGCAATCACGATAGATGCCGCCAAAGTAGGTGTAGTCCAAAACTCGTTGAGCCTTGCCCGGAGGGTAACTCTTGTCGTCACTATTATCTGACCATACAGCAACTATATTGTCACCCGACCAATTCACCGCATCGGTGATATCTACCACTACGGGTAGATAGCCTCCGAGATGCTCGGTGAGCTGCTTGCCATTTACGAATACACGGCTCTTACCCATAATTGCCTCGAAGTGCAAGAAGAGTTTTTTGCCTTTGAGGGCATTGTCGAGCGAGAAGTGCTTGCGATACCACACTACGCCTTGGTAGTTGATGCAACCACTCGCTTCGGTAGGCAGATACTCAATGCCGTGTGGCAATGATACTACGCTCCATTTCGAGTCGTCATACTGTACGCTCTCTGCGCCTTGAATCTCTCCTTTGTGAAAACGCCATGCAGGATTCATCGAAAAGACCTCGCGACCACTATTTTCAATGGCATAGAAGCCTGCGGTCGAAAATTTTGGTTGATAAGCGGCACTCGACTTGGCAAATGGCGCAAGGAGGGCAAAAATCAAAATAGGTAAAAATTTGGTTACTCTCATATTATTTTGGTTTTAAGTTTTATTCAATTGTTTCAGCATCCTCGATTTGAGATTCTCGTACTACCGCCATAATCTCATTGCGCAATGCCTTTGGTGTTACATTTTCGTGGATAACGGTAAGGTAGGAGTGGCGAATCTCTCGCTCCACAATCTCACGAGGCAACTGCTCGAAGTAGATGTCGTTCCAATGCCTCTTGTTGAAGTGCCATGCCGGAGTTATAGCCGAAAGATATTGGTCACGCAGAGCGATGGCTCGGTCGGGGTTGCACTTTACGGCAATTCGCTCGGCATACTCTAACACACAGCAGAGGAACATCTTTCCTCCGACCTTATATACTACCGTATCATCACCAAAGGGCTGACACTCCTCGACCAATGGTAACGATAAAATATATCTTCTCAAATCGATAATATCCATAACTCAAAGGTACAAAAAAAATGGGAAACCGCAAAAGTTTCCCATTTTATCTTACTTTACTTGGTTGGACTATTTTTCCAAGTCAGCCAAAGCAGCCTTTGCTGCCTCAACGCTGGCACCTGCGGTAACCTTCTTCAAGGTTGCAACAGCCTTCTCACGGAGAGCAGCGTCCTTGTTGCCACTTGCGTTGTACTGTGCGTTGTATGCAGCACCTACAAGGAAATATACCGAACTCTTATCCTCATCGTTTGCCTGTGCCGAAGCAGCAGCCTCACCAAGAGCGATAACCTTTGCGTAGTCCTTCTTGCCGTTGTAAGCCTCGATACGAATCTTCTCTGCCAATGCAGGAGATGTAGCCTGCAACTTTTCTGCCATTGCGATTACGCCATCAAAGTCGCCAGCCTGCTGCAAACTTGCAACCTTATTGTTGGTGTAGAGAGTCTTGTTAGCCTCAGCCTTTGCGATAGCCTCAGCATACTTGTCAGCCGGCATCTTGCAAATCTTGTCGTAGATAGCCATACCCTCATCGTATTTGCCCAACTCGCAGTAAGAGGTTGCGAGGTTGAGAGCCATGTCTGTATTACGAGGATTTGCGGCATAGCCCTTCTCGAATACCGAAGCAGCAGTAGCATAGTCCTTTGCATTGAAAGCCTCACCGCCCTGTACTTGGTAAACTTTTGCAAGAATCATGTTAGCCTTCTGCTTTGCCTGGGTGTTGCCATACAACTCTGCGGTGTCAGCAGCCTTGGTCAAATACTCAATAGCCTTTGCGTAGTTCTTCTGCGATGCAGCCGAAAGACCTACACCCTGATAACATACAGGAAGATACTTCTTCGCAGTAGCCACGCAGTTGAGAACGGTATTGTCCTCCGAATCCATACCCTTGTCGATAACCTGCTCAAAGAGGGTGATTGCCGAAGCGTAGTTTTTAGATTGAACAGCCTTAGCTCCTTCGTTGAACTTTGCGATAACCTCGCTCTGTGCCGAAGCAGCAACGACTGCGAGGAGTGCAAACATTGTTACAAATAACTTTTTCATAGTCTTGATATTTTTGTTGTTTTTGAATTTTCCTTTTCAGCCTGCAAAGGTAAAAAACTTATCGGAGTTTTGCAAAAAAATCGGTCATAAGTCGCTCACACTCTTCGGCGAGAACTCCTGATGTAACAACGGTGCGAGGGTGTAACATATTGTCCGAGATGGTCGAAAAACCTCTTTTACTATCCGATGCGCCATATACGATACGCCCGATTTGGCTCCACGCCAACGCTCCTGCGCACATCGGGCAGGGCTCAACGGTTACATAGAGCGTGCAGTCGTTGAGGTATTTTCCTCCGATGGTCGAGGCTGCGGCGGTGATGGCTTGCAACTCGGCATGAGCTGTAACATCGGTCAAAGTTTCGACCAAGTTGTGACCTCGACCAACGATGCGACCACCCGCTACAATGATAGCCCCGATGGGAACTTCATCGGCTTCGAGTGCTAATTTAGCCTCTTCGAGCGCTAAACGCATATATTTTTCATCTTTTTCGCTATTGATTTCCATATTTTTTCGTAACTTTGTGAGTTATTTGGCGACAAAGATACAAAAAACATTATACAAAACTATGTACAGAAGTAATACTTGTGGCGAATTGCGTGCCACAAATGTCGGACAGACAGTAACATTGGCAGGTTGGGTGCAGAAGGTGCGTAACCTTGGTGCAATGACCTTTATTGACTTGCGTGACCGTTATGGTATCACACAGATTGTTGTAGAGGAGCACTCTGACGAGGCTACAAAGGCTGCTGCGGCGAAACTCGGTCGTGAATTTGTTATTCAGGTTACGGGTAAGGTTATCGAGCGTGAGTCGAAGAATGCGAAGATGGCTACGGGCGATATCGAGGTTGTAGCCGAGAATATCAATATCCTGAACGAGGCGGCACTGCCTCCGTTTACCATTGAGGAGAACTCTGACGGTGGCGATGACCTCCGTATGAAGTATCGCTACCTCGACCTTCGCCGTCCACCATTGCAGCGTAATATGATTCTCCGTCACAAGATGGCGCAGGAGATTCGAAAGTTCCTCGACTCGGAGGGATTCTTGGAGATTGAAACTCCTTACCTTATCAAATCTACTCCGGAGGGAGCGCGTGACTTCGTTGTGCCTTCGCGTATGAACCCTAACGAGTTCTACGCATTGCCACAGTCGCCACAGACTTTGAAGCAGTTGTTGATGGTTGCAGGTTACGACCGCTACTTCCAGATTGTACGTTGCTTCCGCGATGAGGACTTGCGTGCCGACCGTCAGCCTGAATTTACACAGATTGACTGTGAGATGGCATTTATCGAGCAGGAGGATGTACTCGAAATCTTCGAGCGTTGGGCAAAACACATGTTCAAGAGCGTCTTGGATATCGACTTTGCGGAGCCATTCCGCCGTATGCCTTGGAGCGAGGCGATGGAGAAATACGGCTCGGATAAACCCGATTTGCGTTTCGGAATGGAGTTCTCGGATATTACCGACTTGGCGCACGGCCACAACTTCTCGGTGTTTGACGATGCAGAGTATGTTGTAGGTTTCGCTGCAACAGGTTGTGCTTCCTACACCCGCAAGCAGATTGACGCATTGACAGACTATGTTAAGCGTCCACAGGTTGGTGCAAAGGGCTTGATTTGGATTCGTGTTGAGGAGGGCGGTATCAAATCTTCGATTGACAAGTTCTTCTCGCCAGACGAATTGCAGGCTATCGCTGAGCGTTTGGGTGCAAAGGCAGGCGACTTGTGCTTGATTTTGTGCGGTAAGAAGTATAAGGCTTTGACACAGTTGTGCGCACTTCGTTTGGAGATTGCCGAGCAGTTGGGCTTGCGCGACCCGAAGAAGTTTGCTCCGCTGTGGGTAGTAGATTTCCCAATGTTCGAGTGGGACGAGGAGACCGAGCGTTTTTATGCAAAGCACCACCCATTCACCTCGCCAAAACCGGAGGATATCGACAAGTTGGAGAGCGACCCGGGTGCAGTGCGTGCTAACGCTTACGACTTCGTCTGCAACGGTACAGAGATTGGTGGTGGTTCGATTCGTATCCACGACCCTAAGTTGCAGTCGCTTATCTTCAAGTGCTTGGGCTTTACACCGGAGCAGGCAGAGGCGCAGTTCGGCTTCCTCATCAACGCTTTCCGCTATGGCGCACCGCCACATGGAGGTTTGGCATTCGGTTTTGACCGTCTTTGCTCGTTGTTTGGTGGCGTAGATTCGATTCGCGATTTTATTGCCTTCCCGAAGAACAATGCCGGTCGCGATGTTATGCTCGATGGTCCTTCGCCAATTGACCAGGCACAGCTTGATGAGTTGTACCTCGCATTGGTAGAGCCTGAAAAGTAGAATAGTATAAAAATGTATAGATGTCGCCCCGATTTTTTTGTCGGGGCGATAGTTTTTTACTATATTTGTGGGGAAAAAGAGTATTAAAATGAAGAAAAGTATAATTCTGTTATCTCTGTTGTTTGTTGCGGTATCGGCAATTGCTGGCGTGCGTCAGACACGAGAGGAGTATGTGGAGAAATATAAGGCGATAGCAATTGCCCACATGGAGCGTTACGGCATACCTGCAAGTATCACGATGGCGCAGGGTATCTTGGAGTCGGATAGCGGAAATAGTCGTCTTTCGACCTCCTCGAATAATCACTTCGGCATAAAGTGCAAGAAACATTGGACTGGCGATAGGGTATATCACGATGACGATGCCAAGGGGGAGTGCTTCCGTGCTTACCCTTCGGTGGAGGCTTCGTATCAGGACCACGCCGACTTTCTCGACCAATCGCCACGCTACGATTCGCTGTTTGCATACCCTTCTGACGACTACCGCAGTTGGGCGCGAGGCTTGAAGGCTGCGGGATATGCTACGGCACCCGACTATGCAGAGCGATTGGTGAAGATTATCGAGTCAATGAAGTTGTATCTGCTCGATAAGGAGAATGGCAACAAAATCTACTCTGCTGCCAAAAATGCTACGGCAAATACCGAAGCGTGGTTTGAGAGCAATATCGCAACCTCGGACGAGCAGATAAATCCGAATGCTTTTCGTGTAACGGTCAATTCGCACAAGGGCTATGGCGTCTATCGTACCAACCACACTTTCTATGTTGTGGCGAAGGAGGGTGATACCTTCGAGTCGGTGGGCGAGGTTTTCGATATTTCGGCAAAGATGCTGCGCAAGTTTAACGATGTGGCAAAAGATGCCAAACTCGCTAAGGGGGATATCGTCTATATCGAGCGAAAAAAGACACAGTGGCTTGGTAATGTGATGCAGCACAAGGTTGTGCGTGATGAAAATCTCTACTCGCTGTCGCAGTCGTACGGCATACGCCAAAAGTCGCTTGCAAAACTCAACCGCCTGCGCCCTAACGAAGATGTCCGCAAGGGCGAGATAATAAGATTGAAGTAGAAAATATAGTTTGCGAATTAGTATAACATGTACTATATTTGATGCAGAAAAATGCGTATATACGCAAAAATTTTCAGTAGGGTATGGAGATGAGCATTGCAAAGCCATTCGTTAAGTGGGTTGGAGGTAAAACACAACTATTGGAGGAGGTTAGAAAATCTCTTCCGGTGGATCTATATCTACGAGAGAATGTGACTTATGTAGAGCCATTTGTTGGTGGCGGTGCTGTCTTGTTTTGGATTTTACAAGCGTATCCTAATATCACTAGGGCTATTATAAATGATATAAACCCAGAACTTATTTGCACTTACAAAGTAATACAAGATAATGTTTATGAGTTAATAACTCAATTAGGGATAATACAATCTCAATATATATCATTAGATGCCGAAGGTAGAAAGAGGTATTTTTTGGAGAAACGCAAGTTGTACAACTCTAAAAAATGCTCTTCGGTTGAGGTTGCCTCACTATTCATTTTTTTGAATAGAACATGTTTTAATGGTTTGTATAGAGTTAATTCCAAGGGAGAATTTAATGTTCCTCATGGAAGATATGCCAACCCTAAAATATGTGATGCAGATAATCTGCTTGCTGTTTCAAAACTCTTGCAACGAGTAGAGATTTTGTGTGGTGATTTTGCAGAAACGGAGAAGTTTGCAGGCGAAAATACTATATATTATTTGGATCCTCCGTATAAGCCATTGTCTGAAACATCTTCTTTTACATCATACGCCAAAGATGGCTTTGGTGATGCGGAGCAGATTAGATTGAGAGATTTTTGCGCTCGTATTGCGGAGAAAAAAGCAATTTTTGTTGCAAGCAATTCAGATCCGAAGGAAGAAACAGGAGAATCCTTTTTTGAACAGATATATTGCCAATTCAAAATTAAAAGGGTGTCTGCGACAAGACTAATAAATGCAAACCCTAACAATAGAGGACTTGTATCCGAGATAATGATTTCAAATATTGCAAACACATTAATATAGTATCTTATGGCTAAGAATAGAAATATATATGTACATGCTATTGATTTAGAGAAAATCAATATAAAAAACACGCAAAGAGAAGAATTTGCAAAACGGCTAATAGCTATACCTTATAGAGGCTACGAAGTCGAAAATATCTCTGATGGTAGAAAAATAGTAATAACAAAGCCGGGTGGTAAATCGGTTTATGGACAGCTAAAAAAAGAGGATTTTTTAGTGTATATTTATAATCCAGAAAACCAATCTTTGTGGCAAATAACGCATAAGCAAATATTGGAGGATGTTACATGCAAATCAAAAGAAGATGCAGCTCAAACCAAGATTTTGTTGTCATTGTTTGAACGAACTTTCAATGGGGAAGAACCCGATGATATGATAAATGAGATAACGGCTCTTGATTTCAAGCAAGGGGAGTCTCCTGAGGTTTTGATAAAGGTGTATAAGTGGATTTGGGGACAGGAAGATGTTAATTATCCATCAGGAGAGGGTCGCAATATGTCTTGGGAATCGCTTAAAGAGTTAAAAGATAAGTTGTAATAAACATAAATACTATGGCTCAGCTTCGTGAAAAAATCTTGTCGGCAATTATCGACAAATCATCGCTTAAACAGCGCGTGTTCGACAATACCTTCTCGGTATTTGGCGAGTTGAAAGATGCTCTTTTGGAGATGGCATCGGAGATTGACGATGCTCTTGACGGAAAACTCGACCGCCGTGTGCGTATCGAGTACCGTGATAGAGGCAAGTTTGAGGCACAACTCCAAATCGCTTCCGACCTCCTTATCGTGCGTATGCATACCGATGTATTCGAGTTCGATTCAAACCATATAATCTGGCAAAATGAGTATGTGCAGAGCGATAAGGCGAACTCCTACTGTGGCATTATTGATATCTATGACTTCCTATCCGATTCGTTCAAGTTTAACCGTTCGGCAGACGAGGGTTATCTGATTGGTCGCATCTTTATCAATCGTGAGAAGATGTTCTTCGTTGAGGGAAAGCGTCAAAATCTTGTTCGTGCAATGAGTTTCGGCAAGGAGCCTATCTCTCGCGAGAATTTGATTTCGATACTCGAAACGGCTATCCACTACGCCTTGAACTTCGACCTGCTTACTCCGCCATACGAGCAGAATAAGCGAGTAACTGTCGAGCAGTTCAATACCAAGATGGATAACTCGAAGTTCATAACGGGTAAACGCCTCGATTACGACTTTAATGTCGATGACATTTAGCAGGTCGACAAAAAAGTGTGATTTTGTCGTTACGCTTCTCCTCGAAATCCTCATTTACGCTAAGTAAACTGCGGTTTCTCGGAGTGCGCAAGCCTAAAAATCCCTACTTTTTAGTCAACCTACGGTAGTAGATATAAAGAATGAATATCTCTATGAAAAAAACAACTCTCTTGGCAGTGGCGATTCTGTGCGCCACTGTCATTGCATACGGCTCGACCGTGAAATATGAGGATATCGCCAAGTGTCGTGCCGCAAATGGTGCGATATATGGCGTACGCTCAATGGCTGACGGTGAGCATTTTACCATTATTAAGGGCAAGAAGATTGTGCGTTGCTCCTATGCCGACCGTGCAGATAGCCTTATTGTATTCGAGGGCAATTTCCGTATCGGCTTGTACACTTTTTCGGCTGATGAAAAACAGATTTTGCTCTCCGATGCCAAGAGTGTAAAGCCTATCTATCGCCGTTCGTTTACTGCCGACTACTACCTTGCGAGGGTGGGCGATAAGGCTCAAAAGGTCTTGGAGCAGGTGCGTGATGTGGCATTTTCTCCCGATAACAAGAGCCTCGTCTATTCCAAAGAGAATAATCTCTATCTATATGATATTGCAACCTCCACCTCAAAGGCAGTAACTACCGATGGCGAGTGGAACAAAATCATCAACGGCACAAGCGATTGGGTTTACGAGGAGGAGTATGGCTTCACGAAGGGGTATGCCGTATCGCCCGATGGGGCAAAGATTGCCTACTTGCGCTTCGATGAGAGCGAGGTGCCGATGTTTGAGATGATGCGCTATGACGATAAGTTATACAACCGGGCGTACTCGTTCAAATACCCAAAAGCGGGCGATAAAAACTCTGTTGTGACGCTCCACCTCTACGATGTTGCAACGGGCAAAACGGAGCAGATACCTACGGGCGAGCAGACCGACCAATATATCTTCAACTTGCAGTGGACTCCTGCGGGCGAACTGTCGTTCTATCGCGTTAATCGCCTGCAAAATCACTTCGAGGTGTTGCTGTGTGAGGAGAGTGGAGTGGTGCGACCAATCTACGAGGAGAGGAGCGCAACCTATGTCGAAAGACCTTCGGCTGCAACAATACAGTTTATTGATAGCGATAGATTTATCGTGAGCGAAGAAACCACAGCAGGGTATAATCATCTCTACCTGCATAGTATCAAAAAAGGTCGCCTGAACGCTATAACTTCGGGTAAATGGGAGGTTACTTCTGTGGTCGGAGTGGCGAAAAATAGAATATACTATCTCTCGACCGAGCGTTCTCTGTTGTGTCGTGATTTGTACTCGGTAGGGCTAAATGGTAGGGGTAAAAAGTTGCATACTGCGGAGGCAGCTTTCTACTCGGTGCAACCTTCGCAGGGTATGCGCTACTATATCCGCACCGCCACAACTACCGATATGCCGAATGTTGTTACGGTGCATCGTGCTTCGGGCGAAGTGATTGATACCCTTGTGGATAGCCGAGCAAAGGTTGCCGAGCGTGGCAGGTGGGCAAAACGAGAGTTTAAGCAGTTTGTCACCGAGCGAGGCGATACGCTCAACTACTATATTCAGTTGCCGTTTGGCTTCGACAAATCGAAAAAGTATCCCGTATTGCTGACGCAGTATTCGGGCCCAGGTTCGCAGTCGGTGCGTAACCGCTGGTCGCTCGATTGGGAAGATGCTTTATCGCACGATGGTTATATTGTGGCTTGTTGCGATGGTCGTGGTACGGGTTTCAGGGGCGAAAAGTTCAAGAAATGCACCTACGCCGACCTTGGTCGCAAAGAGGTGGAGGACCAAATCTCATTTGCTCGCTTCCTTGCCAAGCAGGAGTTTGTCGATGCCGAGCGAATAGGTATCTATGGCTGGTCGTATGGTGGCTTTATGGCTCTCAACTGCGCTCTGCACGGAGAAGGATTGTTTCGTATGGCTATTGCGGTTGCTCCTGTAACATCGTGGCGATATTACGACACTATCTACACAGAGATTTACAACGGTTTGCCACAAGATAATCCAAAGGGCTATGATGATAATTCGCCACTCTCGTACGCCGAGAAGTTGGCAGAGCGTACCAAGTTGCTGATTATTCACGGCACGGCAGATGATAATGTTCACTTCCAAAACTCAATGGAGATGTGCCGCCGACTGAACGATGCGGGCAAGCAGTACGATATGATGGTCTATCCCGACCAAAATCACTCGATGCGCCCTTCGGCAACGACTCTTGTGCGACAGAAGATGATTGACTATACGCTTGAAAATTTGTAAAAAGATGGCAGTGAGAAATTCGAACTCACTGCCATCTTTATAGTGTGTCAAGCGCCTATTTGCGGAACGATGCTATGCGATTGTTGAGATACTTCTTTACATCTTCCCACTTGTAGAATGGGGCAGTTGCGCTCTCGATAGGGAGAGTCATATCGTTTTCGTTGTGGAGTATGCGCACCAAAATACCCGGACTCTTCTTACTGTGGTAGAAAACGAATTGCATGTTAGATGCCATAGTGATAAATTGATGGCTACGCCAAATCTCTGCTAATTTATCGACATCGGAGTAGTCGCAGTCCATGCGTATCTCGTTGAAGTTGGTTGTGGCAAGCAGACCGAGTAAGTAGAAGTCGTGTCCGAAACGAAGGTCTGCCGATGCATTGTTTTTGCCCTCTATGGCAAGGTCTGCATACTTGATAATATCATCAACAAGCAAATCCATGGTGGCAAAATAGCGGTTTGAATCTTTTAATGACGTTCCTCCATAGATACAGAATAGACGATAGTTCTCATACTTATACATCGCATGACGCTCTGCCGGGGTAAAGATTGTGTCGATTAACGAACGGTCGTGCCAGCCGAGATTCTGCATAAATGCCAATCGCTTGTAAATAGAGGAGATAAACTCTATTTTGCTCTTGCCAATATGTGCACATATTGGTTCAACATTGGTGAATAATGAGTTTGTGGCATGCGAAAGGTCTTGTTTAGCAACCCAACTATCCAAAATAGCGTTCCAATCGTGCACGAGTTCACGGCGAGCATTGTGGTTATACTCATTTGCAAGGGGTCCAAGAGGACGAATCATCTTTTGGTCGCTCTCCGATGCAAAAAGGTGTGTTTCGATAAGAGGTTTACACTCTTTTAGCGACTCGTTGAATGCAGCCATACTGAGGATACAACGAGTGTAGGTTGATGAGCGAGAGTTGATGATTGAACCACGCTTGAATACCGGCTTGAAACGGCTATACATACGGCGAGCAATGGCTTTGTGCTGCTCAGCACCAACAAGAGTGAGTTCTCCGAAATGTCCATCTTGTACGGCGTGAATATTATTCACAACAGCCTTGACCTCTTTACCTTTGGCAGTCAAAAGACCATTTTTCTCTGCAAAGTCGAACGCCTCTACCAATTCGGCAGAGTATCTGCCATTAGCTTCATAGCGTGAGCCGTGACGACCATAGTGTGAAATGTAGAATGGCTCGTAACCCTTTGGTGCTTCGGCAATCGGCTCAAAATAGTAGGAGCCGGCGTATGTCGAATGGGTTGAAATTGCTAAATGAGGGTGGGTGTCAATCTCCTCACGCGATGTCTGTGCAAATGCGAAGGTTGCGATGCACAATGCTGATAAAATTAGTAAAAATCTCTTCATGGTTTGTTGTTATTTTAATTAGTATTAAATATCGGATTTTCGTTTGAAAGCGCACTTTTTATCGCAGTGTTCGCACCGAGAGGTGGGGCATATAATACGCTTTATGCACCAAACGACAGCCACGATAAATGCCGCTGCTATAATTACCCACGCTACAACTTCGTGCCACTCCATAGTCTTGTTACATAAATAGTTGTGTAATATTATAGACTACAAAAGCCACTACCCACGCCACCAATGTATTGTATAAGGCAGAGCCAACAGCCCATTTCCAACCACTCTCCGAGCCGATGGCGGCTATTGTACCCACGCAAGGGAAGTAGAGTAGTGTGAATACCAGCAATGCCAATGCTGACGGAGTGGTAAAATCGCCACTCTTTGCCATATTCTCTTTCAGTTGTGCAGGACTGTTGTTGTCGGAATTGTTGCTGTAAATAACTCCGAGAGTACTTACCATTAACTCTTTTGCTGCTGTGCCCGATATGAGGGATACGCTCGCTTTCCAATTGAGTCCGAGAGGCTCAAATACAGGTTCGCAGAGGTGTCCGATGCGACCGATATATGATTGCTCGTATTGTTGTGCAGCGCTCTCGCTCTCCTGCTGTCGAGGGAAGTAACTGAGTGTCCATACCACAATAGACGCAAAGAAGACCACAAGTGCGATGTTGCGTAGATATTGTGCGCTTCGAGCCCACATGTGCGATAGCGTTGCCTTCAAAGTAGGTATGCGGTACGGTGGTAACTCCATTACAAACGGAGTCTCGTCTCTCTTGAACATGAATTTGCGCATCAATACCGCCGTAAGCATCGCTACAAGAATGCCGAGCAGATACAAACCGAGCATTACGAGTGAGGAGTAGTCGGCAAAGAATGTTCCGATAAGCACGATATATACAGGTAGACGCGCACTACACGACATAAACGGAATGATGAAGGTTGTGATAAGTCGGCTACTGCGACTCTCGATGATTCGTGTGGACATCACCGCAGGAACATTGCAGCCAAAACCCATTACAAGCGGTATAAACGACTTACCATGCAGCCCTATCTTGTGCATCAACTTATCCATAACAAATGTTGCACGAGCCAAATATCCCGAATCCTCCATAAATGAGATAAAGAGGTAGAGAATCATAATGTTAGGCAGAAAGACTATTACACTGCCTACGCCACCAATGATACCGTCACAAATCAAGTCTTTGAAAATTCCGTCAGGCAGCCACTGTTCGAACTTATTGCCAAGTAGGGCTATTCCCTGCTCAAACCACTCCTGCGGATAGGCTCCGAGGTTAAAGGTGCAATAGAACATCAGCCACATAACAAATATGAAGACGATATAGCCAAAGATGCGGTGAGTTACAATAGCGTCAATGGCGTTTGACATATTCTCAATGCGAGGCTGTCCAGGGGTGAACGTTTCGAGTAATGCGCCTGCAATAAAACCTCGTTTCTGATTTGCCATTGCGGTCTTGATATCCTCATCGGCACCGAGGTCGGATTGCATGTGTGCGCGCTCCTTCTCGCAGGTACGTTGCCACTCCGTAAAGTGCGGGCAGTCGGCAAGCATGGCGATAATATCCTCATCGCCTTCGAGCATCTTCATCGCCAAATAACGAGGCGAAAAGCACTTTGGCAACTCCTCACGATGCTTCTTCATCTGGCGGTTTAGAGCCATAACACTCTCCTCGACAATACCTTGATAGATGTGTATGTGTCGCACTCGCTCATCTCGCTTCTCGTGTACGGCAATAATTGTGTCGAGTAGTACCTCAATCCCCTTTCCGCTGCTTCCTACAACGGGGAACATCGGCACTCCCATCATCTTACCTAACATATCGTGGTCAAGGGTTGAGCCGTTGTGTTGTAATTCATCGTACATGTTCAGCGCAACGACCATTCGATAGCCTATGTCGATAAGTTCGGTAGTAATGTAGAGATTGTGTTCGAGATTCGATGCGCAGACCACATTCAGGACGATGTCGGGTGTCTGCTTGGCGAGGTAACGGCGAACATATAGCTCCTCCCGTGTAGCCCCCGAAAGGGCATTTGCGCCCGGAAGGTCTGTAATGTGGAGCTCATAGCCCTTGTAGTGGCAAGTCGAAGTTTGAGCCTCCACGGTAGTACCGCCATAGTTGCCCGTATGTTCGTGCTTACCCGTAATATGGTTGTATAGCGAAGTCTTTCCGCTATTCGGGTTGCCGACAATGGCAATATGTATTACCTTTTCCGAAACCATAATCAATGCAAAGATACGAAACTTAATTGTAAATTAAGAACTAAAAATGAAAAATCGGTCGAAACAGCCTCTTTCACCCTTTTTGCTACGCAAAGAGTTGGTTATTTCGGAAAAGTTTGCTACTTTTGCCATTTAGAACAAAAAGATATAAAAATATATAGAATTATGGCAATCGCAGACAAGTATTTACCACAAGAGATTGAACAAAAGTGGTACGATTACTGGATTGAAAAGAACCTTTTCCACTCGGAGCCTGATGCTCGCGAGCCTTACACTATTGTTATTCCGCCACCAAACGTTACGGGTATGTTGCACATGGGACACATGCTCAACAACACCTTGCAGGACGTGTTGGTGCGCCGTGCCCGTATGCTCGGCAAGAATGCTTGCTGGGTACCAGGCACAGACCACGCTTCGATTGCTACCGAGGCAAAGGTGGTTGCGAAGTTGAAGGCTGAGGGTATCGACAAATCGACCCTTACCCGTGAGGAGTTCCTCGCTCACGCTTGGGAGTGGAAGGAGAAACACGGCGGCATTATCTTGAAGCAGTTGCGCAAGTTGGGCGCATCATGCGATTGGGATAGAACTTGTTTTACAATGGACCCAGAGCGTACCGAGAGTGTGATTTCGGTATTCTGCGACCTCTATCGCAAGGGCAAAATCTATCGTGGTGTGCGTATGGTGCATTGGGACCCATCGGCAAAGACCGCTTTGTCTGACGAGGAGGTTATATATAAGGAGTCGCAAGGAAAACTCTACTACTTGCGTTACAAATTGGAGGGTACCGACCGCAACATTATTGTTGCTACAACCCGCCCCGAAACCATTTTGGGTGATACGGCTGTCTGTCTTAACCCGAACGACCCTCGCTATGCCGATGTTCCGGAGGGTGCAAGAGTTATCGTACCTCTCGTAGGTCGCTCGATTCCTATTATTCGTGACGAGTATGTCGATATCGAGTTCGGTACGGGTGCGTTGAAAGTTACTCCTGCACACGATGTAAACGACTACATGCTCGGCGAGAAGTACGGACTCGAAACCATCGATATCTTCAACGATGATGGTACAATCAATGACAAAGTTGGTATGTATGTCGGTATGGACCGCTTCGACTGCCGCAAGCAGATTGAGAAGGATTTGGCAGATGCCGACCTGCTCGAAAAGACAGAGGCTTACACCAACAATGTAGGCTACTCGGAGCGTACGGGCGTGGCCATCGAGCCGAAGTTGTCAATGCAGTGGTTTATGTCGATGAAGGAGATTGCCGAGCCTGCAACAAAGGCTGTTTTAGAGGATATTATCCGCTTCGTGCCAGAGAAGTACAAGAATACATACCGTCACTGGATGGAGAATATCAAAGATTGGTGTATCTCGCGTCAGTTGTGGTGGGGACAGCGTATTCCTGCGTACTACCTTCCAAAGGGTGGCTATGTTGTTGCCGAGACCGCAGAGAAGGCGTTGGCTTTGGCTCACGAAAAGACGGGCGATACATCACTCACTTTGGCAGATTTGCGCCAAGATGATGATGTGCTTGATACTTGGTTCTCATCGTGGTTATGGCCTATCTCGGTATTCGATGGTATTCGCAACCCTGATAACGAGCAGATTAAGTACTACTACCCGACAAACGACCTCGTAACCGGTCCAGATATCATCTTCTTCTGGGTGGCTCGTATGATTATGGCGGGATATGAGTATCGTGGCGAGAAACCGTTTGGAAATGTCTATTTTACCGGTATCGTGCGAGATAAGATTGGTCGTAAGATGTCGAAGCAGTTGGGCAACTCACCAGACCCGCTCGACCTGATTGCCGAGTATGGTGCTGACGGTGTGCGTGTAGCGATGATGCTCTGCTCTTCGGCAGGTAACGACTTGATGTTCGACAATGCTCTCTGCGAGCAGGGTAGAAACTTCGGTAATAAAATTTGGAACGCTTATCGCCTAATCAATGGCTGGCAGGTTGATGCAGCATTGGCGCAGAGCGACTGCTCGAAGCAGGCTGTGGCGTGGTTCAAAAACCGCTTCAATGCAGCATTGGCAGAGATTGAGGAGAATTTCAAAAACTACCGCATCTCGGAGGCATTGATGGTTGCCTACAAGTTGTTCTGGGACGATTTCAGCGGTTGGTACTTGGAGATGATAAAGCCTGCTTACGGCTCGCCTTGCGATGCTGCAACAATGGCGGCTACGAAGAAGATGTTTGAGCAGTTGATGTTGCTCTTGCACCCATTCATGCCATTCGTGACAGAAGAAATTTGGCAGGACCTCGCCGAGCGCAAGGAGGGAGAATCTATCTGCGTGGCTTCGATGCCAAAGGCAGAGAAGGCAGACGAGAAGGTTTTGGCTCACTTTGCTCTCGCTCAGGAGGTTGTATCGGCTGTGCGTAATATCCGCAAGCAGAAGAACTTGCCGCAGAAGGAGGCGTTGGAGTTGAAGGTTGTGCGTGACGAAAACTATCCTGCGGAGTTTGAGGCAGTTATCGTGAAGATGGCAAATCTCTCGGCTGTAACATTTGTAACCGAGAAGAACCCTATGGACGCAGCGTTTATCGTTAAGACTACGCAGTATTTCGTACCTATGGGCGACAATATCGACAAGGAGGCGGAGATTGCCAAGTTGGAGAAGGATTTGGCATATCAGCAAGGCTTCCTCGCAACCGTAATGAAGAAACTCTCTAACGAGCGTTTCGTGTCGTCAGCACCTGCACAAGTAGTTGCTAACGAGCAGAATAAGAAGCGTGATGCGGAGGCTAAGATTGCGGCCATCGAGGCTCAACTTCAGGCTCTAAAATAAAAAAAAGCTAAAGGCTAACAGCCAATAGCTAATCGCAAAAAAAAGATGGTTGCAAACAGTTGCAACCATCTTTTTTCGTTACTCTCCAAAGTACTTGTTCAGTAGATAAGCCAAACGATATCCTGCATGGCGTAATTGAATGTCAATCACATCTTTGGAACGCTCAATGGTATCGTCACGCAAGTCTGCTGTGCCATCGTTCGGATTCCATTGGTGGATAACATTGGTTATGCGCATACACTCCTTTGCCCACTCGTGGTGGTCGCCCTTGCAGGTCTTTTTAATTTTGCCTTTGGAGTAGGTGTCAAGCTCTTTTGCCAACTCCATAGGACTCTTTTTCCAGCCGTAGATATGCTCCGGCATAGAGTCGTAGAAGCCGTGGAACGAGCCATATCCCTTGCCCTGAACAAAGACCTTCGGTGCCGCATCGTCACGACCATTGATAAACTTGCAGTGCGAAGGACAGTGCATATCGCCCACAAAGTGCAAAACCGCACGGATATTGAATACGACTGCCGAGTCGGTCAGCTCCTTGTAGTTTTCGAGGTTGTAGGTCACCAAGTCGAGTCCACGCATCGTGTCGCCATTTTGAATCTTGTGTGCAACATTTGGGTCGTGGCGAAATTTAGAGTCGTAATAGTATGAGTGCCAGCTGTTTGTAAAGCGATAAGGCGATTTCTTACCTCGGTTGTAATCCATCCACAACGCATCTTTGGTGATGTCGTAAGGCATATATTTGGCAATATTCGCTTTTGCCTCTTCGGTAAGGTGGCGTTTTG
The DNA here is from genome assembly GCA_015060075.1 of Rikenellaceae bacterium. Lineage (GTDB taxonomy): Bacteria > Bacteroidota > Bacteroidia > Bacteroidales > Rikenellaceae > Alistipes. The sequence goes on along the minus strand of SUZE01000011.1, from coordinate 18,451 downwards.
CAATTTCGACAACAGTGCGATGCCCCAATTTGTTCCAAGCTTGTGCGCTATACGAACTGAATATCAGTACAATAGTCAGTAGTGTAACTATTCGTTTCATAATGTTATTGGTTATTTATCAAAATATTTGTTCAGCAGATGTGCCAAGCGGTATCCCGCATTGCGTACTTGTCTATCCACCAAATCTCGTGAGAGCTCCACCGTGTTAGGGTTGAGAACTTTCGTATTGTGTGGATTCCACTTGTAGATAACGGCATTCATCTCGCCAATCTCGTGCGCCCATTCGTGAAAGTCGCCTTTGCATATACGCTTGCGTTCGCCCTTGTTGCAGTTATCCAATTTTGCAGCAGCTTCGGCTGCACTCATACCCTTGTATAGGTCATCAGTGATGTAGTCGTATAGTGAGTGAAATGACTTTAACTTCTTGCCATTCAGCTCGCAAGGCCAGAAGCAACGAGGTCCGGGAACGTAGGAGTGAGTAGGGCAGTGAATGTCGCCCGTAAAGTGTAGCACAAAACGCAGATTCATCACTACTGCCGAATCACTCAATTCGCGATACTTTTTGAGGTTGAAATCCGACACCTTCATTGCGAGAATTGCATCGCCCTTATGAAGGCGTGGATTCATATCGTACTCGTGATTTTCATCAACATTGTAGACATGCCACGAAGTTGTATATGCGATACCTTTGTCGTGACGGTGGTAGTCCATCCAAGAGGACTCGGTGGTGATATCGTAAGGCATATATTTAGCGATGTTTGCCTTTGCTTCCTCGGTGAGGTGCCTTTTGGCTATTTCGACAATGATATCATGTCCAAATTTCCCCCAAGCATAGGAGTTGCCGATACCTATATAAATAACCGCAAGTGTGATAGCTAAAAATCTCTTCATAATACTTTGCTAAATTATCTCAAATGCAATCTCCATCATATCCGTAAATGTCTTTTCGCGCTGCTCGGCGGTGGTCTCCTCGTGGGTTACGAGTGAGTCCGATATGGTGCAGATGCAGAGTGCTTGATTGCCGCTACGCGCAGCGTTCATATAGAGCGCAGACGCCTCCATTTCGACCGCCAAAACGCCCATCTTCTGCCACTGCTTCCATGCCTCGGGGTTGTCGTTGTAAAATATCTCCGATGCGAGAATGTTTCCTACGGCATAGTTTACGCCCATAGCCTTCGCCTTCTCCACTGCGGCGCTCAACATTCCGTAGTCGGCAATCGGTGCAAACGTGCCCGGCAGACCAAATTGAGCAGCGAAATTTGAGTTGTCACAAGCACCTTGTGCGATGACTATGTCGCCAATGTGTAAATTGGGTTGATATGCACCGGCTGAGCCTGTGCGGATAATGCGCTTTACGCCGTAAAAGTTGTATAATTCGAAGGTGTAGATGCCAATAGACGAAATACCCATTCCGTGTCCCATTACCGAAACTTCTTTGCCTTTGTAAGTTCCCGTATAACAGTACATTCCACGTACTTGATTAACGAGTTTCGGGTTTTCGAGGTAGCGCTCTGCCATGAATTTTGCGCGCAGCGGGTCGCCCGCCATAATGACACGCTCCGCTATCTCTCCGTACTTTGCTCCAATATGAGGAGTAGGTGTTAAATTTGCCATAAATATCTAATTATTTAGCATAAAATTTATATATACAAGTGTGCTTGTAAACTTGTCCAGGCTCCAAAACTACGCTTGGAAACGATGGCTGATTTGGTGCATCAGGATAACGCTGGGTTTCGAGAGCAATTGCTCCACGATAGGCGATAGGCTTGCCGAATTTGTTGTTGTACGAGCCATCGAAGAAGTTGCCGCAGTAGAATTGCAGAGCCACTTGGTCGGTCAAAACCTCCATGCCACGACCACTCTTTGGCGAATATACATCAGCAACCTTCAATACCTCTCCATTGTCTTCGCGGTCGATAATCCAGTTGTGGTCATAACCTGCACCGGCCTTTAATTGTGGGTGGTCGGCATTTACACGCTCGCCAATGGCGTGTGGCTCGTTGAAGTCAAATGGAGTATCCTTTACGCACATAATCTCGCCCGTAGGGATAAGAAACTCGTTCACCGGTGTTATTGCTTTGCTGTTTATTGTCAGTATATGGTCAAGAATTGTGCCTGCGCCATCGCCTTCGAGGTTGAAGAACGAGTGGTGCGAGAGGTTTAAGACGGTCTTGGCGTCAGTCGTAGCCTCATATTCAACTACAAACTCGTTATTCTCGGTCAAACGATAGACCATTTTGATAGTACGATTTGCAGGAAAACCGTCCTGACCATCAGGGAGTAATGTACTGAAAACTATCTCGTTATCTGTGCAAGATACGACTTCCCAAACGATGCGGTCTACACCGAGAGTTCCTCCGTGCAGGGTCTGACCATTGTTATTTTGAGGTAAGGTGTACTCCTTGCCGTCAAGTGAGAATTTGCCGTTGGCGATACGGTTTGCTACCGGACCTACAACTGCTCCGAGATAGCGTTCACCGGTATTGTTGATGTAGCGGTCGATGTTCTCATATCCAATCTCCACATCGGCATAATTGCCATTACGGTCGGGCGTCCACAACGAAACGACTCTTGCTCCATAGTTTGTAACCTGCATCACGAGGTCGCCTGCTTCAAGAGTGTAGAGTGAAACCGCCTTGCCATCTACGGTTGTCTCGAAATTAGCTTTGTCTAAGAGTGTAGGCTTGGTTGTTTGACTGCAAGATATGGCGAGTATAATCGCCAAAAATGAAAATATAACCTTCATAGTTTTATTTGAATTTAAGTGTTAGTTTTGACAAAGATAGTAAAATTTTGAGTAAATCTGCAATCGTTTCGATAAAAATAGCTATCTTCGCTCTTGAAAAAACTACTACTATGAATGTTCGTATAGCCGAGGATTGGAAAGCGTTGTTGCAAGGGGAGTTTGATAAGCCCTATTTTGCAGAATTGGTCGATTTTGTCAAGGCGGAGTATGCTTCTCGACAGGTATTTCCCGCTGCACGAAACATCTTTCGTGCATTCGATAAATGCCCGCTTGATAAGTTGAAGGTGGTAATTATCGGACAGGACCCTTATCACGGTGATGGTCAGGCGAATGGATTATGTTTTTCGGTTGATGACGGAGTCGATTTTCCGCCATCGCTGCGAAATATCTTCAAGGAGGTTGCAGACGATATTGGCAAGCCTGTTCCAATGAGTGGAAATCTTGACCGTTGGGCAGAACAGGGCGTGTTGATGCTCAATGCTGTGCTGACTGTGAGGGCGCATGAGGCAGCTTCGCATGCAGGGCGAGGTTGGGAACGATTTACCGATGCAGTGGTGCGACTTATCGCAGAGCGCAAACAAGGTGTAGTGTATATGCTATGGGGTAGTTATGCGCAAAAGAAAGGCGCAATGGTTGATGTATCGCAAAATCTTGTGCTTAAAGCAGTTCATCCATCGCCTCTCTCTGTTTACAGAGGTTTCTTTGGCTCTCGCCACTTTTCGAAGGCGAATAGTTATCTCTTGTCAATTGGCAAGAGCCCGATAGAGTGGTGAGAAAAGAGATGCGATTTTTTTTTGTAAAAAAATTGTGTGGTCGGGTTGTTTATATTAAAAAAATGTGTACCTTTGTAAAACCAAATGATACTAAATAAGCCATGTGAAATGGACGCATTTTGTGTGGTGAAACCTTAAAATGATGATATTACGATGATTATGAGGGCTTGTGGTTGTTTATAAGCCCGCAGTGGTGAAGATTGGTCGCCTCGCAAGCAAAGCGGAGCGAATAATCTTTTTGTTTTTCTGCGTGCGTGCGCACAAGCGTATGTATATGTGCGTATACGGGGGATTGGAAGAAAAACAGACGAAAACGGAAAATAACAAACAACAAACAAAATAATAACAAACAATTACAAACTTTTTAAAAACTATTAGCGTGAAAAATTTTACTAAACTTTTGATGTTGGTGGTTCTGCTCGTAAGTTACTCTTGCGTGCAAGATACTACTGAGGATTTGGCTCCGGTAATTTCGGAGCCGAATGGAGGAAGTGGCGAAGTTAAGACGCTGCAAGTTTCGATGCCTGCTCCATCTCGTACGGAGTTGGGTGAGAAAGTTGATGGAAAGTATCCCGTATCATGGTGTGAGAGTGATGTGCTCGCAGTCAATGGTAAGCCGACAACCGGTATTACCATATACGAGGAGACTCCGAATGTTGCAGTGTTTGCTTTGCCTATGGGAATTACGATTCCGTATCACATCGTCTATCCTTATCAGGGTGATAATGTGGTGGTAGAGGCAAACAGTGGAAAATATCCGGTAGTGTTCTCTGCTGAGCAGATGCACACCGAGGGTACTTTCGCACCAAACAGTGCACCTATGTATGCTTGGTCGAATGGCTTCGAGGATATCCACATGGAGCACCTTGCAACGGCTCTCCGTTTCAGCATTAAGGCAAAGGAGGGTCAGACCGTAGATTTGAAATATATCTCGGTTTCGACTGTTGATGCTGCTCCGATTGCCGGTGTATTTGATGTGTACTGTGCTGACAATGGCGAGGTTGCAGCAGGAACACTCGAAGCTCGTGAGGGTACTTACCCGACTGTATTCTACAATTTCGAGGGTGATAGTTATCAACTTTCGTCTGACAAGGAGGCTGTCTTCTATATCGTAGTGCCAAAGGGTGAGTATACCGATTTCGAGGTTAGCTTCTTGGAGCAGTCTGGTAAGGCGTACAAGGAGACCTTTAATGCAGCGGGTGTTAATCAGTTGCACGGAGGAAAGGTTCGTGAGTTCCCATCTGTTGTGTTTGACCTTGATAAGTGTGAAAACATGCTCCTAATCGGAACAGATGTTGATATGCAGACTTTCGCTAACGAGGTTTCGGCTGGTACTTTCTATGATAAATATGATGGTGCTCTTCTCGTTTCGGATGTCGATATGACGAATATAGAGTGGAAGTGGGTTCCACTCGATGATTTCTCTTCGTTGTTCGAGGGTCGTGGTTATACTATCAAAGGTTTGACAGCACCTCTCTTTGGTGAGAATGTGACAGGTACAATCTCGAATGTAAATGTTGAGGGTGTATTGGTAGAGACAGAGAAGGGTAAGGTTGGTCTTATCGCTCGTTCGCTTGCGGTTGCCGGTGAGCAGGTTGGTACAATCTTTAACTGTTCGGCAAAAGGTTCTATCGAGTATAAGAATAGCACTCTCGCACTTACTGATGACACAACTTTGATTAACAAGTGGATTAACATCGGTGGTGTTGTTGGTGGCGTTTACGGAGGTAAGGTTTCCCTTGCGGAGAGCACTGTTGATATCAATATTACAACCATTGCAGGTGCAGATGGTAAGAGCAAGGAGTTCTATCCAAGCATTGGTGGTGTTGTTGGTTATGCTTGCGCAGATGGCGAGAACCTTCCTATCGTGGTTGAGAATACCAGCAATGGTGCTATTGTTTGGAATGACAATTCGAATAGTGAGAAGGTTTTCCCATACATCGGAGGTGTTGCAGGTTATGTTACTGACGGAGCATTCGAAAGCAACGTAAATGTAGGTGAATTGACCATTGATGAGCCTATGCTCGACCTCGATTGGGGAGGTGTTATTGGAGCATCGCATGTTTCGGTTGTAAATTGCGAGAACAAGGGTTTGCTTGCTATTAATCACGAGTCCACTCGTGCAAATATCGGAGGTGTAGTAGGTAGATTAGAGGCCAATTCTGTTGTGAATTGTGTGAATAGTGGTACACTCTTGTTCGATGAGAACTTCTTCGTTAATGAGAAGTGTAATATCGGTGGTGTAGTTGCTTATGCTGTCAAGGGCACTAAGGAGATTAAGGAGTGTTCAAACTCTGGTTCTATTACCTATACCGGAAAGTGTAAATACCAAGATAGAGCCGCTATTAATGGTAACGCAAATATCGTAATCGGAGGCGTTATCGGTACATCATGGTCGGAGTTTGTTAGTGAGTGCCACAACCAGCAGTCCGCAGTGCTTCGCATTGCAGGTAGCATTGCCGGTAATGGTGATATTAGCAAAAATAAGGCTGATATTGACAAGAATACTGCTATCGCAGGTGTGATTGGTGTTCGCGCCGGAAAACAGGCTACATTGGGTACTACCGGTTTGGTTAAGACCCAGAATTGTAGCAATATGGGTAATGTAAACTTTGAGTGGCAGTACTGCGGTGCGTCGTATGTGTTCAATTCGGCTTGTATCGGTATTTTTGAGTCTGACTACATCTCGGATTGTAAGAATAGCGGTTCGGTGAATGTTAAGGCTAACGTTTCGACTGATACGTTCGCTCATGAAACAACCGGAACGCTCCTCGTATTCATTTCGGGTATGTTTGGTTATATCAGTGACCACTGCGACCAGATTTATAACTGTGAGAATGCAGGTTGGGTAACTGTTTCGAATTCGAGCAGCCGTATGATGTGGGTGTCGGGCTTGCTCGGTACTGCAGAGACAGGTGTTAATATTACGTTTAACAACTGTGGTAATACAGGTAATATTCTTGTAAATGATGATGTGAATATCCGTACCGTATATGTTGGTGGCATCTTGGCTAACACACTCGGTATTACGTTGCAGTATCCAAACTGCTACAACTCGGGTAGTGTGGAGTCAAAAGCAAATGCAACTGCAGAGACATGTATTGGTTCAATTTTCGGTCAATCGACAGGCTCTGACACAGGAGCCGGTACCGAGGGTATTCGAAATACAGGTCGTGTAACATTCTCGGGTTCGACAGCGTTGGCATATGTAGGTGGTTACTGCGGTCTGTATAGAGAGGGTAAGCACACCGTAGAGTTTGACAACGCTTCGACAGGAGTTGTTGAATATAAGGGTAATGCATCGTTCTGTGCATTCGTTGGTGGTATCGCCGGTTTAGGTGGTACGATTACTACCAACTCGTTGGTGGAATCGTTGGGTGTTGTTAATGAGATTAAGAAGATTGCTCCTAATGAAGGTGGTGCATTCGAAAAGGGTATGACCAACAATGGTAACGTAACAATTTACGGATACGCTCCGAAGATTTACGTTTCGGGCGGTTTCGGTTATATCACAAGTAAGATTAGCGGTGTTAGCGGTTTGACCAACAATGGTACTATCGAGGTACCGGATATGAGCAACGCTAAGAACCTCCCTGAGAGCATTCACATTGGTGGTGTATTCGGATATGCAACAATGAATACTGCTTATCCGACATCAGATGGTGGAATCGCCGAGGCAAATGCTATTTCGGATTGCCACAATACGGGTGCTATTATATATAAAGGTATAGCAACCGATGGAGCATATATCGGTGGTGTCGCAGGTTGGACATCTAAGGCTGCTCTCTTCAACTGTACCAATAAGGGTGAGGTGTTGTCGGCAGGTCATGCAGGAAACTCTTGTCCTCGTTTCGACGAAAAGACGGAAAAAGCTACAGCTAACAACTGGCGTAATATTCGTACCCATGATATCGCAGTTGGCGGTATCGTAGGAGAGACCGATTTTGATATGGTGGGTTGTATAAACGAAGCTGAGGTTACTCACGAGTGCTTGCTCAATCCATTGCGTGTTGACTATCTCGGCGAACTTTCAAGCTCTCGTTTCGATGTAGGTGGTATCGCAGGTCGTGTATTCTCTCCACAGTTTGATATCGATAAGTCAAATTATGATGAGGCCAAGAAGACTTTTGTTTCGAAAGAGATGCCTGCTTACATCTGTACATTTGCCGGTTTGACAAACAAGGGTAAGGTTACAATCTTGGGTACACCTTCTGCTACAAACAACAGCCCTTCTGCCGATATGGAGGATAATGGTGAGTATCAATGGACTGACGTTGATGATAATGACCGTCAGAACCGCCGTTTGTTCGTACGTGTGAATGTTGCCGGTTTGTTTGGTCGTATGATGGACCTTTCGAAGAGGTCTGGTACGGAGATGAAGGAGGCAACCTATAAGTTGAGCGGTTGTACAAATGAGGCTGCAGTTGAGGTTCCTAACGCAGGTGGTGCAAAGTGTTTGAGCGTAGCCGGTGGTATTGGAGATATCCTCGTGAGCAACTTGGAGTGTACTGCAGTACACAACAAGGGTCGCATTGCCGTGGAGAATGCAGGTGTTGGTTCTGCTGCCATCAACGGCAAGAAGATGGTTCACGCCTTCTTTATCAACTTGGGTGGAATTGCTGCTACTCACTTCGACTACCGTTTGTTCGGTAACGAACAGGGCGATTTTGCAAAGTATAAGCACTATGCAATTTTCACGGGCTGTACTAACTCGGGTGATATCCACTATGGTGAGATAGGTTCATCTGTATTCCAGTGTGCAGGTGGTATCCTTGGACAGGCCCTTCACTGTGCAGCAGACCGTTGTATAAACATCGGTTTGGAAGGTTACGGTGGTGGCAAGTGGTATAAGAGCCAGTTGCAGTTGATATTCAATAATTGCTCTAATAGCGGTAATATTGACTTCCGTTCGCAACTTTTGACCGAGCCTTATAACTACAACTATGCAGGTGGTATTCTTGGTACTGCAAATATGGGCCACAATGGCTATACTCAGCACTATGGTAATATCAATGTGGTTGCAGACCACTGCGAGAACTCGGGTAATGTTCAGTGGGACCGTAGTAATGGTGTAGCATCACCTAACGAAAACTACTACAACACCGCAGTCGGTGGTATCATTGGTCAGTACACCGGAGGTATCGGTCACTCGACAAATAGCGATACCGCAGTAGGTGGTAACTTGGGTACTCGCGAGAATGGTTGTAACGCACAGATTACCTCTTGTAAGAACTCGGGCCGTATTCATGGTCTTTCGGGTATTATGGGTGGTATTATCGGTTGCGGTAGCTGGTATGTTAAGATTACCGGTACCGAGGAGGACCCAACCATCAATACAGGTGATATCGCCGTTATGCGTGAGAATGGCATAGTAATCACTCGTGGTCGTTATGGTAACAAGTATACCTATGCAGGTGGTATCGCAGGTATCTTGCGTGAGTATACCGAGGCAAAATATGCTGTTGGAAGTGCGAAGTCTTCGGATAACAACGCATATCCTAACTATATGCCTGAGCATCAGTACTGCCGTGTTGAGTACGCTGTAAACGAGGGAGCCGTAGGTGCTACCGGTTATGCAGGAGGTATCGCAGGCTACTACTGGTCGGCAGTTGAGCCTTCGAAGCGTGAGGGTGCTGAAATTGAGCACCGTGGAGGTATGCAGTGTTGCCGTAATACAGGTAGTATTTACGCATTGGAGCAGGCTACAACAAACGTAGGTGCTATCGTAGGTATGCCACGTATGTTTACCTACACATCAAACACAAGCAATGATGTAGCTAAGTACTTGTCGGAGGGTATGAACCCTGAAGGTCAGTGGCCAATCGGCGTTAAAGACTGCTACGTAGGTGGTTATGTATTGCGTGGAGCAGTTGGTGAGATTAAGATTGATGAGACCAACTATATGCACGCAATCTATGGCGAGCCATGGGCAGCTGAGAACTTCTCGTCTATTTCGGATAATGGAGACTATGACGGTTGTACATTATATGTTGCGCCAACTCCGGAGGAACCAGCTCCGGAGGAGCCAACTCCTGATGCAGGCGTATAACCAGCAAAAAACGAAAATAATTGATAAATAAAAAAAATAAAACACATGTTTAAGATGAAATCATTACTTTGCATTGTGGCAATATTCTCGCTTGCGCTGGTATCGTGTACAGAGCGCATTCCTGAGAAGGAGATGCCGGATGTTGATAACGGTGTCATCACGATGGTTAAGGCGACTGTGGAGCCCCTCACTTTGAAGGGCGCCACAGGAACCGGCAACTTCGTGTGGAATGAGACACACACTATCGGTATCTATGGCACTACTGAGGGAGAGAATGAGTGCTATCTTCCTGTAAAGTCAACAATCGGTGACAATGAGGCCTATTTCTTCGGAAATGCAGTAGGTGGCAATATGACTATCTACATGCCTTATGTAAGTGCGGGCAGCCCTGCTGCTCTTGACGGTCGAGTAATCGTGCCAGTACAACAACAGTACTATGCTAACGCTTTCGACCATTTTATGTACAACTCAACATTCCTTGCAAATGTGGAGTCGGAGAATGTAACTTTCGACTACCATGCAGGTCTTGTGAAAGTTGAATTGCATTACGACCTTCAAGACATTACCAAGGTTTCGGTTTTTGTTGGTAATGTTACTCCTGACGGCGGTTATGACGACTATTGTGCCGGTCAAATCGCAGTTGAAGAGGATGCAGAAGAGTTCCTCGTAAATGGTGACAATTATGTTACCATCACAGGTTTCCCTGAGGGTGTTGATACGACACTCGACCAGCCGTTGGCTGTTTGGGTGGCTATGGCTCCCGGAACATACGAGAACTTCGTCGTTGAGATTTCGAGTGCAGATATGACCATCTCGACCCCTGTAAAAGGTCCGTTCGTAGTAGAGAAGTGTGCTATTGCGGAGAAGGTTTGTGATGCAAAAGAGGTTAAGTACGACAATGGCGTAGGTGACTTCGAGGGTGAAAATGGTGAGTTTAATCCCAAGGGGCAAGAGTAAATGAAGTGTTTGACTATTAAAGAAAAGAGAGATATGAAAAAGACTTATTTACTCGTTATAGTAGCTGCTATATTTGCAATTTGCAGCTGTACAAAAGTGGAGTATATTGATGTGACAGGTAGAGTACTTACCGAAAAGGAGGTGCCTGTGACTGCCGGAACATTCCAGTTGCCAATTACTGTGAATGGTACCGATAAACTCGTATGGAAAGTGCGTCCGGTACATAACTGGTTGCATGTTGATGACACTGAATGGAAGCAGAATGCTTACAATGTAACTGTTCGCTATGATTCGAATGAGTCGTCAATGAATACTCGTAATTTCGCTCGTGTTGGACATCTCGTAGTTGAGACATACGACGGTTTTGTGGCTGATACAATCGTTGTTAAACAGCGTGGTATCACTCCATCAATGAAGTTGTCTGATGTAACTGTTACAGCTTCGGAGACCAAGTGCCTGATTCCGTTCAATACCAACCTTACCGATGCTTGTCGTTCAAGTATGACTTTCTCGGCAAATGAGGATTGGGTTGAGAGTGTGGTATATCTCGGCAATGGTAAGGAGTTGGAGGTTACCTTCTCTGCAAACAACCACGATGACCGTTCGGCATATATCAATGTGTTGTTCGTAGACGCTTGGGGCGATGAACATAACGCAGAATGTGTACTAACTCAAAAAGGGCTTGAATAATGAAAAAGATACTTTATACACTATTTGCAGTGTCGCTTCTTGCGGTAGGTTGTACCAAGGAGGTTGGTGTATCTCGTGACCACGATATCGATGCGGAGGTTACCGATATGCAGACCAAGATGGAGATGACGACACTTTATTTGAATCTCACCGAGAGCAACACCGAGGTTAATCTGGACCAGTTGACGTTGTATCTCGTAGAGAAGAGTGCAGATGTTGCGATGTTTGTTGCACCTACAACTATCGGTGTGAACGATTTTAAGACTTGGCTCAATACTTATGCAACAGAGCAGGGCGGTTTGACGGTTTTGACCTCTGTAAATGATGACAATCGTCTTCTTATGGCAGCCCTTGTTAAGGAGAGTGTATCCATTGAAGATGTTTATACTATTCAGCAGGGTGCGAGCCTCGATAATGCTGTTCTTCACTTCAAGGTTAATGGTGTCCACTTCGTAGTTACTGAGTTTGAACCAGCTAAGAATGCTATTCCTGATGATTGGCAGACACAGGTGGAGGATATGCTCGACAATAAGAAGCAGATTCCATTTACCTACAATCCTGACAATCTTGCTAATCGCAAGACAGGACTCACTTATCTCATTAAGCAGACTGTTGACAATGAGGTCTATTTGAAAGATGTCAATTGGTATTTTGCTATCAACACAAATGCAGATTCGCATCTCGATATAGCGAAATACGAGAAAGAGTTCTATCGCGAGAATTGCTATGATGCTCCTGCTGACCCTGATTTCTATTGGGAGGATTTCCTTGCGACAGAGCACAACTATTACTCTATTAGCGAGTTGCTCGATGTGAACGATATCTATTTCAACATCAGTAATTTGATGATGTATTACAACCTGATTGATTGCAATGCTGTACACCATTCGGTTTATACACCATCGAGCACAGATGGTTCCCGCTCTAATAATGTTTATGCAACAGACGAATGTTGGAATATGTTCCATACATTTGACTTCGATGCATCGCTTATGGCGGAGACGGGACTTGCGCACTATCCAATTATTGTTACACTTAAAAGTGAGGAATAGCAGATGAAACGCATAATTAACAGTGTGATTTACGCATCGTTCTGCATCGTAGCCCTGCTGTTCGCCCAAACAGCAATGGCGCAGAAGGCGCGTACGATAACGGGACAGGTATTTGACAATACCGGTCAGCCAATGATTGGTGCGACTGTTGTCGTTGTCGGAAATTCAGGTGTCGGTACCACTACTGACATGCAGGGTAAGTATAAGATTAAGGCTACGCAGGACGACCAGCTTTCGTTCTCGTTCCTCGGTTACGTTGAGGTTACGGAACGAGTAGGTAACCGTACCAATATCAACATCGTGTTGCAGCAGGAGAATGTAAGCATCAACGAGGTTGTGGTTATCGGTTATGGTACTCAGCAGAAGAGTGACTTGACGGGAGCCGTTACATCGGTAAATATGGAGGACTTGGCAAATACTGCTGCGGCTTCGGTTGATGAGGCATTGCAGGGTCGTTTGGCAGGTGTCGAGATTATGACAACCGATGGTGAGCCTGGTTCGGCAGCTTCGATTCGAGTTCGTGGTTCACGTTCTATTACCGCATCGAATGAGCCGCTTATCGTAGTCGATGGTGTGATGGACGCAGTGGCAAGTTTTGCCGATATTGACCCTGCCGAAATCAAGAATGTAACAGTGTTGAAGGACGCATCGTCCACTGCAATCTACGGTTCACGTGGAGCGAATGGTGTAATCCTCGTAACCACACATGAGGCGAAGGCTAACAAGTTGAATGTGACATTCAAGGCTACATTCCAACTTTCGGAGTTGCCTCGTGAGTTGGATATGATGAATGCAGCAGAGTTTGCACAGTTCCGTAACGACTACTTCGTAAATAATAACAGTACTTATCACTTGCAGGCTCGTTCTTCGGACTACAACCGTTATCAGAATCCAGCCAGCTACGGTGAGGGAACCGATTGGATTGATGTGATGACTCGTAAGGCATTTTCACACAACTACTTCCTCTCGTTGGCAGGAGGTAGCAAGACTACGAAGGTCTACTTCTCGATGGGTTATAATGACCGTCAGGGTATTGTAATCAAGTCGGGACAGACACAGTTGAGTGGTCGTTTGAAGATTGACCATACAGCGTTTAAGTGGTTGAAGCTCGGTATCAATACTTCGTACTCGATTCGTGAGCAGCAGAAGGCTAATAGTGATATTTCGGGTACTTCGACTGTTGCGGTAACCAACCTCAACCCAATGAACAGTCCAACTTCGATTTGGAACATCTTGGGTGATAACGGTACCAATGGTGGTTCGGTTTATGACTCGCCATACTTGAAGGCATTGGCTATTACCAATACTTATGACCGAAATCTCTTGACTTTGACTCCGTATATTGAGTTGACATTGGCTAAGGGCTTGAAGTTGAAGTCGCAGTTCTCTTACACGCTGACACATACACACAACTTTGTATACTCGCCATCAACCTTGCCTGTTGCAGAGCGTTATAATTATGGAGGTTCAGCAACCCGTACCAATAGCGAGACCTACAACTTGTTGAGCGAGACAACTTTGTCGTACAAGAAGACCTTCAAGAAGAAGCATAAGTTGGATGTGGTAGGTGCATTTACCGCACAGAACACCCGCAATGACTATCTCAACATGAATGGTCGTGGCTATCTTGATGACAACGTTACTGCCTATAATATGGACGCTATCGTTGATAAGCGATGCTTGAATTCGAGTTCATCTTCGTGGATGCATCAACGTTATTCTGTGTTGGCTCGTGTGAATTATTCGTATGGCGGTCGCTATCACGTTACCCTTACAGGTCGTGGTGATGCTGCATCTAACTTTGCACGTGGTCACCAGTGGGCATTCTTCCCTGCGGCTGCATTCAAGTGGAGTATCAGCAATGAGAGATTCATGAGAGGAGCGAAGTCGTGGTTGTCAGACTTGTCACTTCGTATCAGTGGAGGTCGTTCGGGTAATGATTCGATTGGTCGTTATGTTTCACAGATGTTGCTCTCTACTAACCAGAGTGGTTGGTTGTTTGGAGACTCGTTCGAGGCAGCATTCTATCCAAATCGTATCAATAATCCTAACTTGACTTGGGAGAAGACCGATTCGTTCAATGTTGGTGTTGATATGTCGATTTTGAATGACCGTATCACCTTCTCGTTGGAGGGCTATATGGCATACACGAAGGACTTGCTCTACAATATGCAGAATGCAACTGTAACAGGTTTTGGTACCCGTGTCGCTAACATTGGTAGTACAGAGAATAAGGGAGTTGAGTTTACATTCACTTCTCGTAACATCTCTCGTCGTAACTTCCAGTGGACTACTAATCTTACCGTAGCACACAACTCGTCGAAGGTTACCGACATTGCGACTGCTTACGGTTATGTAGCGACTTATAACAGAGGTGGTTATATGATTTATGGTTACGCCGAGGGCTATCCTGCAAACTCGTTGTGGGGCTTCCAGTATGAGGGTTTATGGCACACACAAGACGAGATTGAGCAGAACAAGCAGACCAAGACCTATGTTAGCTCAACCCGAAGCCTTGGATATCCTCGTTATGCCGATATCAACCACGATGGTGTGTTGAATGACAAGGACCGTATCTATCTTGGCTCGGCAGACCCTATCGTATATGGAGGTTTCAACAACACCTTCAAGATTGTGAAGAACTTGTCGTTGGGTATATACTTTACTTACAGCATTGGAGGTCGTATGTACAACATCATCGAGTTTACTACGATGACCGGAGGTGCAACATCTAATAAGGACCGCCGTATGTTGGGTGGCTGGCATGCAAGCCGTAACCGTTTCTCGAATATTCCGGGAGCATATCGTGCTGACAGCTATGGTAGTGACATGTATATCTATGATGCATCGTACTTGCGTTTGCAGAATATCAATTTGAGCTATCGTTTCGACTTGCGCAAGAAGACTCGTTACTTGCGTGACATCTCTTTGACAGCATCGGTAAACAATGTGGCTCTCTTCACTCAGTTCCCTGGATATGACCCTGATGCAGTAAGCAGTGGTCGTCGTATCGACACAGGTCGTTATCCTAAGAACCGTAACTATTCACTTGCAATTCAAATTCGCTACTAATTATGAAAAAGATTTTAGTAATACTTTTAGCAGTTGCATTTGTAGGATGTACTCTTGAAGAGCAGGTCTATGACCCACAGCCATCTACCTACTATCAGACGATTCCACAGTGCAAGACCGGTCTCAATGGATGCTATCTTCCATTGAAGAGCCTCTACTCTAACGGAGACTACTTCGAGGTGTGTGAGGTTGCAGCCGATTTGATATATCACAACACTGACTCATACTATGATGCCAGATGTTACTATACACAGTCTATGCCTCGTTTTGGTTCCAGCATTTGGAACCAGGGTTATAGCGGTGTAATGCGTTGTAACGCTATGTATGCAGCTATTGAGCGTTCTCCTTTGACAGATGATGAGAAGGCGCCATTGTTGGCAGAGTGTGTTATCTTGCGAGCATTCTACTACTACATTCTGACTATCAACTTTGGCGATGTACCTTACTACTTCGAGGAGGTTACAGATGCTAACAATGAGCGTATTTCGTTGATGGGACGTAAGCCGGCCAAAGAACTTCGTGCTGAGTTGATGGACCAATTGGAGTACTGGTTGCTTGACAAGCAGGCGTTGCCTATGATTAAGACATACGACCCGGCTAACGAATATCGTATTGGCGCAATGGTAGGTCTTACCATTGCCGGTAAGTTGGCTATGTGGAACAAGCGTTTCGATAAGGCAATCGAGTTCTTTGCACCTATCGAGAAGGTATATGGCTCGGTTGATGCCACGGGTGCTTATAATCCACGAGATGCCTTGATGGGTTATGATTTGAAGGATGTAATGTTCCGTAATCGCTATACTCCTGAGTCAATTTTGGAGTTGCCTGGCTATGCTAAGGACTATGGTTTGCGCGTTACACATCAACTTGCTTCACGTTGTACCCCAATGCGTAACTCTACCGTTACGGAGGGTGCTACCGAAGAAGATGAGGAGTATGTAGAGGAGGAGGGTGTTGACTACTCACAAAAGGACGACTTCTTCGATGGAGTCCGTATTCCTGAGTTGGGCGTTAATGCTCGTACGACATCACCTTATCGTCCAACATACTATATGTGGAAAATCTTGATGCCTTACAATGCAAAGGATAAGCGTCGTGCTGTTTATGACCCTGATAAATCGACTGCACAGGGTGCTGTTGAGATTGAAGGTGGCGGCGGTTGGCTTGCTTGGTGCTACAAGGGTTGGAATGATAAGTATGCTGATATCACAGACACTAATAATCCTCCGGGAGGTTACTTTTTTGGTAAGGTAAAGACTAAGACGGGTCAACCATACCTTGGTGATAAGTTCTGGTGTCCGGGCATGGTTTATACTCAGGATTCCAACAACTTGAAGATTTTCCGTTTTGCACACGTCATTCTCGACTTGGCAGAGGCAAATATGCGTGTTGGTAATTGGGATTTGGCCTTTGATTATCTCAATGCTTCGAAGCAGCGTGCCGGTATGGAGACATTGAGTGGTGGTCATACGGACGAGATTCAGTTTATGCAGGAGTTGCAGGAGGAGTCTGCTCGTGAGTTGTTCGGTGAGTTCACTCGTCGTCATAACCTTGTTCGTTGGGGAATTTGGTACGACCAGGTAGTCAATCATGCAAGAACTAGTTCCGCTACAGCGAAATGCGATATCGTTGATTTCGTAATTGAGGGTCCTTGTCGTGAGTACTATCCAATTCCTGACCAGCAGATTATACTCTCGAACTATAATTTGTCTAACCCAGAATACGATAAATACGGATTATAATGAAAAAGATATTAGCAATACTAACGGTGTTAATTGCTACAAGTGTGGCAACATCGTGTGTTAAGCCGTACGAGTTGACTCAGCCATTGACACTCGATAATTATGACTTAACAATTCCAAAGACAGCAACCAAAAAGGGTGTGAATGGTGAGAATTTCCACTATTTCCACATCACAGCTACCGGTCCGTGGGAGGCTACTCTCGTACAGCAGGACGATGATAATATTTGGTGCTGGCTGAATGACCATTACAGTGAGGCACAGAAGGATGCGAACGGCAATACCATCAAAGATGAGTATGGCCGAGTTCAGACTGTGTCGGTAAAGATTGCAGAGGGTGTTGAGACCTTCGAAGGCTCTGATAAGTTCTGTAAGATTAGAGGTAAAGCAGGTGTAACCTACTTGCCGATGGAGTATCAGGACAATCAGGGTACAGTAGTGCGCTATGCAGTACTCCATGTTCGTCGTTTGGATATGGACTACGAGAAGTTTACAAACATTACTCAAAGTAAATAATTGATTTATTATGAAGAAGATATTTGTAACAATATTGGCTGTTGCGGCTTTGGCATCTTGTTCTTCGCCATACTACCCTGAGTATCGCCCGATTGTATCTTTGGGTGCAGAGACTAGCAATTTGGTTGTAGAGAATACAGAGGATATTTGCCGATTGGCGATTATCTCGAATGTTGAGTATAACGCAACTATTATTTCTGGTTCGGAGTGGCTCTCATTTGCAGACACCGAGGGTACAGTGCGTATTGGCTCGGGAAATGAAGCTGTTGAGTTCAAGCACTTGGCAAATCTGAACGAGAAGCGTGTAGCACGTTTGGTGCTTTCGGCGGATACTCGTCGTGATACCATTAAGATTAAGCAGAAGGGCCGTACAGAGGATTTTATCGAAATACACAACAACGATAAGGAGCTTTTCTCGATGGAGAATGGAACCCGTATGCCTATCGGTTGGGAAGGCGGAGAGGTATCGTTCCGTTTGCGTACTTCGTGTATGGACCACCAGTTGTCGGCTTGGTCGGCAGACGAGACAATTGTTAATGGATTTAAGTTTGAGAATGGTTTGTGTACCTTCTTTGTTTCGGCAAACGATGAGTTGCAGCCTCGTATTGTGCTCTTCCAGATTTCGTATATCGATGGTTGGGGAGATAAGCGAGTTCTCGAACTCTCTATCCGACAGGCATATAACGAGGATTTGGCAGAGGAGGAATAATCTCCAACTGAGTACAGCAAGGCAGGACCGAAATCATCGGTCCTGCTTTTTTTTGTGAGAATTTGTTGCTTGTTTAGGAAAAATTTGTATCTTTGCATTGTAATAGTGGCACTATGGAGGTCAAAATCCCTCCCTCGAATTTTTCG
>SUZE01000043.1 GCA_015060075.1 Rikenellaceae bacterium | reverse complement strand
TTGAAGCAGCCGAAGCATATCATCGTGTGCGAGAAATCGCCCGAAAGAGCCCGTTTCGTGCGCGAACACTATCCGAGTGTAGAAATTGTTGCGCCGGAGGATTGTGCCGCCACGGTACGCCAAAAATGCGAGCGTGGAGGTGCAGATGTGGTGTTGGAGGTTGCGGGTGCGGAGGATACTTTCCGCCTGGCGTGGGAGTGCGCTCGCCCGAATGCGATTGTGACGGTTGTGGCGCTGTACGATAAGCCGCAAATGCTGCCTCTGCCCGATATGTACGGCAAGAATCTGACCTTCAAAACGGGCGGCGTGGACGGCTGCGATTGTGCGGAGATTCTGCGCCTAATCGAGCAGAGCAAGATCGACACCACGCCACTGATTACGCACCGCTACAAACTCGCCGACATCGCCGAGGCGTACCACCTTTTCGAGAACAAGCTCGACGGCGTGATTAAGGTGGCAGTGGAGCCGTAGGGATGTAAACTACAACGAATTTACCAGAATTTAGAAGGCAAACATAGTGAGCAATGACCATTCGGTTTGCGAGAGAAGAGAAAAAGTTGCGGCTTTTTCTCTTTTTGTTTTGGAATAATTAGTAACTTTACAATACAAACAGCCTAAACTTACTAAATTATGAGGATTTATAGCAGTTCTTTTTTCCATTTTACAAATAACATTGAAGCAATTAAAGGTATAATAAAAAATGGATTTAATGTTACATTCTGTCGCGAGGAAGTATACTCTAAGGAAAAACATATAATGCACATTGGCATCCCAATGGTTAGTTTCTGTGATGTCCCACTCAATTTTATTACAACCAATAATTATGGAGAATTAGGCATTGGTATGTCTAGAAGTTGGGGTATTGAACATTTGCTACAACCTGTTATGTACTACCCAAACAACAAAGAATGTCAATCAACACAAATGATTATTCAGGCCGCCAAGGAGTTTATCAAGGATCGAGAGAATTCTGATTCATATAGAATCCTTGGGTATTCCAAACCACTCAAAAAAATAGCATTAGAAAAGAATAAAAATAACAATAATTACATTGAGAGAGAATGGAGAAAGGTATATAAGTCTTATGGACCCCAGAAATGGAAAACAGATGCAGAGTACAAGGCTTATAGAGGAAGTAAAAAGACTCCGAAGAAGGTGGTCGGTTCTCCATTAAGATTCGGCATTAATGATATTGATTGTATAATACTTAGAGAAAAATATATTAATGACTTCATAAATTATATATTTTCGCAAGAACTAAATCAACTAGGGGGCAAATATAATGTTGGCTTTGATGAAAATGATAGACGACTACTTTTATCTAAAATTATAAAGTACGAAAGTCTTGAGAATAATCTATGATTTGCCACCTTTTACAACCATTGATTTGCGAGCGTTTTCTGACGGATGCGCGGTATCGGGAGGGGCATTTGCGAGTGGTGAATGCATTACCCGAAAGGCGTGTATTGGGGCTTCATTCGCCCGAGATAAAGGCCGCTGCAAAGCAACTTTCGCGAGAAGGTGGCGAGGTTGCAATTCCCGATGGAGTGCATCGAATTTGCGCCAATGGAGCCGAGGTTATTCGTGCGTTTGAGGCAGTGCCGAGCGAGAGCCTTTGCTACGAGGAGACCGTCATCTGGGGTTATCTCATCAATCTCGAAAAGTGTTCGCTGGATGAGCGTTTGGCGATGCTCACGCGCTATGTTCCAGTGCTGGATAATTGGGCGGTGTGCGACTCCTACTGCGCTCACGCAAAGTGGATGGCGCGTGCTGACAAAACGGCTCTGTGGGCGTTTTTGGAGCGTTGGTTTGACTCCGAGCGCGAGTTTGAGGTGCGCTTTGCGGTGGTCGTAGCAATGTGTTATTTCCTCAACGAGGAGTGGCTCGACAAGGTTTTTGAGCGCATCAACGGACTCGATTTCGGGAGCATAAAGTCAAAGTATAAGACTGTCAAAGGCAAGCCGAAGATGGCGCAACAGGGCACTGTGCAGGGCGCGGAGCCGTACTATGTGCGGATGGGCGTTGCTTGGCTGTTGGCGACTGCGCTGGCGAAGGTCCCCGATAAAACGAGAGACTTTGTCCGCTCGTCAAATCTGCCCGAAGATGTTGTAAAACTCTATATCCGCAAGGCTCGCGAGTCGTTTCGCACACGCACGGTCGAGGCGGTGTGATTATTTCATATAGCCTTGTATTAAACATAATTTAATTTAGAAGACAAACTACTGAGGATAACCATTCGGTTTGCGAGTGGAGAGAAAAAGTTTCGGCTTTTTCTCTTTTTGTTTCATAATATTTTATAACTTTGTAGGAAATGATTAAATACTTTCTATATGAATCGCATAAAAGAGGTGCTTGAAGAGCGCGGAATTAAACAAACTTGGCTAGCTGAGAAGTTGGGCAAAAGTTTCTGCATGGTGAACTCTTATGTATGCAACCGCCGACAACCCAGCCTCGAAGTCCTCTTCGAGATTGCCAAGATTTTGAATGTCGATCCCAAAGATTTAATTGCGAATAAGGAGTAATTATGGCAGTCAAAAAATCTGAATTATATAGTACTCTATGGAAATGCTGCGACGAGCTTCGTGGCGGTATGGACGCAAGTCAATACAAAGATTATGTATTGGTAATACTCTTCGTGAAGTATATTAGCGACAAAAGTCGTAGTGATGCAGCATTTGATATCGAAATTCCCGAAGACTGTTATTTTGAAGACTTTGTTGCACTCAAAGGTAATCCCAATATCGGCGAGGAGATAAATAAAAAGATGCAAAAACTTGCCGAGGCCAATCAACTTGAAGGCGTGTTTGTTGCCGATTTTGACGATGAGGCAAAACTCGGCAAGGGCAAGGATAAGGTCGAAACATTGAGCAAACTTATCGCTGTTTTTCAAAATGAAAACCTCGATTTTAGCAAGAACAGAGCAGCTGATGATGACCTTATTGGCGATGCCTATGAGTATTTGATGAAAAACTTTGCTACCGAAAGTGGTAAGAGTAAAGGTCAATTCTACACTCCTGCCGAGGTTAGCCGTGTTATGGCGAAGGTTATCGGTTTGAGCAATGCTAAAAATGGCAAGCGAACAACTATCTACGACCCCACCTGTGGCTCTGGCTCGTTGCTATTGAGGGCTATGTGCGAAACGCCAGAAGGAGCAACCGTTTATGGTCAGGAGAAGGATAATGCCACTGTCGGTTTGGCGAAGATGAATATGATTCTTCACAACGAAATTTATGCTGACATTAAGCAGGGCGATACTATCAACGACCCTCAATTCAAGGATGATGACCAGCTTAAAACATTCGACTATATCGTTGCAAACCCGCCATTCTCTACAAAGTCGTGGTTGAAGAGTGCCAAAGCGGAGGATGAATATAGGCGTTGGGGGGAAGGTATAAAAATTGGCATTCCTCCAGAGAAAAATGGCGACTATGCCTTTTTGCTTCACATTGTTCGCTCGCTGAAGCAGACTGGTTGCGCAGCTTGCATCTTACCTCACGGAGTACTGTTCCGTGGTAACGCAGAGGCGCAAATCCGCAAGTATCTCGTTGCCGAGAAGCGATATATTAAGGGCATCATCGGTCTCCCTGCTAATTTATTCTTCGGCACTGGAATCCCCGCTTGCATCATTATCATCGAGAAATCGGAGGCGGCAGGTCGTAAGGGCGTCTTTATGATTGATGCCAAGAGTGGTTATATTAAGGACGGTGCCAAAAACCGCCTGCGTGAGCAGGATATCCGCCGCATTGTCGATGTATGGCAATCGCAGCGTGATGTGCCACACTTCGCCCGCTTTGTGCCTATGGAGGAGATTGAGCGCAACGACTACAACCTCAATATCCCTCGCTATGTTTCCGCACCCGACACCGAGATATTGCAAGATATCGATGCTCACCT
>SUZE01000010.1:38986-69009 GCA_015060075.1 Rikenellaceae bacterium | reverse complement strand
AAGATTGTTAAGCAGTTCGAGCCTAAGAATCCTAAGTCGCTCGCATTGCGTACCCACTCGCAGACTTCGGGTTGGTCGCTCACCGAGCAGGACCCATTCAACAATGTTGGTCGTACAGCTATCGAGGCTATGGGTGCAGCACTTGGTCATACCCAGTCGCTCCACACCAATGCTCTTGACGAGGCTATCGCCCTCCCAACCGACTTCTCGGCTCGTATTGCTCGTAACACCCAGATTTATATTCAGGAGGAGACCAATGTATGCCGTACAGTAGACCCTTGGGCAGGTTCGTACTATGTTGAGAGCCTCACCAACGAGATTGCACACAAGGCTTGGGCACTCATCGAGGAGGTTGAGTCGCTTGGCGGTATGGCAAAGGCTATCGAGACAGGTGTGCCTAAGATGCGTATCGAGGAGGCAGCTGCTCGTACTCAGGCTCGTATCGATTCGGGCGAGCAGAAGATTATCGGTTTGAACGAGTACCGCCTTGCTAAGGAGGCTCCAATCGATATCCTCGCTGTGGATAACACCGCAGTTCGCGAGAGCCAGATTAAGCGTCTTAACGAGTTGAAGGCTAACCGCGACCAGGCAGCCGTAGATAAGGCTTTGGCAGCTATTACCGAGTGCGTGAAGACAGGTAAGGGTAACTTGCTCGAACTCGCAGTTGAGGCTGCGAAGGTACGCGCTACACTCGGTGAAATCTCGTATGCTTGCGAGGTTGAGGTTGGTCGTTACTCGGCAGTTATTCGTTCAATTTCAGGAGTTTATAGTTCGGCTATGAAGAAGGATGAGAATTTTGAGAAGGCAAAGCAGATGTGCGCAGACTTCGCAAAGAAGGAGGGCCGTCAGCCTCGTATTATGATTGCTAAACTTGGTCAGGACGGTCACGACCGTGGTGCTAAGGTTGTAGCAACAGGTTATGCAGATATTGGCTTCGATGTGGATATGGGACCTTTGTTCCAGACTCCTGCCGAGGCTGCAAAGCAGGCTGTGGAGAACGATGTTCACGCAGTTGGCGTATCTTCGCTTGCTGCCGGACACCTCACTCTCGTTCCTCAGATTATCGAGGAACTTGCTAAACTCGGTCGTGAGGATATCATCGTAGTTGTGGGTGGCGTTATCCCTGCACAGGATTACGACCAACTCTACAAAGATGGTGCAGCAGCTATCTTCGGTCCTGGTACCAAGATTCCTGATGCAGCTATCAAACTCTTGGAGATTCTCTCCGAGTAAAAAATCATTCTGATTGGCTCTTTTTGAGCCGCTCATCGATAGCGGAGTTCCTCACATACGCCAAGTATGCTGCGGACTCCGCTTCTTGTTTGTCTCAAAAATAGCTCAATCACCTCTGATTTTTTGTGTATTGCGAGGTTGTGAAAAAGTAAAGACCTTCGGGTGTACTATTTGTACTATCCCGAAGGCCTTTCTTTTGCGATGTACCACATCTCACGACTTCTGACGAGAAATTGTTGAGGGAAATGGCAACTACCTCCTTAAAATGCGTTTTCGCTTTTTAGTTGAAAGGTCTTTCTTTTGCGATGCACAAAGGGTGTATATAGATTTAGAACCTAACCTCCCAAATCTCTGCCCTCCCCCTTAACATATCCACCTTTCACAAAAAAAGAGTCGAGAAACCTCGACTCTTAATGCTTGATATTTTGTGTTGCAAACTATCTGTACAGCAAACCCTGTACCTCGGTCCAACGACCATCTGCACCAACCTCGACAGGTGAGAACGATACATACCAGAATGGAGTCTTATAGTGCAACGGAGCCTCGATAAGGAGGGTGTTCCAACCCTTCTTCAACTTAATCTTTGCAGGCTCACGCATCCAGAACAACTGCTCGTTTGTCCAAGCCAAGTTCTGAATATCAGGATATTTGTAGGTGCTGAAATGGTACGAGTACATGCCAGGCTCCTCCCAAGGTGTTGGAGGTACAACAGGCTCGCCATTGATGGTTACCTTACCACCGGTCTCCCACTCGCCCTGCTCGCCAATACCAGCCGAACGGCGAGTCGAACGCGATGGAGTTTCAAGGCTTACCCAAGCACGAATCTCACGCTCCTCCTCCGAGTAAATCTCGGTTTTGAGCCACGCAACTCTCTTCTCGCCTGTGTAGCCATCATGCGCTCTTGCAAAGGCGTGGAGATTTACCGAGCCTCCGTATGCCTTCTCCCACTTCATATCCTCCATCTTTGCGCCTTGTGCCTGAGGAATTGTAACCTGCCAAGGAATATGTGCGTTGGCTACCCAATGACAATCTACATCCTTGAATTGGTGGTCACGATGATATATCATCTTCTTCTCGAAAGCGATGAGGTCGTGGTGTCCCTGATTCTCAGGTCCCGGAACGAGCATATCGAAAGTAAGACCATAGCCTGCTTTACCTACCCAAGCACGCTCTGCGAATGGAAGCATTGCAAGTGGCATACCATTGATTGGGAACAACTGCTCCTCCGAAGCGAGGCGTACATCATTCCACAAGCAGAGAATACCTCCCAAAGCACGCTCATTGCCATTGTCGGCTGCACACATCTGGTGAAGGAAGTGGCGGTGCATATTGTTTACAGGGTTGCTATGGTTGAGGTAACCCATGTAAGAGTCGAGGTAAGGATTCTTATAGCTCTTATTCTCCTCGATGCTATTTTTGATAGCCTCGTTCCAAATCTGGCAAATGGTTGTCGATGATGGCTTAATACCCGGGTCCCAAACGATAGGAATACGGTTGTTCTTAGCCAAAATATCCTCGTAGTGGCGAACAAAACCCTCTGCGTCCTTCATCTTACGGCGCACCTCGTCAGAACCGAGGTGGATATATGGACAATCCTCCGCAGGAATCTCGGCAAAGAACTCGGCAAAGAGTTTATCCAAAATCTTCATACCCTTTTCGCTCTCCATTTGGCAGCCGAAGATGGTCCAGAAGTATTGGCTGTGTCCAGGAATGTCAAGTTCAGGGATAATCATAACACCACGCTCCTTGGCATACTTGATAACGTCACGAATATCATCGTAGGTGTAGAACTTACCCGGATTACGAGCAGCCGGGCAGTACTTAGGGTCATTGAGTTGTGGATAACAATGGCTCTCAATACGCCAAGCAGGAGTGTCGGTGAGGTGCCAATGGAATACATTGAGTTTGTATGCCGAGAAGAGGTCGATATCCTTTTTCAGATTCTCCACTGAACGGAAATTGCGACCTGTGTCGTGCATAAAGCCACGAATAGGGAATGCAGGGTAGTCCTTAATCTTTACGATACGCACCAACCCTTCCTCATCGTGGAGTTGTGCAAGGGTAGCCTTTGCCCATACCAAGCCCTGTGCTGTCTTGGCACGAAGTACGGCTGTTGTACCCTTGATTTCGAGAGTGTAACCCTCTTGTGGAAGGTTGAGCGAAGCATCAACCTTCGCATCTACATTCTCGATTTTAACCTTCTTCTTCCCCTTGTAAGCAACCTCTACGGGTGTAGGGATAAGTTCCTGTGCCGCAGCAACTCCGAAAGATGCCGCCAAGAGTATGGCACAAATTGCAAATTTAAGATTGTGTTTCATAGTATAATTATTAATTAGGTATAGTTGTTAAATTATCTCTATTCGGGTTGATAGCCGCTATCTTCGATGAGAGCGGTGCTGTTTGCTGCTGCTACTGCAAGTTGGTCGCATCGGTTGTTCTCTACCGTTTCAGCATGTCCTTTAACCCATACAAAACGTACTCTATGGCGGCGATATGCTCTCAAAAAACGTGTCCAAAGGTCGGGATTCTTCTTTCCCGAAAATCGCTTCTTCTCCCAACCGAAAACCCAGCCTTGCGATACGGCATCGACCACATATTTCGAGTCGGAGTAGAGTGTAACCTCCGAGCCATCGAACTTCAATGCTTCGAGTGCCACGCAGACAGCCATCAACTCCATACGGTTGTTGGTCGTAAGACGGAAACCTTGTGACAACTCCTTGCGGTGAGGTCCGCTAATCAAGACTATACCATAGCCACCCGCACCCGGATTGCCGAGTGAAGAGCCATCTGTGTATATGGTGATTACGGGAGCCATAAACTATTCAAGTACTATCTTTTCGAGTTCTGAGAAGTGCTCAATGATATACCGAGCACCAGTGTTGCGTAGCATCTCGGGAGAGTGACTTCCGTAGGTTACACCGCATAGGTGGCAACCCGCCTCACGTCCCATATCCATATCGAATGTTGAGTCACCGACAACCAACGCCTCCTCGCCCGATATGTTGTAGCGGCGCAATGCTTCGAGTGCGATATCCGGAGCAGGCTTTACATTCTCGACATCTTCTACCGACACGATATCGTCAATATACTTGGCGATGCCGAGATTTGCAGTTAGACGGTCGAGTACGGGGCGAATATTGTTCGAGGCGATAACTATCTTAATGCCGGCTTTTGTCAAACTATCAAGCGTTCTGACAACGCCATCAAAAAGCTCTATAAGCTGTTCGCCCTCCTCCTTATATATATTATTGTACTCGATAGTCATCTGTTCGATAGTTGCATCATCAATGGTATCATCGCCTGCAAAGCAACGGAATGCAAATGGCAACGCCAATCCAAAGTTGTCGTACACTACCTGCTTCTCTACTTTGTAACCTCGATTTTCGAGCATTTTGCTGGCTGCATGGTAAATCGCAGGAATGGTACAGGCTGTGGTACCATCAAAATCAAGTAGTATGACTTTATACTTAGACATAGTTATTGTGTTATATTTACCAATTGTTCGCGATAGGCGTTCAAAATGCGTGATTTTGAGATGAATCCGCGATAGTGATTCTCCTTGTCCACTACCGGCAGCATCCAAGTTCTATTAATCTCAAAACGTGGTAATACCTCCTGAATCATCTCGTGTTCGAGAATTTTGTCAGGTGGTTGTATCATATAGTGTGTAATAGAGTTACCTCGCTTCGATGGTTTGAACATATCCTCTCGCAGGTCATCAAGTTGAACAATGCCGAGCAGATGACCGAAATTGTCTATAACGGGGAAGATATTTCGTTTCGAGGTCGAGATAATATCGACAACATCGCCCAAGGTGAAGTGCTCTTTGATGCGCACGAAATCGCTCTCCATCAACTCGTCAAGATTGAGGAAGACCAGGACTGATTGGTCCTTGTCGTGCGTAAGCAACTCTCCCTTCTTGCGCAGATGTTTGGTATATATCGAGTCGGGGTCCAAGTAGTGACCAACCGCAAAGGCGATACAAGCCACAATCATCAGCGGAATAAACAGACCATAACCATTCGACAACTCGGCAATAAGGAATATGGAGGTCAAAGGTGCCTTCATTACTCCTGCCATCACTCCTGCCATACCCACCAAAGTAAATGCGGCAATCGAAACCTCTAAGCCGAGCATATTGCAAATTATCGCTACGCCTGCACCCGTAAATGCTCCGACAAAGAGCGATGGTGCGAATGTTCCTCCGACACCTCCTGCGGCATTGGTAGTTGCCATAGCGATAACCTTGAAGAAGATGATGGCGATAATATAGATAAGTATTACCCAATCAATCTCTCGGAACGGATAGAAGAGCGAGTTCTCGAAGATGGTGGTTTTGTCGCCCTGCATCAACGACACAAAACTCTCGTAACCCTCGCCATAGAGTGGTGGAAATACGAAAATCAAGACTCCCAACACCACGCCTGCCACAGCCCAACGGGTATATTGGTTTTTGATTGAGCGTACCAATTCGCCGACCTTTGCGTTGGCTGTTGTGAAGTAGTACGAAATTCCGCCACACAATGCACCAAGCAGAATGAAAAGCGGAATATGCTTGATTTGGAAAACATCTGTCTCGGTCAATGTTACCGAGATTATAGGGTCGAAACCTCTGAGTACGAGGGCTATCGTAGTCGCCGTAACCGAAGATACAAGCAATGGAATAACCGATGCCGAGGTGATATCGAGCATCAAAATCTCCAACACAAAGACTACGCCCGTAATCGGGGCTTTGAATATTGCCGCCACCGCCGCACCTGCACCGCAACAGAGCAACAGTGTGATATTTTTGTAGTTGAGTTTTGCAAGTTTTCCGACATTCGAGCCGAGTGCTGCACCCGTCAGCACGATTGGAGCCTCGGGACCTACCGAACCTCCGAAACCGATTGTTACAGCACCGCCTACCACCGATGTCCAACAGTTGTGACCTGCAATCTGTGAGCCTCGTCTTGACATCGCATAGAGTACTCGTGTAACGCCCTCCGAGATATTATCTCTGACGATATATCGCACAAAGAGTGTAGCCAAAACGATACCGATAACGGGGTAGAGCAGGTAGAGGAAGTGATAGGTGTCGACATCGAACCAATTTACCAGTCCACTCTTAATGAGGTGCAGTAACAACTCGAACAGATAGGTCGCCAAACCCGCCAAAGCACCCACTACCACAGCGAGGATAAGCAACATCTGTCGCTCGCTCAACCTCTTTGTGATGTCGAGAAACCAACGGTAGATTTTTTCTCGGTTGGCCTTGCTTATGTAATTGGAACGCTCAATCATAATTAATTGAGGATTGAGAATTGAGGATTGAGAATTATTCTACAATCACATTTCTACTCCTCTTGTGTGTTTTTGCTTGTTATTACTATTTTTGCTAAAATGTTTGTAATACTTTGATTTTCGGCAAATATACTGTTGAATTCGGAATCCGTAATATACTTGGTGCGATTCAATATGCGTAACCAATATTCTGTCTCGTATGACTCTTTGAGAGCGATATTCATTTTAGAGATAAAATCTTTGCGAGACTGAGCTTGCATAGCCTCCCTGATATTTGCTCCGATGCTTGTACCACATCGTAACACCTGTTTTGACATAACATTTTCACGATGTTCGTCTTGCAAATGCTTATATAGATTTACTATGCGCACAGCAAAGTCGAAACTTTTATCTTCTATTAGATTGTCGCTTTTCATCAACAGATACTATTTCTTTATCCACTCAATAACTTTCTTTATGACATAAATTGGTAATAAGAGAAAAGCAATCATTACCAAAATCATAATCCAAAAAGAAAACTGCTCCATAAAAATAATTCTTAATTCTTAATTCTCAATTCTCAATTTGAAGATTCTCTGAATCGCTTTGCTTGTTCTGCAATCAGCTCCTTGTCCTCGAAGTAGTTAATCTTCATCGCCTCGCGGACATCGTGGAGCGTTGCGGCAGCCGTAGCACGAGCCTCAGCAGTACCTTTTTCGAGAATTGCGTAAACCTCCTCAATCTTCTGCTCCCACTCCTTGCGGCGTGCGCGAATAGGCTCCAAAATCTCCTCCAATACGGCAATCAACAACTTCTTGCACTTAACATCGCCCAAACCTCCACGGCGATAGTGCTCCTTCATCTCGTCAAGGTTTTTGTAATCAGGCAGGTACTTCTCGAAATGAACATCGCAGCAGAAGGCGTCTAAGTATGTGAATACGCAGTTGCCCTCAACCTTGCCGGGGTCCTCAATGCGGAGGTGGTCAGGGTCGGTGTACATCGACATCACCTTCTGCTTAACCTCCTTCGGAGTGTCCGAGAGGTAGATACAGTTGCCGAGCGACTTCGACATCTTCGCCTTGCCATCAGTTCCCGGCAGACGCATACAGACACAATTCTCAGGAAGTAGAATCTCCGGCTCAACAAGTGTCTCGCCGTATGTTGAGTTGAATTTGTGAACAATCTCGCGTGCCTGCTCAATCATTGGCTCTTGGTCTGCACCCGCAGGTACGGTCGTAGCGCGGAATGCAGTGATATCCGAAGCCTGCGATATAGGGTATGTGAAGAAGCCGACAGGAATGCCCTGCTTTTGGGTAGTGTCGCCCTCGGCAGTGTTCTCCGAGAAGCCACGCAACTGAATCTCTGCCTTTACGGTTGGGTTGCGCTGCAAACGCTGCACCGTTACGAGGTTCATATAGTAGAATGCCAACTCGGTCAGCTCTGCCACCTGCGACTGAATGAAGATTGTCGATTTTTCGGGGTCAAGACCGCACGAGAGGTAGTCAAGAGCCACCTCGATAATGTTTTGACGCACCTTTTCGGGATTGTCGAAGTTGTCGGTCAAAGCCTGCGCATCGGCAATCATAATAAAGATTCGCTCGAACTCGCCCGAGTTTTGTAACTCCACACGGCGGCGCAATGAGCCGACAAAGTGTCCTAAATGTAAACGACCGGTAGGGCGGTCACCTGTAAGTATAATTTTACCCATAATATAGTTTGTAATTTTCTCCGTTTTTGCGCATATACACGCATAATCGCACAAAAATACAAAAATAAACGGAAAACGGAAAACGGAAAGCGGAAAACTTTTAGTTTTTCGGTTTTAGCTTGGAGTGAGAAAACGGAACCGACACCAAACCGAGGGCAGAGCGGGCTTGCACGCTATGCCGAGGTGCGAAGGAGCAAAAGCCTGCATAGCAGGATTAAAGCGGAAAACTTTACGAAATTAGACGAGAGACGAGAGTGACAGACCCCACCGCCCTAACGGGCACCTCCCCTAATAATCGATAATAACCACTATTTATTAGCGCAACTTTGCAACTATGGAAAATTATTTCTACATTTGTAGCGCAATCGTGCGGTTTTAGGCATGGTTGCAGACATATAGAAAGTGTTTTTCGCACTCCTTGTTGAAAATGTGGAAGTTTTCAAAATGAAAGGATAACGAACAGCACTCATTTCTTGTATATGTGGGTGTGGCACGTCTTGTGCTACTGTCCTGCACTATACAGGTGTGGGCCATTGTAACGTTTATTTTCATTCGGGTATTCCACAACCTTCAACAGATAGACGAAATCGACCTCACACTTTCTTTTGTCATAATAGTGTATATACATATTGTTTAACATTTAATATTTAACTATTATGAAGAAGATTTTTCTTTTATTGGCAGCGATAGGAGTTTTTACTGTCGCTTGTGGACCGGCAGATGAATTTGCCGAGGAGAACCCCGGTAATCAAACAGAACAGCCGAGTGGCTCAGGTTCCATCACTATTTCACCAGCAACAATTACAGTCGAAGCGACAGCACAAGAGTATAGTGTGGAGGTTGATTCCTCTTGCTCTTGGCGTGCAACTACCGAGGAGGATTGGATAACTATTAAGAAAAAAGCCGGAAATAGTGGTAAGACAACGTTCCTGTTTTCTGCGAAGAACTATGTCGAGGCTGTTGAGCGTCAAGGTAAAATAACTATTTATAACGATGACGAAGAACTCTCGTCTGAATTGACCATTATTCAAAAGGCTTTCGAGCCGGTGTTGGAGGTTGAAGAGGTGTCTACCTTCGAGTTTGATTACAAGGGAGGAGAGCAGGTGATAGCCGTTACTACCAATTTCGACTATGATGTAGTGGTACCTGAGTGGATTACATACGAAAAAGTTGAAAATGGTGTAAAAATCTTGATGCCACGCTATGTATATGCCGAAACTCGCACTGACGATGTGAAGATATATAGTGAAAAGTATAATTTGGAGGGTAGCACTATTACGATTTCTCAAACTCCTCCTCCTTGTCCGGTCGGTACCGTTATTACAAAAAATGATATTACCGGAGTAGTGTTCTATTTTGACGAAACGCTTACGAAGATAGTGTCGGTAGAAGAGGGCACATCTTTGTTGTGGAGTACCGAACATGTGATAGCCGGAACAGAGAGTTTGGAAAATGGGGCTGACAATATGTCTAAGATTATGGCAATTGAGGGCTGGGAGACAAAATATCCTGCTTTCAAATGGTGTGCTGATTATGGCGTAAATTGGTATTTGCCGGCACGTAATGAGTTGAAAGAGTTGTATAGCCATGAATCGGTTATTAATGCTGTTTTGGAGGAGAATGGCTATCAGACTATTAACGCATCGTGGTATTGGTCTTCTACCGAAGATAAAGACAATTATGCATATACTATCAATTTTGCAGATGGAGATGCCTGCTACGAAAATAAAAGTATAGAAAGTGGTGTTCGTGCGGTTTTTGCCTATGAAAATTAAAATCTAACAGCGAACAAAGACTTTCGGCATGATGAATATTTT
The DNA here is from genome assembly GCA_015060075.1 of Rikenellaceae bacterium. GTDB lineage: Bacteria > Bacteroidota > Bacteroidia > Bacteroidales > Rikenellaceae > Alistipes. Next base: position 58,992 of record SUZE01000010.1, on the reverse strand, counting down.
GTGCACCCTTTGCAGTGTTTTTTCTGCGGAGGGTGTTTTTTATCAATTATTTTTATACCTTTGCACTAATCAATAAGTAGAAACCTATGACAATCATTCAGTTGGAGTATCTTTTGGCGGTGGCTAATTTTGGCAGTTTTTCTATCGCTTCGGAGCATTGCTTTGTGACGCAACCATCTCTGTCTATGCAGATTAAGGCATTGGAAGAGGAGCTGGGTGTGATGTTGCTTGACCGTTCGAAAAAGCCCGTTGTACCGACCGAGGCAGGTGAGGTCGTGTTGGAGCAGGTGCGCAATACTTTGCGAGAATTTCATACTATCAAAGAGGTTGTTCAGCATATAAAAGGCGAGATTTCGGGAAAGATTCGTTTGGGCGTTATTCCGACCATTGCACCATACCTTCTGCATAAGTTTGTACCGGAGTTTGTGCAGCGTTATCCGAAGGTAGAAATCGAGGTGCGCGAGATGAAGACCGCCGATGTTATCGAGGCGCTCAATCGTGACTATATAGATGTCGCTCTGGTGGCGGGTGGAACATGTGGCGATAACTTTATCGAATATGAACTTTTTGATGATAAATTCTATGCCTACGTGTCGCCTCGTAACTCGTTGTATAACAAGTCGAATGTGCGCTTTGAGGATATCAAAATGTCGGAGTTGGTTTTGCTCTCGTCAGGTAACTGTATGCGTGACCAAGTCATAGAACTTTGTCAGGCGAAAAATGCACTTCCTTCGCGCTATACTTTCGAGTCGGGACAGCTCGATACGCTGATGAGAATTGTCGATAATACATCGCTGATGACCATCATTCCGAAGATGGCTCTCGACTTTGTTCCGGAGGAGCGAAAAAGACAAGTTAAGACACTCTTCAAGGGTGCTTCATCGCGTAAAATAGCACTCGTTACACGCCGTTCGTATGTGAAAAAGTCGATTGTTGATGCATTGAGACAAACAATATCGGAATATAAGTAGTGAATTTAGCGAATTTAGTGAAATTAAGGAGTTTGGGGAGTAATTCTTAAACTCCTTTTTCTTGTAAAAAAAGCCAGTGGCTAATGGCACAAAATTTTAATTTTGTAGTATCCGTTTTTTTTGCTATATTTGCTCGATTAAATATATATTGCTTAAAAATGGCTATGGAAAAACTTATTGAAACCATCGTTTCGGGTATTCAGGATAAGAAAGGTAAGAATATTGTATCACTCGATTTGTCGGGCTTTGACGGTGCGATTTGTTCGCACTTCGTAGTCTGCAATGCCGACTCTACGGCGCAGGTGGCTGCTATCGCTGACGGCATTGAGGAGAAGGTTTACGAGGAGTTGCACGAAAACCCTTGGCGTGTTGAGGGTAAGCAGACCGGTCTGTGGGTGGCTCTCGACTATGTCGATGTTATCGTGCATATCTTCCAGAGCGACTTGCGCGACTACTACCGTTTGGAGGAGTTGTGGGCAGATGCTCCGTGCGTAAAGTACGAAAGTGAAGAGTAAATCTCACCTTTTGGATATACTTGACCGCCCTTAAAATCGTTATTAGGGTGGAATAATGTGTAATTTTTAACTTTTTATGGCAAAAAACAAGAGAAATATCAATATGCCGCGCCCCAATATCATGTGGTTATGGAGCGCAATAACGCTCGTTATTATCGGATATTGGATTTTTAATAATGAGGAGAGCGCTCCCGTTAAGTCCGATTGGGCTGCGGTGGAGCAGATGGTCGCAGATGGCGATGTCGAGAAGATTGTAGTTGTAAATCGTGATGAGGCGCGCGTAGTGCTGAAAGAGGGTAAGCCTGAGGTCTATAAAGAGCGTGATTTGCGTTACAGCAAACTGCCAAAAAGCGGTCATCAGTTCTACTTCAATATCGGCTCGGTAGATTCGTTCAAAGCCGATTTGGAGAAGGCAGAGGAGCAGACAGGCAACAGTGTAGTGCTTACATTCGAGAATGAAAAACCTTGGTACGACTCGTGGCTTATGGGGTTGTTGCCTTGGGTTGTTATGCTCGGTATCTGGTTCCTTCTTATGCGTGGAATGTCGCGCGGGGGAGGTCCGCAGGGCGGTATTATGAATGTTGGCAAGGCTCGTGCGCAGGAGTTCGACAAGGAGGACCCCAACAAGCGTGTGACATTCAAAGATGTTGCAGGCTTGGAAGAGGCGAAGGTCGAGATTATGGAGATTGTCGATTTTCTGAAAAATGCCCCTAAATATCGTGAACTCGGCGCAAAGATTCCGAAGGGTGCTTTGTTGGTAGGTCCTCCGGGAACGGGTAAGACCTTGTTGGCAAAGGCTGTTGCAGGTGAGGCAAATGTTCCATTCCTCTCGATTTCGGGTTCGGACTTCGTGGAGATGTTTGTGGGTGTTGGTGCTTCGCGTGTGCGTGATTTGTTCGACCAAGCGAAGAAGAAAGCTCCGTGCATCGTCTTTATAGACGAGATTGACGCAATAGGTCGTGCAAGAGGTAAAAATGCAGGTTTTTCGGGTAATGACGAGCGTGAAAATACTCTCAATCAGTTGCTTACCGAGATGGACGGTTTCCAGACCAATGCCGGCGTGATTATCTTGGCGGCAACAAACCGTGCCGATATTTTGGATAAGGCGTTGATGCGTGCAGGTCGTTTCGACCGTCAGATTGAGGTTGGCTTGCCTGAACTGAACGAGCGTAGAGAGATTTTCGATGTTCATCTTCGCAAGTTGAAGTTGGATAAGGATTTGGATAGAGATTTCTTGGCAAAGCAGACTCCGGGATTTTCGGGTGCAGATATTGCAAATGTCTGCAACGAGGCGGCTTTGATTGCTGCGCGCCACAACAAGGAGTTCGTTGGTAAGGAGGATTTCTTGGCTGCAGTAGATAGAATTATCGGTGGCTTGGAGCGCAAAAATAAGGTTATCTCCGCACACGAGAAGAAGACTATCGCCTACCACGAAGCGGGACACGCTACGGTATCGTGGATATTGCCACACGCCAACCCACTCGTTAAGGTTACGATAATTCCACGAGGTAAGGCGTTGGGTGCTGCGTGGTATTTGCCTGAGGAGCGACAGATTACCACTCGTGAACAGATGATGGAGGAGGTCGCTTCGTTGTTGGCAGGTCGTATTGCCGAGGAGAAGTTCTTCGGACACCTCTCTACGGGTGCATTGAACGATTTGGAGCGAGTTACGAAGATGTGCTACGCTATGGTGGTATACTACGGAATGAGCGATGAGGTAGGCTCGATGAGTTATTATGACTCGACAGGTCAGAGCGATATGGCATTTACGAAACCTTACTCGGAGCGCACTGCTCAGCAGATTGATGATGAGGTGCGAGCCTTAATTGCGAAGGCACGAGCAATGGCCGAGAAGGTTATTGACGAGCATCGTGACGGCTTGGTGGAGTTGGCAGAGTTGCTCTTGGAGCGCGAGGTTGTGTTTACCGAGGATGTAGAAAGAATTTTTGGAGAACGGAAAACTGAGAACGGAACTGATGACAAACCGAGGGCAGAGGGTGCTTGCACACTATGCCGAGGTGCGAAGGAGGAAAAGCCCTCGAAGAGGGGTTAAAGCGGAAAACTGAAAACAACGCAACAGAAAATGTTGTTGAAGAATAGAAGTCAATGTAGAAGCCTAAAATAACCTAAAAATGGATAATAAGAAACTTAAAGATTTGGTTGTGCGAACCGTTAGTGGTGCGGTGTTGCTGCTTGTTGTTGTGGGGGCGTTGCTCTGGTCGAAGTGGAGCGCAGGAGCATTGTTCGCAGTTATTATGTTGGGTGGACTTGTGGAGTTCTACCGCTTGTGTCGCAAGAAGGGCGTTGAGCCTATGAGTAGTGTGGGTGTTGCGACATCGTTGGCAATCTTCGGTTTGGCATTTGCGGTATTTTTGCAGTGGGGAACACCTGCAACCGATTTGACGGGGCGTATCGTGCTGGGTGCATTGCTCTATACGATGTTGATTGTGCCGACCGCCTTTGTCTGTGAGTTGTGGCGCAAGAGTCCGACACCGATTGCAAATATCGCAACAACATTTATGGGCATTATCTATGTTGCTTTGCCGATGGCGATGGTGTTGTTTATTCCGCAGTTGCTTGTTGGTAAGTGGTCGGGTTTGGCAATGTTGGCATTTATCGGTATAATCTGGGTAAATGATATCTTTGCATATCTGGTTGGTGTAACACTCGGCAAGCATCGCCTCTGCGAGCGTATCTCACCTAAAAAATCGTGGGAGGGATTCTTCGGCGGCTTGATTGGTGCAGTTGGCGCAGCGGTATTGTTCGGATACCTCTTCGGTGGTAACCTGCTTATTTGGGGAGGTCTTGGACTCGTCACTGCCTTGGCTGGTGTAGCAGGCGACTTGGTTGAGTCGTTGATGAAGCGAGAGGTTGATGTGAAGGATTCGGGAAAGATGATGCCCGGACATGGGGGCTTCCTCGACCGTTTCGATGCATTGTACTTGGCGGTACCGTTTGCACTATTCTATCTTATTGTAACATCGTTTTCGTAAACTATAAAATGACCTTAAAATGAAGATTAGTAGAGAGGGCTTCAAAATTATAACCGTATCGGGCGTAGTGTTGCTGGCGATATGGTTTCTCATATTCTACATGCTGAAAGCGAATGATTTGACATGGCTTATCATTACGCTTTCGGCTCTGTTGCTGGTATTCTGGTTCTTTATTATCTCCTTCTTCCGTGACCCTCGCCGTGTGCGTATTCACGATGGCGACCTTGTCTTTTCGCCTTGCGATGGTCGTGTGGTTGTTACCGAGATAGTGAAAGATGACGAGTACTTCGATGGCGAAGAGAAGATGCAGGTGTCGATTTTTATGTCGGTAACCAATGTGCATATAAATTGGTCGCCTGTCGGAGGTCTTGTAAAGTACTTCAAGTACCACCCGGGGCGTTTCTTGGTGGCTTGGCACCCGAAATCTTCGACCGACAATGAGCGCACCACGACCGTTGTCGAGACCAAAGAGGGTGTGGAGGTGTTGTTCCGCCAAATCGCAGGTGCTGTGGCACGAAGAATTGTATCGTATGTGAAGGTTGGTGAGCAGGTGGAGCAAAATAGTGTCTTTGGATTTATCAAGTTTGGCTCACGCATTGATATATTGTTACCGAAAGATGCGAAACTGCTTGTTGAGATTGGCGATAAGGTGGTAGGAACTCAAACCCCTATTGCCCGCATCGGTGGCGTAGAGGAGGAGTCGCTCGAAACTCCGGAAGAAGAAAACTTGGAACAGTGAGGAAATAGGAGTTGAAAAACTTAAAGCGCACCCCAGTAAGCACCGAAGGTGCGCCCCTAGTAAGGGCGGAACGCCCGCCCCTAATAGTCCCCAGAAAACTTGCGCCTTGACAAGTTAGGGAGTTCAGAAAACTGAAAAAGAAAACTTGAATGGGAAATAGTGTAAATAACAATCTGACCTTGCAGACATTTCTGCGATGGGTAATGGGCTTGGCAATTGCCGTTGCGGTGGGTGCTGTGCTGTGGTATTTCCGTGAGGTGGTCGTCTATATCTTGGTATCGGCAGTCCTTGCAATTATAGGTCGCCCATTGGTGCGTCTGCTCTGCAAAGTCAAGGTAAAGCGTTTCTCGTTGCCACGCTGGCTGGCGGCGGCTATTACATTGGTTTTGCTGTGGTTGGTTATCGGAGGGTTGCTGTCGTTGATTATACCGTTGGTGGCAGGCAAGGTTTACGAACTATCTTCGCTCGACCTTCGCTCGGCGTTGGAGGGCGTAGAGCAGCCATTGGAGAGGTTGCAAAACTACATCTCGACAATCTTTGTATTGCCGGAAACTCACTTTTCGATTTCGGATATTATCGTTTCGACCTTGCGCCGATTTTTGAATTATGACACTGTAAATTCGGTCGTTTCCTCCATAATAAATATGGGTATGTCGGCTGTGATTGTGCTGTTCTCGGTGTCGTTTATCACATTCTTCTTCCTTAAAGAAGACGGACTATTCTCGACTATGGTCTCGGCGGTCTTTCCCGATAAGTATGTAGAGAATGTGCATCGCGCTATCGAGAAGGTGTCGCTGTTGCTCTCTCGCTACTTTACGGGATTGCTCACCGAGAGTCTTATCATATCGAGTATTATTGCGGTGGTGTTGTTACTCTTCGGAATGAAGGTCGAAGATGCCTGCTTTATTGCCGTCATTATGGGTATGCTGAATGTGATACCGTATGCGGGTCCTGCGTTTGGAGTGTTGGTATCTATATTTATAGGTATCGTATCACCGATTGATGGCTGCACAATTGCCTATACACTTGCGGTTATATGTTCAACAATATGCGTAGTGAAGGGCATCGATGACTTTGTACTGCAACCGACAATCTATTCATCGAAGGTTTCGGCTCACCCACTCGAAATATTTATCGTTATTTTGATGGCAGGTTCAGTAGGTGGAATTGTCGGTCTGCTTATAGCAGTACCTTCATATACTGTATTGCGTGTCTTTGCCAAGGAGTTCTTCTCGGAGGTGTCGTTGGTACGCAAATTAACCAAAGAAATTTAGTGCTATGTTGGTTGTTGAGGGTATAGTCATAGGTGGTAACAGGTTGGGGCGAAAGTTGGGCTTCCCGACTGCCAATATCGCTATTGACGATGCGCTCGATATCGAAAATGGTGTCTATTGCTCGAAAGTTTTTGTTGAGGATAAGGTGTATTCGGCAATGACCAATGTAGGAGTAAGACCTTCGGTTGATGGTTCGAAACGACTTCTCGAAACGCACTTGTTTGGCTTTCAGGGGTTACTCTATGGATTGAAATTGCGAGTTGAACTCTATGAGAAAATCCGAGATGAAAAGAAGTTCTCTTCGGTCGAGGAGTTGCGCAAACAGATAGCCTCAGATGCCGAAAAAATAAAGAATAATATAAAATAATTGTCAATTATCAACTGTCAATTGTCAATTTTAAAATATGAAGAGTATTTTAATTGTTGCTCCTACCGAGCGAGAAAACAAAAATATTCGTCTTGCCATTGAGCGCAGGGGCGAAACCTTGAAAAATAGATACACCGTGGCTTTTAGCGGTATTGGTAAGGCAGCTGCCGCTGCGACTATTACACGCTATCTCTTGCAGGCGGAGCAGCCATACGACCTTGTAGCGGTGATTGGCTATGCCGCAGGAACGCTCGGTTTTAAGCAGGGCGAGGTTGTTGTGCCAAATCGTGTGCAGTATCACGATGCTGACATTCCCGAAGGGTTTATTCCGGAGGTCAGCGACCCACGCAATCTGCTTGGCACAGATGATGTTACAGCCTTTACGGGCGATTCGTTCGTGAATGCGAAGTCGGTTGCGGAGATTAAGGCTCGATTTGGCGTTGAAAAGGCAATTTTCGATATGGAGATAGGTGCTATCGCTATTGCCTGCGAGATGTGCGACAATATGCCACTCTTGGCTGTGAAGGTTATCTCCGATGTTCCCGAAGATGGTCATACAGAGTTGTCGTATGATGAGTTTGCCAATACTTGGACCGATTTCTCGCCAATATTAAATAGGGTAGAGGAGTTTTAATCTGATGGCTAATAGCAAAAAATGAAGCTGTCTAACAAGGTGATTTCTGCGTTATGCTTGCCCTCAAAATGCTCATTTACGCCGAGTAAACTCCGCTTTTTCGGGCTTCGCAAGCCTTGAAATCCCTCTTGTTATACAACTTCTGACAAAATTGGGAGTGTCTAAAAAACTTGTTAGACACTCCCCTATTTATGTCCTGCTCTCGGCCATTCGCCCAACTCCATATCCTTGATGTCGCTGCCGTCAATCGTGAAACGGAGGGCGGTGCGGACTTTATGAAATCCGTAACACCCCGCAGCACCCGGATTGAGGTGAAGTAGGTCGTAAACCTTATCGTATTCGACACGCAAGATGTGCGAGTGTCCCGAAACAAAAATCTTTGGGCGACAAGACTGAATCTTCTGTAACGCCTGTGGAGAGTAGTGGCGCGGATAGCCTCCGATATGGGTTATCAGCACATCTACATCTTCTACACGGAAGTGGACGAAAGGTTGATAGGCATAGCGAGTATCGCCACCATCAATATTGCCATATACGGCTCGCAGGGGTTTGAATTGGGCAATCTTGTCTGCCAATTCGATGGAGCCTATATCACCTGCGTGCCATATCTCATCGACATCGCGCAAAAAATCGCACAGCACCTCATCGAAGGTGCCGTGCGTGTCGGATATTACGCCAATTCTGCGCATTTATTAGAAAATTATACCTTTAATTATCAATTGTCAATTATCAAGTGTCAATTATTTTAACAGATTGTCCAATCTGCTATAAATGCTCTTGCGGAGGTCGCGCAACTTGTTGATGATAGGTCGGTTACTGCGCTTCACGAAGATACATGTTCCCTTGAACTTCAAGAATAGACGCATATAGTTCCAAGCCAAAACGAACATGAATGGGAAGGCAACCATATAGCCCAAAGCCCACCAGAAGTTTGCAAATACCCACAAGAGTACAATCGGCAAAACGAAGCAGATTGGTACCGATATGAATACACTCACTCCTACATAGAATGAAGAGTAGAACATCTCGTCCTTAATCCACGCTTTAAGGAAGAATTTCGGGATAAGGAACAAGAGTCCTGTCGGGATAATCGACACAAGGAACAGTGGGAGCAGAAGGATAAGTCCCAAGCCTCGCAATGCAGCGGTAGGCCACTTAGGGTCGCGGATAAAGAGCCAATCGCGGATACCCAACTTCTTCAAGCCGTCAGACAGCTCTGCCGTATCTTTATAGACTTGCTCCATCTCCTCGGGGTGCTCGTTGTAAGCCTCTTGGAGTGATGATACCAATTTCTGGTCGGAGAGTAGTCGTGAAGGGAGGTATCTGAAATTGAAACCATGCTCCATGGCATATTTGCGACCATAGCCCGTTTCGCGTAGGAAGTCGATTTGGTCGTAGTGCTCCAAATCGTCTACATGCAACATCAACTCCTTAATCTTCTCGCGTACAATCTCGTTAATCTCCAACATTGTAGCACGAGGGTTCTCCTGATACTTTTCGTAGTATGGCATCAACGAGATAGGGTCGCCAAAGCGAATCAACATGTCGGTACGAGCATGGAAATAGTTGGCGTAGTGGTTGCACGAAGGCAATATCTTTACATCGCGCTTGAATTTGAATTTCTCGGCTGCATCGAAAGCAATCTTCAAGTATGCAATCTTGAATGTTCCGAGCCAACGTTTATCTTGGTGGCCTGCCTCAGGAAAGAGCATTACGCTCTCGCCATCGCACAGTGCCTGACCTGCGGCATCGAAAGTGGCACGATTCTTTGCCACTGACGAGTAGCCATCGTATGCCATACGATATGCCGGAAGAAGTCCCAACTTACGCAAGAAGCGACCTGCAATCGGATTATTGAATACATTTGCACGAGCAATGAAATTTATTCGTCTATCTGTCAGGTTCATCGCAACCGAGAGAGGGTCATTCAAACAGTTTTGGTGATTCGACACAATCACAAGCGGAGTGCCATCTACGGGAACTTTCTCGACACCTACAAGGTGCTCTTTGCGGAAGTATAGTCCCGAATTTACAAACTGCAAATAGATACGAAATGCCTTTAACAGGAGGCTGTGGTCTCTTGGTTTAAGTTCTTTTTTCATATTTATAAATATATGTTTCGGCTACAAATATAACAAATATATTCTATATGGCAAGATAAATGTTTAATTTGGGTATAAATACTGACGAAAATGTAGCAGAAATATGGGCTTGACTGGAATATCCAAGAAAATAGTAAAATTATCAACTTACGACTTTTAACTCTCAACTCTTTTTTCTATCTTTGTGTGGATAAAATTGTTTTTGCGTTATGCCTAAGATTTCAGAACGCGCCGTATTGATGCCGGCATCACCTATTCGCCGCCTTGCTCCGCTTGCCGAAGAGGCTAAAAAGCGAGGTACAAAGGTCTATCATCTCAATATCGGTCAGCCCGATATCAAAACTCCGCAGGTGGCTCTCGATGCTATCCGCAATATCGACCGCGAGATATTGGAGTATAGTCCGAGTGACGGATTCCTTTCGTTGCGTGAGAAGTTGGTCGGATACTACGACCAATACCAGATAAAACTTTCGCCCGATGATATTATCGTTACTGCGGGTGGTTCGGAGGCGGTGTTATTTGCCTTTATGTCGTGTCTGAATCCGGGCGATGAGATTATCGTTCCCGAGCCTGCGTATGCCAACTATATGGCATTTGCGGTGTCGGCAGGAGCGGTGATTCGCCCTATCACTTCGACCATCGAAAATGGCTTTGCCCTGCCTTCGATTGAGCAGTTCGAGGAGTTGATAAACGAGCGTACACGAGGTATCCTGATTTGTAATCCGAATAACCCTACGGGCTATCTCTACACTCGCAAGGAGATGAATCGTATTCGTGATTTGGTCAAAAAACACGACCTGTTTCTCTTCTCTGACGAGGTCTATCGCGAATTTATCTATACGGGCTCGCCATATATCTCGGCTTGCCATTTGGAGGGCATTGAGGAGAATGTGGTGCTGATTGATTCGGTGTCGAAACGATATTCGGAGTGCGGTATCCGCATCGGAGCATTGATTACCAAGAATAAAACCTTGCGTGCTGCGGTGATGAAGTTCTGTCAGGCGCGATTGTCGCCGCCGTTGCTTGGTCAGATTGCAGCCGAGGCTTCGCTTGATGCACCTCGTGAGTATGCTATCCACACCTACGAGGAGTATATCGAGCGCAGAAACTGTTTGGTCGATGAGTTGAATAAGATTGATGGTGTCTTTTCGCCTATTCCGATGGGTGCGTTCTACACCATTGCCCGACTGCCGATAGACGATAGCGACAAGTTCTGCGAGTGGTGTCTGCGCGAATTTGAGTACGAGGGAGCGACTATTATGCTTGCCCCTGCTTCGGGCTTCTACTCCGAGCCGGGTTTAGGCAAAGACGAGGTCCGCATCGCCTACATTCTCGAAAAAGAGGAGTTGAAAAAAGCGATTCGCATTTTGGGAAAAGCTATTGAAGAATACAACAAGATTAAGAAATAAGTATGTCAGCTCCTTTGGCAGAGAGGCTTCGCCCTCAGACCCTCGAAGATTATATAGGTCAGCAACATCTGGTCGGTGAGGGTGGTGTGTTCCGCCGCTTTATCGAGGCGGGAAATGTCCCTTCGTTTATCCTTTGGGGACCTCCGGGGGTGGGTAAGACAACCCTTGCCCGCATTGTGGCAAATACCCTCGAAAGACCTTTCTATACCCTCTCGGCTGTAACTTCGGGTGTGAAGGAGGTGCGCGAGGTTATTGAGTCGGCGAAGAACCAAAAATTCTTCTCGGCTACCACTCCGCTACTCTTTATCGATGAGATTCACCGCTTCAACAAGTCGCAACAAGACTCATTGCTCGGAGCAGTGGAGCAGGGCGTTATAACACTTATCGGTGCGACAACCGAAAACCCTTCGTTTGAGGTTATCTCGCCACTGCTGAGCCGTTGTCAGGTCTATACTTTGAAGCCGATGCAGGATGAGGATTTGCAGAAATTGCTCGACCGTGCATTGACAACCGATGAGGAACTGAAAAAACGAAAAATCAAGGTTGAGGAGTCGGCTGCGCTGTTCCGTTTTGCAGGTGGCGATGCGAGAAAGTTGCTCAATATCTTGGATATTATAACCTCCTCGCGTGAGGGCGATTTGGTGATTACCGATGACCTCGTTACGGAGGTATTGCAACAAAATATCGCCTTGTACGACAAGAATGGCGAGCAACACTACGATGTTATTTCGGCATTTATCAAGAGTGTGCGAGGTAGCGACCCGAACGCTGCAATATACTACTTGGCACGCATGTTGGCAGGGGGTGAGGAGCCGCGATTTATCGCTCGCCGATTGGTGATTTTGGCATCGGAGGATATAGGTTTGGCAAACCCGAATGCGCTGCTTTTGGCAAATGCCTGCTTCGATACGGTGCATAAGATTGGTATGCCTGAGGCTAGAATTACACTTGCTGAAACGACTATATATCTCGCCACCTCGCAGAAGAGCAACTCAGCATATATGGCTATAAACGAGGCTCTTGCGTTTGTTCAGAAGGATACTAATTTGCGACCTGTGCCGTTGCATCTGCGCAATGCTGTAACCGATTTGATGGCGGAGCAGGGCTATGGCGATGGCTACAAGTATGCCCACGACTACGAGGGTAATTTTGTGGAGCAGGAGTTTATGCCGGAGTCGCTCAAAGGTAAGCAATTTTACCACCCGAACACGGGCAATCAGACTGAGCAGCGTATAGCCGAAAGATTGAAAATGCTTTGGAACAATAAATATGAATAGAATGAAAAGATTTGTACTATTTGTAACACTGATTTTCACTATGGCAACACTCTCTGCACAGACTAAACCGACAACCTACTGCTTTGTAGAGGGCGAAAAGCCATTGTATCTCGACCACTATCGCGCAGAGGGCGAGGGTACGCACCCTTGCGTATTGTTCGCCTTTGGTGGTGGTTTTTCGCATGGCAATCGTGCCGATGAGCGATATATGCCATACTTCGATATGCTCCTTTCGGAGGGCTTCGATGTGGTGTCGGTAGATTATCGCCTCGGTATGGAGTATGCTCTCGACCCCGAGAAAGAGGTCGGACCATTGGAGGGTGCATGGGCGATGTATCGCTCGGTGAACTACGCTGCCGAAGATGTATTGCGTGCTACTAAATATCTGCTTGATAATGCCGATAAGATGGGCATTGACTCTTCGTTGATTGTTGCAAGCGGTTCGAGTGCCGGTGCAATTGCAGTGTTGCAGGCGGAAAACTACCTTGCCAATAGCGAGAGTTACGCAAAGAGTCTTCCTGCCAAGTTCAACTTTGCCGGCGTGATAGCCTTTGCCGGAGCGATATATTCGGTGTTTGGCGAGCCTGATTGGGATTGTAAGCCTTGTCCTATAATGTTATTTCATGGCAATGCTGACCGCAATGTACCGTATCGTAAGGCGACAATTCTCGGAACGGGATTTTATGGCTCGGACTATATCGCCGAGCAGCTACACGACTTGGGGGCAACCTACTATTTCCATTCGGCACACTATCGTGACCATGCTCTCGCACTCACTCCACTGACCGATAATCACGATGAGATTTTGATGTTCCTCGGTCGTTGTGTCCTCGGTGGCGAGAAGTTGCAATATACGAATGAGTATATTGATGAGAGCATTGAGCCGTGCGAAACAAACTTTACGATTCAAGAATATTTGAATAGTAATTACTCTAATTAGGGGGTGACGGCTAATAGCAAAAAAATATCGTGGCGATTGCCACGATATTTTTTTTACTCCAACTCAATCTCTTTGAAGAACTCCGGACAGTGGAAAAGAGGATGTGGAAGTGCAATCGGTTGCCACGAGAGGAAGTGCGGTTTTGTGAGGTTGTCACCACATTTGTAGAGATTAACCTTCAACTTCAAGCCGTCCCAACTCTCAACCTTATGCTGGTGCATAATTGCAGTTGGCAGTCCTAACATCAACGACCACTTATTTTCGCCTACACGCTCCTCAAAAGGCTCTGTGCCGAGCGAAGTGTGGCGCTCAACCTGCGAAAGCACGGTGTCGTCTGCGTGGATAACATCCTGACCTTTGGCGCGATAGCCAATCAACATTTTGCCGATGCAGGTTGTTTCGATGTTATAATACGCTTCATCATTGAGTGCCAAGAAGAACTCACAGCACGAATCGGTCCATACTTCGCCATTATCCTCGGCTACACGAGCTGCGGTGTACTGTTCGGCAACATCAAAACGAACATACAACTTCTCCCCTGTATGGAACATCTTGAATGTTACGTTAGGTGCGTAAGGATACTCCTCCGCCCAATTGCAACAAGCAACCTTCTCGGGTGCAATACCCTCGAAAACCTGTTCGAGGGTACGACCCGACAAATCTATCTTTGCAACCTTCATACTATGCCAAGTGTTTAGCGGTGGTCTCTTTGATTACTTCGCACATAGCCTCATACTGCGACTCGATGCTCTGCAACAATGCGTACTGAGCGTGAGTACGAACGAGATTGTGGTTAGGCGACTTAATCTTATAATAGGTATCACCGTTGATGTAGTCCATCAAGAAGCGCAATACCTGCTCGAATGTGATGTAACGAGCCGAAAATGCAAGGTGGTCCAACTCTGCCTGAGTAAGAGTCTTTGCCTGCTGCGAGAGGTAACCGTCTGCATAGGCTGCGAACATCGGTAACGAAAGCGATACGGTCGAAAGGTCCTCTGCGTCCTCTGCGCCTGTGTTGGCGTAGGTGCGGATAGCATCGCCAAAGTCGTTCAATGCCGGTGCCGACATCACAGTATCCAAATCGATAACGCAAAGCACGTTGCCCTGCTTGTCGAAGAGGATATTGTTAATCTTGGTGTCGTTGTGGGTTACACGCATTGGAATCTCGCCACTCTCGACCTTTGCCCAGAATGCCAACATCTCCTCACGGCGTGACTCAATCCACTCTATCTCGGTAGCGAGCGAAGCCTTGCGACCTGCCAAGTCCTGAGCCAACGCCTCGTCCCACTGAACAAAGCGGTGCTTGATATTGTGGAAACCCTTGATAACCTCTGCCAATGGCTCGGTGAAGTCTGCCAACTGCGACTGGAACTTGCCGATACCCATACCACCCATACGTGCCAAAGCCTCGCTGTTTGCCGAGTCGTAGGCGATGGTGTCAGCGATAAACTCGCATACTGCCCAATATTCGCCCTCCTCGTCAATATGGTAGAACTTGCCATCGTGAGTGTGGTTGATAGTCATAACCTCACGGTGAATATCGCCACCCTCGGCTGCTACCTTCTTGCGAATGTGGGCAGTCACGCGGTCGATATTGTCCATCATTGCAGGTACGTCTGGGAATACAATCTGATTCTTGCGCTGCAAAATGTAGTTCGGAGCATCACCCTCGGTGTGGATAATAAAGGTATCATTGATGAAGCCTTGTCCAAGCGGGGTAATCTCTTTAATTGCGCCATCGAGTACAAACTCGGAGGCGATTTTAAGAAGTTTCTCGGTCATAGTAGTATCTTTTTATTACAAATTGTCTTTCTCGATATCCTTGAAGTAGCGATATGTGCCAACCTTCAACTCTACGGTAGCCGCTTCATCGCAAACAATCATGCCGTGAGGGTGTACCTGAATTGCCGATGCGGTGCAAGTGTGGGTGTAAGGGCCCTCTACTGCGTTGTGCAGAGCAACTGCCTTCTTGTGACCAAAGGCCAAGATTACAACCTCCTTAGCCGAGAGTACGGTTGCTACACCAACAGTCATAGCCAATTTTGGAACCTTGTTTACATCATTGTCGAAGAAACGTGAGTTTACAACCAAGGTGTCGTAGGTCAAAGACTTAACGCGTGTGCGCGAGTTGAGTGATGAGAATGGCTCGTTGAATGCCAAGTGACCATCCTCGCCAATACCTCCCAAGAATAAATCAATGCCGCCTGCTGCAACAATCTTTGCCTCGTATTCTGCGCACTCCTTCGCCAAGTCAGGAGCGTTTCCATTGAGGATATTTACATTTGCAGGATTGATGTCTACGTGGTTGAAGAAGTTGTTCCACATAAACGAGTGGTAACTCTCAGGGTGCTCCTGTGGCAAACCTACATACTCGTCCATGTTGAATGTTACGACATTCTTGAACGATACCTTACCGGACTTGTACAACTCGATAAGGTGTGCGTATGTTGCAAGTGGGGTAGAGCCGGTTGGCAAACCGAGTACGAAACGACCTCCGGCAGCCTCCTTCTCATTGATACGATTTACAATATACTCCGCTATCCAGCGGCTTGCAACTTGTGCATTATCCTGAATAATAAGTCTCATATTTTTCTTTTTTATTTGTTAAAACATTCTTACAAATACCTCAATAGCCTGATACTCTGCCATTCCGAGAGCATCATACTGCTTTGCGGTGGTTTGAGTTCTATCCTCGCTACGCTGCCAGAACTCGCGTGGGTCTTCGCCAGGGAATGGTACGATATCCTTCTGCGAGAGGTGACGATAGATGGCGTGACGCTTCATAATCATCTCGTTTGGAGAGAGTGGCACTGCCATATCTACCGAGCCTAAATCCCACTCCATCCAAGCACCACGATAGAGCCACAAGTGGCAACCCTTGAACCACTCGTCATTGCGTACAACCTCAATTGCCTCCAAAACTATCTCGATGCAGGTACGGTGTGTACCGTGTGGGTCTGACAAGTCGCCTGCTGCGTAAATCTGATGAGGCTTAACCTCACGCAGCAACTTCGCTACTATGTCGATATCTTCCTGAGTGAACGGACTCTTCTTTATGCCACCCGTCTCGTAGAATGGCAGGTTCAAGAAGTGGGCATTGGTGTCAGCGTTCAATCCGAATGAGCGTACCGCTGCACGAGCCTCAGCACGGCGAAGTGCACCCTTTATACTGAGCAAGGCACGTGGCTCAGGCTCTCCCGGGTGTTTACTCTTGATGATAGCATCAACTTTTGCATACTCATCGGCAAAACCCAACTCATGTGCAACATCGATATTCTGCAAAACTACATCGTCATGTACTGCAACATTTCCCGAAGTCTCGTAGGCAACGTGAACATTGTGTCCCTGCTCCACAAGACGAATAAATGTTCCACCCATCGAGATTACGTCATCGTCAGGGTGTGGCGAGAATATCAAGACGTTCTTTGGGAATGGAGTAGACTTGACAGGTCGTGTAGAGTCATCAGCATTCGGCTTTCCACCCGGCCAACCGGTAATGGTGTGCTGCAAGTCGTTGAATACATCAATGTTGATTTGGTCGTAGGTGCGACCCTGCTCCAACAACTCACCGAGCGAATTTTCGATATAGTCCTTGTGCGTAAGCTTCAAGATTGGCTTGTTTACCACGCCGCACAACCAAACAACAGCCTTACGTGTGAACTTTGGTGTCCATTGGCACGAGCCAACAAGCCAAGGTGTCTGTACACGGGTAAGCTGCGATGCTGCGCCCTCGTCAATTACAACCTCGATATTGTTGTGAGCCTGTAAGTACGATGCAGGAACCTGCTCCGAAATCTCGCCCTCGACAATGCGATGAATGATACGGGCCTTATCCTCGCCCCATGCCATTACAACGATGCGCTCCGCCTTCATTATGGTACCGATGCCCATTGTGATAGCCATCTTCGGAGTGTTCTCCAAACCACTGAAAGCGCTCGATTGCACCTTGCGTGACTGATACGAAAGTTGTACAAGACGAGTGCCTGACTTTGCGTGCGAACCCGGCTCATTGAAGCCTATCTGACCGTCTTCGCCAACACCGATAATCATCAAGTCAATCTTCTCCTTGCAGTAGTTGGCGCAGAAATTCGACAACTCCTCACGAGGAAGTGTTCCGTCAGGGAAGTTGATGTTCTCAGGCAAAATGTCTACGTGGTCAAGCAACTCCTCGTGGATACGATAGTTGCGACTCTGCTGCTCGGTAGGCTCGATAGGGTAGAACTCATCAAGACTATAAACAGCAACATTCGCAAAACTAACCTCTCCGTTTTTGTGTCGTTTTACGAGTTCACGATAGAGTCCGATAGGAGTCTTTCCTGTCGTCAATCCGAGTACAAAAGGCTTCTCGCCTTTGTGCGCCTTTATAGCTGCCACAATACCATCGGCAATGTGTTGTACACCTTCATACTCACTTTCGTAGGCTTGCGTTGCGATTCTCTCGTAGCGCTGCGTAAGGTCCTTGAATGCCTTGTCGGCAATCAATCCACCATCTTTTGGCAATGCATACTTGTTGTTCATTGTACTATGTTTTTTGAAGTTTAAGATTTGTCGTGAATTTTTTTGATTACTCCTCTGCGTCAGCCTCGGCCATGGTGTGATATACATTTACCACATCATCGTCTTCCTCCAACTTCTCAACGAGCTTCTCGACAGCCTCGCGTCCCTCTGCGTCAAGCTCCTTTGTGTCGGTAGGGATACGAACAGACTCTCCCGATACAATCTCGAAGCCTTGGTCGTCAAGCCACTTCTGAATTGCACCGAACGACTCGTATGGAGCGTATACGTTGATGCCGTCCTCCTCTACATAGAACTCATCTACGCCGAGGTCAATCATTTCGAGTTCGAGCTCCTCAGGGTCTGCACCCTCTGCCTTGAACTTGAATACGCACTTATGCTCGAACATAAAGCCTACCGAACCAGAGTTTCCGAGAGTACCGCCGCACTTGTTGAAGTACATACGGATATTTGCAACAGTACGGTTGGTGTTGTCGGTAGCAGTCTCAACCAAGAATGCTACACCGTTAGGTCCGTATCCCTCGTATACAACCTCCTTGTAGTCTGCTGCATCCTTTTCTGTTGCTCTCTTAATCGCTCTCTCCACATTCTCCTTAGGCATATTCTCAGCCTTGGCATTCTGCATCAAGATACGCAATCTTGTATTTGCCGATGGGTCGCTACCTCCTGCCTTAACGGCAATCTCAATCTCCTTACCAATTTTCGTAAAGACACGAGCCATGTGTCCCCATCTCTTCATCTTTCTCGCTTTGCGATACTCAAATGCTCTTCCCATACTTTTCTCTTTTTTTATTTGTTTGTAAACTTATTGTTTCTTGTTCTGTAAATCGTTCCGATGGACTCTTTTTGCACTGCTCTTCGGATAGCAAAATGCTCACATAGGCTCACTATGCTGCGCTTTTGCTCCCTCGTTTAGCGCAAAAATAGTCTCATCGCCTCCGATTTTCACCTCTTTTTAGGGTAAAACCTATTGTTTCTTGTCCTGTGAATAGTTCCGATGGACTCTTTTTGCACTGCTCTTTTAAGAGCAAAGAGTTATTCCAACCCACAAAGTTACAAAATATAGTGCAAAATTTCAACTTTTCTCTAAAAATTTTGCAAAATAGAAAAAAGGTTGTACCTTTGTCCCCGGAAAGATGGCAGAGTGGTCGAATGCGCCGGTCTTGAAAACCGATGAGCTGAGAGGCTCCGGGGGTTCGAATCCCTCTCTTTCCGCAAAAATAAAACGAAGCAAGGAGATGTCGATTTATTGACATCTTTTTGTTTTTCAGTGCTACGCACACAAACTTGTTTGTAGGGCGTAGCGATGCGAAAACAAAATCGGGTTGATTTATCAACTCCTTGCGCAGTGCTCATTTTTGCAAGGAGCCCGCCGGCGAGGCAAGGGAAAGGCGTTAAGCGGAGCAAGTTTGCTTGCGTAGTAGCCAATCCCTCTCTTTCCGCACAGAGCAGTTGAGTGACTGCTCTTTTTTTGTTGATACCACCTGCAACATGAATTGCAGGTGCGTTTTAAAATTCCCAGTTATCAGTTTTTCCGTTTTCCGTTTATTTTACTACCTTTGTAAAAAAATATTGAACTATGAATTTCAGAATAGGTCACGGATACGATGTTCACGCCTTGGGCGATGGGTTGCGGCTTGTGATTGGTGGAGTGGAGATTCCTCACTCGAAAGGGTGTATAGCCCACTCTGATGGCGATGTATTGGTGCATGCTATCTGCGATGCGCTGCTTGGTGCTGCGGCTTTGGGCGATATCGGAAAACACTTTCCCGATACATCGGCAGAGTTTAAGGGAATAGACTCTCTCCTGTTGCTCGGCAGGGTAGTTGCACTGCTAAATAAGGAGGGCTATCAAATAGCAAATATAGACTCTACAATAGCTATGCAACGCCCTAAATTGCGCCCCTATATCGACCTTATGCGCGAGCGTATTGCCGAGACGACAGGTTTGTCAGTGGAGCAGGTGTCGGTTAAGGCAACCACAACCGAACATCTCGGTTTTGAAGGGGAAGAGAAGGGTGTATCGGCAACAGCAGTATGCTTGATAAAATCGTTCTGATGAGTTCTTTTTGCACGAATGTGTCGGACTCCAAAATGCTCACATAGGTTTACTATGCTGCGCTTTTGTCGCCTAACATCGCACAAAAATAGTCTCATCATTGACGATTTTATAACGGTGTAGAGTTCTGATGGGTTCTTTTTGCACGAATGTGTCGGACTCCAAAATGCTCACATAGGTTTACTATGCTGCGCTTTTGTCGCCTAACATC
>SUZE01000010.1:0-38886 GCA_015060075.1 Rikenellaceae bacterium | reverse complement strand
GTTCTTTTTGCACGAATGTGTCGGACTCCAAAATGCTCACATAGGTTTACTATGCTGCGCTTTTGTCGCCTAACATCGCACAAAAACAATCTCATCATTGACGATTTTATGGGTTTGGAACGAGTAACTTTTAACTAATAAAAATTATATGAAAAATTTAGAACCAAAGTTGGTGTGGGGTATCTTCGATGAGATTACAAAGGTGCCACGCCCATCAAAACATGAAGAGAAAATAGGCAAGTATCTTGTAGATTTTGCTAAGTCGCATAATCTTGAATATCAGTGCGATGCTATTGGTAATATCGTAATTCGCAAGGGTGCAACGGCAGGTTATGAAGACCGACCTACCGTAGTTTTGCAGGCGCATACCGATATGGTCTGCGAAAAAAATTCGGATAAAGTTTTCGATTTTGACAACGATGCTATTCAAACATACATCGATGGCGAGTGGGTAAAGGCTGATGGTACAACGCTTGGCGCTGATGACGGTATCGGCATGGCGGCAGCCTTGGCTTTGCTCGTAGATGATACGGTTGAACACCCCGCAATTGAGGCGTTGTTTACCGTAGATGAGGAGACCGGTTTGACTGGTGCTTTCAATCTTGGCGAAGGCATGGTGCAGGGTAAATACCTTATTAATCTCGACTCGGAAGACGAGGGAGAAGTCTTTATCGGTTGTGCAGGTGGTGTGGATACTTTGGCGTATCTTCCGCTTGTAACCAAATCTGCGCCAAAGGGATACAACTATTATAAGATTGTTGTAAATGGTCTTTTGGGAGGTCACTCGGGCGATGATATCGACAAGGGACACGCCAACTCGAATAAGTGGGCGGCGCGTATTGCCGAGCGTGCAACGCGACTATTTGGCGCACGATTGTCACAGTTTGATGGCGGAAATTTGCGCAATGCCATACCTCGTGAGGCGTACATTGTTTTGGGCGTTCCGAGCGATGTCGCAGAGGCTTTTGTTGCAGATGTAAAGGCGTACGGAGAGGTTTTACGCAGTGAATTTGCTTTGACTGAGCCAAATGCAAATGTTGAAATTTTGACAGCCGAGCGACCTGAAACGGTACTTGATGATGAGACACAACGCAAATTGTTGTTGGCGTTGATAAGCGTTCCTTCGGGTGTACTGGCAATGTCGGCAGCGATGCCGGGTTTGGTCGAAACATCGACAAATCTTGCCTCGGTGAAGTTCCGTGATGACGAAATTGTGATTACTACTTCGCAACGCTCCTCGGTGGAGAGCGCTAAGGAGTATGCCAAGTTGCAGGTAGAGAGTGCGTTTGTGGCTGTCGGTTGCGAGGTTGTTCACTCTGACGGATACCCGGGTTGGGCTCCAAATCCGCACTCAACACTGCTCGAATGTACCAAAAAGGCGTACAAAAAACTTTTCGGTACGGAGCCGAAAGTTCGTGCTATTCATGCAGGTTTGGAGTGCGGTCTGTTCCTCGAAAAGTACCCTCATTTGGAGATGGTGTCGTTCGGTCCTACACTTCGTGGTGTACACTCGCCTGACGAGCGACTCGAAATCGCAACTGTGGATAAGTTCTGGAAGTTGTTAGTTGAGGTGGTGGCAACTATCAAATAAACCACTTATTTACAATTCGTAGAAAATATCGGTTGGCGGAGTAGTCTATTATTCCGACAACCGATATCTCTTTTGTAGGCATTATCTCCGTGGCGTAGTGGCAGGTGCCAAGAGTGCGCACGGCAAAGGTGTTGCCATCTCTATCTATTAAGGTGCGGTAGGTCGTTTTGGGTTTGCCGTTTTCGAGGTCGCACCACGATAGCCCCTGCTCCTCCTCGCAGATGCGAACGTTTTCGAAGCGAACAACAGTGCTGATGTCATCTGCGCATATATCCGTGAATCGCTTTGTCGTAGGAGCGAAATTGCAGCAAGAGCCGACCACACGGATATAACGGTCGAACATCTCATCGCTAATATTGTCGAGTGGAAAAGTACCTGTCGGAGTGGCTCCGAGTTCGATTTTGCCACCTATGCGAGCCAACATAAGACCATTGCAGAGTATCTCAACTTCGGAGTAAATCGGCAGATGTTCGTTGATGTCATGAGAGTCAATAGCAAACTCCAATCCTCCGCTGCTATCTACGATAACGGCACTTTTGTTCATCTCTCCAAGCCAATCTGTTGCAACAACCACGCCTCGTACAATGTAGTCGTTCACGATGCGGTAGTGGTCGCCCCGACACAACGATTTGAGATAGGCGATGCTTACCTCCTTCGGTTGAGAGGTGGCAGACTCGGTGGTGGAGCAACTGGTTAGTAGGAGCAGGCTATATATTATCCCCAATATCCGAAATATCATCTGCAAATCGAGGTTTTATTACAAATTGTTGTCCCATTTCGCCACCTACCGACTCATGGCAGAGAATGCCTTGAATAGTTGTTGTGGTGGTTGGTAGTGCAATGGCGGAGAAGTCTGCGTATGGGCTTATGTAGGCGAAAATGATGCGCTCTTCGTTGTCGATGAAACGATAATATTCGCTGTTGCCCTCGCTGTCGGCAAGTGGAACATAATGCAGTCCCGATATACGGACAAATCTGCCACAAAGCGATGTATGTAGTGACGGAATATCAAGAGCAAGCGGTGTAATCTCCTCTATCGAGTTGCTGCGTATGATATGTTGGTCGATAACCTCCTGCGCCTCAAACTCTCGTGGTGCAGTGTCGAAACTCTGCGGTGGCAATCCGACTTGCAAGATATCGTTATCGAGCATTACGGCACACCCTTTCAAACGCAATGCAACCATCAGACCGACAGGGTATTGCGTAGCGATATTGTAGGTGCCGAGTTTGATTTCGACAGCACCTGTTTCGTCTTCGACAAACACTGAACGATAGAAATTGCCATCTCGGTCTGAGGAGGTTATACGACCGACACAGACGATATCCGACACGATGTTGTAGCAACCATTTGAGCAGAGTTGGCGCACCGCTTCGACTTTGGCATTTGCACGCATTGAGAATGGCTCTGTCGGTGGCTCGTTATGATTGTCGTAACAGCCACAAAACAGAAAAAGAGCAGTTAAAATGACTCCGAAGTTGCGCATTTTTTCGAAAAAATATATCAAATCGTCACAAAATTACTAAATATCACGAATTTTTGCTACTTTTGTTCGCAAATAGATAATTTTAACGAAGCCTATGTTTAATCTTTTACAGAGCGAAACAGAGAAGTTGCAGGAGTTGATAGTTCCTGATAGTGTGCAGAAGGCGCAACTTGCCGAGACTGTGCATAAACTCGAAAAACTCACCACACTCGATTACAAACAACTCCTTACCGATATGGCACAGGAGATGGGGTGGATATTGCTGAAAATTCTGCTCGCTTTTGTCATCTACTTCATTGGTAAGCAACTTATTAAGTGGGTTGTGCGCATCATGGATAAAGCGTTTACACGCCACAAGGTCGAGGCTTCGTTACGCTCGTTCCTGCGTAGTTTGGTCAAGGCGTTGCTGATGGTTATGCTGCTGCTTGCCATCGTGCAAACCTTAGGTGTGAATACCTCCTCATTCCTTGCACTCTTCGCCTCGGCAGGCTTGGCTATCGGTATGGCGTTGAGTGGAACGCTGCAAAATTTTGCGGGAGGAGTAATTCTGTTGCTGCTTCGCCCATACAAAGTCGGCGATTATATTGAAGCGCAAGGACAGTCGGGTACGGTGGAGTCCATCGGATTATTTTCTACTTGCTTGAAGACGCCTGACAATCAGACTATTTATGTGCCGAATAACGCTATTGCGACCTCGATTATAGACAACTACTCGCAGTCGGATACACGCCGTGTCGATTGGACGTTGTCAATCTCGTATGGCGATGATGTCGATGTTGCTCGCCGAGAGATTTTGGCGATGTTGATGGCTGATAAGCGAGTGCTGACAGATACGGCGCCTGTGGTTTATGTGAAAAATCTGGGTGAAAGTTCTGTCGATTTGGTTATTAGGGCATGGGTTGCAAATGCTGACTATTGGGGCTTGTACTTCGATATGAATGAAAAGATGTATAAGGAGTTACCTTCTAAGGGTATTAACTTCCCATTCCCACAGATGGACGTGAATATAAAGAACAACAAATAATATAAATAAGTTATGGAATTAAAGGATATTTTGGCAATTTCGGGACAACCCGGATTGTTTCGTTATGTGGCTCAGTCACGCAATGGATTTATTGTAGAGTCGTTGATAGATGGTAAGCGTATGAATGCTTCGGCATCATCTCGTATCAGTGCTTTGACCGAGATTTCGATGTATACTGAGGGTGAGGATATCCCTCTTGCAGAGGTGTTTACCAAGATGTATGCTTATACAAAGGGTGAGCAGGGACCTGCAACCAAGGAGGGCGCCGCACGCTTGAAGGAGTTTTTCGGCGTTGTTGTTCCGGACTACGACCGTGAACGAGTTCACGACTCGGATATCAAGAAGGCGGTTTCGTGGTTTAATATGCTTGTTGCAGCAGGTATGACCAAATTTGAGATACCGGAGGAGTAGGTAAAACGAGTATGCTTTTTGATGTTGCAGATGAGTCTTGTCAGAGGCTCATCTGCTTTTTTTTAGTAGATTTGTTAAAAAAACAATAAATAAGTATTATTTATCTGAAAATTTTATAACTTTGTACCCTTAAAGGAGTTGTAAAGAGATATTTATGTCGGAGTACAAATACAAAATAGGCATTACGCAGGGCGATACGAACGGAATTGGCTGGGAGGTGATAATTAAGGCATTGTCACACCCGTCAATGGTTGAGTTATTTACCCCTGTGGTGTATGGTGCCAAACATATTGCAGAGTTCTATGCTCGTGGTTTAGAGGATATTGAGCCGTTGCATTTCAATATCTGCAACTCGGCGGCAGAGGCTCGCAAGGGTAAAATTAACCTCGTGGAGTGTGGCGCAAAAGATATCCGTATTGAGGCAGGTTGCGCTACCGAGGAGTCGGCAAAGCAGGCTCTCGATGCCCTCGAAAGGGCAAGTGCAGACCTTGTGGCAGGTGATTTGGCTGCGGTGGTTACTGCACCGATAAACAAGGAGTCGATGCAGAAGGTTGGCTTCGGTTTTACGGGGCATACCGAGTATTTCGCATCGAAGGCAGAGGGTGAGCCGATGATGATTATGTGCAGCGATGTGTTGCGTGTGGCGTTACAGACGGTACATATTCCTGTTGATAAGGTTGCCGAGTCGCTCTCGGCAGAGAAGATTACCGCTTCGCTTGTGGCGTTGCGTCAAACTTTGAAGCAGGATTTCGGGGTTGTAGAGCCTCGTATCGCCGTATTGTCGCTCAATCCTCATGCGGGCGATGGCGGATTGCTCGGCTCGGAGGAGGAGCAGATTATTCGTCCTGCGGTGCAGGAGGCTGCAAATCAAGGTGTTTTGGCATTCGGACCTATGGCGGCAGATGGCTTGTTTGCAAGTGGTGGATATGCGAAATACGATGCTATTCTTGCAATGTATCACGACCAAGGACTTGCACCATTTAAGGCGTTATCGCCTGATGGAGTGAACTTTACGGCAGGATTGAATATCGTTCGCACCTCGCCTGACCATGGTACGGCATTCGATATTGCAGGCAAGAATTTGGCAGATGCACAGTCGATGCGCAATGCGATTTACGAGGCGATAGATATTGTTCGCCGCCGTAGCGACTACAAGTTTTGGAGTCGCAACCCTCTCGAACATTTTGAGCGTGAAAAGGGCAGAGATGTGTCGATGAAGGATTTGCAAGCCGCAGAAGGCAACTAAATTCGTTCTGATTGGCTCTTTTTGCACGAGTGCTTCGGACTCAAAATCCTCACATAGGCTTACTATGCTGCGGTTTTGTCGCCTCGCATCGCACAAAAATAGCTCAATCACCTCCGAATTTGAATATATGGAGGGACATTTTGAATTTTGCATTTTGCATTTTGAATTTTGAATTTTAACAGCGCAACTGAGCAGTAATCCGTCTCGTGATTGTGGAGCTGCGAAGGCGCAAAACATAAACAATTAAAACTTAATAAAGCAGTATGATTAAAGTTTCGTTTCCCGATGGCTCGGTTCGTGAGTTCGAGCAGGGGGTAACAGCCTACCAAGTTGCAGAGAGTATCAGCCCTCGTTTAGCTGCGGACTGTCTGGCTGCTTCGGTAGATGGTGCGACCGTGGATATGTCGCACGCATTGGCGCAGGATTGCGCAATCAAATTCTTTAAGTGGGACGATGCAGAGGGTAAGCACGCCTTCTGGCACACCTCTTCGCACCTCTTGGCAGAGGCGTTGCAGGCGTTGTATCCGGGCATTAAGTTCGGTATCGGTCCGGCTATCGAGCAGGGCTTCTACTATGACGTAGATTCGCCAACACCAATCTTGGAGGCAGACCTCGCAAAGATTGAGGCAAAGATGACCGAATTGGCTCGTCAGAAGGAGGAGTTGGTGCGTACCGAGGTTTCGAAAGCCGATGCACTTAAAACCTTCACCGAGAAGGGTGATGAGTACAAGTGCGAGTTGATTTCGGACTTGGAGGACGGTACAATCTCGTTCTACACAAATGGTACATTCACAGACCTCTGTCGTGGTCCGCATATCCCACACACAGGTCATATTAAGGCTATAAAATTGACCTCGGTAGCGGGCGCATATTGGCGTGGTGACGAGAAGAATAAGATGCTCACCCGTATCTATGGTGTTTCGTTTCCGAAGAAGTCGATGCTTGACGAGTATCTCGCAATGCTCGAAGAGGCAAAGAAGCGCGACCACCGCAAGTTGGGCAAGGAGTTGGAGCTGTTCACCTTCTCGCAGCGCGTAGGTCAGGGTTTGCCACTCTGGTTGCCAAAAGGTGCAGAGTTGCGCGACCGCTTGGAGCGTTTCTTGCGTAAGATTCAGAAGCAGTATGGCTATCAGCCTGTAATTACCCCTCCAATCGGAAATAAGGACTTGTATGTCACTTCGGGACACTATGCAAAGTATGGTAAGGACTCGTTCCAGCCTATCCACACCCCAATCGAGGGCGAGGAGTACTTGCTCAAACCGATGAACTGCCCTCACCACTGCGAGATTTACCGCAGCAAGCCACATTCGTACAAGGACCTCCCTGTTCGTTTGGCAGAGTTCGGTACAGTATGTCGTTACGAGCAGTCGGGCGAGTTGCACGGATTGACTCGTGTGCGTGCATTTACCCAAGATGATGCCCACCTCTTCGTTCGCCCAGACCAGCTGTTGGAGGAGTTCGAGAAGGTTATGGATATCGTGCTCTACATCTTCAAGACTTTGAAGTTTGACAACTATACAGCACAGATTTCGTTGCGCGACCCTAACAACAAGGAGAAGTATATCGGCTCTGACGAGAATTGGGAGAAGGCCGAGTCGGCAATTATTCAGGCTTGTAAGGATAAGGGTATGAACGCCGTGGTTGAGTATGGCGAGGCAGCATTCTATGGTCCTAAACTCGACTTTATGGTGAAAGATGCTCTCGGTCGTAGTTGGCAGCTCGGTACTATTCAGGTGGATTACAACCTCCCTGAGCGTTTCGATTTGACATATAAGGGTGCTGACGACAAACTCCACCGCCCAATTATGATTCACCGTGCGCCATTTGGCTCGATGGAGCGATTTGTGGCAGTATTATTGGAGCATACCGCAGGTAAGTTCCCATTGTGGCTCGCTCCTGACCAGGCAGTAGTACTCCCAATTTCGGAGAAGTATAACGCTTATGCCGAGGAGGTTGTTGCATACTTGAACGAGCGTGATGTTCGTGCGCAGATTGATGACCGCAACGAGAAGATTGGCCGTAAGATTCGTGACAACGAGTTGAAGCGTATCCCTTACCTCTTGATTGTTGGCGAGAAGGAGGCTGCCGAGCATACCGTATCTGTCCGCGCACAGGGCGAGGGCGATAAGGGCTCGATGACACTCGAAGAGTACGCAAAATATATGTCAGACCTCGTAGCTAAGGAGGTAGCAGCAATATAAAATGCTAAAGCATTAAATTAAAAATTAAGAATTAAAAATTAAAAATTAAAAAAAAGCTAATGGCCAATGGCTAATAGCTAACAGCTAAAAAGAATGGCAGGATTCAAACCGTTTACGCCACGCCCGGCAGGAGCTCGTCCGGGCAACCTTCCTCCTCGCGGACGCCGTCCCGAGAAGGAGAACCCACATCGAATTAATGAAGAGATTACAGCCGACACTGTCCGCATCGTAGGCGACAATGTCGAGCCAAACCTTGTTGTACCTATCTCGAAGGCTCTGCAACTCGCAGATGAGATGGAGTTGGACCTCGTGGAGATTTCGCCTAATGCGCAACCTCCGGTATGTCGCATTGTAGATTATCAGAAGTTCCTCTACCAGCAGAAGAAAAAGCAGAAGGAGATAAAGGCGAAGCAGACCAAAATCGTTATCAAGGAGATTCGTTTTGGTCCGCAGACCGATGACCATGACTTCAACTTCAAACTGCGTCACGCCGAGAACTTTATCAAGGAGGGTGCAAAGGTTAAGGCTTATGTATTCTTCCGTGGTCGAAGCATCGTCTTCAAGGAGCAGGGAGAGATTCTCCTTCTTCGCTTTGCGCAGGCTCTCGAGGAGATTGCAAAGGTTGAGGTTATGCCACAGTTGGAGGGTAAGAAGATGAATATGATTCTCGCCCCAAAACCCAAGAAAAATTAATTTTAAGCAGCGATAGCTGCGTTATACAAAAATTCCCGAGACAGGAAAATACACCAAGTATTCCCCTGCCTCGGGATTTTTGCAAGCCTTGCTCTCATCTGCTTAAAAGTTAATTTTTCAAAAGAAAGATGAGACCAATGGGACTAATGAGACTAATGGGAGTGATGGGAATTTTGCTTTTGCGAGCGCACCTATTGGTTCCATTGGTCCTATTGGTCCCATTTCTCTCATTTTTTGCGCCCTAAACTCCCTAAACTCCCTAAACTCCCTAAATTCTCTAAATTCTCTAAACTCCCTAACGCCTCTAACGACCCTAACACCCCTAACGCCCCTATTATCCCTATAACCCCTAAAAGCTAATGGCTAACGGCTAATGGCCTGCGTACAACTCCCCTTGCCAAGCATTCCTCTCTTCAAGGCGTTTTTCGAGCATATTCCAAAGAGTTTCGTTGCGCACCAATCCCCAATTGCGACCATAGTGGTAGCGGGGCGGTGACTCCGAAGCAAATCGTTCGACCACAATATCGGAGCGCAAACGGCGTAAAATTTCAACAAAAAGGTCAAGGTATTCCTCCAACTCCCAAAAGCGAAATCGCTCGGGGTATTCGTCATATTCTCGCTCCATTGCGGTACCTTTGAAGACCTGCAACTGATGAAATTTTATCGTTGTAAGTGGCAGAGTGTTAATGCGTTCTACCTGTTCCAAAATCATCTCGTCAGTTTCGCCGGGCAACCCCAAAACAAAGTGTGCGCCAACCGCCAAACCTCGCTCGGCAGTCATCTTTACGGCTCGCTCGGCGCACTCGAAATTGTGTCCTCGATTTATCCTCTGTAATGTGGCATCATAGGTCGATTCTATGCCATATTCGAGTGTTACATAATACTCCTTCGCAAGTTCTGCAAAATAGTCCAAAATCTCCTCCGATACGCAGTCGGGACGAGTGCCTACAACCACGCCTACAACCTCGGGATGGGCGAGTGCTTCGGAGTAGCGTTTTTGTAGAATTTCGAGTGGAGCGTATGTGTTGGAAAACGATTGAAAATAAGCGAGATAGCGCGATGCTGTACGATAACGGCGGCGGTGAAATTCGATGCCCTCCTCAATCTGTTGCGTGATGCTTTTTGTGGGTTGGCAATACGATGGAGTGAAGGCTTCATTATTGCAGAAAGTGCAACCTCCGAAGCCCACTTTTCCGTCACGATTAGGGCAGGTGAAACCTGCATTTATCGCAACCTTCTGCACTCGCTCGCCAAAGTGTCGGCGGAAATAAGCCGCATAACTATTGTACCGTCTGTTGTCGCCCCAATCGTACATTGTTCCACTATAATTTTTTGCAAAAATACTATTTTTTGATTGTTTTGCCCGCAATTTGTAGGAAAATATAGTAATATTTACTATATTTGCGAGAACGAGTGTGTGTATGCACAAGTAAAAAAGAGAATTATGGATAAGAGTTTGGAGTTGAAGTACATTAAGGCGGAGCATCTCGAAGATTTGCCCGTTGCTGACCAACAACTTGTAGCCGAGGCACAAAAGGCAACCGAATTAGCCTACGCTAAATATTCGGGGTTTAAGGTCGGTGCTGCGGTACGTCTGCGTAGCGGAAAGATTTTGCATGGCGCAAACTCCGAAAGCGAAGTTTTCCCTTCGGGTTTGTGTGCCGAGCGTTCGTTGCTCTACTATGTTGAGGCAAACTATTCCGATGACCCCATTGAGGCGTTGGCAATAGCCTCGAACCCTTCGGAGCGAGAGTGCTATCCTTGTGGCGGCTGCCGTCAGGTTATTCTCGATGTTGAACGCCGACAAGGTTCTCCTATACGGGTTATAATGAGTGGCAACGGCTCGGCTTCAATTGTTGAAAGTGCGCAACTACTTTTACCATTTACTTTCCAACTTTAAGAGCCTTCGAAAAACTTAAATTAGAACCGAAACCAAAATTCTAAAATGTTTAGCCCAAACGATATATTGTACGAAGATAACCACTTGCTTGTTGTGAATAAGCGGGTGGGCGACCTCGTGCAACCCGATAAGACGAGCGATGATGCGCTCGAAAACTACCTCAAAGCCTTCTTGAAGGTGCGTGACCACAAACCGGGTGATGTCTTTCTCGGTGTGGTGCATCGTATTGACCGCCCTGTAAGTGGCGCAGTTCTGTTTGCCAAGACCTCGAAGGCTCTTGTGCGCCTAAACGAGATGATTCGTAAGGGTGAAATCCGAAAACACTATTGGGCGATTGTGGAGGCTCGACCTGCTGTGGAGCAGGGTAGCCTTCGCCACTATATATTGCGTGACGGCAAGACTAACCGTTCGCACGCCTATAACGCTCCGCACAAAGAGGCGAAGGAGGCCCGTTTGAACTATGAAATGATTGGTTGTAGCGACCGCTACACGCTTCTCGATATCGAACTCTTGACAGGTCGTCACCATCAAATTCGTTGCCAACTATCGAAAATCGGTTGCCCGATAAAGGGCGATTTGAAGTATGGTGCAAAACGCTCCAATCCGAATGGAGGAATTTCGCTCCATTCGCGCTCGTTGGCATTTATGCACCCCGTGCGCAAGGAGTTGGTGGAGATTGTGGCGCCCGTGCCGACAGATGATAACCTTTGGCGATTTTTTGCCGAAAATAACAATACATTGTAATCTATGCGTGTCGTAATACAGAGGGTGCAGCGTTGCAGCGTTGAGGTCGGGGGCAAGACGATTGGCGAAATCGGTAAGGGTTTGGCTATTCTGCTCGGCATCGAGGAGGCGGATACGCAGGAGGATATAGATTGGCTGTGCGGTAAGGTGTCGCGCTTGCGCATCTTCGATGATGAGAATGGGGTGATGAACCTCGATATTAAGCAGGCGGAGGGCAGAGTGATTGTGATAAGTCAGTTTACGCTCTTTGCTTCGACCAAGAAGGGTAATCGTCCATCGTATATCCGTTCAGCAGGCGAGGCTGTGGCAAGACCGATGTATGAGAAGTTCTTGAAAACGCTATCGGAGGTGCTGGGTGAAGAGGTTGAGCATGGAGAGTTTGGTGCCGATATGCAGGTGTCGCTTGTGAATGATGGACCTGTAACTATATGTATTGACTCAAAAAATAGAGAATAACTATAACAATGATGAAGAAAATACTTGTAGTACTATTTGTGTTTGTATCCCTGTTCGCGGTGTCGCAGGCTTATGGCTGGAATAGCGCCGGACACGCTACAATTGCCCATATTGCTGACCAAAATCTAACTCCGAAGGCGCGCAGAATGTGCAATAGGTATCTCGGTCACTCGTTGGCATATTATGCTTCGTGGATGGATAATTGGCGATACTCGGAGGAGTATCATCATACAGCGCGTTGGCACGCCGTAGGTGTTAAGGACGGCGAATTTGTTCCGGGAGAGTTGGTTGGCGATATATCCGTATTTCGTGCGCCACTTACACCCGATGAACATGGTGTAGCTCGTTTGGCGCAGATTAAGGAGAGGCTCAAAGAGTATCGTAATATGTCCGACTCGGCAGTAGCGATAAACTTGAAGTGTATTATCCACATGGTTGGCGATATGCACTGTCCGGGACATGTATTCTACGATGGTCAGCCACAATTCGAGTTTAAGGAGAATGGTAATAAGATTCGTTTTCATGGCTATAATGATTTGACATTTGGTCGTTTTCATAAGGGTAAGACTGCGGAGCAATTCCGAGATGTCTATTGCCGTTTGACTAAGCAGGAGATTGCAAAGTTGTGTGAGGGCGATATGGATAGTTGGGTTCGCAATAATGAACCGATATTCAGAGAGTGTTATACGCTGCTCTCGCCAACGGTGGATTACAAGGATTTGCCCGAGCAGAATAAATTTCGAATGAAGGAGATATCCGATAGACTGATGCGTGATGCCGGTTATCGCCTTGCTCACTTCATCAACAATATTTTCAAGTAGCGTGTTTATGAAGAGTTTACGATATATTGTTATTGCGCTTTTTACGCTTGTTGCAACCGATGTTGCGGCTTGGCCTACACAAGTCAATAGAGCGTTATTGATGTTTGCCGAGGAGAATATCTCGAAGAGGGCAAAGAGGGAGGTCTATAAGGTGTTAGATGGTATGCCTCTGTCATCTGTTGCTGACGATATGAAGGGGCAGAATAAAACCCGCCTTAATGAGGAGGGTAAGTCGGTAACTACAAACGAAGAGGACGCTGTGGTGTTGCTCGAAAAGGCTATTGCAACGCTTAAAGATGAGGGTGTGTCTGTCTCGGAGCGCAGAGCAGCATTGCTTACGGCAGTAGAGATGACTGTGTATATGCATTGTCCGGCATATATCCTCATTGACCGACACCTTGAAGAGAACTTTACTTTTGGAGGTCATAATGTTATGCAAAAAGGTTCCCGCTTCTATAAAGTGAAGAAATTTGATTGGCAAAGTTTGTGGCTGAAAGAGTATCGTAGGCGTCACGTTGTATTCTCGGCAGAGATGTATGTCTACGATTGGAAGATTGCAACCGCAGGTAGAGCCAAGAGTTACAAAAGACAGCCTATTGCACCTCGAAAGTGGGCGGAGACTACCGGTGAGAGAGTGTTGATTGCGCTCAAAACATTGCAGCCGAATGCAGTTGTAGAGTTGTCGGAATTGGCGAAGTTGGAGAGTATAAATGATGCCTGCCTTTACGATGCGGGCTTTAACCTTGCTAACCTTCTTAACGACATTTTCAAGTAAAACATAAAACAATCTGATTATGAAGAACAAAATTTCTATTATTGTACTTGTGCTTGTAGCTACTATGTGTACGCAGAGCGCAATGGCATGGGGTGGCTGGGGTCACCACATCTCGGCATATATTGCCGAAAAACACTTAACCCCCGAGGCGAAGGCAAAGTGCCAACACTATCTTAAACACAACTTGCCACACTATTCGGCATGGCAGGATTATTGGCGACACAGTGACCCATTCAAGGAGAGTAGCTATTGGCATTCGACTTATGTGAATAAGCAATATGATGTAATCGGCTACAAGGGAGATGAGACTCGCGATGCAGCATATCAGGTTAATCGTATTACGAAGGAGATGACAAAGGGTAAGTATAAGAATATGTCAGACTCGCTTGTTGCGGTAAATCTGAAACTTCTAATTCACATGGTAGTGGATATGCATTGTCCGAGCCATATAGTATATACCAAAGATGTCGGTGCGGCAAGACCCTCACTAAAAGTTAAGGGTAAAAAATATGGTCATCATAAGTTCTGGGATGCTTCGCCTCAGCTTATGCACCCAAGATGGAAGGCAGACCATTTTGTCAAGGCGTACGATACCTACACTCCAAGAGAGATAAAGAAAATCTGTAAGGGAAATGCTTTTAAGTGGAGTGTTCAAAGTGCTCAGAGTATACTGAAAACAGGCAATTACTGGGAGAGAGGAGATGAGTTTAGGGATTTTAGCGAGGAACAGCGCAAAAATATAGACGAAACATTGCGCGAACAGTTGGCCTATGCAGGCTATCGCTTGGCAGCAACACTCAACAAGATATTTAGCAAATAATAGATGGAGGATATTTCTATGAAAAAGATTATAATATTGATATCGGTTTCAATTTTGATGGTGGGTGAAGCGTTGGCATTTACTACATTTGGACATCAATCAATAGCGGCATTGGCAGATAAATATCTCACCGATAATGCGAAAAAAGAGGTTAAGGCTATCTTGAAAACCGATATGGTCAGAGCATCATTCTGGTTGAATACTCTTCGCAAGAAGCCCGAGTATGCCTATACGAAAGATTGGCATATTACTACACTCGATGCAAATGGTAAATCGACCACTACGGCTGAAAATGATGGTGTGGTACAACTTGAAAAGGCTATCGATGTGTTGCGCAACCGCACTAATCATAGCGATTCGCTTGTTCAGGCTTCGCTTCGTACGGTAATTCATCTTGTGGGCGATTTGCACTGTATAGCACATATTCGTATCGATGGCAATGAGGCTACAAAGGGCTTTACCTATAAGACTTGGAACGAACTTACGGCAGAAGGAAAAGGTTTCTATTGCAGTAAGACCTATAATTCGAGTTGGTATAAACTGTGGGAGAGTAGATTTGTGTCCCGCTATACCTTTTTTACTCCGCAGTACCATGGTGATGATATCGATATATTTGCTAATGAGAAGAAGGCAGAGTACGAGAAGGGTACCCCTCGTTTTTGGGTAGAGAATGTGGGTGAAGATGTTGTTCGTGCGCTCGAAATATTTCAACCCGGGGAGGTTGTGCCTGCACAGATGAACGAACGACAGGAGACAGTCCATACTCGATGCATGGCAAAGGCATCATATCGCTTGGCTGCACTCTTGAATGATATTTTTAAATAAAAAACATTAATAAATATTTTTGATATGAAGAGGCTGATACTATTTATGTTGTCTGTGTTTGCTGTCTATTGTGTTAGTGCACAGACAGGTCCTTCGACCAAACGAGTGTTTGAAGGTTCAATGATTCTTGCACAACGACACCTGTCGGAGGATGGAAAGGCGTTTGTGAAGAGTTTTCTTGGTCAAAGTTTCTACGAGGATGTGCAGTATCTCTACTACCTCGAAAAAAAGAATCAGGCGAGTCACTCCAACGATATACATTTCCTCTATCTCGACAAAAATTTTCGCCCGATGAAGCGAGAGGGCGATGACCTTATCGCAAAGATTGAGGAGTCGATGGCTGTTGTTCGTGACCGAGAGGGTAGAGAGCGTGCGGAGGTTGTGAATGCTCTGCGTACAATCATCAACTTGATGTGCGATATGCACAATATCGGACATGTCCGTTTGGAGAGCGTACCTCACTCGATGCAGGATTTTAAGATATGGCGTTACAGTGGAGATACACCGAAGTACAATAAGCGTAAGTTTCAAGTAGAGTGGTCGCGCTTTTGGAATGTGTATAGCGGTAGCCATAACGGTATGACAGGTACAATGTGGGCTGATGACTACGAGTTGGCTTATGGCGCAAAGGCGAAGGAGTATGCGGCAGGTTCGTTGTACGATTGGGCTGCCGATGTCGGAAGAACGGCTAATGAGATTTATAAGTGGGCGGTGCCGGACTATGAGATGTCGCGTATTCAGCGCAACGATTTGGAGGATTTCTACTTCGAGATGATGGCGAAGTTAGGCTATCGCTTAGCTACAATGTTGGACTATTTGGCACAACAGCAGTAATACGTCAATTATTCAGTGTAAACCAATAAAAACTAACACAATGAAAAAACTTATTGTTTTAATTATCTCATTTGCGGTATTATCCGTGAATAGCGCAATGGCTTGGGGTGGCTTTGCTCACTCTGCCATTACTGAAATTGCAGAGCGTAATTTGACACCGCAGGCACGTGAGAAGATTCATTATTATTTGAACCACTCGCTTCCATTCTATGCAATTTGGATGGACCAGTATCGTTACACCGACCCATATCGTCCTTCGGGTAAGTGGCATAGCAACTGGATGGACGAGAATGGTGCAGTTGATGTTCTTAACGAAAAGTGTGCAGCATATCAGACCGACCGCATTTGGCGCGAGATGAAGAACTATCATAAGCTGCCGAAAGAGCAGGTGCGACTCAACTTGTTGTATCTGATTCATTTGGTTGCCGATATGCACTGTCCGGGGCATAATGTATGGCCAAAGAAATCGCATCCGCAGTATTACTATCACCTTACCAATAACAAGGGCAAGAAGGAGAGTTTCCACAAGGTTTGGGATGTAGATGCTATTCAATATGGTCGCAAGAAGTGGACAGCAAGTTACTATGCCGACAAGATGGCGACTCTCTCTGAGAAGGAGATAAAGAAGATATGCAAAGGCAATCCGTTTAAGTGGGCGGTAACAAGTCTTCCGCATGCCGAGCAGACATTTGAACTCACTCCTGCCGGCTCGAATAAGCAGAAATATTCAAAGAAAACTCGTGAGGAGATGCGCCGTATATGCGATGAGGAGGCTGTAAAGGCCGGTTATCGTTTGGCGTATGTAATGAATCAGATTTTTAAGAAATAGGGAGGAGTATAGTTATGAAAAAGATATTTTTGACACTTGCCCTCGTAATGGGTGTATATACAGCGCAGGCGTGGAATTGGATTTATGACCAAGCGGCATGGCTTTGGGCTTACGAAAACCTCACACCTGAGGCTCAAACTGAGGTAAAGAAGTATCTCGGTGAGAATATTCGTACACAGGTACAGACCTTTGAGGCGGCTCGCAAGAAGGGACAACTGCTTGAAACGGCAGATTGGCGTACTATATCGCTCGATATGTATTTGAAACCTGTTGTTAATGACGATAAAAATGCCATTGCACAACTCGAAAATGCTGTTGAGGTCGTTAAAAACCGTGCATCGAAGAGTGAAGAGGAGGTTGCATTTGCTATACACAAGATTATTGAATTGACTATCGATATGCATAATGTCGGCAATGTATATCTCGAAGAGTTCCCATACTCTAAGGAGGATTTCGAATTCCAGCAGTCGGCGGGTGGATATGGAAAGAGAGAAAAATTCAAAACCCGCAAGTGGAAGCACCTCTGGTCGTATGGATTTTCGGTCTTCCATTCGGCGTGGTCTGCC
Source organism: Rikenellaceae bacterium (assembly GCA_015060075.1). GTDB lineage: Bacteria > Bacteroidota > Bacteroidia > Bacteroidales > Rikenellaceae > Alistipes. The sequence continues at coordinate 21,666 of SUZE01000010.1, read as the reverse complement.
GAGATGCACATTCGCGATTTGAAGGTGTGTCATGGTCGCTACAAGGAGCAGTATCAAGCAGGAACAGTGCGTGATTGGGCTACCGATATGGGTAAGGTGGTGCAACCTCTCTATTCGTGGGCAGGTCCTGATTGCTACCTCTCTCGCCAGGCTCATGCCGAGAATGAAGAGGTGTTCCTCGCAGGTGTAGCTCGTGCTTCATGCCGTATCGCTGCATTGTTGAATGGGGCAATAAAATAATAACCAAATAGTAAATACTAATCTGTTATGAAACAAAAATTTCTGAAAGTGGCTCTTGTGGTAATGGCGTTTTTTACCACCGAAAGAGCAATGGCTTGGGAAAATGTCGGTCATGCGGTAATCGCCTATAATGCCGAGCGACTTCTCGACCCTGAGGTGAAGGCTAAGTGTCGTCACTATCTCAAAGCCTCAATTCCGTTCTATGCAACATGGATGGACCAGGCGCGTTCGATTGAACCGTACACTGTGTGCGACAAGTGGCATAGTACAAATATTGACGCTAAGAACAAAGTTGTTGTAGGTAAACCGACTACGGGTGCCTACCATATTGAGCGTATCCGCAAGGAGATGGCTAACGGTGCATACAAAACTATGTCCGACTCGTTGGTGAAAATCAACTTGCAGTACCTTATCCACATGGTTGGTGACCACCATTGCCCTGTGCATGTTCGTTGGAGCAAGAAGTCGCACCCTCAATTCCACTACAACCTTTTGAATAAAGGCAAAAAACGTAGTCCTCACGGCTTCTGGGACGGTTCTATTGCATTCCGCCGTGGTAAGTGGACAGCAGAGAAGCATTTCGAAAATATGCAGCTTCTCTCGCCAAAGAAGGCAAAAAAGATTCAGAAAGGTACCGCCTACGATTGGACACAGGAGACTGCCGATGTATGGCGTAAATACTGTTTCCCTGCAATGCCGGAAGGTACAGATATCTCGAAAATGAGCGAGGAGGATGTTGCCACCGTTCATGCAATCGTAGATAAGCAGGTGCAACGAGCAGCATACCGCTTGGCAGGAGTATTGACCGAAATTTTTAAGGAGTAAAAATTATGAAAAAGATTATATTGGCTGTGTTGCTCGTTGCAGCAACACTTTCGGCAAAAGCATGGAGTACAAACTATGATAAGGCGGTTTTGCTGGTTGCTTCACAAAGTTACTCTCCCGAAACGCACAATTTGGTAACAGAGTATGTGGGCAAAGACCACACCAGACCATCGAACCATCTCGCATGGCATCGCCGTAATGGCCGTCACCTCGAAACAGAGGGTTGGCACACACTCCATCTTGACCAGAATTTGAAACATGCGGCAAAAGATGAGAATGATGCTTTGGTGCAGATAGATAAGGCATTGGAGGTTATTCGCAACCGTGAGTTGTATGATAAGTCGAAGGTTAGTTTTGCTATCCAGACGGTGATGAATTTGGTTATCGATATGCACAACCTCTCGAATGTGGTAATCGAGGATATTCCGAAGTCGGGAACCGATTTCAAACTCTATATTTCGCAGTGCTCGGTAGCAAATCGTCCAATCAAATGGTTTGAGTATTCGTGGAAAAAACTTTGGACATATCGTTATCAAACTTTCCACGGAAACAATGTCTATTCACCGCAGATGTGGTCGGAGGATATCGTCTGCATGTATGGTGATAAGAAGGCGGAGTTCTCTGCCGGAACGCTCCAAGATTGGGCTACCGATATCGGTACATACACCAAGGGTGTTTACGACAGATTGGAGAAGGAGGAGGGCCGCTTTATCCACAAGACAGTGCAAGAGCACGAAGCATTGCATATGGAATGCCTTGCTCGTGCAGCATATCGTATTGCGGTATTGTTGAATTCAAACCTGAAATAGGTTTTTGCCGTACGCCATATGCAAAGTATTGACATTCCCCCTAAATCCCCCTTTGTAAAAGGGGGACTTGGAGTCGCCGAGCGACTAAATTGGCTTGCCTTGCTCGTGCAGCATACCGCATAGCGGCACTTCTGAACGAGAACTTGAAATAGAACAGTTTCGACAAGCCATGTGCAGGGTATTGACATTCCCCCTAAATCCCCCTTTGTAAAAGGGGGACTTGGAGTCGCATAGGCGACTGAAATGGCATGCCTTGCTTGTGCAGCATATCCGTATTGCGGTATTGTTGAATGCAATCCTGAAATAATAAATCAATGCTATTATGAAAAAAGTCTTAATTATTACGATTGCTTTTGTGAGTACATTAGGTGTTTATAACGCAAAAGCGTGGGGCAATCAAGCCCACGGAACCACTGCCTACATTGCAGAACAACACCTCACACCCGAGGCAAAGAAGAAGGCTCATTACTATCTCAAACACACCCTTCCGTACTATGCTTCGTGGATGGACGCTTGGAAATTTTCTACAAAATTCAGACGAGTAAATAGCTGGCATACAGGAATGGCTATGGAAGATGGCGTCAATTACAATATGAAGAGCAGTAAATTTCCGGGTCGCGTTATGGGACACCTTGTGAAAGCCCTTGCAGAGTTGGGTGATGGTAAGTATAAGAATTTGCCTGATTCGGTTGTACGCCAGCGACTTATCAATATGATACACTATGTAGGAGATATGCATTGCCCGTGTCATATAAACTTCCCGAAAGAGATATTTCCTCATTACAGGTACAGCCTCGCCAATAAGGGCAAGAAGTTGGCTTTCCATCGCTATTGGGACGGTTCTCTGACCTGGCAAGGTCGCGGAAAATGGACTTATGAGAAATTTGCTACATTAGTAGATAAAGTATCGCCAGAGCAGGCGGCTGCGTGGCAAAGTGGCACTGTCGAAGATTGGGGACGTGATATTGTGAAGTTGGGACATCGCGCACACGAAATTACTACCGAGGGTATGGATGTATCCAAGATGACGAAGGAACAGAAGGCGGTTTCGACTGCCTTAACAAACGAGGCTATCTTGATGGGAGGATACCGCCTTGCTTATGTATTGAATACAATCTTTTCAGATGGTAACATTAAAATATATAACGAGTAGTAATTATGAAAAAGATATTTTTGTTGTTGGCGTTTGCATTCACCGCATTGATGGCGAATGCGTGGAATAAGGTGTGTGATGAGGCTGCTGTAATTTTGGCAAGCCAGCACTTGACACCTGAAGCAAAGAACGTTGTGGATAAGTATCTTGGATACAAGTATAACGATGATGTTCAGTATCTCTATGCCCTCGAAAAGACAAATATCGCAACCCATTCCAAGGAGATTCATTACTTGCATCTCGACAAAAAACTAAAACCTAAAAAGTGTAAGGAGGGTGATGCTTATGCCGCTATTAATGACGCCTTGAAGGTGGTTAAGGCTCACGAGTCGCAATTACCAGAGAAGGTTACGGCTGCGTTGCGTACAATCATAAATTTAATGTGTGATATGCACTGCCTTTCGAACATCCGTATTGACAAAATTCCACACTCTAAATATGATTTTGAGTATCTACGTATTGTTGCAGAGTATGGCAAAAAGAAGGACTCTACGGCGAAGGCGAGATGGTCGAAGACTTGGAGTGGCTTCAACTATCCGAGTGGTTTTTCGGCTGCATATCGAGCATACGATATGAAACTTTGTCTGGACAATAGATATGCAGAGTTCACAAAGGGTACGCTTGCCGATTGGGCAACCGATAATGGAAAAATTGCAGCACACTATCTTGAAATTTGTAAGCCAGATGTGACTGTGTCATATATGGACTATATGATGAGGGAGGATGTAAGTTACGATATGCTTATCAAAGCAAGTTGCCGTTTGGCGGCACTTCTGAACGAGAATTTGAAGTAGCGAATTTTCGCCCAAACAAAAATAGCGTAGTGAAATTTTAATTTCACTGCGCTTTTCTTTTGTAGTTCGCAGAATTATCCATAAATTTGTGGTTTATTAGGAGTGTTGTCACAAAAACGCCAAAAAATGAAGAGAATTATCCTATCCGGTGGTGGTACCGGAGGTCATATCTACCCAGCAGTTTCGGTTGCCGAGGCGTTGAAAAAACGCTTGGGCGATGATGTCGAAATCCTGTTTGTAGGTGCAGAAGGTAAGATGGAGATGACCTTAATCCCGAATTTGGGCTACAATATCAAGGGATTGACTATTGTCGGCTTGCAACGCCGTTTCACTTGGAAGAACTTTGCTCTGCCATACTATCTGTTGCGCAGCCTCAATCAGGCTCGCCGCATTATCAAGGAGTTTAAGCCCGATGTCGTGGCTGGTTTTGGCGGTTACGCCAGCGCCCCGATAGTATTTGTAGCGCAACGCATGGGCGTACCAACCATTATTCAGGAGCAGAACTCGTATGCGGGTTTGGTCAATAAGATTGTGGGTGGTCGTGCCAAAAGAATATGCGTGGCTTACGAAGGTATGGAGCGATTCTTCGACAAGGCGAAGATTGTCTTGACGGGAAATCCTCTGCGCAGCGCCTTTGGTAAGGGAGATATCGACCGCAAAGAGGCCTTTGCTCATTACGGCTTGAAGGAGGGGTTGCCTACGATTTTGGTTGTGGGAGGCTCGCTCGGAACTCGTACCTTGAACAATATGATGAAGTCGTGGATTGTAACGCTTGGTGGTGAGGCTCCCGTGCAGGTTGTTTGGCAGACAGGACGCTACTACGAGAAGGAGATGCGTGAGTTTTTTGCACACTATCCTACGAAAAATATCTCGCTTGTGCCGTTTATCGACCGTATGGACTACGCATACGAGATTGCCGATGTGGTAATTTCTCGCAGTGGTGCATGTACGGTGTCGGAGTTGTGTTTGGCAAAGAAACCTACACTCTTTGTTCCTTCGCCAAATGTGGCGGAAGACCATCAGACCAAGAATGCTCGTGCCTTGGTGGATAAGGGTGCGGCGATGATGGTCAGTGATGCCGAGGCTGCCGATTGTGGTATTTCGACTGCATTGAAGATGGTGTCAGACGAGTCGTTGTTGGCAAAACTCTCGAAGAATATTGCAAAGTTGGCTACGCCCGATGCAGCGGAGCGTGTAGCAGACGAAATTCTTAAACAGATTAAGGAGTAGTAAAGATGAAGGATAGGGTATATTTTCTTGGTATCGGAGGTATTGGCATGAGCGCCTTGGCTCGCTACTTCTTACACGAGGGGTGGCAGGTGGCAGGCTACGACCGCACCGCAACCGACCTCACACGCAAGTTGGAGGCAGAGGGGGCGTTGGTGCATTATGAAGATGATGTAAAACTTATCCCCGAGGCTTTCCTCGATAAGGAGCATACGGTAGTGATTTACACTCCCGCTATTCCTGCCGACCATACGGAGCAGGCGATGTTCCGTGCCGAAGGCTTCGAGATTAAGAAGCGTTCGCAGGTGTTGGGCTTGTTGTCGCAAGGAAAGTATGTGCAGGCGGTGTCGGGCACGCACGGCAAGACTTCGACTTCGACATTAACTGCGTGGCTGAACTACGCTGTTGCGGGTGAAGGCTCGGCATTCTTGGGTGGTATATCCAAGAATTTTGGCTCTAACTTGGTGCTGGGCAGTGGCGACCGCTTCGTTGTTGAGGCAGATGAGTTCGACCGTTCGTTCCTGCAACTCTATCCCGATGCTGCGGTAGTAACTTCGGCAGATGCCGACCACCTCGATATCTACGGCACTCACGAGAAGGTCAAGGAGGCGTTCTCGCAGTTTATCTCGCAGATAAAGGAGGGTGGTGTGCTGATTATCAAAAAGGGTGTCGATGTGGCGATTACGAACGATAAGATTTCGGTATATCGCTACTCTTATAACGAGGAGTGCGACTTCTATGCTCGCAATGTAGAGTTGTTGGAAGGTGGTTACTATCGCTACGATATTGTTACTCCGACAGGCGTTATCGAGGGCTGCTCACTCGGTATTCCGGGCTGGGTGAATATCGAAAACTCGGTGGCTGCGGTGGCGCTGCTTTGGGCTGCGGAGCATGATATTAAAGACCACGATGCTTTGCGTAAGGCTTTGCGCGAGTTCTCGGGTGTGAAGAGAAGATTTGAGTTCTATGTTAATACTCCGCATGGGGTCTATATGGACGACTATGCTCACCACCCACGCGAGTTAGCGGCAACGATTACCTCGGTAAAACAGATGTTCCCGAAGCGTAAGGTTACGGCAATTTTCCAGCCGCACCTCTACACCCGTACGCGCGATTTGTACGAGGAGTTTGCCGAGGCGTTGAACGAGGCTGACGAGGTTGTTTTGTTGCCGATATATCCTGCGCGAGAGTTGCCTATTGAGGGTATTACAACGGAGATTATTGCCGAGCGTGTAACGAAACCTTGCCGAATTGTTGAGCGTGAGGAGTTGGCACAAACGATTGGCGAGATGGCGACCGATGTAGTGGTATCGTTCGGAGCAGGCAATATTGATGCGTGTTGCAATGATATTGCAAAGGCAATTAAACGGAAAACTGATTTTTAATTTTTAATTCTGCATTCTGCATTTTGAATTGTATGTGGCGTAAGTTGTTGAGGATATTGGGCTTTTTGATTGGGTGGGGAGTAATCCTTGCCTATATCCTCTATGCCTCGCATCTTGCGCAGGAACATCACGCTGAACAGAGGGTTGAGGAGGTGGTTGTTTCGATATCGGATAGCACGGCGACACAACTATTTGCCACCTCGGAGCAGATTCATCGACAACTGCAACGAGGAGGTTTTCGCATCGAGAATAAGATGGCGGACAGTGTCGATGCAGTGAAGATTTCGGACTATATTGCGCGCAACGGCTTTGTGCGAGATGTAGATGCTTATGTAACATATTCCGGTAAACTCTATGTCGATGTCAAGCAACATGAACCAATCGTGCGGTTGTTGTGTGGCGGAGAGAACTCATATATCACTCCCGAAGGTGTTGTGTTTCGCTCACCACAAGGCTCGGCATATTATACTGCGGTTGTTACGGGAACATATCGACCTATCTTTGTTCGCAATTATGAGGGCGATATCTCCTCCCGTTATGCCTCGATGTTGGCAAAGGAGGAGGATAAACTGACGGAACTCGGTAGGGCGTTTGCTGAGGTGAAGAGCGAACGCAGTGCGTGTTTGAGCAGGAGGTCCGAATTGCGAAAAAAAAGCAAGCAGGGGGTATTTGAGAGCAAGGAGAACCACCAACAGCGCAAGGTCGGTATAGGTGCGGAGTTGGCGAAATGTGACGATAAACTCAAACAACTTGCAGGTCGCAAAGCCTCGCTCGAAAAGCGCAAGCAGGGTGTCGAAAAGCGCAAAAAAAAGTTGGAAAAAAAGTATGACGATTTTCTGAATCTCATTAACTTTGTAACCAAGGTCGAGGAGGACTCTTTTTGGAGTGCCGAGGTGGTGCAATTCATTGCCGATACGACCTCTATGGGGGAGATAAACATGCGCCTTGTGCCACGAAGCGGAGATTTTGTGATTGAGTTTGGAACTCTTGCCGACAGCGATGAGAAGTTGAAGAAGTTGCAAACTTTCTATGATGACGGTCTTGCACACATGGGCTGGAATCAGTACAAAATAGTTGATGTAAGATATAACAAACAGGTGATTTGCACGGAATAGATATGGATAACAGAGAGTATATAATCGGAATAGACATCGGCTCTTCGAGTGTCGTTATGGCGGCAGGTGTCCGCAATGAAGGTGGAGATATCTCTATCCTCGGTGTGGAGGTGCAAGAGGTTGAGGATTGCGTTAAAGATGGCGATATAATAAATTATATCGACCTTGGAAATGCAATCGTCAAGGCAAAAACCGCCTTGGAGAGTGAGTTGGGACGCCGACTCAACTCCGCCTATATCGGCATTTCGGGCCGTTCGGCATACTGTGTGCGTTATGAGGACTATGTCGAGATAAACGACAAGACGGGTTGCGTGACAGAGAATGAGTTGCGAGAATTGAATGCCCGTATCGAGATGGTTGTTCCGGGTGGTGGCGATGAGATTGTCGAGCGTATTCCGTTGCGATATACGATTGATGACCGTCAGGATGTGAAAAATCCTCTCGGAGCCTTCGGTCGTAAACTCTCGGCTACATATCTATTTGTCTTGGTCGGTAAACACCAGATTGACCGTGTAAATCGTGCCTTGCATCGTGCCGATATTAAAGTTTGCGGATTGTGTGTAAATCCTACCTTATTGCCACAACTACTGCTCAGCCGTGATGAGGCAGAGGAGGGTGTAGCTATTGTCGATATCGGTAGCGATTTGACTGATGTGTCGATTGTCAAGGAGGGTAAATTGTGGTACTTCTCATCGTTGCCAATTGGTGCTTCGGCGATAAATAACGACCTGCATGAGTTCTTGAAGGTGTCGAAGAAGGATATCGACCAACTCAAAAAACGCTATGGCTCGGCTACTGCTGATGGAGTGCCTGATAATACTACCGTGCCTGTCAAGACAGCAGGACATGCCAAGAAGCAGATTTTGCAGCGCAATATTGCGGAGATTGCCGAGGAGAGGTTGAAGGATATCGCAGGGTTTGTGATGCGCGAGTTGAAGGCTGCGAAGTTTTCGACAAAGTTGCCTTGTGGCGTAGTGCTTACAGGAGGCTCGGCATACCTCTCGAACATAGACCAACTCTTTGCTCGTGAGTTGCAGATGGAGGTACGCTTTGGTCGTATGCTCAATGGTGTTGATGACGAGTCGCAGCAGAGTGTGAGTGCCTTTCCGCAGTCGGTGGTTGTAGGATTGTTGCTCTATGGCGCAAAACATAACGCTTGCGAAACATCGCCTGAAACGATTCGACCTATATCGGCAAATAATTCTGCTGCAACGCCAACTTCGGAGGCTTCGACCGAACAAAAAGCGGATATCTTTACCAGTGCGCCACCTGTTGTGGTGCCACCTATTGAGGAGGTGAAGGTGGAGGAGCCGAAAGAGAAGAACGAAGAGGTAATAACTCCACAAAATAGAGAGGTTGTAGTTGAACCGAAAGAGGAACAAGATGTGCCAAAGTCGGAGGAGAAACCGAAGATGAAGGAGAAGAAGTCGGGCTGGATGGAGAAGTTCCGCAATTGGGTAGACGATATGTTTACCGATGAGTATATTTAGTTGATGAGCGAGAAAGAGTTTGAATAGTATGGAGGATTACAGCATATTGAATGACCTTGTGTCGATGAAGAGCCAACCGTCACGAATTATGGCGATGGGTGTCGGTGGTGCCGGTGGCAACGCTATCGAACACATGTGGAAGATGCAGATTGAAGGGGTTAATCTTGCGGCGTGCAATACCGACCAAGATGACCTCGATAAGTTGCATATTGCCGCAGAAAACAGAGTGCTTCTCGGAAGCGATGGTCTTGGAGCCGGTAATAATGCCGAGGTTGGAGCCGAACAGGCAACAGTGTCGCTCGATAAAGTGCGTGATTTGTTGCGTGCAAGAGGAACGGAGATGCTCTTCCTGACGGCAGGAATGGGTGGTGGTACCGGAACAGGTGCTACGCCTGTTATTGCGGAGTTGGCGCACGAGATGGAGATATTGACGGTGGCAATTGTTACAACCCCTCCGAGCAATGACGGACCTCATCGTACGGCACAGGCAACTGCCGGAATCGAGAAGTTGCGCAAGTATGTAGATGCCATAATCATATTGAGCAACGATGCCATAAATCAACTCTATGGCGATTTGCCGGTGGAGCAATCTTTCGAACGAGCAAACGATGTGGTGGCATTTGCAGCGAAGGGTATTGCCGAGATTATCACTCACAAGTCGAACTTGGTGAATGTCGATTTTGCCGATGTGTGTACAGTGATGCGTGGCAGTGGCAGTGCCATTATGGGTGTGGCTACCGAGACGGGTGAGGACCGTGCCGAGAAGGTTATTGACAAGATTCTGACCTCTCCTCTCTTTGGAAACGTGTCGATTAGTGGCTCTCGCAATGTGTTAGTAAATATCTCGGTGTCGAGTTCCGATGGTTTGACCTTGAATGAGGCGCATCGTGTGCGTGACCGTGTACAGCACCACGCCAAGAGCGAAGATGAAAACGGAAATGTCCGTTTAACGAATATTATCTGGGGTATGAGCATCAAACCAAATCTCGCCGAAGACGAGATGGAGGTTGTGGTGGTTGCTACGGGATTTCAGAATGATAATCTTGCTCGTCCGATAGTTATAAAGAATGTGCCGGAGCCAGAGGTTGTACCAGTCGTTGTTGCATCAAAGGTAGGGAATAGTGTAGAACAGGAGGAGGTCTCCTCTCTGCCTAAGTATCGCCCTGCACCTGCTCCTATAACACGTCCATCGCGCAACTTTGCCGAGATTGAGGAGTGCAAGCGTACGCCGGCATATATTGCTCACGGAATAACACTTACGACTGCTGTTAAGGCACATCAGGTTGCAGGTGTTGAGAAGGAACAGCCAAATAAGGAGCCCGATATGCCTGCTTTATTTTAGGAGAATAGAGGAAGATGAATAGTAGTATGATAGAGTTTTTGAGTTGTCCGCCCGAAACCATTATGTTGATGGTTATAACGGTGCTACTGCTTATGGCGTCTGGTATGATGTCGGCATCGGAAGTGGCATTCTTCTCGTTGTTGCCATCAGACTTGCGAACTATCAAGCAGCGAGGCTCATTGGCTTCGGAGAGCGTGTTGAAGTTACTGAAAAATAGCGATTCGTTGCTTGCCACCATACTTGTTGTGAACAATTTGGTCAATATCGCCATCGTAATATGCTCTTCGAAAGTTGTTGATACGATGTTTCGGTTTAACAATACAACTGTGGAGTTTTTGTTTACGGGTGTGTTGGTGACATTTTTGTTGCTGCTTTTTGGTGAGATTTTACCGAAAATTGTGGCGCAAACCTCGAATGTGAAGGTTGCTTTGGCATTTGCACAACCTCTCACCATATTGCGTTGGGTATTCTATCCGTTCTCTTATATCTTGATAAATACAAGCGGTCGTGTGGGTAAAATTGCTACGCCGAGTGCCGAAAATATTTCAATTGAGGAGTTGGCAGATGCTGTGGATATGACCACAGAGCCGGAGAGCGAGGAGCAGAAGATTTTGTCGGGTATTGTCGGCATTGCTTCGCGCGAGGTTGAGGATATTATGCGCCCCCGTATAGACATTAAGGCTGTGGAGCAGACGATGACCTTCACGGAGGTTAAGCAGGTGATAACCGAAACGGGCCACTCCCGTCTGCCTGTCTATGATGAGGATTTGGACCATATCAAAGGTGTGCTGTTTGTGAAGGATTTGCTCGAACATATCTCGAAGGGCGATGAGTTCGGTTGGCAAAGACTTATCCGAGAGCCATATTTCGTGCCGATGCACAAGAAGGTAAACTCTGTACTCGAAGATTTTCAGCGACAGAAGTTCCACATGGCTATTGTTGTAGATGAGTATGGTGCAACGCAGGGCTTAATTTCGTTGGAGGATATCTTGGAGGAGGTTGTAGGCGAAATATCCGATGAGAGTGATGTCGATGAGTCGTTCTATCGCCGTCTGAATGAAAATACCTACCTTTTTGAGGGTAAGACGCATATCGTAGATGTGGTGCGAGTTCTTGACCTCGAAGATGACCTGTTTGAAGATGTACAGGGACGAGCCGAAACGGTGGCAGGATTAATGCTCGAAATAAAACGTAACTTCTTGAAGAAGGGTGATGAGGTAACAGCGCACGGTATTCGATTTATTGTCGATTCGATGGAGGGACACCGTATTGATAAGATTAAAATCATTGTCAAAAACAATGGCTAATCGCCTTATAATAGAGCCTATTGCTTCGGAGGAGGTGCTGCGTAGCGGTGCAGTGTCGGAGGATATTGCCATTGTCGAGCCTTTCGCAAATGCCGACCGCCGATGCGAGGTGTTGGCGTGGCGGGCGATTGTACGCCGAGAGTTAGGGCAAGGTATCAGCATATTCTACGATGAGTATGGTGCGCCAAAGGTAGACATGTCCGATACCTATATCAGCGTGTCGCATAGCAAGGGCGTTGTGGCGGTACTCTTTGCGGATAAGCCTTGTGCAGTGGATATAGAACGTGTGGACCGAGATTTTTACAAGGTTGCCAATCGCTACCTCTCGCAGGCGGAGCAGGCGTTGGCGGAGCAGTACGATATTTTTGCCGAGATGTGGTGCGCAAAGGAGGCGCTATATAAATATTATAAAAAAGGTAGGCTCGATTTGGTAAAACATATCTCGATTGCCGAATACGATGGGGGAGTGTTGAGGTGTTCGATTCTCGGAAGCGAGCCTATTAAGGTGTCGGTAAGACGAGAGGGCGACCTCATAATAGCAGTGATAGATTAAAAGTATAGATATGAACAATTTTTCGGAACTTAAAGCAGTGGTTGAGCAGGCGTGGGAGAATCGTGCCATGCTCGAACATGAGGAGGTTAAAGCGGTCATTCGTGCCGTTGTTGAGGCGGTTGATAAGGGGGAGTTGCGTTGTGCTGAGCCAATCAATTTGGAGAATAGCGAGTGGCAGGTGAATGAGTGGGTTAAGAAGGCTATTATTATGTATTTCCCTATCCAGAAGATGCGCACAATGCGTGCCGGAGAGTTGGAGTGGTACGATAAAATCGACCTCAAACACGACTACGAGAAACTCGGCGTGCGTGTAGTGCCTCACGCAATGGCTCGCTACGGAGCATATATCTCGGCAGGTGCGGTGCTGATGCCTTCGTATGTAAATATAGGTGCCTATGTCGATACGGGCACTATGGTAGATACTTGGGCGACTGTCGGCTCGTGCGCACAGATTGGCAAGAATGTTCACCTTTCAGGAGGTGTTGGCATTGGTGGAGTATTGGAACCTGTGCAGGCAGCTCCCGTGATTGTTGAGGACAACTGCTTTATCGGCTCGCGTGCCATTATCGTTGAGGGTGCGCATATCTGCCGTGAGGCTGTTATCGGCTCGAATACCGTGATTACCGGCTCAACACACATCATTGATGTAACGGGCGAGGAGCCTGTAACATATAAGGGTTATGTTCCGGCTCGTTCGGTCGTAATTCCGGGCACATATCCAAAGAAATTCCCTGCGGGAGAGTTTAATGTGGCTTGCGCCCTTATTATCGGCACGCGCAAGGAGTCCACCGACAAGAAGACAACTCTCAACGAAGCATTGAGAGATTTTGGAGTACAGGCTTAAAAATGATTTATCATTTTTCTATAACCTCCTCGACCAATGATGATGCTCGTGACGAGAAGTATTGCGAGGGTGATGTCGTATGGGCTGATTTTCAGACGGCAGGGCGTGGGCAGCGTGGGCACGAATGGCACAGCCGAAAGGGGGAGAATCTGACCTTTTCGGTGGTATTGGAGCCAACTTTCGTTCCAATTGCCGAGCAGTTTGCGGTATCGGAGGTTGTAGCGTTGTCGTTGGTGGATATGCTTGCCGAATATGGTATTGAGGCGAGGATAAAGTGGACAAACGATATATATGTCGGCGACAGGAAGTTGGTCGGCATACTTATTGAGCACTCCCTCGCAACTTTGACTCTGCGCCGTACGATTGTCGGCATCGGTATAAATGTCAATCAAACGGAGTTTGACGCATCGTTGCCAAATCCTGTGTCAATGGCGCAACTGCTTGATGGAGAGTTGAATGTTGAAGATGTATTGCAACGCTTTTTGGCGCATTTGCAACGCAACTACGAAGCACTGCGTGAAATGCAGAATGCAAAATGCAGAATACAAAATGTGCTGCACGAAAGATACAATGCGTTGTTGTATCGCTTGAATGAGTATCACACCTACGCTCTGCCAAGTGGCGAGCGATTTGAAGCGAAAATTCTCGGCACAGCGTCAAATGGCGCACTCCGCCTCGAAGACAAGCAAGGCAAAATAAAAGATTATTTGTTCAAAGAGGTCGAATTTGTAATATAGCCATTAGCTGTTAGCCATTAGCCATTAGCTTTTTTGAATAGACGGAATTGACGGCAATTTGCTTTTTTTGAGAAATTTTTTGTATCTTTGTAAAACAACGAGCCATTAGCCATTGACTTTTATATGAGAGATTTTCGGAAATATGCGGTTTGGAACTTGGCAATGGAACTTGCCACTGATATATACGGCTACACTGCAAATTTTCCGAAAGAAGAAAAGTATGGTTTGGTCGGGCAGATACAGCGAGCTGCGGTTTCAATATCGTCTAATATAGCCGAAGGTGCTTCCCGAAAATCGGAGATAGAGTTTATTCATTTTTTGGAGATAGCATTAGGCTCGGCATTTGAATTGGAAACACAACTAATAATTGCCAATAGAGTAGGCTATATTGCAGAACTTGATGTTACCCAATTATTGGATAGATTACACGCAATACAAAAAGGTGTAAACCATTTGGTATCGGTTATCCGTAAATAGTATAATGGCTAATAGCCAATAGTTATAAATAAAAAGAAACAGGTACGACCGCTATGTAAAGGCAGAGGAAGCTCGCAAGCGCAAAGACGAGCAAATTACCGACCCAATACACACCCACGCCTCGCAGCTGATGAAATAGTAAAAGGATAATTAGAGGCCTGAATAAGATTGCTAAAAGCGGCAAAGAGAAACTAGCTAATGGCTAATGGCCAATGGCTAAAAGCCCAATAAAAAGATAACATGTAGCTATATAGCTACAGAGTACACGAAAACTTAACAATTAAAAACCATTATAACTATGTCAAACATTCCTGCTGAATTGAAGTATTCGAATGACCACGAGTGGTGTCGAGTAGAGGGCGAGTTCGCCTATGTTGGTATTACCGATTTCGCACAGAGCGAGTTGGGAGATATCGTATTTGTTGATATCCAGAGCGAGGGAGAAACCCTTGCAGCGGGCGATATCTTCGGAACTATAGAGGCTGTAAAGACCGTATCTGACGCCTTTACACCTGTTTCGGGTGAGGTTGTAGAGGTGAACCCTGCAATCGATGCAGACCCTGCTCTCGTAAATAAAGACCCATACGGTGAGGGTTGGATGGTGAAAATCAAGATGTCTGCCCCTGAGGAGGTTGATGCGCTCTTGACTGCCGAGCAGTATGCAGAATTTATCGCAAAATAACAGACGTCAATTTAGTTAAGTTGAGAGAAAGCCTACAAATAAGTGGGCTTTCTCTTTGTTTTATAAAAAATAGTTGTTAATTTTGTATAAAATACAAAAATGAACGATTTTTAAACCTAAAAATTAATAAACATGAGAAAACTTATTCTTTCGTTAATTCTATCTTTGTGCGCCTTCTTCGCCTATGCCGAAGGTATATCAAACTACAAAGAGTTGCTCGCTTTTGCCAAAGCGGTAAATAAAGAGGCTGATGTATCGGCGTGGCAAAATGAGAAGGGTGTGGTTTGCCTTAAAGCAGATATCGACATGAAGAAGGGTAAGAAGTTCCCTACAATGAAGGTCTTTAATGGCAAATTTGATGGTTGCGGTCACAAACTCTATAATTGGAGCGCTAAATCATCGCTTTTCGGAACACTCGAAACCAAGGCTGTTGTACAAAATATCGTTATAGATGCTTCATGTCATTTGGAGGTCAAAACTGCCTATAATGAGGCTCATGAGTATGTGTCATATATCGCTCAAATTAACAGAGGCCGTATCTTGAACTGTGTAAATCACGGCTCAATAGAGCATATTGGCGATGAGGCAAATAAGGAGATTATGATTGGAGCTATGGCGGGTTGTAATCTCAATATTGTTTATAACTGCTTGAATACAGGAACTATAACATGTCGTACAAACTTCTCTAATACAGCAGGCGGTAAGGGTATCCGTCTGGGCGGTTTGGTAGGTACCTGCTATGGCAAGAATGTAGTAGGCGGAAGCACCATTTCTCGTTGTGTAAATACCGGAAATATCTCTTATATGGGCGATTTTCCGAATAATAATATCGGCGGTATCGTGGGCGAGTCATCGAGAACAACGGTTAAGTATTGTGTAAACAAAGGAAATGTAGTTGCGATAGGAATGCCGTACTCCGCCAAGAAACCTGTATCTCGAGCAAGTGGTATCACTTCGTGGGCTAATGCCGATATTATATGTTGTGATAACTTTGGCGTTGTCTCGGTGTCGGGTGCACATGAGTCTATCGCAGCTGGTATCTGTGCTCGTATAAACAATACACTTACGATAGTTGATTGTGTTAATTACGGAAAAGTCTCAACCAACGCATCCAATACAGCGATGGTAGGAGGTATCTTTGGACACACTGTACATATGGCACACATAAACCAATGCCGAAACTATGGCGCAGTTTTGAATGAAGGGGCTACTAATCCCGCTTGGGCCGGTGGTATTGCAGGTACGATGTCATTGCGCAAGGGTTCGAAAGTCGGCTCGTTTTTGAGAGATTGTGTGAACTATGCCGGTGTTGTTAATAAATCTGCGCATAAAAAATCTGCTACGGGTGGAGTTGTTGCTTCGTGTTCGGGACATGTGGCAAATGAAGAGGAGGTCTTGATTACTATTGCTAACTGTGCCAACTTTGGAAAGATTAGTGGACTTGGTAAAAACTCTCGAAGTGAAATCGGTTGGTCGAAGTATGTGAAAAAATACGGAAAGTTCTATGACGACTTTGCAAAGGTTGTGAAACCATTGCAAGATGGCACCAATGTCTTTGGTCGAGTGGTAGATACAACCGGAATGCCTGTGGCTGATGTTGTCGTAAGTGATGGCGTTCAGAGTGTAAAGACTGATGTGAATGGCGAGTATACGATGAAGAGTAAGATTGCAGATACTCGTTTTGTTACAATATCAATTCCTGCCGATTACGAGATTCCGTTGCGTGATAATCGCCCACAATTCTTCCGCCGAGTACCTCGTTATGCTGAGGCTGTACGTGCAGATTTTGTATTGAAGAAGCGAGAGAATTTTACTGATGAGTTTACACTTGTGATGATTGGTGACCCTCAGACTCGTGGTTCTAAGACCGACCAGGCATTGGAGCGTTTCCGTGACGTTGTTCTTCCGGATATTGCGGCACTCAATCACAAGACAAAGGAAGAAGTGTATGCAATTGCTCTCGGAAACTTGGTATATAACAGTATGACTTCGTATGATGACTATGTTGAGGTTTTGGCAAATGCCGCAGTACCAATGGTTAGCGTAATCGGTAATCACGACTACGACCAGCGAACACTTTTCGAGACAAAGTTCGGTACGCCTTATTTCGAGTCGTATATCGCTCCGGTGAACTACTCATTTAATATCGGTAAGATGCACTTTGTAGTGGTAAACAATATTCTATACAATCGTCCTACCGATAGACATAAGTATAAAACGGGACTCGAAAACTATACCTATAAGTGGTTAGAGAGTGATTTGGCTCATGTTGACGAGAGTACAACTATTGTGTTGTGCAGCCACGCGCCACTCTTCAAGACAAGAAGTAATTACAACGAAAAGAGCGTAAATTACAAGAAGTATGCAGCTCTGCTTTCGAAGTACAATAAGGTGTATGCATGGGCAGGACATACTCGTCAAAATCATAGTTTCGACTATGCGGTGGCCCCTGCAAAATACGAGGCATTGAAGAATGTGGAGGTTATTACGGTGGCTCGTTGTAGCGGAATGATTCGCCTCAATCGCGAGTTGAACAACGATGGCACTCCTAATGGATACATGGTGGCAGATGTTAAGGGCGACAAGATGCAATGGTACTACAAGAGTGTAGACCATGGTCGTGATTATCAGATGCGAGTATATTCGCCAACCCGCACTAAGAGCGAATATGTTAAGGCTATTGTGTGGAATCATTCGCCTGAGACATGGAGTAACCCTGAATGGTGGGAAAATGGTGTTAAGGTTGCCGATATGGAGTTGTCTAAGGAGAATGACCTCGACTACCTCAATATCTACGCCGAACATAATCAGCAGAAACTCGGTAAGACAGAGCGTAAGTACTCTAAACCTGTCAAGTCACCGTTCTTCTTCCGTGTTAAACCTTCGGAGGGAGTATCATCGGGTGAGGTGCGAGTAACTGACCAATTTGGTGTGACATATACGCAGAAGATAGGGTGGTAATCATCACTCGGTAAGATGTGAAGGGGCGGCTATAAAGTAGTCGCCCCATTTTTTTACGGAATTATGCTTTTTTGGCGTGTGATTTGCTCGTTCTGAATGTGAGGAAAATTATATATTAACAACTAAAAAACTACACTTATGAAAAACACAACATTATGTATTTTTTCGGTGCTTGGCGGAATGGTCCTTGGCTCAGCTGTGGCGTTGGCGCTTGCACCAAAGACGGGGCAGGAAATGCGCAGTTTCGTGCGCGACTTTTTGAACGAGGAGATAGACAAGTGGCGTTCTGCCTATAAGGATGCGATGCCGGCTTGCGACTGCGAGAAAAAATAGTCTGAGTGACCACTATGCACGAGAATCGTTCATACTTCGCTGCTCTCATCATCGTAGCTTTGGCGGCACCGACGGCTGCATTGCTTTTCGTTGTGGCATTGGTGGTGTGGCTGGCAGAGTTGATGGGCTCGATAATCTATCCGTGCCTTATCATAGGACTCTTTTTCGCACTGCTCGCAACAATTGTCTATAAGGTTTCGTTGCGCGATACAATGCGGGAGTTGCACGAGCGTATAGGGGTTATCTATGATGTTACCAAGACTATGCGAGAGGCAGTGGAGTGGGGCGTGCGCTTACTGTTTCGGAAGGTCGAACCGCCTCTATAACCCCCATAATGGTTGCGCCCCGACTATGCTCGGGGTTCGGAAAACCAAAAAACCGATGGCTAATAGCCAATACCACCTCCCTAAAAATCAGACCGAGCGGAGATTTCTCCCCGCTCGGTCCTTCAAAAAACCCTATATTATTGCATGATGAATGGGTCTTAGTAAACAAATTCGTCTTCTACGGTACCGAAGTCCGAGAGTTGCGAACTTGCGTTGTAACCATTCTCGGCTACAACCTCATAAATATTAACCTCAGGAGCAGAATAGCTCAAAATCATATTTTTCTTCATAATAAAAATTCAATTTTAATCAATTATACACTTCTGTTCCTATTTATTAGTTTGCAGCCGGAACTGCTGGTTTCTCCGAAAGCCACGAGCAACCATCACCTGTTGCAACCTCCTCGGTTACAGCGGTCTTGTAGATATACTCAAACCAGTTGCTTGCAGTGATTGGAGTGTAGGTAGGGTTAGTAACCGTGATAGGGTCACCACCATTAGCGTCCTCCTCCTCGGTTGTAGTCTCTGCAAAAATCAAGTTACCACCAACTGAGCTATCAGTAAATATAAACGAAGCACTGCGAGCTACACCTGTGAACATACCTACCTTGCCACTTTTGCCAATAGCCTTGATATCACCATAACTTACACAATCTGTGATATTAGCGAGTGCGTAAGGCGTCGTGTTATCCTTGGATTGACCTTTTTGACCTGCATCAGGCGTTTTCAGCTGCAAATAACCAACAATACCTCCGAAAGAAGGTGTTGTACAAGTACAACTGAAAGTGATATTAGCGACATTCTTCAAACCGCTAATCTCCTCCCAGTAACGCTCAGCATCCTCATCGTTGATGGTTCCTGCGATACCACCAGCATAGTATGTGCCACCCTTACCTGCAAAGTTAAGGTTATAGTAGTTAGCACAATTCTTCATATAACAAGTTGATACTGTAGTTCCACTATCTGCTGCAATACGAGCCCAGCCTACAATACCACCAGCATAGACAGCCTTGGTGCTGGTATTTCCGATAGTGATAGGACCACGGTTTTCACAGTTCTCAAAACCTTTGGTTGAGTAACCATAACCGCATATACCACCAATGTACATACTACCAGCGGTCGCCCCACTCTGCTTAACCTCGCCAAAGTTCTTACAGCCCTTGAAGATAACATTATCTCCCGAAGGACCACCACCGATACCGGCAACATCGTATCCCGAAGTTGTAGCACCTGCAGCGTGAACAAGACCGGTCGAGGTGTTCTCGCAATTCTCGATAAGAGTACCCAATTGAGGGCAACCTACAATACCTGCCACAGTAACCTCACCTGAATTTGCCTTTACAGCCTTGTAGTTGATAGTTCCAGCATTCTTACAGCCACTGATAACGTTGTCGTTTAAAACAGTTGTTGCAACGATACCTGCAATATCAACACGAGAGTTTGTTTGTGGATTAGGCTTGCAATACTCAATAACACCGTGGTTCTCACAGTTAGTAACGTTGATACCACCAACCATGCATTTGCCTAAGATGCCTGCAACATGAGCTCGATAAGCCGTACTCGCTTTTGCCGTAAGGTCTGCGAGAGTAGCACCACCATAGCCGTCCTGCTTGATTGTACCATAGTTCTTACATCCAGTAATAGTGAGAACATTTTCGGAGATTCCTACCATACCTGCAAGACCTTCACCTGCTGGTGTGTTGCCTACGGTAATGGCGCCCTTTGTAGCGTCAGTTGAACTACCATTTGTACAGTTGGTAAGAGTAAGATTGTCACAAGTAGCGTAACCAACCATACCTCCAATGCAGTAAAGATTTTTGCTATTAGAGATTACTGTCTGGTCAATAGCAGATACGCAGCCCTCGTTGGTAGTACCCTTAATCTCCACGTTCTTTGCATTGTCAGGGGCGCATATACCGATAATACCACCCAAACGGAGATTTTCAGTTACAGCGCTATTTAGAGTCACATCACCCTTGTTTGTACAGCCATCAATAAGGAAACTATTGTTGTTGCCATCATAGCCTACAAGACCGCCAACGCGTGGAGATGCAGCTGTTCCTGCGAACTCTATATCACCCGAGTTCTCACAATCCTCCATCACTACGTTGTCGAAGTTGTTTACACCCAAGAATCCGCCCATATATGGATAACCTCCTGTGGTATATGTACCCTTTACGGTAATGTTACCCGAGTTCTTAACACGGAGATACTTAACTTGATAAGTGTCATTCTTTTTGTTGACATAAGGCTCCGAAGTAACGCCACCGAGCTGCATCGAATTGATATCGCCAGAAGGCTCAACAAGGATAGCAGCCTTGTTCTCGCAGTCTGTAATTGTCCAAGATTCATGATATGGAGTAGTTGCACCGGTATAACACATTACTCCGCCAATCATATAACGTGAATCCCACTTGCCTGTCTTTGCAGTGATAGTTCCTGTTGATTCGTTGTAACACTTCGATAGATTAGCTCCTACTACTTCGCCTAATACACCACCCAAGAACAAACGACCATCATTGCCCGTTATCTTGTTGGTGCACTTTCCAACGCTGATTGCTCCACTGTTGGTACAGTTGGTAATAGTTGGGAGCTCATATGTGTTATCGGTATTAGTTATACGGTTTGCAACTCCCGAGACATAGACTTTTTCATTAAATTCAATATCATCACCAATAGTGAGTTGACCGCTATTACTACATTGGTCTAACGATGCATTGTAAACATAGAAAGATACAACTCCACCAATATAGCAAGACTTACATTGACCATTGTTTGTGATATTAGCAGTATTTACCAAATACTCGCAAAGAACACCCGAATCAGTGGTGATATTACCAGTAATACCAGAGAGCAACACTGTATTACCACATGTACTTGTCTCTGCAGTCGAGATTGTACCATTGTTAGTACAGTTCGAAAGAGCCGCAAAGTCGTGGTCACCTGTACTGTTGTTGGTTCCTACGATACCCGAAATGTAAATATTATTCTTCTGAGTAGTACCAACATACTCAATAGTACCATTGTTAGTGAGGTGAGTGAAAGATGAGTAGTTTGCGCAACTACC
>SUZE01000042.1 GCA_015060075.1 Rikenellaceae bacterium | reverse complement strand
TTTTTTACATTTTCACCGAAGCAAAAATGTATATCCCGAATATCAGGCTGTCCCCGAATTGTCCCGTCAATTTAACATAAAAGACTGTAACAATTTGATTTACAAATTGATTACAGTCCTTGTGTAGCGGGAGGAGGACTCGAACCTCCGACCTCCGGGTTATGAGCCCGGCAAGCTAACCAGCTGCTCCACCCCGCGATGTATCTTTACTCTAAAATGGAGTTCCTGTGTTTTGCGAGTGCAAAGGTATGGCAAAAAAATGAAACTTCCAAATCTGCCACCAAAATAATTCAAAAATAATACCATCACCTAACCCTTATGTGGTGTCAATTCGCTGATTTTTTGCGTTTTTTGTGTAAAAATTATCAATTATCAATTGTCAATTGTCAATTTATTTGTATCTTTGCACCGCTTTGGCGCGATTCGCATGTAAGGAGAATGCGCACGAAGTATTAAACTATTAAATAACTTAATTTTAATTTTTTACTATTATGGCTTATTTAACAGCAGAGAAAAAGCAAGAGCTTTTCGGTCAGTACGGCAAGTCTAACACCGACACAGGTTCTCCAGAGAGCCAAATCGCGTTGTTCTCGTACCGTATCAGCCACCTTACAGAGCACCTCAAAAACAACCGTCACGACTTCGGCACTCAGCGTGCGATGTTGAAGATGATTGGTAAGCGCCGTCAGTTGTTGGAGTACTTGAAGGAGGTAGATATCGAGCGTTACCGTGCTATCGTTAAGGCTTTGAACCTTCGTAAGTAAGAGGTCAGCAGAATGGGGCAACTCGTTTTTCAGAGTTGCCTTCATTTTGTCTTTTAGTTTAGATGTTGATGAGAGAAAAAAGTAAAAGAAATAATATTTTTTGACGATTTAGATGATTATGGAAGAAAAGAAGTTGTACAATGCTGTACAGAAGTTTATCCCGCTGGAAGGTGGTCGAGAGATTATGATTGAGACCGGCAAGTTGGCAAAGCAGGCTGACGGTTCGGTTGTCGTAAAACAGGGCGATACGATGTTGCTCGCAACGGTAGTGGCTGCCAAAGATGCAAAAGAGGGTACCGACTTTATGCCTTTGCAGGTCGAGTACAAGGAGAAGTTTGCTGCCGTAGGTCGTATTCCTGGCGGTTTCATGAAGCGTGAGGGTAAGGCCGGCGACAATGAGATTTTGGTTGCTCGTCTTATTGACCGTGCGCTCCGCCCATTGTTCCCTGCTGACTACCACGCAGAGGTTTATGTAACCGTAAATCTTATCTCGGCGGATAAGGATATTCAGGCTGACGCTCTCGCAGGTTTGGCCGCTTCGGCTGCACTCGCAGTGTCGGACATTCCGTTCGGTGGTCCTATCTCGGAGGTGCGTGTAGCACGAATCAACGGAGAGTACTGCATTAACCCAACTTTCTCGCAGATGAAGGATGTAGACCTCGACATTATGGTCGGAGGTACTATCGATAATATCTTGATGGTTGAGGGTGAGATGAAGGAGGTTAGCGAGGAGGTTATGCTCGGTGCTATCAAGTATGCTCACGAGGCTATCAAGACTCACTGTGCTGCACAGATTGAGTTGATGAAGGAGCTTGGCAAAGATGTTAAGCGCGAGTATTGCCACGAGACCAACGATGAGGAGTTGCGTCAGACCATCATCTCGGAGTTGTACGACAAGGCATACGCTATCGCTACAAGCGGTACAATGAAGCACGAGCGCTCGGAGGCATTCGATGCTTTGGAGGCAGAGTTCGCTGCTCGCTACACCGAGGAGGAGTTGGAGGAGAAGGCTCCACTTATCCACAAGTACTTCCACGATGATGTACAGAAGATGGCTATGCGTAATATGATTCTCGATGAGGGCAAGCGTCTTGACGGTCGCCGTACAGACGAGATTCGTCCTATCTGGTGCGAGGTTGATTACCTTCCATGCGCACACGGCTCGGCTATCTTCACCCGTGGCGAGACTCAGTCGCTCTCGACTGTAACTCTCGGCACAAAGCTCGATGAGAAGCAGCACGATGAGGTGTTGTTCCAGGGCTCGGAGCAGTTTGTACTCCACTACAACTTCCCTCCATTCTCGACAGGTGAGGCAAAGGCATCGCGTGGCGTTAGCCGCCGTGAGATTGGTCACGGACACCTCGCTTGGCGTGCATTGAAGCCTATGGTACCAATGGGTGAGGAGAATCCATACGCAGTGCGTGTAGTTTCGGATATCTTGGAGTCGAACGGTTCATCTTCGATGGCTACTGTTTGTGCAGGCTGTATGGCTTTGATGGACGCAGGTGTTAAGTTGAAGAAGCCTGTTTCGGGTATCGCAATGGGACTTATCTCGGATTCGGCAACAGGTCGTTGGGCTGTATTGTCGGATATCTTGGGTGATGAGGACCACTTGGGCGATATGGACTTCAAGGTTACAGGTACTCGTGACGGTATCACCGCAACACAGATGGATATCAAGGTTGATGGTCTTTCGTATGAGGTGTTGGCTCAGGCATTGGAGCAGGCTCGTGTAGGTCGTTTGCACATTCTCGATAAGATTACCGAGTGCATCGCAGAGCCT
This sequence comes from Rikenellaceae bacterium, assembly GCA_015060075.1. GTDB lineage: Bacteria > Bacteroidota > Bacteroidia > Bacteroidales > Rikenellaceae > Alistipes. Next base: position 1,388 of record SUZE01000042.1, on the reverse strand, counting down.
CGCGAGGACTACAAGCCATTCGTTCCTCGTATCGAGCAACTCGTTATTGATAAGGACTTTATCGGTGCAGTTATCGGTCCTGGTGGCAAGGTTATTCAGGATATACAGAAGACTACCGGCACAACTATCACTATCACCGAGACCGAAACTTCGGGATTGGTTGATGTATTCGGTGTAGATAAGGCATCGATTGATGCAGCAATGGCTCGCATCAAGGGTATCGTAGCAGTACCAGAGGTTGGCGAGGAGTATCACGGAACTGTTAAGTCGATTGTAGATTTCGGTGCTTTCGTTGAGATTTTGCCGGGTAAGGAGGCGTTGCTCCATATCTCGGAGATTGACTACAAGCGTTTCGAAACTATGGAGGAGACTGGCTTGAAGGAGGGCGATGAGATTGATGTTAAGTTGATTGGCATCGACCAGAAGACTAACAAACTCCGCCTTTCGCACAAGGCACTTCTTCCGAAACCAGAGGGTTGGGTAGAGCCTGAGCGTAAACCACGCGCACCACGAGGTGACCGTCAGGAGCGCGGTGACCGTGGCGACCGCCGCCCACGCCGTGACCACCACAAGGAGTAATCGGGGGGGGAGTTCCCATTCTAAATAGAAGCCGAGCAACACATTTGCTCGGCTTTTTTGTTGTTTTCAAAAAAAAATTCTACATTTGCAATAACATATCAGCGAAATAGTGGGCAATTTTGCACAATAAGGGTATATAAATACCCCTCCCCGATTTTTCGAGGGGGGGGGTATTTCGTTGATACACAGTGGGTTGGAGTTGGTTTTATAGGATAAGATAGGAGTCGCCAATAAATTGGCTCAATAGGAGTCGGGCTTTTGCCCTCAATAGGATTAGATAGGATTGTGAATATCCTATTAGCTCCTATTAAGCGACTGTAAGGAGCGAATCCTATCAAGTGGTCAAACGCCACGAATCCTATTTGCCATTGAAAAAGACAAAACAACTAAACGCAAATAACTATGAAAAAACTTTTACAATTTTTGATGACAATGTTTCTGTCGGTTGCGATGGTGGGTTGCTACTCGACAGAGGAGCCTGTTGGTCCCGATGTGCCGGTTGTCGGTAGTCTAAAACTCTCTCAGGAGGAAATGACGATTAGTCCCGAGGGTGGCAAATTTTCGGTAGATATTTTCACCGAATACTCCTACAAAACAAGTGTAAATGTCGATTGGATTAAGATTACCGATAATAGCAGTGGAGATGAATATTGTACACTCTACTTCACTATTGCAAAGAATAATACCACATCTGAGCGTGAGGGCGTTATCACTGTATTCTGCGATGATTATAACCTCTCGGCAACACTCACCGTAACTCAGGTTTCAAACTCGCAAATCCCTAATAACGAGATTTGGTACACTTCGTC
>SUZE01000041.1 GCA_015060075.1 Rikenellaceae bacterium | reverse complement strand
CAGCGGCTCACGCAGCATTGAAGGAGAAGTAGGATACCTACTTTAATATAGAAAAGCAAAACCGACCAAGAGTAATTCTGGTCGGTTTTCTTTTTCGAGCCGATTTCGGGATTTGAACCCGAGACCCCTTCATTACGAGTGAAGTGCTCTACCGCTGAGCTAAATCGGCAACGAGATTCGCTTTTTGCGACTGCAAATATCGTAAATTTTCTCTATTTGCGCAACTTTCACCGATTTTTTCGAGAAGCAGAACAATTTTTTTGTAACTTCGCAGTTAGTAAAAACAAAAAAACTAACCGTATTATGATAACCTTCCTCTGTTGTCTTGTATTGCTCGTTGTAGCATACTTCACCTACGGCAAATACCTCGAAAGGGTCTGCAAGGTTGATGCAAATGCCGAAGTTCCAAGCGCAAAACTCTATGATGGTGTCGATTATGTTCCGATGCCTCGTTGGCGCACTTTCCTTATTCAGTTGCTCAATATCGCAGGTACGGGACCAATCTTCGGTGCTATTCTCGGAGCGTGTTATGGTCCTGTCGCTTTCTTGTGGATTACCTTTGGCGGAATCTTTATGGGTGCGATGCACGACTACCTCTCGGGCGTAATTCTTGTGCGCAATGACGGTTTGAGCATCACCGAGATTGTCGCTCGCTACCTCGGCAAAGGCGCAGGTGCCTTTATGCGTATCTTCTCGGTGTTGTTGCTGATATTGGTGGGTGTGGTCTTTGTTGTCAGTCCTGCCGATATTCTCTCGGCAAAATTCGATATCTTGTCGAAGAATTGGTGGCTCGCAATAATCATCGCCTACTACTTTATCGCAACACTGTTGCCGGTCGATAAACTTATCGGCAAGATTTACCCGCTTTTCGGTATCGCTTTGGTGGCAATGGCGCTCGGATTGTTGGGCGTATTGCTCTTCGGAGAGTACAAAATTCCCGATATGACACTCGAAAACCTCCATGTGAACAAGGAGAATCTACCACTTGTGCCAACACTCTTTATTACCATTGCCTGCGGTGCGATTTCGGGCTTCCACGCCACTCAATCACCACTTATGGCTCGATGCGTGAACAATGAGCGAGAGTGTCGCTTTGTCTTCTACGGCTCGATGATTTCCGAGTCGGTTATCGCTCTGATTTGGGCGGCTATTTCAATGGCTTTCTTCTACAATGACGGCGGTGTTTCGGCAGTTATGGCAGAACACACCCCTGCGTGGGCGGTGAACGAGATATCGAACACCACGCTTGGTGTTGTAGGTGGTATTTTGGCGGTTTTGGGTGTTGTAGCAGCCCCTATCACCTCGGGCGATACGGCATTTCGTTCGGCACGCCTTATCATTGCCGATGTCTTCCATATCGAGCAAAAGACCAAGTTGAAGCGACTCGCCATCGCACTACCTCTATTTTCGGCAGGTGTTGCCCTCACTTTTGTTGATTTTGATGTTGTTTGGCGCTACTTCGCTTGGACAAATCAGGCATTGGCATCGGTTGTTTTGTGGTGTATCGTGGTCTATCTCCACCTCGAAAAGAGCAACTATTGGGTTGCCCTTATCCCTGCGGTATTTATGACCTATATTTGCGCCTCGTTCGTCTTTGTGTCGAAGCAGTTTATCGGCATGGGCGCAGTGCCTATGGCTTATGTTTGGGGCGGAGTGGCGACTGTTGCCCTGACCGGCGTGATGGTCTATATGATGGTTCGCAACAAATCAACACAACTCAAAAAGTAAAAACGATGAGAAAGATAACTCTTAAACCGACCGAAAACCAGAATTTTATACTTCTTGGTGGAGATTTCTCGACAACGCTCGAAGTGGCTCTTCGCTTGGAATCGGAGGGTGATTTTGAGGGGGCTTGCGACACTCGCTACAAAGCTTTTCAACAGATTGTCGAAGTGTTGCCCGAAGACGAGGGCGTCGAGTTGGATTTCTCACACCCGAACACCCGTGCTGCGATAGAGATTATCTACGGCTCGGCGGTGGACAACTTCCTTGCAGGCGATGTGGAGCTCTCGGCAGCACAGCTCGAACTCCTATTGGAGTGCGACAGCGAGGACCACATCGAAGCGACACCGCAATTGGCCTTGTGTTATATCGCCTTGGAGGAGTGGGAGTGTTTGGAGGATATTCTGCCCGATTTGGGCGATAAGAGCGCATTTAAGCCACTCGTTGAGGCGATGGCAGAGTTTGTCCGCACGGGCAATGTTTCGTCCGAAAAACTAACGGCTTTGCGCCGTCATCGCCACCTCTGCGAGGAGTTATGCGCTACGGAGCATAAGGCAAACGAAGCCTACCTGAAAGATATTTCTTCGGAGCGACCAACACAACAGGCCCTTGCCCGAGAGATATATCTGCGCTGCGAGCCACTGTTTCTGAAATACGAGGGTTTCCTGACAGCAGTCAAATAGAGCAAAAATCAAAAACAATAAGCCACCGCTTTGCATACATTGTGTACGCTGTGCGGTGGCTTATTTTGCACTTCTTACCCCCCCCCAAAAAAAATCGTCAATGAACGAGGAAATTTTGTGACAAACAAGGAAGCGAGTCCGCAGCATAGTAAGCCTATGTGAGCAACTCGCTTATTGGGCGACAACATAATCTGTTGCAAAATCGCATTTTAAGGAGGGAAATACAAGGCGCACAAGAAATCGGGCGCACAGCATACTTAGCGTATGTGAGCAGCCCGATTATCGAAGAGCAACGCAGTAGTTGCCCCTTAAAATGCGATTTTTTAATAGTTAGAAGCCTTTATCTCGAAGTAAGCCTGTGGGTGTGCGCATACAGGGCAAACCTCAGGAGCCTGCTTGCCAACTACGATGTGACCGCAGTTTGAGCACTGCCAAATCATATCGCCATCACGAGAGAACACCAAGCCTCCCTCTACATTCTCCAAGAGTTTGAGGTAACGCTCCTCGTGCTCCTTCTCAATCTTTGCAACACCCTCGAAGAGGTTTGCGATGTGGTCAAAGCCCTCCTCACGAGCCTCCTTTGCAAAGGTTGCATACATGTCGGTCCACTCGTAGTTCTCGCCCTCAGCTGCGTGCTTCAAGTTGGTGGCTGTGTCGCCGATGCCACCGAGCAACTTAAACCAAATCTTTGCATGCTCCTTCTCGTTATTTGCAGTTTCCTCAAACAACTTTGCAATCTGAACATAACCCTCCTTCTTAGCCTTCGATGCGAAGTAGGTGTACTTGTTGCGAGCCTGCGACTCACCTGCAAATGCGGTCCACAAATTCTGCTCTGTCTTTGAGCCCTTCAAATTTTTCATAGTCTGTGTTGTATTAAAATGTTAGTTTGTCTTCTGTTTGCTACTGCGAAGATAGAATATTTTTTCAATTCGTGCAAATACTATTTTCTTATGTGGGCATAAATTTCGCTTATAATTTTGAAAAGTATCTATTTATGGTTATCTTTATATCACAAAACCAACCATAAAACCAATATTATGAACAACCGTACCTTTACAATGATTAAGCCCGAGGCTGTACGAGCCGGGGTTCACGCCGACATCTTGAAGATGATTGTCGATAACGGATTTCGCATTGTGGCGCTACGTATGCACCACCTATCACGCAATGATGCTATGCGCTTTTATGCCGTGCATAAGGGGAAACCGTTCTACGAAAAACTCGTTGAATATATGTCGTCAGGACCAATTATTGCGGCTATTCTCGAAGCAGATAATGCCGTAGCGGCGTATCGTTGCCTTGTGGGAGCAACCAACCCACAGGAGGCCGCCGAGGGTACAATCCGCGCAAAGTTTGGCACCGACAAAACAGCAAATGCTGTGCATGCCTCGGACTCTGACGAGAATGCGCGCATCGAGTGGAAGCAACACTTCTGCGAGAGCGATATAATGCTGTAAGAGTGTGTCGAAATGTTCAAAAGGGTGCGAGAATATCTCTTTTGGACTTTTTGCACAATTTTTTACCCAAACACGCCGTTCTTGGTATGAAGATTGCACAACAATCTATCAGCTGCGGTGATAACTGCACACCGCAGTGAGGTTTCTTCATTTATTTAAGTTTGGGTTAGTAGA
>SUZE01000033.1 GCA_015060075.1 Rikenellaceae bacterium | reverse complement strand
TACAAGGAGGCTCTTACTCAGACCGTTCAGCACCGTGAGGTATTCAAGAAGCAGACCGGTGGTCGTGGTAAGTTCGCAGATATCATCTTCGAGATTGGTCCTGCGGAGGATAACAAACCTGGTCTTACCTTCGTTGACGAGGTTAAGGGTGGTAATGTGCCTAAGGAGTTTATTCCGGCAGTTCAGAAGGGCTTTGAGTCCGCTATGGCTAACGGTGCTCTCGCAGGCTACACCATCGACTCGATGAAGGTTACCTTGAAGGACGGTTCGTTCCACCCAGTCGATTCAGACCAGCTCTCGTTCGAGATTTGCGCTCGTAACGGTTTCCGTCAGGCTGCTCCAAAGGCAGGTTCGGTAATCATGGAGCCTATCATGAGCGTTGAGGTTGTTACCCCTGAGGAGAACATGGGTGATATCATCGGTGACTTGACAAAGCGCCGTGGTCAAATCCAGGGTATGGATTCAAAGGGTACTGCGCGTGTAGTTAAGGCTAAGGTGCCACTTTCGGAGATGTTCGGCTATGTAACCGTATTGCGTACAATCTCTTCGGGTCGTGCAACTTCTTCGATGGAGTTCTCGCACTTTGAGGAGGTACCGGCAGGTCTTGCAAAGGAGATCATCGAGAAGTCGGGTAAAAAGAACACATTAGAGTAAAAAAAACAGAACAACAGATATGAATCAGAAGATTAGAATCAAGCTCAAGTCGTTCGACCACAACTTGGTAGACAAGTCGGCAGAGAAGATTGTGAAGACTGTACGCAGCACAGATGCAGTTGTAAGTGGTCCGGTGCCACTCCCAACCCACAAGCAGATTTTCACTGTAAACCGTTCGACCTTCGTAAACAAGAAGGCTCGTGAGCAGTTCCAGCTCTGCACCTACAAGCGTATTATCGACATCTACTCTTCGACTCCAAAGACAATCGATGCTTTGATGAAGCTCGAATTGCCATCGGGTGTTGAGGTCGAGATTAAGTGCTAAGGGGCGACCAAGGAGGGGGCTGCGAAAAGAGGTGTAAATTGGGTGTGTCGGCGTAGAGAAGCTGGTGCGACAATTAAGACTTCTGTAAGGTAGCGGACCTCTGTGAAGAGCAACAGAAAAAATGGGGACGGGTGCTGTCCCAAAAGATAGCACCCCAACCAAACAAATGTGCATACATATATATAATATATAGTATAAATTCACATTCACTTATTTATTAACAAACAGTAATTAGACAACAAAATGTCAGGACTAATTGGAAAGAAAATCGGAATGACTTCCGTGTACAGTGCCGAGGGTAAGAACATACCATGCACTGTAATTGAGGCTGGTCCGTGTGTAGTTACGCAAATCAAGACTGTCGAGAAGGACTCTTACGAGGCAGTTCAGATTGCCTATGACGACAAGAGTGAAAAGCACACCAGCAACAGTTTGTTAGGTCACTTTAAGAAGGCCGGCACTACCCCAAAACGCAAGATGGCTGAATTCAAGGGTATGCCAGAGCTTAACCTCGGTGATGTAGTTACAGTAGACATGTTCTCTGAGGAGGATTGGGTTGATGTAACCGGCATCTCGAAGGGTAAGGGCTTTCAGGGTGTAGTTAAGCGTCACGGCTTTGCCGGAGTAGGTGGTCAGACCCACGGTCAGCACAACCGCCAGCGTAAGCCAGGTTCGCTCGGTGCATCTTCGTACCCATCGCGTGTGTTCAAGGGTAAGCGTTTGCCAGGACAGACAGGTGGCGACCAGGTTAAGGTTCTTAACCTCAAAGTATTAAAGGTAATTCCTGAGAACAACCTTATCCTCGTGAAGGGTTCGATTCCGGGAGCAAAGGGTTCTTATTTAACAATTGAGAAGTAGTATGGAATTAGCAGTATTGAACGCACAAGGACAGGAGACAGGTCGTAAGGTAGTCCTTTCAGACGCAGTTTTCGGCGTGGAGGCTAATGACCACGCTATCTACCTCGATGTGAAGCAGTATTTGGCTGACCAGCGTCAGGGTACTCACAAGGCGAAGCAGCGCAACGAGGTTGCAGGCTCAACTCGCAAGTTAAAGAGACAGAAGGGTACAGGTGGTGCTCGTTGCGGTAGCATCAAGTCGCCATTGTTCCCAGGTGGTGGTCGTATTTTCGGCCCTGTTCCACGCGATTACAGCTTCAAACTCAACAAGAAGTTGAAGCGATTGGCTCGCCGTAGCGCACTCACTTACAAGGCACAGGCTAACGCAATTACCGTAGTAGAGAACCTCGCATTGGAGGCTCCAAAGACTAAGGCAATCGTAGCATTGGCTTCGGCTTTGAAGGTAGCAGACAAGAAGGTGTTGGTTGTTTTGCCGGAGACAAATGTAAACTTGCAGCTTTCTTGCCGTAACCTCCCTTATGTAAAGACCATTTTGGCGTCATCGTTGAACACCTATGAGGTGATGAACGCATCGGCACTCGTAATGGTTGAGGGCGCAGAGAATGTATTGAATGTAATGTTAGCTTAAAAACGAGAAGAAAATGAATGTAATTATTAAGCCGGTTTTAACCGAGAAGATGACGATTCAAGGCGAAAAATTGAATCGCTACGGTTTCATCGTTGATGTTCGTGCTAACAAATTGCAGATTCGCAACGCCGTAGAGCAGATGTATAACGTAGTTGTTACAGATGTTAATACAATTAACTACATGGGCAAATTGAAGAGCCGCTACACAAAGGCAGGTCTCTTGGAGGGCCGTGCAAACAACTACAAGAAGGCTATTGTAACCTTGAAAGAGGGTGATAAGATTGATTTTTACAGTAATATCTAAGAGAGATGGCAGTAAGAAAGTTTAAGCCGGTAACACCCGGTACAAGACATAAGATTATCGGTACATTCGATGAGGTAACCGCATCGAAGCCAGAGAAGTCGTTGCTCGCACCAAAGAAGAGCACCGGCGGTCGTAACAATTCCGGTAAGATGACCGTACGCTACATTGGCGGTGGTCACAAGCAGATGTATCGTCTCGTTGACTTCAAGCGTGCCAAGGACGGCATCGCAGCAACTGTAAAGACAATCGAGTATGACCCAAATCGTACAGCACGTATCGCATTGGTGGTATATGCTGACGGTGAGAAGAGTTATATTCTTGCTCCAAACGGTCTGCAAGTTGGCCAGACAGTAATTAGTGGTTCGGGTGTAGCACCTGAGTTGGGAAATACCCTCCCATTGTCGGAGATTCCACTCGGAACACTCGTACACAATATTGAACTCTACCCTGGTCAGGGCGCGCAGATGGCTCGCTCGGCAGGTTCGTATGCTCAACTCTTGGCTCGTGAGGGCAAATTTGCCATCGTTAAGTTGCCATCAGGAGAGACTCGTATGGTACTCGTAACTTGCCGTGCAACGGTAGGTGTCGTATCGAATGTTGACCACAACCTCGAATCGTCAGGTAAGGCGGGTCGTAAGCGTTGGCTCGGTCGCCGTCCTCACAACCGTGGTGTTGTAATGAACCCGGTAGACCACCCAATGGGTGGTGGTGAAGGCCGTCAGTCGGGAGGTCACCCTCGTTCGCGTAAGGGCTTGCTCGCTAAGGGCTATAAGACTCGTAGTCCAAAGAAGGCATCGTCCAAGTTTATCATTTCAAAGCGTAAGAAATAATTAAATAAGAGTACATAATGAGCCGTTCATTAAAAAAAGGACCATTCATTGACCCAAAGCTTGAAGCGAAGGTAGTAGCACAAGCCGAAGGCAACAAGACGTCTGTAATTAAGACTTGGTCACGAGCAAGTATGATTTCGCCTGACTTCGTAGGTCAGACAATCGCTGTACACAACGGAAACAAGTTTATTCCGGTATATGTAACCGAGAATATGGTAGGTCACAAACTCGGTGAGTTCGCTCCTACCCGTACATTCCGTGGTCACGCAGGTAACAAGAAAAAGTAAAGAGTAGATAACAATGGGTTCAAGAAAAGCAATAAGAGCCGAGAAATTAAAGGCTGAGAAGAAGCAGAAAGCTATCGCGATTATGCGCGATTGCCCAACCTCTCCACGCAAGATGCGTTTGGTGGCTGACATCATTCGTGGCGTAGAAATCAATAAGGCATTGGGTATCCTTCGCTACTCGAAGAAGGAGGCATCGATTAGAATGGAGAAGCTCCTTAAATCCGCTATCGCTAACTGGGAGGCAAAGAACGAGAACGAGCGTCTCGAAGACACAAAGCTTTGCGTAAAGGAAGTGATGGTAGACGGAGGCAGAATGTTGAAGCGTATTCAGGCAGCACCACAAGGTCGTGCACACCGTATCCGCAAGCGTTCTAACCACGTAACTATCGTGGTTGACAAAATGGTAACCGAAGAAAACAAGTAAGAGAAGATGGGACAGAAAGTAAATCCAATAGCAAACCGTCTTGGTATCATCAAGGGTTGGGATTCCAACTGGTATGGTGGTAAGGACTTCTCAGAGAAGTTGGTAGAAGACGCAAAGATTCGTAAGTACTTGAATGTTCGTCTCTCGAAAGCAAGTATTTCTAAAATTATCATTGAGCGTACATTGAAGCTCGTTACTGTAACTATTTCGACCGCACGCCCAGGTATGATTATCGGTAAGGGTGGTGCCGAGGTTGATAAGTTGAAGGAGGAGTTGAAGAAGCTCACCGGCAAGGATGTACAGATTAACATCTTCGAGGTAAAGCACCCTGAGGTTGATGCAACAATCGTTGCTCAGACCATCGCACGCCAGCTCGAAGGTCGTGTATCGTACCGCCGTGCTATTAAGACTGCTATCGCATCTACAATGCGTACAGGTGCAGAGGGTATCAAGGTTCAGATTTCAGGTCGTGTAGGTGGCGCCGAGATGGCACGTTCGGAGACCATAAAGGAGGGCCGTATTCCATTGCACACATTCCGCGCAGATGTTGACTACTGCTTGGCAGTGGCTATCACCAAGGTTGGTACCCTCGGTATCAAGACCTGGATTTGCCACGGCACCGTATATGGCAAGCGTGATTTGTTTGAGATTGCAGGTGCATCGCAGCAGAATCAGCGTCAGCAGCAGGGCGGTCGCAAGGGCAACGCTCCACGCAGAAATCGCAAAAATAACAAATAGTAAGTAGTACCTTTTAAAAGCAAAACAGTTATGTTACAGCCAAAAAAGACCAAGTTTAGAAGAATGCAAAAGGGTCGTATGAAGGGTGTTGCTCAGAGAGGTAACCAACTTGCATACGGTTCGTTCGGTATCAAGGCGCTCGAAAGCTCGTGGATTACGGGTCGTCAAATCGAGGCAGCCCGTCAGGCGATCACCCGTTATATGAAGCGTGAGGGACAGATTTGGATTCGAATCTTCCCTGATAAACCAATCACCAAGAAGCCAGCCGAGGTGCGTATGGGTAAGGGTAAGGGTAATCCGGAAGGATTCGTAGCACCTATTACTCCGGGCCGTATCTTGTTCGAGGCAGAGGGTGTACCAATGGAGATTGCAAAGGAGGCACTCCGTCTTGGAGCGCAGAAGTTGCCAATCACAACTAAGTTTATTGTTCGCCGCGACTATGATGAGTCGACAGCATTGTAAAAAAGGAGGATTAAGATTATGAAAACAGCTGAAATTAAGGAGATGTCGGTTCAGGACTTGCAGGAGCGTATCGCTTCGGAGAAGGCAAGACTTGCAACCATGAAGGTTCAACACGCCGTTTCGCCAGTCGAGAATCCTTCGGAGATTAAGAAAACCCGCAGAGATATAGCTCGTATGCTGACAGTTCTGCGCCAAAAATAAGAATTGAACTATGGAAAGAAATCTTAGAAAAGAGCGTATCGGAGTAGTTGTCAGCAACAAGATGGAGAAGACCATCGTAGTGGCAGTTGCTCGTAAGGTAAAGCACCCAATCTATGGTAAGTTCGTAAACAAGACCACAAAGTTCGCAGCTGAGTGTCTTGACGCAACCGTAAACGAAGGTGATACAGTACGCATTATGGAGACTCGCCCGTTGAGCAAGACGAAGCGTTGGAGATTAGTACAAATCATTGAAAGAGCTAAGTAGTTATGATACAACAAGAAAGTAGACTCACAGTAGCCGATAACAGTGGTGCAAAGGAGGTTCTTTGTATCCGAGTACTTGGCGGTACTAAGCGTCGTTACGCATCAATCGGCGACAAGATTGTAGTGGCTGTTAAGAGCGCAAGCCCTTCGGGAGATGTAAAGAAGGGTGCTGTATCGAAGGCAGTCGTAGTAAGAACAAAAAAGGAGATTAGGCGTGCAAACGGTTCTTATATCCGTTTCGATGACAATGCCGTAGTCCTTCTTAACAACCAAGGTGAGATGCGTGGTACTCGTATCTTTGGTCCAGTGGCTCGTGAGTTGCGTGACCAATATATGAAGATTATTTCGCTCGCACCGGAAGTATTGTAATAATTAAAAAAGTTATTCGATATGTCAGTGAAATTACATATTAAGAAAGGGGATACGGTAATCGTTATCGCCGGTGACAATAAGGGCCAGCAGGGTAAGGTCTTGAAGGTAGAGACCTCGAAGCAGCGCGCTATTGTTGAGGGCGTAAATCTCGTGAAGAAGGCTACCAAGCCTAACGCACAGAATCCTCAGGGTGGAATCGTTGAGCAGGAGGCTGCGATTCACATCTCTAACTTGCAGTTGCTCGACCCTAAGAGTGGCAAGGCTACTCGTGTAGGTCGCAAGGCAAACGCAGAAGGTAAATTAGTTCGTTACGCTAAAAAATCAGGAGAGGAGATTAAATAATGGCATACATTCCATCACTCAAAACACAGTATAAGGAGCAGATTGTTCCTGCCCTTATGAAGGAGTTTGGATACAAGAGCATTATGCAGTGTCCTAAACTTGAAAAGATTGTTATCAACCAGGGTATGGGTCAGGCTGTTGCCGATAAGAAGCTTATCGATGTAGCACAGGAGGAGCTTACTCAGATAACAGGTCAGAAGGCAGTACAGACTAAGTCACGCAAGGATATCTCGAACTTTAAGCTCCGTAAGGGCATGCCAATCGGCGTTCGAGTAACCCTCCGTGCAAACCGTATGTACGAGTTCTTGGAGCGTCTTATCGCTGTTGCCCTTCCACGAATCCGTGACTTCAAGGGTATCAACGACAAGTTCGATGGTCAGGGTAACTACACTCTCGGTATCACCGAGCAGATTATCTTCCCTGAGATTGACATCGACAAGATTACCAAGATTTTCGGTATGGAGATTACATTTGTAACATCGGCACAGACTGACGAGGAGGCTTATGCACTTCTCCGTGAGTTCGGATTGCCATTCAAAAACGCTAAAAAGAATCAATAAGCTATGGCAAAGGAATCAATGAAGGCACGCGAGGTAAAGCGTGAGAAGTTGGCTGCACGTTATCAGCACAAGCGAGATGAGATTGCAGCGCAGTTGAAAGCCGGCGAGATTGATCACGAGGAGGCGTGGATTGCTCTTTCGAAGCTCCCACGCAACGCAAACCCTATTCGTCAGCACAACCGTTGTAAGCTCACCGGTCGTCCAAAGGGTTATATGCGTCAGTTCGGCATCAGCCGTATCCAGTTCCGTGAGATGGCTTCTGCTGGTCTTATCCCGGGCGTTAAGAAGGCAAGCTGGTAGTCAGTTACGACTCTATTTGAGAAAGTCGCACCTCGATTTGGGGTGCGATTTTTTTGTTGGAAATAGTATTAGTCGATGTGTGACTTAGGTCGACTTTGTTCGTTGTGAGATATTGCCCCCTACCCGAATAACTTTTCGTGGGTCGAACGGTCGCAGCAGGTTTGAGCAGAGCGAAGGGAGGCGATTACAATCATAGATTGTTTGGGTTTGACTGATGATGGCTGAAAATTCATTTTCAAAGACAATCATCGGTCAAAGACAAAAGATTGCGACAGCAATAATCGCCGACCAAAGACAACTCTGCCACACCGCCACCGACTGACCGCCCCCGGCGAAGGGTAAACGAAAAAGAGGAAGATAATTATCTTCCTCTTTTTCGTACCCAGAGCCGGGGTCGAACCGGCACAGGGGTGAACCTACTGGTGTTTGAGACCAGCGCGTCTACCGATTCCGCCATCTGGGCTTCTGCGAACACCTTTTACGGGTGGTTTGCGGTGCAAAGGTATAAATAATTTTTTGATTTACAACTCAAACCTCAAATTTTTCGTAAAAATTTATTGTTTTTGTACGACCTGCGCAACCTCAATCATCTCATTGCTTCATGTGTTTATTTTGTTTTGGTGCAGTATCGACTATTTGAAATTTAACTTTTTATTAGTAACTTTGTCTTACAAGATACAAACTAACCTTCATTTGCTAACTTATGGGATTAAAGATTCTCTCTTCAACCCTCGATGTGTGCAGGTCCTATGCGACCGGCATTAGAAAGGCATTAGGCGGTGTGTCTGCCGACAGAATTTGCGGTCTTGTCTTTTGTGGCACAAGTGATACCATGGAGTATCACCATCTGCTTGATGAACTGAAATCTGCCGTTTATGACACTTTGGGCAGAAGAGTCCCCGTAACACTTATTCCCCAATACCTCCTGCCCGAAGGTGGTCTTTCTCTCGAAATATACACCCTTGAAGGCTCGGCAAATATTCATATAGAAGATGAGGGTGGGGTTTGCTATGGCATAATCGAGAGTAGCGAAGAGTCAATGCTCTTTATTGAGGGAATACCGGCATCGGACTTCTCCGAGAGCGTTTGCCAACAGAGCCAAGAGGTCTTCGCCAAACTCGATAATCTGCTCACCACGCACGGCTTTGCGGTTGATGACATAGTGCGTCAATGGAACTACATCGGTAGTATTGTGTCGTATCGTGACGGCAAACAGAACTATCAGGAGTTCAACGATGCCCGCACCTGCTACTATGCCAGGGGCGTGTGGGCGAATGGATACCCCGCAGCAACCGGAATAGGTGCAGAGGGCGATTGTATCATTGTTGGTGGCATAGCCTTCAAAAAGAGAAAACAGGGCGATAAAGGTATCTATCCGATTGATAATCCGTTGCAGGTGGCAGCACATGTCTACTCGAAGAGGGTGCTTGTTGATGATGACCAAAATGCAATGAAGAGCACCCCGAAATTCGAGCGTGCGAAGTTGATTGAAACGGCAGATGGGGCTTGTTGCTTTGTGTCGGGTACGGCGGCTATTCGAGGCGAGGAGAGCGTAGATGCTCATTCGGCAAGGTTACAGACTATCAAGACTATCGAGACTATCGAGTATCTCGTGTCAAAGGAGAATTTGGTGCAATTTGGTTGTAAGCCTTACGACTTGCGATACGTTAAGTTGCATGTCTTTATCAAGCATGCGCAGGACTATGAAGAGGTGCGCTCCGTGGTTGAGGAGGCGTATCCGCATATTCCGGTGCTATATTCAATAGCAGATGTATGCAGGGGGGAACTCCTGGTTGAAATAGAGGGTATTTTAATATCGTGATATTATGAAAACAATTCTGATATTTATTGTCTGCCTGTTGTTTCCGATGGTACAGGCAACCGCTTCGGAGCAGTGCCGAGATGAAGTTTTTCTGAGGCGTGTATATCTTACCGTAACGGGTGCATTGCCGCAGACTTGGGAGTGTACCAAGTTTCTTGATGACAAGAGTCCTGATAAGCGAGAGGCTTTGATCGACAAACTCTTGGATAGCGAACTTGCGCTCAAATATATGCAGATGCATTGGGGCGATATTCTGCGCATCAAGTCCGAGTTCCCGAGCAACTTGTGGCCTAACGGCGTGCAGGCGTACAACAGATGGATATATGAGCAACTTATGCACAATGTTCCATACGACAAGATGGTACGAGGGTTGTTGCTCTCCGAGGGTAGTAACTTCCGTTCGCCTGCGGCAAACTTTTATCGTGGATTTCAGAAGAGAACTCCGCAGAATTTCTATGCCAACATAAATCTTCTCTTCTTGGGTAACAGAAACTGTACAGACAACGGATATCTCTGTTTTTCGCAGGTGAAGTTCAAATCAACCAAGGAGTGGAAGGAGGAGATTATCTATCTTGATTACCACAAAGAGGCGCCATGGCAGGTTGTAAAGTTGGAGGACGGAACAATCCTCAAACCTCGACCAAATACCGATTGGCGAGAGGAGTATGTAAATTGGCTTACCTCTCCTGCGAACAGGCGCTTTGCGGAGGTTTTGGTGAACAGAATGTGGTATTGGGTATTTGGTAAGGGTATCGTACACGAGCCAGACGATTGGCGAGAGGATAATAAACCGTCAAATCCTGCATTGTTGAACGAATTGACCGACTTCTTTTTGCAGAGCAAATTTGATATGAGGGCTTTGATGAAGAGGATTCTCATGTCGAAGGAGTTTAACTCGAAGATGGCTCCCGAAGGGTACTATGTGCCACAAAGGCTCCCTGCGGAGGTTATAGTTGATGCTATGGCATCGATTACGGGAAATTGGAGCACATATAGCAGTCGTGTGCCGGAGCCGTTCACCTTCTATCCGCCGAAGACAAGAGCAACACATTTGGGCGATGCTACGGTGTCGTCTACGGAGTTGGAACTCTTTGGCAAGGTATCGAGAGATGTGTCGTTGGAGAGCCAGCGAAACAATGCTATTACCTCTCGACAACTGCTCTATTTGATGAATTCATCGGTGCTTGAAAAGCGTATTCGCAAGAGTTCTATCTTGCAACAAATCTATCTGGATAGCAAAGATATCACACAGCTTGCCAATGCTATCACACTTCGAGTATTGTCGAGGAGGGCCACTCCGGAGGAGATAGCTCTCTATACGGAGTATATGCAGCAGAACGAGTTGCCAATGATGGAGGTGGCAATCGACATGATGTGGATGCAGATAAATAGTAACGAGTTCCTCTATAACCACTAATTGTTTGACGCTATGAGAAAGATATATCTTACTTTAATTCTACTGCTGACCATTGTTTTTGGTGCTTATGCCCAGAGGGCAAAATCTGTGATTTTGGTCTATTTGGACGGAGGCCCTGCGCAGACAGACACCTTCGACCCGAAGCCTGATGCAGGAAGAAATTATTTTGGAAACTACAAGGGGGTGTGTAAAACCAATGTTGAGGGCATTGAGATAGGCGAAAAGTTGCCTCTGCTTGCGACTATGGCGGACAAGTATTCATTAGTGCGAAGTATGACTCACGGCAGTAATGCTCATGAAACAGGACACTACGCCATGATTACGGGCGACACATCGGGTGGTGCCGTTGTATATCCATCTTTTGGTGCGGTGATTTCCTACATGAAGAGGGATACCTATAAGGGCATTTTACCGTGCTATATCTCGGTGACGAGCGCCAATAGCCGCTTCAATGAGGGCGGATTCCTTGGAAACGCATACAAGTCGTTTGATACAGGCGGTAAGCCCGAATCGAAGGAGTACGAGGTTGAGGGTATCGTCAATAAATATATCAACCGAGATAGGTTGGATAAGCGTATGGCGTTGCTTGATAAGTTTGAAACATCTCCTATGGAGAAGCAGAAGATAGACTCTTTGCGTGCGATAAACATGGAGTTTATTTGGGGAGAGAGCCGAGAGATTTTCAATCTTGCCACCGAGTCGGATTCTGTGAAGTTGCGATACGGCAAAAACCGTCTCGGTCAGTCGTGTCTTGTGGCGCGAAAGCTTGTTGAGGCGGGTGTACCTTTCGTTAATGTTCGTATGACGGGTTGGGATACCCACAAGAAACATTTTCAGAAGATGAACTCGATGTTACCACAGTTGGACAAAGCGCTATCGGCCCTGATTGCCGATTTGGACGAGCGAGGTCTGCTCGATAGCACCATTGTACTTTGTGGTGGAGAGTTCGGTCGAACACCAAAGGTTTTATGGGAGGCTCCATGGAATGGCGGTCGTGCGCATTTTGGTAAGACATTCAGCTATCTCGTTGCCGGAGGAGGTTTCCATGGCGGCAAAGTTGTCGGTAAGACCGATAAGACCGGAGAGAAGGTTGTCGAGCGCCCTGTTGCACCTTGCGACTTGATAGGTACGGTATATTTGCTTATGGGTATTGACCCTTATGGCACATTGCCACATGTATCGGAGGGCGATTTACCTATACTCCCTTCTCTGCTTGACGAGAAGAAGAGCTATGGATTGTTGTATGAGATTATTGATATTAAGAAGTAGGCTTATGAAGAGTAGAAATATAATATTGGTCGTACTATTTACCCTCTTTGCCTCGACTTTGTCGGCGCAGAAACTCTCTTTGGGTTATCTCTATCCTGCTGGTGGAGAGGTAGGTACAACGGTTGAAATAGAGGGTGGCGGTCTTAATATCAACAAGGCCGTAAAGGTGCTGTTTAGCCACCCCGATATCAAGGGTGAGATAGTTCCTGTCAAGGAGTCTGCGACCAAGAAGAGAAGACGCAGAAGGCTGAATGACCAAAGCAGCCCGCAACTTGCCGATAAGGTTAAGATAAAGGTTACTATCGGTGCGAATGTTCCTTGTGGATTATATGACCTGCGTCTGCAAGGCTCGAAGGGTGTTTCGAATATGTTGCCTTTTGAGGTGGCCTCCTATCCTAACGTTCTCGAAAGGGGAACTTCCTGGTTGGGAAGACCAAATAATGTTGGCTCTCTGCCTGCGGTATTGTGCGGATATGTATCCCCGGGAGGTGTGGATTACTTCAAATTTCATGGCAGTAAGGGTGAAACAATCGTTGCATCGGTCAAAGGTCGCCAACTTGTACCATATATTGCCGATGCTGTTCCGGGTTGGTTCCAACCGGTTATAAAGATTGTGGACTCTGCCGGTAAGGAGATTGCATACTCTGATGATTACTATCATTATGTAGACCCTGTGATTATCACCACATTGCCGAAAGATGGAAACTATACATTGATGATACACGATGCCATCTATCGAGGCCGTCAGGATTTTAATTACCGAATCCATCTTGGTGTAATACCTTTTGTAACGGGCCGTTATCCTGCCTATGGTACGGTTGGTAGGGGAGTGAAACAACACATCGAGGGAGTTAATCTTGGTACAACAAAGACTACCGCAAAGGTGAAGAAGGCCGGTTATCACCAACTGACATATACCAATGGTACGGGCACTTCGAATGCCGTTCCGTTCTATGCGTTGCCAAAGGGTGTAAGGCTTGTTCAGTTCCCGAAAGATGGCGCACAATTGGCTATGGAGACGGCTATTTCCGATTCGCTTACATCGGAATCGAAGGTGAAGCGATATAAGATTTATACAGAGCCCGGGGAGCAGGTAATAGTTGAGCTTATAGGTAGGCGCAATGGGTCGAGGATAGACGCTGTAATGAGATTGAAAAATAGGTATGGCAAAATCGTTGCGCAGGTAGATGATACCGAGGACCCGATTCAGGGTTTGATGACCTTCCATGCAGACCCCGTGTTGAAATATGCTCCGAAAAGATATGAGGAGTTGGTACTCGAAGTTGAGGACTTGCATAGAGGCTACGGCAAGGACTACCACTATCTGTTATGGCGCCATAGACAGATGCCTTCGTTCAATGCTTTTGTTTCGCCGGCAAATATCACTGTACCTTCGGGTGGAACATCTATGTTCCGTGTCGATGTAACAGGAAAGTTGAAAAGACCGGCAAATTTGATTGTTAAAGGTTTGCCAAAAGGCTTTACGACAAGTAGCTTAAAACTCCGTGGAGGTAGGAGATGGGACGTATCGGTAACCTCGCCAAAGGGTGCAGCGGTAGAGCGATTCCCGATAGAGGTAAAGATGGAGTATCCGGGACCTGATGGACGAGAGGTGGCAGATGTTTTGCCGGTTGATAAGATGATGCAGGCATTCTACTACACCCATCATATTCAGGCGGCTGAGTTGTCGCTTGATGTGACAGAGCCTTCGCCATACCGCATGTCGGTAGATTTCGATATCGACAAGGATATACTCTTCTCGTTGGAAGATACGGAGATTCCGTTGAAGATAAAGGTTGATAAGGACCCTAACTTTACGGACCCAATCGAGTTGTTGCTTGGCAATAAGAATAGAATTTTCTCGCTCGAACCAATATCTATCATGCCGGAGGAGCGAGAGAAGGTGATACACATAAAGTTGAACGAAACGGCCTTGGAGAGGTTTAAGGGCAAGAAGAACAGACCTAATTGGCAGATGCACATTGTGGGTACAGTCAAGGGTGAGATTGTTCAACGAGGTAGACGTAAATTCCAAAATGCGAAGTATAGTGAAATGACACCAATCTTCTCGATAAGGTTGAAGAGAGATTAGTGGCTCCGATAAGTCGAGGAGTTGCCTTTGTCGAAAAAGGCAACTCTTTTTTGTATAAAAATGTCACAGTAGAGTACATTATGCAAATTTTTTACTATATTTGCATTTAGAAAGGTTGAGAAAGATATGTTAAACCACTCATCGAACTACTTTTTTTACTTTTACTTCTTTTCGAACGAAGGGGAGCGGTAGTTGATGTATGTGTGTGAAGCATAAAGATTTAGACCGTTCCCTTTGAAGAGCGGTCTTTTTTAATTTGGGATTGAGAATTAACTTTTTGACAAAATGGTCGTCTATTGAATAGACGAGCAGGTCGCAAAAGAACCATGAAAAAAGTAGCAATACAGGGTTATCGAGGTAGCTTCCATCACATCGTGGCGGAGGGTGTCGAAGGCGGTGAGGTTGAAATCCTCGCTTGCGATACATTCCGTGAGGTGGCGTATGCCGTTGAGGAGCGCCGAGTTGATTATGGCATTATGGCAATCGAAAATTCGATAGCAGGCTCTATACTCCCCAACTATAATATTTTGCAGAACTGCAATATCCACATTACGGGCGAAGCATATCTGCCTATTCGCCAAAATTTGATGGTTAATCGAGGTGTCGAGTTGGAGGAAATTCGTGAGGTGGAGTCGCATCATATGGCACTTTTACAGTGTACCGACTATCTCGACAAGCATCGTTGGCAACTAATCGAGAGTGCCGATACGGCATTGAGTGCGGCACAACTCCAAGCGAGTGGTTCACGCACAAAGGCTGTAATAGCCAGCTCTTTGGCAGCAGAACTCTTCAATCTCGAAATAGTTGCTCCCGATATTCATACCATACAAGATAACTATACTCGCTTCTTGCGTCTTGAATATTGCGACCGTTCCTGTTCGGAACCTATGCCGTGTGAGGGTGGAGGTAAGGCGTCGCTCTACTTTAAGATTAACAACACTTCCGGCTCTCTCTACGACACTCTCGGCTGTTTCGAGGGGCTTAATCTCAATATGACAAAGCTACAATCGTATCCTATTCCTACCGAGCCATGGCACTATATGTTCCATACCGATATGGAGTTTTGTTCGGGTGCCGACTTTGCAAAGGCGGTGGAGCGATTGCGAGAGAGAGATGTAGAGGTACACATCTACGGAATTTACCAAAAGGGCAAAGATTTATGAAAACGGCATACGACTTTGAATTAGCAACCCGCTTGGGGGCTGTTACAGAATACTACTTCTCCCGCAAACTGCGAGAGATTGAGGAGATGCGCCGTGCGGGTGCAGATGTCCTTTCGCTCGGTATCGGCTCTCCCGACCTTCCTCCTCACCCTTCGGTTGTGGAGCGTCTTGCTGCGGAGTCGGCAAAGGTGTCGGCTCACGGCTACCAATCTTATCGTGGTGCGGCAGAGTTGCGAGAGGCTCTATCGGCTTGGTACAAGAGTCGTTTTAGCGTAGAGCTGAACCCCGAAAGCGAGATATTGCCACTCATAGGCTCAAAGGAGGGCGTTATGCATACGGTGATGACCTACATCTCGAAGGGCGACAAGGTGCTTGTGCCAAATCCGGGCTATCCGACCTACTCCACGGCTGTTCGACTTGCCGAAGGCGAGGTGGTGCATTATTCGTTGAGCGAGGAGAACAACTATATGCCAGACCTCGAAACGCTCCCAACCGAGGGGGTGAAGATGATGGTGGTGAACTACCCACACATGCCTACGGGTGCGGTGGTTACGAAGGCGGATTTACAAAAGATTGTAGATTGGTGTCGTGCGAACCATATTCTGCTCGTAAATGACAACCCATACTGCTTCTTGCGCAACGACAATCCGTTGTCGATACTTGCGGTTGAGGGGGCAAAAGAGGTCGCTATCGAGTTAAATTCGTTGAGTAAAAGCCACAATATGGCGGGTTGGCGTGTCGGTATGGTTGGTGGAGCAAAGGAGCGAATTGACGAGATTCTGCGCTTCAAAAGTAATATGGATTCGGGAATGTTCCTACCTTTGCAGTTGGCGGCAGCCACGGCACTCGGCTTGGGTGATGAGTGGTACGAAGAGCAGAATAGAGTCTATCGCCGCCGTGAGGAGTTGGGATTGCGGATAATGGAGGCACTCGGCTTGGAGTGCCGACCACATCAGGCGGGATTGTTCTTGTGGGGCAAGGTACCGAATGGCGAAAATTGCTACGACTTTTGTGATAGACTGTTGTACGAAAAGCATATCTTTGTAACCCCTGGCGGAGTCTTTGGCAGTGAGGGTATGCAATATGTTCGCATAAGTCTTTGCGCCTCGGAAGAGTTGCTGCAAAGGGTACTTTGCAGAATTCAAAATGCAGAATTCAAAATGCAAAATTAAGAGTTATGAATATCTGCATTATAGGTTTAGGATTAATTGGTGGCTCGTTTGCCCTTGCACTGTGCAAACATTCGCTTGCGGAGCGTATCTTTGGTGTCGATGCCTCGCCTCGCAATGCTCAGAAGGCGTTGGAGCTGGGGTTGGTCGATGAGGTTGTAATACCGTTTTGCGTGAGTATATTCATCAGCTCGAAATTTTCCGCAAAGCTCTCGAAAAGGATAATCGAGAGGAGATTCGCCAGACAATTGAGCGAGCAAATAGAATACGAAAAGTTTTGGATAAAAAATAGATACCATTATGGAGTTGAATAGACCTTTGATTATAGCCGGACCTTGCAGCGCCGAGAGCGAAGAGCAGTTGCTCTCCACCGCACAAGCCCTTGCAGCAACGGGCAAGGTTGATGTCCTACGTGCAGGCGTATGGAAACCTCGTACCAAGCCCGGAACTTTCGAGGGTGCAGGTGTAGAGGCTTTGCCGTGGCTTGCCAAAGCGAGGGAGATGACGGGACTTGCAGTAGCAACCGAAGTTGCCAATGCCAAGCATGTCGAGCATGCACAGGCCTTCGATGTCGATGTGTTTTGGATAGGTGCTCGCACCACCTCTAACCCATTCTCGACACAGGAGGTTGCCGAGGCCTTGCGAGGCACCGAGAAGATGGTCTTTGTGAAGAACCCCGTCAATGGCGACATAGACTTGTGGTGCGGAGCTGTTGAGCGTCTTTTGGCGTGTGGAGTGAAGAATTTGGGACTGATACATCGAGGTTTTTCGGGCTTCGGAGCAGGCTCGTTGCGTAATGCCCCGATGTGGCACCTTGCTTTGGAGATGAGGCGCAGAATGCCGGAGTTGCCGATGATTTGCGACCCATCGCACATCTGCGGTTGCCGTGAATATATCGCCGATATCTCGCAGCAAGCGGCAGATTTGGACTATGACGGATTGATGATTGAGAGCCACATAAATCCTGACGAGGCGTGGAGCGATGCCAAGCAGCAACTAACCCCCGAAACTCTCGCTGCACTTTTGGATAGCATAAAGTGGCGTGCCGGCGAGTCATCGTCAGAGTCGTACAAGGTGGCGTTGATGGGGTTGCGTGAGCAGATTGACAGCCTTGACCGTGAAATATTGCAGCTCCTCTCCGAGCGTATGAATGTGGCGGAGCAGATTGGTCGCATCAAACGTGAAAATGATGTGCGAATTTTGCAGACGGCTCGTTGGGAGGATATTATGAAACGAGTGTTAATGAGTAGTCGCTCGCTCGGTTTAAGTGAGCCCTTCTTGCGTACAATGCTCGATGCGGTACATGTCGAGAGTATCGAACATCAAAACAGAGTCATGAAGGAGGAGTAGACATCATTACCATACAACAAAAGCCGAGCATTTTGCTCGGCTTTTGTTGTTTTATGCGGTAAAGCAATATTACTTGCGGATAGCAGCTACACCAGGCAACTCCTTACCCTCAATGTACTCCAAGAGCGCACCGCCACCGGTCGAAACATACGATACCTTGTCAGCCAAGCCGAACTTGTTGATGCAAGCAACCGAGTCACCACCACCGATAAGCGAGTAAGCACCATTGGTCTGAGTAGCCTCAGCGATAGCCTCTGCTACGGCACGAGAGCCGGTAGAGAACTTGTTAATCTCGAATACGCCAACAGGACCATTCCAGAGGATAGTCTTGCACTTCAAAATCTCCTCACGGAAGAGCTTCTTACCACCCTCGGCGATATCAACACCCTCCCACTCTGCTGGGATATCGTTTACAGGAGCAGTCTTGGTATTTGCCTCCTCGCTGAAATCGTCACAAACGAGAGCATCTGGCGACATTACGAACTCAACGCCACGAGCCTTTGCCTTTGCAAGGATATCGAGTGCCACAGGGAACATATCAGGCTCGCAGATAGACTTACCAACGTTGCCACCGAGTGCGCCAGCGAAGGTGTAGGTCATACCACCACCGATGATAATCTTATCAACCTTCTCCATCAAAGTCTCGATGATGGTAATCTTGGTCGAAACCTTCGAACCACCAACGATAGCCACGAATGGACGCTGTGGGTTCTGCATCATACCATCGATAGCTTTCAACTCGTTCTCCATAACATAGCCGAACATCTTGTCGTGTGGGAAGTACTCAGCGATGAGTGCAGTCGAAGAGTGTGCGCGGTGAGCAGTACCGAAAGCGTCATTGATGTAGCAGTCAGCATACGAAGCCAACTTCTTCACAAACTCCTTCTGTGGACCCTCTTTGAGCGCCTTCTTTGCAGCCTTCTTCTCCTCATCGGTTGCGTCCTCAGCCAAACCACGAGGCTTACCCTCCTCCTCAGCATAGAAACGGAGGTTTTCGAGCAACATAACCTGTCCAGGTTTCAAAGTAGCAGCCATCTCGGCAGCCTTCTCGCCCATGCAATCTCCGGCGAACATCACCTTCTCACCCAAACGAGCCTCGATAGCAGGAATAATCTGCTCCAACGAGTACTTAGGGTCCGGATTCTTCTTTGGACGACCGAGGTGCGACATAAGGATTACGGCACCACCCTTCTCCAACACCTTCTTGATGGTTGGAATAGCAGCACGGATACGAGTGTCGTCAGTAACCTGTCCCTCGCCATTGAGAGGCACATTGAAGTCTACACGAATAATGGCGCGCTTGCCATTAAAATCGTAATTGTCAATTGCAAACATAGTGTTTTGTCTTTTAAGAAATTATAGTGATTGTTATTTTATTAACATCTCCAACGGTGCAAAGATAGGAATAAAATTGACAATTGACAATTGATAATTGACAATTAAAGGTATTTTATCTCATTTTCTTAAAAAACTCTCGTCTCTCGTCTTTCGTCTTTGACCCGTGCAAGCACGGCTCTTCACTGCTTCGCCTCGGCATAGTCTGCAAGCAGTCTCTGCCCTCGGCTTAATCGCAGCGGTCGTCTCTCGTCTTTAATTATCGTTATTTTGTAAAATTTCTCTCGTCTCTCGTCTTTGACCCGTGCAAGCACGGCTCTTCACTGCTTCGCCTCGGCATAGTCTGCAAGCAGTCTCT
>SUZE01000040.1 GCA_015060075.1 Rikenellaceae bacterium | reverse complement strand
ACCAACAAAGGTGCTGATGGTACTATCGTGGCCGATGCGGTGCAGTTTATCCCAAAGAACAGATAATTTTCCACAATAATAAAACAAAAAAAACTATGAAAAAAATTGAAAACAAGGAGTACATTACTCCGCAGGTCGCTATTTGCGACATCAAGGTAGAGCAAGGCTTTGCCACAAGTACTGAAGGGGGATTTTTCCTCGATAATCTTAAACGAGAAGAGGGTGAGTGGGAGTATTAATCCACAGCCCGAAAATGTTCAACCAAAAAAAGTAAAAGAAGATTATGAAAAACAGAATTACAACATTAGGACTTATGGTTGCTGCTCTCTTCTCGGCTTGTACAGCAGACTTCGAGAACAACGAGCAGATTAACACCAAAAACTATTCAACAATCAACCTCGGAATTGAGAACACTCGCGTAGGCGCAATGGAGAAGGACGAGAATACTCTCACACTCTATTGGCAGACAGGTGACCAAGTTGCAGTAAACGGCGTAGCTTCGCAGCCTATTGCAGAGGCTTACAACGGCTCGACTTCGGCTATTCTCAGCGTTGAGGGCGACATCGCATATCCTGCACAGTTGCTCTATCCAGCATCGGTATATGAATCGGCTACCACCATCAAAATCCCTACCGAGCAGGCATACTTGCAGGATGCTCTCGCAAACGGTTATGGTATTATGCTCGGCTACGCAGAGGCTGAGGGTGCAACCGTAGCAATGAAGCACACTTGCGGTTATATCCACCTCTCACTTACAGGTAACACTACCATCAAGAAGGTGGCTCTCTTGGCAAACAACTACGAGTATCTCTCGGGTGAGTTCGCTACAAGCTACTCGGCAGAGGGTGTTTCACTTGCGGCAACTACAACTACCGAGGCTCACACTCCTCATATCTCAATCACAAGCGCCGAGGGCGTAGCACTCTCTTCGACCGCTACCGACCTCTACTTTGCGCTCCCAGCGGGCAACTACGCTAAGGGCTTCACTATCCGTGTGATTGACGAGAACGAGAAGGTGATGATAAAGAAGATGTACTCTGCAGGTAAGGAGATTGTTGCAGGTGTAGTTATCGATATGCCTACACTCGAGGTTAATGCTACCGTTGACAACGGTATCAACAGCGTGCAGGATTGGGTAGATATGGCTCACGGAGTTAGCCCTTCGGCTTGGGCAAATAGCGAGAGCCGTGTACTCGTAAATACCGACCTCGATATGACAGGTATAACACTTCCTGCTATGACACTCAAGGATGGTAAGTCTGTTATTGATGGTCGCTCACACAAGATTTACAACCTTACATCTGTTAAGGAGGGTACCAAGTCGCAGGCTTTGCTCTTCGATTTTATTGCAAACGGTTGCGGTGTTGAGAATCTCACTTTGGGAAACAGCGCTGGTACATTGTCGGATACTGGAGTATTTACAACAGAGCCAGACTCGAAGTTGACAGTTACCTTCATAAATGGTGATGGCTATGCAGCACCATTTGTAGTGGCTTTGCAGGGCAATTTGGTAAATTGTATCAATAATGCAGGTCTTCAGATTAACACTGAAAACGAGGTTAATACACAACTTTTTGCAGGTGGTTTAACCGCAGGCGGTGGTCGTGCTTACAGGAATAACTCATTTACAGGAAATATCACCAATTCTACAAACAACGGTCATATCTGTCTTGCAGAGAATGTAGCAACCAATGCTATCAAGAATTTGCAGATTGGCGGTGTTTGTGGTCGTGCAATCGACAACACTGTATCGGGATGTACAAACAATGGTACAATCTATGTAAACGGTTGTTCTGCAACAACGGATTTTGGAGGTAAAGATATTTGTTGTATTGCCGTAGGTGGTGTTATTGGTCGTGTTGCTTTGCTTGAGGATTCTACTACAAGCAGCGCCACAATCAATAATAACACAAATAATGCCGGTATATACTACAAGGCTAACACTCCTCTTGGCGATACTCCTGCGGTAGGAGGTGTTGTTGGTGTAACTGCTGCTTCTATTTCTCATTGCTACAACTATGGAATAGTTAGTGCTGCTTATGGCGAAACTTTATCTTCTGCCCTCAGCGACGCAAACACTCCTATTGTAGGTGGTGTTGTAGGCGAGTGCGATATTGATGGTATCACTCTCTCGAACCTCATAAATGGTGATGGTAGTACAGATAGTGGTAAAGTACTTCTCTGCTCATATAATGTTACTTACGCTGCTTATGGTGGCGGTATTGTAGGTAAGGG
Organism: Rikenellaceae bacterium; assembly: GCA_015060075.1. Taxonomy (GTDB): domain Bacteria; phylum Bacteroidota; class Bacteroidia; order Bacteroidales; family Rikenellaceae; genus Alistipes. Next base: position 2,256 of record SUZE01000040.1, on the reverse strand, counting down.
TTATAGCGAAGGTGATGATAATGCTACCAATAACACTGTTGAAAATTGTACAAATAGCGGAAAGGTTGCTGTTACTACAAAAAATACAAGAGTATACTTAGGTGGTATTTGTGGCGGTGGTCCAAAGATTACCAACTGCACAAATAATGGCGAGGTAACATATTGGAGTGCAAATGTTCAGGAGTCCGCTATCGGTGGTATTGCTGGCAACTTGGCGGGTAACCTTATTGGCAATAACTCATTCGGAAAGGTCTCTATCAAAACTCAGAATAAGAATGCTAGTAGGAAGACTCGTATCGGAGGACTTGTTGGTCGATGCAATGTCGCCGGTCTAACATTCAACAACTGTGCCGTTAGTGCAAATATTGGAACTGCATCAGGCTCTGTAAATGATTCCAACAATGTGGGTATGATTTGCGGACTTGTGAATCAGGCGGTAAATAGTGGTACTATATATGTATATGGTACACGCACCTGGGTGGGAACAGGTACAGAACTTACAGCCGACAACTATATGGATTATATTGACGGTTCGAACAACGGTAAGCTAAATGCATTGACCGTCGTTTTCGAGAACAAGAAGCAGTAAGTAAAAAAAATGCTAAAGCAAGCCGAGGTTTGAAAGAATCTCGGCTTTTCTTTTTTGGGTTGTGCTACCCAATCACTACGAACTTGTCGGCTTCGGGTATTATCGCCAGGCCGCCCCAGGTGCCATGCAGCTGGCCGATGCCATCGATGTGTTCAATCACGCCCTCCTTGCCATCGTAGCGGGTATCTTCGCCTTCGAGGTGGATTATTCGTACTCGTTGCCCCACCTTGTAGGGACTCTCTTTTTGCTGTTTTGTCTGGTGCATATCGTTGTGTTTTAAGCGTTAAACCAATCTTCAAATCGCTCATAGAAGAGCAGTTGTGTGCGTGGGCGCATCATATCGTAGTTGCGTAGAAGGCATCCGCGTCCTATCGGAAGATAGTTTTTTGAGTGAGAACCCAGCCGATATTTTTATTTATAGTGTAATTATTTGATGTAATAGCAGAAAAACATCTTTATAATTTGCCGTTATCGGCAATAATTGCTATATTTGCGCAGAAAATCGGTCTAAAACTTGCCGATAGTCGTAGCGTATGAAGTATATTTCAGTTACAGAATTTGCTGCCAAGTATGGCGTCTCGGAGCGCACAGCGCGTAATTACTGCGCTCTCGGAAAGATTGAGGGCACAACCCTCATGGGTAAAACTTGGAACATTCCTGCCGATGCGGAGTTACCTGGGCGCAAACCTCGTCAGCGAAAGGCGATGCCATTGCTCGTTGTTCTGCGCCAGGAGAAGGAGGCGAAGCTCAAAGGTGGTATCTATCACAAGACACAAATCGACCTTACCTACAACTCCAACCATATCGAGGGCAGTCGCCTGACGCACGACCAAACACGCTACATCTTCGAGACCAACACCGTCGGCATCGAGGGCGAGAGCGTGCGTGTAGATGATATCATCGAGACGACTAATCACTTCCGTTGCATCGACCTTATTATCGACCGAGCCGAGGAGAAGTTGACCGAGAGTCTTATCAAGGAGTTGCACCTAATACTCAAATCGGGGACTTCGGATAGTCGTAAGGATTGGTTTACCGTTGGCGACTATAAACGCCTACCCAACGAGGTGGGAGGCAACGAGACCACTGCGCCCGAAGATGTGCATCGTGAGATAAAGGCACTGCTAAAAGAGTACAACGCAAAGAAGCGAAAGTCGTTTGAGGATATCATCGACCTGCACCAGCGTTTCGAGGCGATACACCCATTCCAAGATGGTAATGGTCGTGTCGGTCGTCTTGTGATGTTTAAGGAGTGCTTGGCGAATGGTTATGTACCATTCATCATCACCGAGGAACTCAAAATGTTCTACTATCGCGGTCTAAGAGAGTGGAGCAATGTGCGAGGCTATCTTCTCGACACCTGCCTAACGGCACAAGACAACTACAAGGCAGTGCTTGACTACTTCAAAATCAGATACTAACTTTTCTACTCAATATTTCAAAGAACTCTTATTCGGGAGCATCGTTATCGGTGTTTCCGATTTTGTCAATTTTGCACGCGTGTGTAATCGATTGGGGCAGCGATTATGTTTTGAAACCTCCCAAGGAATTCAACCCCCTATCCCCATGCAGAGTGGTAGCCCCCCCCCTCTCTCTCCTGGCGGGGCAGAGAAGGAGTCAGTGAGTGTTGTCGTGTTGCTGTGTGTCAGGCGCATAGTGTTGGGAGT
>SUZE01000039.1 GCA_015060075.1 Rikenellaceae bacterium | reverse complement strand
ATCTGCGCTATCTCCTCCAAGAACTTCGGGTCGAAAATCGAGAACTCCTCTTTGATGTCCGAGAAGAGGTTTATCACGCCCTCGCTCTTGATGCTCTGTTTGAGCAGTTCGTTTACGCGCTCGTTAATCTCTCTAAACGAAATCTTACCCTTGCCTTCAACACGGGTCAGCAATGTGCGTACTGCCTCGAAGTAGGCGGCCTCCAATCGCTCCTCTCGCTGCAAAAGACTCTGACACAACGACAACGACTGACGGAGCAACAACGCCTCTTTGATGTATAATTTCTTTGTTTCTTCTCGCTCTGGGGCTTGCAGGAAATCGACACCGCCCGCAATCGCCGCAGCGCGTGCCATATCCGACTCACCGTAGAATGTCGAGTAGTCGAAGCCATGCAGCAGGTCACGGCACACCTCCAACTTTTTCTGAAATTCGGGATATGCAGTCTTCGAAATATCGGTGTCACCGTAGTTCTTGCGGTCACGAATGGTGTAGTCATTCATTGCCTGCTTCAAAGCCGAGGCTATACCCACATAATCAACCACCAAACCGCCCTGCTTGTCACCAAATACACGGTTTACACGCGCAATGGCCTGCATCAGGTTATGTCCCGACATAGGTTTATAGACATACATCGTCGAGAGCGACGGCACATCGAATCCCGTGAGCCACATATCCACTACAATCACCACTTTTAGCGGGCTGTCGTTATCCTTAAATCGCTTTTCGAGCTCCTTTTTGTGGGCATTGTTGCCGATTATCTCGCGCCACTCCTCGGGGTCTTTGTTGCCCGAGGTCATCACCACCGCCAACTTCTCCGTCCACGCAGGGCGTAACTCCAAGATGCGATGGTAAATTTTCATCGCTATCGGACGCGAGTAGGCAACAATCATCGCCTTGCCCGTCTGTTCATATTGGCGGTAATTTTCGTAATGGTCGAGAATGTCGCCCACGAGCGAGTCTATTGTTTCGTCTGCGCCGAGAATAGAGTCGAGCCGTCCCAACTCTCGCTTGCTCTTCTCGATTGCATACTCCTCCGCCTCGTCGGCCATCGCCTCGTACTCATCATCTATGCGGCGGAGCGTCGCCTCGTCGAGGTGCAGATTTATCACTCGGCTCTCGTAGAACACAGGTCGTGTAGCACCATCTGCCACCGCCTGCGTCATATCGTAAACATCTATATAGTCGCCGAACACCTCTCTTGTTGAGCGGTCTTTCTGCGAGATGGGCGTACCCGTAAAGCCGATATATGTGGCATTTGGCAACGAGTTACGCACTCGGCGTGCTGCTCCTACCTTTACACGACCTTCGCTGTCGATCTTCTCGGTCAACCCGTATTGGCTACGATGTGCCTCGTCGGCAATAACGACTATATTTCGGCGTGTCGAGAGAGGCTCTTCGCTCTCCTCGAACTTCTGCATCGTGGTAAAGAATATGCCATTTGCCTCTCTCTCACGCAGCAGGTCGCCGAGGTGCTTGCGGCTCTCAGCCTTAATCGGCGTTTGGCGCAGGAAGTCGGCGCACTTGGCAAACTGACGGTATAACTGCCCGTCGAGGTCGTTGCGGTCGGTGAGGATTACGATTGTTGGCGACGACACTGCCTCTTGCAACCGCTTGGCGAAGAAGACCATCGAGAGCGATTTGCCCGAGCCCTGCGTGTGCCAAAATACACCGCCCTTGCCATCGGTTTGTGTCGCCTCGACTACCGAGTTTACCGCCTTGCGCACCGCGAAGAACTGATGATAACCTGCCAAGATTTTTGCACTCTGCTTTTCGTCCTTCGAGAAGCAGATAAAACCTCGCAAAATCTCTATCAGACGTGTCTTGTCGAACATTCCCGAGAACAACACATCGAAAGCGGCGTAGCGGTTTATCTCGCTTGTTCCGTCAACGGTTTTCCACTCCATAAAACGGTCCTCGCCGGCGGTTATCGTGCCCGCTTTGGAGGTTGCCATATCGCTCATCACGCAAAAGGCGTTATAGACAAAGAGCGAGGGTATCTCTATCATATAGTTTCGCAACTGGGCGTATGCCTCCGAGACATCTGTATTCTCTCGCGATGGCGATTTCAGCTCCACAACCACCAGCGGCAAACCATTTACAAATACCACAATGTCGGCACGGCGCACTGAACGCTCCTCTACGGTCCATTGGTTGGCTACCGTAAAGTTGTTGCGCAGAGGTGTATCGTAGTCTATAAGTTTTACGCGCGTTGCACGCTGCTCCTTACCGTCAAAATAGTTTACCTCGACACCATTTTGCAGATAGTCGTGGAACACCTCGTTGCGCTGCACAAGCGAGCCACTCTCGATGGTGCGAATCTTGGCGATTGCCTCCTCTACCGCTTCGCGGGGCAGAGTTGGGTTGATGGCATAGAGCGACTGCTGTACAAGGTCGATGTGCAACGGCTCGGTGTATTCGCGCTCCACACTTGGACCGTAGATATAATCATAGCCCAGCGTATCACGCATCAACTCCAATATCGCATTCTCAAAATGTGCCTCGGTAAAGTGCATAAACAAAAACTAATATTTAACCCTTTGTATCTCTGTATTTACAAACCACTTTGTAACAGGAGACAAAATAATTGTCCATCTTAAAAATTTATATATCCACTTCTGGTAAGTTGTTATATACGATAAAGTGTAGCGTATTTCGTTAATTATATGTATATTGTTAGGATTAGCCTCCCATTGCACTTTTAATTTGCGTAAGATTCTCTCTGTTATTTCAAAATATTCAGGGAAATTTCTCAACTCAAAAATAGTTGCAATTTGCCTATCCTCCATTTTGCCATATTTGTTGCAGACCTGTCCTGTTTTTTCGTCTATTACATTTTCCTCTTGCAATTCTGGCTCAACCAAACTTTTGATTAACCCATGATATATTTTGAATCGAGCATCTTGCAACTGCAATTTTCTATCAAATAGGTATTTGTAGATAGGTATAATCAAAGCAATAATAGCAACTACAATTCCTACAATTGTAAGTAAATTGTCATCAATACAATCTTTCATACTATTTAAGTTTCAATTAGTTTCTACAAAGTTAATTCATTTATTTTGTAATTATCTCTCCATTCATCAATTTTGGTAATAAAGCATCACGGAGGGTGGCGAGGGTTTCGTTTTCTGCCTCAAATTTCTCTTGTAATTCAAATATAGGCGACATTATATTTTCAAATTTCTCTAATATATCTTCGCTTGGTATCACTAACTCTAATGATTTCATTAAAGCACCCGAAGCCTCTTTGAATGTTGAGCCCGTAGCCTTTGACTCTATGTTTTCTGTATTTGAGAGCAAGAAGTAATACACAAATGCAGTACATCCATTATTGGGCACTACCGATTTGAAACCTTGATTAGTGCAAATATCATTTTTGGCAATGGATATATAACCAATAGGTGCTCGTGAACTAAACAAAACGCTACCTCTTGGCATAATTTTAGCGCTACTATTTTTATACCCTAATTCGGTAATATCCGTTTCTCCTTTTGATGTAAACTTCGAATGTGATACCGATAAATCTTTGGGGGTTATCCAAGCAATACCATTCTTTGTATAATATTCTGCGACAGCCTTTGATGGAGTACCTCCGCCAATAATATCTCCAATATCTTCAAGTTTACCCACACGCCACCTATCGGGGATTGTGCCGAGGTCGGAATCAACCATTTTGCCACCAGATGATTTGTAGGGCTTACCCTCCTCGTTTGGGAACTCAAAATCTACAAACCATTGTTTATAGAGTGCTTGGGCTTGGAGTTCGAGGTTGGTGTTTATGCGGCGATTATTCTCGATTTTATCATCTATCGCACCCAATATCCCCGCAATCCTCCTCTGCTCCTCCAACGATGGCAGAGCGACTTCTATATTTTTCATAACGGCACCCGATACCTCCTTAAAGGTTGTGCCACTTCCCATTGCTTCAATTTTCTCCTTATTATACCTTAATATATAATATAAGAAAAGGCTATCTACTTTTTCATTTGGAATAATACTCTTAAAACCCTGATTTGTGGCAATCGTTTTTTTTGCAATAGCAACATATCCAATAGGAGCACGAGATGAAAACAGCACACTGTTTGCAGGTAAAAGTTGTGCAGAACAACTATCCAGCCCCTCTCGCGTTATATTACGTTCACCCCTTTCAATATACCTATCTTGAAAATTGGATAAATCTTTTGGAGTAAGCCATGGGATGTCGCCTCCATAAAATCTTTCTACGGTAGTTGATGGGGTTGCTCCACCAACAACAGTTCCAATTTCTGATAATTTATACTTCTTCCACATCATAGATTATTCATTTTCAATGTGATAATCCAAGACTTCAACATTGTTTGATGACATCTCGTATTGACACTTTATATTATATTCAGTTTCGTTTATAGTAGTCTTGATTGTTATATCGAATAAATCATCTTCCTCTGCAATAGGTACGATGTCCACAATATCAAACGAAGAAACAGACTTATCATACGCATTTCCTGTCGCCGCTACAATGGTTTCCTTGATATATTCATCATTTAAGCGAGTTCTTACGGCGTCAATATTCTGGATACCTAATATTGTATCAATACTCTCTCT
>SUZE01000032.1 GCA_015060075.1 Rikenellaceae bacterium | reverse complement strand
CGTTAGTATAATATGAAAAAGATTATCTCAATGGTAGTGGTTTTAGCGACACTGGTAGTGCCTACCGTTACCGCACAAAAGATTAACGATGCCGTATTTAAGGCAAAGTTAGAGAAGAGCAATGCCGATATAGCCAACCCTAAGAAGGCCGGCAAAGCAGCTACATGGCTCAATCGTGGTAAGATTTGCGCCGATGCAATCACAGAACCTACGAAAAACCTCTTCTCGGGACTCGAAGTCAGCATGTTGCCGATGAGTATTGGCGTAACCCCAACCGAGGTCAAAGATAATATCCACTCGTTCGACTGGATTGATGTCTACACCAAAGATGGAAAAGTTATCGCTTGGAGCGTTAAGAAAGAGGTACTTCCGGGAGCATACGAGATTGCCAAGGAGGCATTCGAGAAGGCCTACGAGTTGGACCCTGCATCTGCACCAAAGATTAAGACAGCCTTGGAGGCTCTTATTAATCACTATTCAGAGTTAGGTTCGGTCAGCCTTGACATCACTGCATACAAAACTGCTATCGATGTATATATGAAGGCTGTACAGTTACAACAGAACCCTGCTATCGGCAAGGAGGATTCCCGCTACTACTTCTTCGCAGGTCAGTTAGCAGCATTCCTTGGAGCGCAGGAGCCTCAATATTTCGTTGATGGAGAGAAGTATTTGACCAAAGCCAATGAACTCGGTTATAAAGACGAGCAGGGCAACCTCTACTACTTCCTCTTCCACTGCTACTATGGTCAGCGTGCTGCCAACAAAGAGAATCTCTTAAAAGCAAAGAACGCCCTTTTGGAGGGAATTGAGAAGTATCCTCGCAACGAGCGTATTATGGAGGGCTTGATTCAGCTTTACACCTCGGAGGAGGGCATCGGCAATCCTGCCGACTTGGTTGAGCGTATCGACAAGATGCTTGCCGAGAAACCGGACAATGCCGACCTTTGGTTTGCTCGTGGACAGGTGTTCTTCAAGTTGAAGAATTTTGACGAGTGCATCAATTCGTTCCTCAAAATCAACGATTTGAAGCCAAACGACTACGACACAAACTTCTATCTTGGCTACTTCTACATGGCAAAGGGTGACGAGGTAAATCGTGCTTTCAATGCTCGTCTTGACAGCATCAACTCGCAAGAGGAGTATCAAGCAGGTTTGAAGGAGGTAAATGCAGCCTACATGAAGTCATTACCTTGGTTGGAGAAGGCTATGGAGTTGAAACCGGACAGCGTAGATTGCGCCGAGTATTTGAAGGTACTCTGCTTCCGTCTTCGCAACGAGGATGGCATCATGGATAAGTACAACAAGTACAACGCTATCTTCAAGAAATTGAAGGGTATTCAATAATTCACAAACAAACGATAAGATAGAGGTCGGCAAAATTGCCGACCTCTATCTGTTTATACGAAATCAGTTCTTAGCACTTGATTTTCAGAGGGGTGATACCCTGGTACACAAACTCCTCGTACGCAAACGCCTGCATAGCGACATATTTACTGCGAGGCGAGTGGTAGCACACCACCGAAATACCTGCGATATCGCTCTCTTCGATTCCATCGAGAGCCAATTTATCACACGCCTCGACAGCCCTCACAACGCTATCACGTTGCGCACGGTCAAACGAATATTGACGGCGCACAAGGAAGCACTTATCGCCCGTATGATATGGCTCACCTTCGCCAAAGATTGCCACGCCACACAACGCAACACCTACCAACGAAACACAACCGCCCACCAAAACGAGTGCCGATTTGAGATTGTTGGCATCGGTACCATTATCTATAAAATAGTTAACTATAAGCAGTGCTGCGCCCGCCAAAAGTACCAAAACGGGGACAATAATACTCTTGCGGCGCTCTACAACAACGCCATTTGACGAGGCATAGAGTGCCTCGTTAAAATCTTTAATATCCATGATTTTCTATATTTTTCTCTGTTAATTACTAATTTATTTATGATTGCGATTTTAGGGTAAAAATCGAGCCATCATAGCCGTAATTGACAGAGAATATAGAGGTAGAAATCCACTGCTCTGGCACAACTGCCAAGGCGGTGAGCAAAATAAGAGATTGGATAGTTTGCAACTATACGAAGTCGCTCAACATCAACCATATACGATGCACGTTGCTGAGCTTGGCGCAAACTGTTTGAGGTTATCGTTCGCACCGATGGCATCACCACCGTCGATGTACGTTCGATGTCGATATTGTGACGATGGTTGCAGAGCAACTGCTCGTGGTGTAAATCGACCACTTCACACTCGACCGCTGCAATATCAGATATAAACTCCACCTGCCCGCAAGCAATAGCCCCGAGCAAGAGAAGTAGTATCGTGAAAAATCTGCGCATTCCAGCCACAAAGATAGCAACTTAAACGGAAAACGGAAAGCGGAAAACGGAAAACTTTTAGTTTTTCGGTTTTCGCTTGGAGTGGAAAACGGAACTGACGCCAAACCGAGGGCAGAGGCTGCTTGCAGACTATGCCGAGGTGCGAAGGAAGAAAAGCCTGCGAAGCAGGATTAAAGCGAAAAGCGGAAAACTTTTAGTTTTTCGGTTGGAGCGGGAAAGCGGAAGCGACGAACGAAGCAATGGAGAGAGGCTGCTTGCAGGCTATCTCTTGCAAGGAGGAGCAAAAGCCTGCGCAGCAGGATTAAAGCGGAAAACTTTACAAAATTAGACGAGAGATGCGCCAATAAGATGACATTGAATGGCAAACGGGCTTACGCCCTTAATGGCATTGAATGACAGCGCAGTCTAACGACTGCTTAATAGCAGGGCGCACTGACAATAGCAACCAGCGCCTGTCATTCAGCGACCAACGGGAGCGCATGTCATTCCTTGTCATTCAGCGAGTGAAACGAGCGCATGCCATTTAAGTCTGCGCCTTGACAAGTCTCGGAGTTCGGAAAACTAAAAAACTTTCAGCACTCCCCATAAAGCGACCAAAGGGAGCGCCCCCATAAAGGGCGGAACGCCCGCCCCCATAAAGCAGTCGCAGACTGCGCCCCTATAACCCCCAGAAATATTGCGCCGTGGCAACCCTCAGAGTCCGCCAAACCGCCCCCATCTCTCCCCTATTACTATGTAATACCCTGTTTCCGTTGTAGAAAACCGCCTGTTCGTTGAAAAAATTTTTTTGTAAAATTTTGAAAATATATATTTGCCACTGATTTTTTGGGATTGTATTTCCGCAGTTAGGCTAAAACAAAAATTCACTAAATATTAAAAGTTATGATTTTTAACAAAACAGAGAAAGAGTACATCAAGCCTTCGGTAGAGGTCTTCGATGTAGCCTGCGAGGCAGGATTCAAGAGTTCGACAGGAGAGTTATCGTTCACCAATGGTTCAGACGGAGGTTGGTACGACACCTATTAATAGTGCGAAAAAACTCCTACGGATTTTATTAACAGAAAAAAAGAAAAGCAAGAATATGAAAAAGTTATTTGTTTCGATTTTGGCTCTCGCAGCATTTGCTGCTTGTCAGAGCGATTTTAACGATGTGAATTTGGAGGCACCACAGGGCGGCAACGCAAATGTTGGTGGCTCGCACACTCTCTATGCCGAGGTTGGCGTAGTAGGTGAGGAGGATACCAAGGCTACCTATGGCGAAGGTTTGGTTGCAACTTGGGAGGAGAACGACCAGATTGCACTTTTGCAGGAGCACGCAAACTACGGCACAACTTTCAGCGCAGTAAACAAGTTGAATATCAAAGATGGTGCAGGTACAAGCAAGGCATTGTTCAACGGCGAGATTCAGGTAGATAGCGAATCTCCTCGTGTATATCACATCGCATACCCTGCTTCGGCAGTAAAGTTTTCGACTACGGTGTCGCAGGAAGTAGTGGAAGAGTCTATGACATTTGATGGCGCTGTTTCAGGTGGTACAGGTAGTTATGCTGCCACTGGTTACGCAAAATGCACTTATGAGTCGACTTTAACAGTGACAGTTCCTACAACCCAGAATGGTAAGTGGGAGCCATATATGTACGCTTCGACTTCGGAGGCTGTAAATTCTGAGGCTATTGGTGCAAAGGTATTGACAACTTTGACCGGTGCTATTGCAGTTCGTGCTTTCGAGCCTGATGGAGTAACTACAAAGCAATTGAAGCAGATTACAATCACTTCGAGCAGCGCAGCTCTTGCAGGTGCATTTACCGGCACTGCAACAAGTGCCGGTAATACCACAACAATTACAGGTGCAAAGTCTTCTTGGGGTTCAGATTTGTTCGAAGGAGAGAACATGAGAACAGAAGCAAGCAACAATCTCAAATCTGATTTGCAGGGTTACGAGGCTACCTCTACCACTGTTACCAAGGCTTTGTCGCTTTCGTTTGTAGGTGGCGAGAAGAGCATCACAATCAGCGGTCTTGAAAGCATACCGGCAGATAGCGATGGTTTCTATACCTATTATATTAATGTAGCCCCTGCAACTCTCGCAGCAGGTACTCTCACTATCGAGGCTGTTGATACCAACAACACCGCTACAAAGAAGACTCTTAAAGACGAGATTACAATTGCAGCAAGTCAATTCAAAGGTGCTAAGGTTGTATGGGAGTCGGCAACTTTGAACTGCGATGAGACAACTATCGAGACTTGGTATGACAACTACGGCAAGGGCTCGGCATTTGAGTTGGCAGGTAGCACAATCTATATTGACAATGTTAGCATAGAGGGTAATATCCTTGCAGAGAATGTCAAGGCTCTCGGTGTAGAACTTAACGGTGTATTCCACGAGGCTTCGGCTCAGAGTGGCGTTTTGGAGAATGACCTCGCCATCGAAATCTCGGGATTGGCAAGTGGCTACTACGAGGTACAGCCATGTGCAAAGGTTGTAATGAATGGTAAGGAGGAGACTATCTATGGTCCAAAAGTTCGTAAGACTGTAACCGCTATCCCAACCGTTACGGAATACTATGTACAGAGCTCGTACTCGTACAATGGAAATGTACAGAAGGACAACAATATTGCAGGTGACTTATTGAAGGTTAAGGCAAATATCTCTGACTCGTTTATCGCAAGCGAAGGTTTGGTATCTGGCGCTAAGTACGAGGTGTACAACGGCGGCACCAAACTCGGCGAAAAGACCCTCGGCGAAGAGTGGACAACGAATGTTGGCTACCGTGCTTTGGGACAATATGATTGTTATGTTAAGATTTCGCTTGGTAATGGGTATTCTTTCACTTCGCAGGCATATACGACACATGTTGTTGGAATCCCATATTCAATTCAGTTCTACGGCTCAAATATTGACAATATCAAGGGTGCGGGCTGGACTTTGAATGGCTCGACTGAGATGAATAGCGATTTCCTCTGTCTGTACAGAACTTCCAGCAAGAGTAAGAAGATTAATGGATACGCTGTATCACCAAAACTTCCGGTTACTGAGAATACAGATGTAAACTTCACTATTAAGCATAAATCATATTGGGTAGGATTTGGCTCTACGGCTATAAAAGGTTATATTGGAGCAACATCTTCTAAAACGCAAGCTGCATCTTCGTATGTGACTTGTACACCTGAAAGTACGGGTGAGTTGGGAACAGGAGCATTGAGAACTCAATCAGGCTCGATTTCGTTGAATTCAAGTAATTGCTATATCTCTATAAGCCACGATGAACCGACCACTAATCTCGCAGAATATAGATATTTGGTATATTCGTTGGAGGTTAACTACAAATAGTCGATACTCCTGACAACAAATCCCGCCCTGCCTCAAAAAGGCAGGGCGGGTGTGTTTGTGAAAATACTATTTTGATTACAATGAGTAGTTAATTGTAATATCTCGTACACCAAGATAGCCATTTGGTGAAAGTGAATATCTCTTTGGATTGTTGTGAGAGACTGACATGTATGGATTACTTGGAGATAGAGTTATCACTCCTGATACAGTTGTGAAACCATTTCCGTTAATAGATGTCGTTCCACTTATGCTGTGTTCATTCGCAGACTTGTTAGCAGTTGAGGTATTTGAAGTTGCTCCAACATAAACAGTCGCGCTATTATAACCCGAACCAACACCAGCACTCTTATAGTATTTTGCTGCAACAGAGTATGCTATGTTGCAATTATCAGGGCAAACAAACTTAGGTGAAATGATGTAACCATTATTGTTTGCCGATTTAAGCAAGTTAATAAAGTAGTCACCATAAGAGCAGCTATAAGAGGTCCAACCCGAACTTGCATCGTTAGAGTGGTTTTGCATTGCCACGCTGTACGGAATACCCGTAATATGAGTTGTAAATTGCTGACTATTAAACGAATACCCATTACCAAGCGAAATCTTAACATAACAATCATATTACGCCCCTATTTTAGTCAAAATCAAGCATATATATTCATTTAACACTCTGATTGTCAATTTATTAAATGAAAATATATGTGATGTTTGTGAATCATTATGTTAAATTTATGGATAATCGAAAAATAATTTTCAATTCTTAACTCTTAATTCTTAATTTTTCTTATCTTTGCACTCGATAAAGAGATAAAGTTTAGCTCCTTGAAGTTATGTTGAGCAGAAGAGTACTCAGAACAAAGGTTGTAAAGGCTGTATATGCGCACACTCAGTGCGAGGGCTCTACCCCGATATCGAGCGAGAAGAATCTCATTCTCTCGATTGACCGTGCCTACGACCTATATTTTCATCTACTCGCACTCGTTCCCGAGATTGCCGAGTATGCTGCCGAGCGTATCCGCATCGGCGAAAACAAGAAATTGCCTACATACGATGATTTGCACCCTAACCGCAAATTCGTAGAGAATAAGGTTATTATCCGTCTTGCCGAAGATGAGAATTTGCAGGCGGAGTTGAAGAGTCGCAAACTCTCGTGGAAAAACCATCGCGACCTTATCGTGGCACTCTACAACGCCCTAATTCGTCAGCCATTCTACCAGAAATATATGCTCTCCGAGGAGCGTTCGTTCCGCGAAGATGCGCAACTCGTTTCGGATATCTATATGACAATGCTCGAAGAGTTCGAGCCACTCGAAACGGTTTTGGAGGAGCAGTCGGTATTGTGGAACGATGATTTAGGCTTCCTCCTGACAATGGTATCACGCACAATATTGTCGATGCGTGAGAAGCACGAAGCGGTAAAAGTGATGCCGCAATTCAAGAGCGAGGAGGACCTCGACTATGCGAAGTCGTTGTTGCGTTACACGATAGCAGGTTACGACCGTATTTCGTTGCTGCTCGACAACTCAATGAGCAATTGGGATATCGAGCGTGTAGCGTTGATGGATAAGATTATCCTTGTTACAGCGATTGCCGAGGCGGAGAATTTCCCTTCAATACCGGTACGCGTAACGATGAATGAGTATATCGACATCGCCAAGTGCTACTCGACCGCTTCGAGTGGCAGTTTCATCAATGGCGTACTCGACAAGATGATAACACGACTCACCGAGGAGGGTAAAATCGTAAAGTCGGGCAAAGGTTTACTCTAAATGGCTCTTTTCTTATTCGAAAAGGTGGGCAAAACGGGTAAACACAATAAAAATATGTATATTTACGAATTGAAAAATAACCAATAAAACAGATTTACAACTATGATTACACTTTTGCAGGCAGCAGCTGCCGGTGCAGCACAGCCACAGGGAATGGCAAATTGGTCGTTCTGGGTAATGATTGCTGCAATGATTTTGATTATGTACTTCTTCATGTGGCGTCCTGAGTCAAAGCGCCGTAAGGAGATGGAAAAGTTCCGTAACGGACTTAAATCGGGCGATAAGGTTATCACCGCAGGTGGTATCTACGCCGTAGTAAAGAAGGTTGAGGAGACTACTCTGCTTATCGAGGTGGATAGCAATGTTACACTTCGTGTTGATAAGAACATGGTAGTAGCAGCTCCTGCTCCGGCAGAGAAGAAATAACAAACCCTATTTTATTGTTTATTGGCGAGAATCGGATATTAATTTACCCGATTTTTGCTTTTTAGAATAAATAGTTTAACTTTGCAGAAGATAAATCACTAATCTAATTTAATAAAAGTATGAAAAAACTGATTCTTTCGTTTGTTGCTATCGCTTTGGCGACAACCGCATTTGCCCAAAAGAAGGGCGAGATGATGTCGTGGGAAGAGGCTACTGCTAAGGCTGACAAAGTATTAGCTACCCTCTCTCTCGATGAGAAAATCGAGATGACTCACGGCCACAACAAATTCTTCCTCCCGGGAGCACCGGCAAAGGGTTTACCACACATCTTTATGGTAGATGCCTCGGCGGGTGTACGTATCAACCACACTCTTCCGGACCCAAATGAGGTACGCCACCCGGCAAAGACTACGCAGTTCCCTGCAACTATTGCTCTCGCTTCGACTTTCAACCCTGAGTTGGCAAAGGCTTACGGTGAGGCAGTAGGTTACGAAACCCGTATGGCAGGTGCAGGTGTATTGCTCGGTCCGGGTATGAACATCTATCGTTCGTCACAGTGCGGTCGTAACTTCGAGTATATGGGCGAGGACCCATACTTGGCTGCACGTATGGTAGAGAATTACGTTATCGGTATGCAAGGCACAGGTACAATGGCTTGTTTGAAGCACTTTGTCTGCAACAACACCGAGTTGTATCGTAAGCTCTCGAACTCTATCGTTGATGAGCGTGCAATTATGGAGATTTACACTCCTGCATTTAAGGCAGGTATCGATGCAGGTGCAGGCTCGGTTATGACCTCTTACAACCTCGTAAATGGCGAGTGGGCAGGTCAGAGCAAGTATGTTATCACAGACCTTCTCCGTGGAACGCTTGGCTTCAAGGGTTTGGTAATGACCGACTGGCGTTCGGTTTACGATTGGGAGAAGTTGGTACTCTCGGGACAGAACGTTGAGATGCCTGGTACCCCTAACGAGCACTATCACATCAACTCGGTGCGTGGCCTCTTGAAGGAGGGTAAATTGACCGAAAAGAATATTGACGATATGATTCGCCCAATGGTTGCAACCCTTATCCGCTTTGGTTTGTACGAGCGTTTCAAGAACGGTCAGCCAAACGAAGATGCTCTCGAAGTAAAGTTCCCTCACCACGAGGCTGTATCGTATCAGACCGCTGCCGAGGGTTCGGTATTGTTGAAGAATGACGGCATTCTCCCATTGAAGGAGGGACAAGAGATTTTGCTCGTAGGTCGTTGGGCAAAGGTTGCACCGCAAGGTGGTGGCTCATCGCGCGTTAAGGGCTTCAATCAGGTAACTTCGGAGCAGGCTCTCTTGAACTCGCTGCGTTCAAAGGTTAAGGCTGTTGAGAAGCCAAACTTCATTCAGTTGCAGCAGGCTGACGTTGTCGTTGTAGCAACAGGTACATACGACACCGAGGGTCAGGAGCGTCCATTCCAGATGATGGAGGAGGATGAGGCTTTGGTGCGTATGGCTTGCGCAGCAAACAAGAAGGTTATTGTATTGGTTCTCACAGGTTCGGGTATAGACATGAGTGCATGGAATGACAAGGTATCGGCAATCATCTATGGTTGGTATCCTGGTCAGAGTGGTATGCAGGCTATTGCCGACATCATGGTTGGTAAAGTTAATCCATCGGGTAAGTTGCCTGCAACTATCGAAAAGTCGTTCAAGGACTCTCCTGCATACGGCATGGTACCACGAGGTTTGAGCGTAACCTACAAGAGCCGCAACACTAACGAGTTGTGGACTGCACCAAAGCACTATGATGTACACTACAACGAGTCGGTTTTGGTTGGTTACCGCTGGTACGAAACCAAGGGCATCGAACCTCTCTATCCATTTGGTCACGGTTTGTCGTATACCACCTTCGAGTTGAGCAAGGCGAAGGCTGCAAAGCAGATTTCGGCAGATAAGCCTTTGAAGGTTACCGTTAAGTTGGAGAACACCGGTAAGATGGCAGGTGCAGAGGTTGTTCAGTTGTATGTTCAGGAGAACAACCCTACCGTATTGCGTCCAAAGAAGGAGTTGAAGGCGTTTAAGAAGGTACACCTCGAAGCAGGTGCAAGCACAACCGTTACTTTCGAGTTGAAACACTCTGACCTCGCATTCTGGAATGATAAGACACACGCTTGGGAGGTTAATAAGGGCACTTACACATTGCACCTTGGCAACTCTTCGGCAAACATCGCCACTACATTGTCTGTTGAGGCTTTGTAATAATATTTGATATAAAACGAGTGGAGAGCTGAGAGTTTCCTCAACTCTCCATTTTTAATCCTCACTTAAAACTTTTCTCCGTTTATGAAGAAAGTCATCTCCTTCTCGCTAATGCTGATGGTCGGACTTGTGTTGTCGCAGATGCTGCCGGCGCAGTTGGGCGACTCGTACGCCGAACTGAAACACCAAATAGAGATGATGCTCGGCATCTGCTTGGCGTTCATCATGATAAATGTCGGTCGAGAGTTCGAGATTGACAAATCGAATGTCAAGGTATATGTAAAGGACTACCTCGTGGCTATGCTTGCAGCGGCGTTGCCTTGGCTCTTTATTGCCATCTATTACATATTGGTACTTATGCCTATGGAGTGGTGGAGTTCCGGTGAGGTATGGAAGGAGACTCTTCTGTTGAGCCGTTTTGCAGCACCAACATCTGCCGGCATACTCTTCTCAATGTTGGCGGCAATGAATCTGCAAAAGAGTTGGATATACCAGAAGGCACAAACCTTGGCTATCTTCGATGACCTCGATACCATAATCCTAATGGTACCATTACAGGTGGCTATGATTGGCGAGTTGAATTGGCAGATGGTGGCAATGCTGATTGTTATTTTCGGTCTATTCTTTGTTGGTTGGCGTTATATGTCGCGCTTCAAGATGCGCCAAACTTGGTATGCTATATTTACCTACGCAGTGTTGGTCTATGGAGGAACATTGCTAATATATACATTGACAAAACATTTCTTTGGAGCAAAAGGTGCTATCCATATTGAGGTCCTATTGCCGGCGTTTATCTTTGGTATGGTAATCAAAAATCGCCATGTTGGCGGCAAACAGGAGGAACGCATCACAACAGCCATATCGTTGGTATTCATGCTCCTTGTTGGAATGAGTATGCCTCTTATTGATATGAGTGGCGGAGCCTCTGCCGATAGTTCGGAGAGCATTATATCGACTGTACCCATGATGTCCGGTTGGGAGATAGCCCTGCATGTATTGATAGTTACCATTCTCTCCAATCTCGGCAAGTTGGCACCTATGCTATTCTATCACGACCACTCTCTGACCGAGCGATTAGCTCTTTCGGTCGGAATGTTCACTCGTGGTGAGGTTGGTGCAGGCGTGATTTTCATCGCCCTTGGCTACAATATTGGAGGTCCGATACTGCTTATTTCGGTGCTTACGCTTGTGCTTAATCTAATTCTTACCATCGGTTTTGTCTATGTGGTCAAACATCTCGCCTTAAAATCGGAGCGAGCAAAGTAATACAATTCCAATATAAATTATAACGGAATTATAATGAGGGTGCCCGCTAATCAGCAGACACCCTCATTTTTGTTAAAATCCTTCTCTATTGAAGATTATAGACCACAGTAAACGACTTCACTGGAATATATTTGTAAGTAGGCGAGTTAGTGCTAAACTTTGAAGTTACTGCAATATACGGGTTAGTAGCCGTCAAAGTCACACTATGCTCTCTTGTTCTATATGTTTCAACTGTACCATGATAGTTCACCTGATTCTCTTGTTCTGAGCCATTGGTTTCAGGGAATGACACCGAAGAGCCAGAAGCATTTATATAGAGATAACCTGTCGAAGCAGATGGCCAAAGTGCACCGGCGGAATATACATACCACTCAACCGAAACATTCACATCAACATCCTCTGAAACGCCATATTTCGGTGAGCGAATCCAACCACTTTTTGACGAGGTATTATCTCCATACAATCGCAACACCTTTTTGCTATCGCCTGTACGACCCGTATATTTCACATTATTACCAGTCCAATCCGTAGGCATCGAACTTATGCCGTCAAATGAGATAGAATATGGTATACCGGTAACACTTGTTACATAATTCTGCGATGTGAAAGAATATCCATTTTCAAGTAAAACTTTTACATAACAATCATATTATACCGCCATATAGGCTAAAAATAGGCATAAATATTCGATTTACAAAAAAAATAAACCCGCAGCATGCGACATCACCAAGTGTAAAAATCGCAATTTAAGCAGATGAGATTAACAACAGCAAGAAGTTGTAAATAGGCGAGAGAATTTTGTGCTAAACGAGGAAGCGAAAAATCGTAATTTAAGGAGGTAGTTGCAACGCTGTCAAAGAAAAACGAAATGGGAGCATACTCAACCGTATGTGACCATCTCGTTTTTTGAAGACAAGGAAGCAAATGCCCCTTAAATTACGATTTTTTGTATTCGCCTGGGGTAAGTCCGGTAATTCTTTTGAAATACTGCCCCATAAATGATGGATTGGGGAAGTTGAGATGATAAGATATCTGCTGGATACTCATATTGGAGTATTTTAGCAGGTTCTTGATTTCGAGGGCGACAAACTCGTCAATCCACTGATGCACAGACTTGCCGGTAAAGTTGCGAATAACACGGGAGAGATGCTTAGAAGATATATGCATCTTCTCGGCATAGAACTCCACATTTCGCTGCTCCTTGTAGTGTTCCGACAACAAATTCATAAGTTTCTCGAAATACTCGGAACTACGCTCCTTAACACCGACTGTCGGCATATTGGCATCATCACCCAACACCGCATCGCAGATACGATATATCATTGCGCAGAAGAGGTGTCGCAACGACAACTCCATATACTCGGATTTATCTTTCGGCGCATGTTCTGCAAGCAGGGTATCGAAAAATCGAGATACACCGCCCATGCTCTTATCGTTGAGATTAGCGATATAGGCATTGTTGCGCAACTGCGATACAATATGAACAATTGAGCGTATATCGACATTCATATTCGACAGAAACTCCGAATTGAACGCCAACATATAGAACTCGCTATCGGCTAACGAATGGAATTGAAAAATCGATGCAGACGAGATAAAGAATTGGTTGGCTTTGAGCGTATAATCGTTCATGTGTGCAGAGAACGACACCTCTCCACGCACACATACAGCCATAATAATAGCATCTATACGGCACGGATATTTCAATTTCTGCGCATAGTTATCCTCAACATCGTTGAAGTGCAACATCGCTGCACCATCTACATCAAGCACCTCTACCCCACGCACACTGCGCAAGGTCTCGGCATAATATGGAAATAGACTCTGCTTTGTCATAACTTAAAGTGTTTTTTCGTTCCGATTACACTCTCTATCATCTCTTCATTATCCGGTTTGAGGGTGGGTAAGCGGTTACAAAGTACCGCCTACCTCCCACCAAAAGGCTCTGACACCAAGTTTAGGGTTTGCTGCATCGAGCGCACGCAACGCATCGAGCAACTTCCAACAATGCTCATCGTCAGTAATCGAGAGTATTGCCGAGTTCAAAATCGGCCATACATTGTCACCGAGGTGTGGCTCACCTGTCTCGGTACCGCAGCCCTGCACCTCTTCCCAAGAGGTATAACCACGAACTCCAAGTTCAGCCATCTTCTGCTGCACCTCGTCATAAAGTGCTTGGTCACAAGCTATAAATATACCTTTCATAATTTCGTTACCTTTTCAGATTTAAGCATTCAACATTGCGGTTTCCTTCGCCGCCTTCTTTGCTCTGCGCTTCTCGCCATTGATAGCGAACATCGCAAACAATACAGGGATAAGGAAGAGTGTTACGAGTGTCGAGAACGACAATCCCCACGCTACGGTCATACCGAGCGAGTTCCACATCTCGGCACCGACACCTGTACCTACCGCCATTGGCACCATACCGAGTACGGTAGTGAGCGTAGTCATCAGGATTGGACGCATACGCGAACGACCTGCTGCGACTGCGGCATCGAGGATTGGGTAACCACGACCCACCAAGAGGCGAGTGTAATCGACCAGCACGATACCGTTATTTACCACGATACCCACCAACATCAAGATACCGAGCAAGCCCATAACGCCCATTGCAGTATCCGAAATCCACAAGCCGAGTATCACTCCCACCAATGCAAATGGCAACGAGAACATAATTACAAATGGATAGGTCAGCGACTCAAACTGCGATGCCATAATCACAAATACAAGGATAATCATCAAGGCTAACAACATAAACAAATCCTTGAAAGTATCTTGCTGGTCCTCGTACGAACCACCCAGCTCCCAAGTGATGCCAGCAGGGAACTCCATCTTGTTCAACTCGGCAACTGTACCCTCGATAATCTCGGACATAGCGTAGCCGTGACCAATAGCACCCGAAATCTTCACATAGCGAGAACGGTCCTTACGCTGAATTGTAGGAGGGGTATTAGCCTCGATAACATGACCTACATCACGCACCTTAACAGCCTGTCCCATAGAGTTGTAGAGTGTGATATTCTCCAAATCCTCAACTGACTCACGGAACGGTTTGTCGTAGCGCACCAAGATATCATACTCCTCACCATCTTCGCGATAGTACGATGCCACAGCACCATTTACGCGGTTACGGAGGAATGTTGCGGCCGTAGCCACATTCAAGCCATTACGAGCCAACTTGTCACGGTCGAACACAACCTGATACTCAGGAGTATATTCGTCACGCGAGATGGTAACCTCGGTACAGCCCTCAACGCCGAGCATCTTCTCCTTAATCTCGGCTGCGACACGGTCGGTAGTTTCGAGGTCGTAGCCATAGAGTTCGATATCAACCGACTGCTGACCTCCGGCACCACCCTTCTGTCCCGACTCGATTACCTCGTATGTACGAATCTCGGCATACTTGTCCAAATCCTTACGCATAAGGTCGCAAATCTCGGTCAGCGAACGCTCACGCTCGGTCTTTTTCAAGAGGCGGATATTCATCGAGATATAGTGAGTACCGTTCTCCTGCATTGCAGCAAAGGTATTGTCGGTATCTGCCGTACCCTCACTCATACCGATAGCGATAATCTCCGGATAGTCCTTGCGGAACTGCTCATCTATACGCAAAGCCAAGTCGCGAGTAATCTCCTGACGAGTACCGATAGGCAACTTAATCTTCACGGCAATACGACCATTATCCTGCGTAGGGAAGAACTCGGTCTTAATCATTGGTCCAACGCCTACGATAACTGCCACAAAGAGTGCCAATGCACCAAAGAGGAAGGTCTTGCGGTGATTTACGCACCAATTCAACGCCTTGCCATAGCCATTTTCGAGCCAGCCCATTGCACCATCGACATACTTCTGCATACGCGACTTCTTCGGATTCTGCTTCATAATCTTCGAGCAGAGCACCGGAGTAAAGGTCAATGCAGCAGCCATCGAAACGGTCAGGGTGATAGTTACCATCCAACCCATTGGCTTGAACAATACTCCCGCCATACCGTCAATCATGGTCAAAGGAAGGAACACCGCCAAGGTTGTCAATGTCGAAGCGATAATCGACACACCGACCTCCTTCGTAGCGAAGATAGCCGCCTGCTTAACGCGTGCGCCTCGGTCAACATGAGTAGTGATATTCTCCAACACCACAATCGCATTATCCACGACCATACCAATCGAGATTGAGATAGCCGACATGGTGATAATGTTGAGTGTTGAGTCGGTAGCCAAGAGATAAATCAGTGACGAAAGCATCGATATCGGAATCGTAAGCACGATGATAAACATCGCACGCCAACGACCAAGCATCAACATCACCACGAACATCACCACGATAAAGGTGATAAGGATAGTATCCATCAACGAAGATGCCGTATCCATAATGTTGTCCGACATATCGATATATGGCTCGATAGTTACATCAGAAGGGAGGTCCTTGCGCAACTCAACCAATCGCTCTCGAACCTTCTTCGAGATTTGAACGGCGTTGGCATCGGTCTGCTTCTGAACAATCATCATACCGCTTCGGGTACCATTGTTGAAGGACTCCTGCGCACGCTCCTGCTGGGTATCGGTTACGGTTGCCACATCACGCAAGTAGATATTTGCGCCATTGCGGGTACCGACCACGATATCGAGCATCTCCTCTGCTCCGTTGAACTCCTGGTCCACACGCAACGAGTAGGTGTTCGAGCCGACATCCATCTGTCCGCCCGGCACAGAGATATTCTCCTGTGCAATAATCTGCGCAATCTGCTCGATTGTAAGACCGTATGCCTCCAACTTGTAAGGGTCGCAATAGATTTGAATCTGTCGCTCAGGAATACCCGTTACCGACACCGAACCTACACCATTGACACGAGCCAAAGGTGTTGTAACACGCTCATCGATAATCTTATACAAACCACTCCACGACTCGTTGGCCTTGATAGCCATGAGCATAATAGGCATCTCCTCGGTCGAGAACTTGAAGATAATCGGTTTATCGACATCGTCAGGGAGGATATTGGTAGCAACATCGAGTTTATCTCGGATATTTGCCGTAGCAACATCGCTATCGATACCATACTCAAATTCGAGTACCACGATAGAGATATTCTCCTTCGACTGCGAATGGATATGTTTCAAATCCTCAACACTGTTCAGTGTATTTTCGAGTGGACGAGTTACATTCTCCTCAATATCGATTGCACTCGCACCCGGATAGGCGGTAATAACCATGATATTGGTAGTCTCGATGTGCGGAAACATGTCGATAGGCAGTTTCGCCAACGAGAAGATACCGAATATCGAAATCGCAATAAAGACAAGTATTGTCGTTATCGGATTATTGACTGCTGATTTATAGATATTCATCTTTCAAATAAGGCTTTAACTATTTAACCAATTCCACCTTCGAGCCATTGGTGATACCCATGTGTCCCTTTGTAACGACCATCTCACCACTCTTCACGCCCGAATATACCTCGAACTCGGTGTCAAGACGGCGACCAAGTTCAACTTTCGAGTAACGCACGGTGCTGTCCGCAGGGTTATATACAAATACATAGCGGTCGCCCGAACCCATCAACTTCTGCACGGCACGGTCAGGGATAACAACATTATTCTTCTTGCCGTATGGGAGGGTTACACGCGCAAACATACCCGGACGAACACGCTCATTTGCATTCGGTATCTGCACCTCAACTTGGAAGGTGTGTGTAGCCTGATTGATTGTAGGATAGATTCGTGCAACCTTACCCTTGAACACCTCGTCACCGTAAGCATCGAGGGTAACATATACCTGCATACCCTTCTTCAACTTGCCGAAGAATGGCTCCGACACATTTATCATAATCTTCACCGGCTTAATCTGCTCGATAACCAATACAGGTTGTCCTGCATACATATCGCCCTTATCGTAGTTGCGGGCAGTAACAATACCCGAGATAGGCGAGATGAGCGTGGTATTCTCCACAAGGTTGTTGTAAGCGGTCTGAGCCACCTCATACTGCAAGCGGCGTGCGTCCCACTCCGACTTTGAAGCACCACCGAACTCATACAACTCGTTTGTACGCTCGTACTCCTTCTTTGCATTGTCCAACTGAGCCTTAGCCTGAACGAGTGACGAGTTATCGAGTTTCACCAAAAGGTCGCCCTTCTTCACATGGTCACCCACATCGAAACGAATCTCCTTGATACGCAATGGCTGCTGCGGTGCGATATTGTTCACCACCTGAGCCTCTACCGTACCTGTAAATGTAGCCTCCTGCGACACCATACGGCTCGCTACGGCCTGTGCCTCAATCTTTGGAAGTTCAACAACCTCCTCTGCACTCTGCTTTGCAGCCTGTTTCGAGCCGCACGATACCATCGCTACGGCTGCCACTACAAACATCGAACTCAAAAAAATCTTCTTCATAGTTATATCTGTTTTTTATTATTTGTTTCCGTATCGTTTTTCGTACATCGATTTATATTCACCAATGTAGCTGTGATTGCTCTTAACCTCGTGGTTGCCGAGAATCTTGTCGAGCGAAATTTTCGCAATCAGGAAGTTGTAAATCGCACTATTGCGACCTAACTCCGCCTGTGTGAGTTGCAACTGCGAGTTATCGACATCTACCAGCGTACCACGACCAACCTCGTAACGCTTAACTGCAATGTCGTAGCCTCGCTGTGCCTGGCTCACTGTTGCTGCCGCAGCCGAGAATTTCTTAACATTGGTCTGCATATTGTTCAGGCTGTTCACTACTGCCACTCGCAACTGACGCTCGGCATTTTCACGCTGCAACTGCAAGTTCGAGAGATTCAATTTTGCCTGACGCGTAGCAGCACGGCGTTGGTTACCCGCAAAAATCGGGATATTCAACTGCACACCTGCATACGAATATGGATTCCACGCCTTTGCTTGGAAGAACTTGCCATCGTTGCCGAGTGCGGTGTATAGATATGCAGCATTGATAGACAAAGTAGGTACATTTGCCAACTTGGTGATTTTCAATGCGCTTTCGAGCATACCCTCCTGAATATTCAACTGCTTCAAAGTAGAGTTTTTCGAGAGGTCGAGTTGGTCGATTGTATGGGCATAGTTCATCTGTGCCTCATAGTCCGCCAACGAGCCGGCAACATCGATATTTTTGTTGAGGTCAATACCAAGCAACGCCTTCAACTGCCACAGAGCCAAAACCACGCTGTTCTGCGCCTCGATAACATTCGGAATAGCATTCTGCACCGACACATTCGAGGAGATAAAGTCGTACTCCGACACCGAACCAACTTCGTAGCGTTTTTTGATATTCTTATTGTTCTCCACGGCATTATCATAGACGCGCTGATATACCACCAACGACTCCTTAGCCAACAACACCGAGAAGTATGCCTGCGACACCTGCTCAATCATATCAATCTGCGAAGAGCGAGCCTTCTCGACAGCCAGCACAACATCTGCAACCGACACTTTCAAACTCTCCCACAACTGCGCATTTACGATAGGCATTGAGCCTGTAATACCGCCATTAAACGAGTTGTCGCTACCAACCTTGATGGTCTGTGTCGTTCCGCCAAAATCCATACTCATCGTCTGCTTTGCCAACACACGCTGATACTGTGCCGTTGCATCAAAACGAGGATACAATGAAGCGTAGGTCTCTTGCTTTGCGTAGCGTTTAATCTCAATCTCCTGCTCTGCGACCTTAATTGTTGGCGACTCGCTCAAAGCAATTTCGAGCGCCTGCTCCAAAGTCAGAGTCAAAGCTGTCTGCTCGGTACTCTGCGCCACCGAGGTCAGCGTCAAGGTAATAAAACCCAAAAATAAACCAAGTTTTTTCATCTTACCATTTAATTATATTATATAGTTTCTCTTTGTTTTTTAGTTTTCTGCTTTTTGTGCAATGTAAGCATCAATCTGCTCCACACCCTTCAATGTTGCAATACCACGGAAGAAGTTCACTATCGTATAACGGAACGCCTCCAATTCGGAAACCCCATTCGGAAGCACCAATCGACCGTGTCGGCGCATCAAACCCATCGAGGTATAGTAGAACATCGTTATCGAGAGGTCGATATTCACCATCTCCGAAATTAAACCGTCCTTAACCAAACTGTTCAACTTCTCGCGCAATATAGTCAAACCGTAGTCGCGATTTTCTGTCATAATTCGCTCATACAGTTCGGGATAGAACTTCGCTAAATTCTCCGTAACACGCTTACGGACTGCACTACGAGCCATCATCGCATCGAATGTTTCAAACAACGCAGGAATACCCGACTGTTCAACCACTACCGCAGCCTGAATTTCGTTGGCTTCGCTCTGCAAAAGATGTTTAATACTATGATAGAGCAACTCCTCTTTGTCGCCAAACATCTCATACAGAGTGCGTTTTGAAATACCCAAATCGCTTGCCAAATCATCGACACGCAATGACTTAACACCCAATTCGGCAATCATCTCCGCTGCTCGCTTGATAACTTTTTCTCGTTTCGACATACAATGCATTTTACAACGGTGCAAAAGTACAAAGAAAACTCGAAAGAACAAAAAAGTTTTCAAAGTTTTTTCACTTGCATAATGTTCTTTTTCTCGCTCGGACCGAGAAACCGTGTCAAATAACCGTTTGCAACTACCCTACTAACGCAATTACCCAAAAATTATTATACATTCACGCAAATTTTATACTTACAATATTTGCAAATTCAATATTTTTTGTACCTTTGTATCGTAATAGTGGCACTATGGAGGTCAAAATCCCTCCCTCGAATTTTTCGGGGGGGGGGATTTTGAGGTTTAATAAATTG
>SUZE01000009.1 GCA_015060075.1 Rikenellaceae bacterium | reverse complement strand
TGACCTCCATAGTGCCACTATTACAATGCAAAGATACAAATTTTTCCTAAACAAGCAACAAATTCTCACAAAAAAAAATGTCGCAACCCGTCATTGGATTGCGACACAATATAAATGTAATAAGTATATTATTTTATTGCAAAATCTCGAATGCGTTATTGCGCCCTGCCTTGTAACGTGCAAGATGGAGCGTTGCAGAGCGTCCCTGCTTCGATTTCTCGGCAGATGCAAGGTAGAAATATCCATCACCCAACGCACACATACCACATGCTCCGAGTTTATTGTACCAGCCTCGTACATCTATATCCTTACGGTCGGTACGACCTCCCTTATACGAGTAGACCAACACAGGACCTACCTCCTCATAGCCAACACCATACAGAGGTCTAACGATTGGCTTTTCAGCGCCATTTACAGCAAAAAGAGTGAAATTCGAGAAGGTACTCTTCTTACCTGCATAGCACGCCAAAAGCCAAATATTATGAGTTTTATCGTATTCGAGATTCTGAACGCCCCAAGTCGTATTACCGGTGTAGACAAAGTACTTACCATAAGGCTTTGATGGTCCTCGGTGGTGCATCTTGTCCTGCGACAACGGTGCCTCGTATTTCGCCCAATTCTCTGTATCATACTGCAACAACACTTGATAGTCGTTGTCGGTACGACCTGTGTCGCCATAGATACCATAGGCAACGGTAAGTAACCTCTTACCCGAACCATCAAAGGCCGGACCAAAAGATATACCATCAAAACCTGCACAACCATAGCGATGTTCGAGTATCTTACCCGATTTGGTCTTAACCTTGGCGAGATGGTCCTTGACAATAGTTTTGAGCAGTACGGTAGTCATCACGCCATCGCTCTCGGCATTCATATCCTTGCGGTCGATTTTTTCAACATCAAAAATGGCAACATAGAAACCTGTTTCGAGCTGTTTTGCCACGCCCTCCTGCTTCAAAATGCCCTTACCAATAGCATCGTTTTTATACTCCAACGAGCCATACAAACGTCCATCTTCTTCGTTAAATTCAAGGCAACCCAAATGTCCTAAAATTCCCGTAACAGTACCAACAACTTCGCCCTTCATATTCATTTTTACGAGCATTGTTGTAAAAGAGAGATAGACAAATTCCTGCTTGGCATCAACTGCTATACCCTGCACATGACCAGCCTTCCATGGACCTGAATGCAACTTTTTGGGGAGATTTGGGACAGATTGCGCCATAGTGGCAGTTGCTGCAAAAGCAACACTCACAAGCATTAAAATCAACTTCTTCATTTTATTGTTTTTTATTGGTTGAATGTTCGATATCACACCCTGCACAGTTTCCGCTACAAGGATTATCATCACAACTCTCGGCTGCCATATCCTCACGAGTCTCCTGCACAGCACACTTAATGCCGAGTCGTTGCATATCTTTATTCGTGGATATCTCGGAATCGATATGATGCCCCTTAAAAATCAGCGTCAGCGACATCGCCAAGATAAAGAATCCCACCGCAGCGACCGCTATCAATATTACCGTCAGTATATTTCCCATAGTAAAAAATCAGTCCCACAAAGTTACGCTTTTTTAATATAATTAACAAAAATCGTAGAATTATATTATTTTATGAGGAGTAAATTTCGAGATTTCGGAGGATTTTCATATTTTTGCGCAGGATAAGAGATTATTTTGAACTTATGTACGAATATATCAACGGAACACTTGCGGAGATAGCACCTGCATACGCAGTAGTGGATGCAGGAGGCGTAGGTTACTTTGTAAACATCTCACTAAACACCTTCTCCGAGATTGAGAAGATGGAGAGCGTAAAACTCTTTCTGCACCACATAGTGCGTGAAGATGTGGAGCTACTCTACGGTTTCTCCACCAAGGAGGAGCGCGACCTCTTCCGCCTG
Organism: Rikenellaceae bacterium; assembly: GCA_015060075.1. GTDB lineage: Bacteria > Bacteroidota > Bacteroidia > Bacteroidales > Rikenellaceae > Alistipes. The sequence goes on along the minus strand of SUZE01000009.1, from coordinate 76,464 downwards.
CTCATCAGCGTATCGGGTGTCGGCGGAAATACGGCTCGAATGATTCAATCGACCTATTCACCTTCGGAGTTGAGAAATATTATCGCTACGGGCAACGCTACACTATTGAAGAATGTTAAGGGTTTGGGGTTGAAAACCGCACAAAAAATCATTGTTGATTTGAGTGGCAAGATGCTTGACCTACCATCGCATAATGCCGCTGAAAAAGCCCTCGCTGTATCGCAACGCTCGGAGGCATTTGATGAGGCTTTGGCAGCATTAGTAATGCTCGGATTTGCAAAAGCAGCATCAGAGAAGGTCCTGCAAAAAATATTCAAGGCAGATGCTTCACTCGGAGTGGAAGATGCCATTCGCAGTGCATTAAAGCAGTTATAAAAACTATTTTTAACTACAAAAACATAGTTTTTGCGTAATAATTTGTACCTTTGTCCGTTTAATGGCTATGAAAAAGTTTTTGACCATACTGCTTTTACTACCTCTATTAGTTGGTTGCAAGGAGGAAGATACCCTGCTTACCGAGCGTGATAATATCGAGAAATATCTCACATCATCACGCCGTATGGTCGCAGAGGAGAATGTCGGAGATGTCATTGAGGACAACCCTGCATTCTACTCTACATTTGGTCGCTATGCCTACCGCCATATCGTAAATTATTACGAAACGGGGCGAGAAGATAAGCCAATTGTGGAGTGGGGCGACAATCTGCAAATTCGCTTCAATGCATACACTTTCAATGGGTCAGAGCCGGCAACATCTGCAATATATTGGTCCAATATTCCCGAGATTATAGATGAACTCGGAAAAAAGAGCGGATTTACACTTGATTGGCCAACAGAGCCTCTGACCATAAAGCTCGGAACTACCCGCATATTGGAGGGTTTGGAGCGCACATTGGCAGGTTGTCACGAGGCGGACTCTGTACAGGTTTACATGACATCGAATCTTGCGTACGGCAAGGAGTTGATTGGCGTGATACCAAAAAACTCGATGGTAGCGTGGTATATGAAGATAGAAAAAGTTACAAAGTAGAGATATGAGATTTATGCAAAATATCACAAAGATTACCATGGCAATAGTTGTTTCGGTGCTTGCTATGGTATCGTGTATCAAGGAGGATAGTATATCGAACGAGAAGCGAGAGAAAATTTCGCTCGAAGCATGGATACGCCTTAACAAGCCCGAACTGCTCGGTAATTATCAGGAAGATGGAGGCTACTATGTCGAGATTCTCGAAGGCGACACAAACGAGAATATAGCCGTAAACGGCAACGACTACGGTTCGGCACCGTTGATGGAGCAGGATACTTGTTGGGTGTATACGAACATGACAGGGCGTGACATAAACGGCTCAATCTGCATGACTCGTAGCGGAGCGTTGGCTGAGATGTGCGGAACATTCTCCTACTTCACACACTATGTTCCATTCGTAAACTACTGCGGAAACAACAATATGGGACTTTTGGAGGGAACATACCTTGCAATGCGTAACGCTCTCGTATTGGGTGAAGAGTACTGCAAGATGAAAAACCTCACCTCACCATACAAGATGCGCCGAGGTTCCAACATTCGTCTATATCTCCCTTCGACCATTGCTTATGGCGAATCGGGCACCTCAACCGAAGGTGGCTATGAAGGACAATACTCGCTTGATGCTTCACGACCATTTGTTTTGGATATTGAGGTTTTAGGCGCAATCAAAAATCCTTCGGACAAGGAGTTGGATATGATAAAAAGTTATGTTGGTTGGGACGATTATTGGACCCAAGCGACCAAAGATGAGAGTGAGAAGGTTGATGAAGATGACGATTTGAAACTCAAAGGTTTGTATTACAGCCATAAATACAATCCTGTAACTGATAATGTGTATAGTTATCGATACATGCAGTCACACCTTAAAGGTCTGAACAACCCATACACCGATAACAAACTCTATAAGGCAGGCGGTATGCCCGACCTCAACAAGAAGATTAATGAGATTCTTTTGGAGCGTTTTGGCGAGGGCCTGCAAGCCTCGGAGCGCAACGACAAAAACCTTGTAACAAAGAATGGTCGAGCTAATGTTTGGTACATATTGCGTTTTCTTGATGGATTTGTTGTAGATACCAATATAGCAGAGATTCGAAAACTCGTATTCAACGAAACAGACCCCGTTTGCGAGGTATTTAGTTACAGCCCTTCGGACGATGAAGGCAAGGGAGAAAGCGAGCGACAAGCCATTGGAGCATGGTTTTATTGTATACCACAAATGCACTATGGCGCATACGGTCAGATAGCCACTACTTCCGGTTATGCTTATGGCGCAGCAGGACTCTCCGGTACAACCACTACGGAGACCTCTTCGAGTGTAAACAGCTACTACAACGCCATGAACTACTACAACTACTACAATTCGTACTACAACTATTATAGTCCGTACTACAACTATTACGATTACAATTTTTACAACTATAATTACAACTACGACACCGAAGAGGAGACAACAACCAAGATTACCATAAGCACCGAGATTTTACCATACACGCCATTGGTATTCACGATATATGTTGAGCCTTACGAATAGGATATGAGCAACAGAGCTAAAATATATCTCCGCCGAGGCAAGGAGGAGTCTCTGCAACGCCGACACCCATGGGTGTTTTCGGGTGCAATAGAGCGTATTGAGTGCGAGGAAGAGAGTATCCAGGAGGGTGCTGTGGTCGATGTTTTTACCCAACGAGGCGACTACATTGCCCGAGGTCACTACCAGATTGGCTCTATCGCAGTTCGCATCTTAACCTTTGAGCAGGAGGAGATTGACGCAAAGTGGTGGCACGACCGCATTGCAAGTGCCTTCGATGTACGCCGCACTCTTGACTTGACAAACAACCCACAGACAGACTGCTATCGCCTTATTCACGGCGAGGGCGATTTGATGCCGGGCTTGGTAGTTGATATTTATGGGACAACAGCAGTGGTGCAGTGTCACTCGGTCGGAATGTACCTCTCCCGTAACGAGATAGCAACCGCTATTCGAGAGGTCTATGGTGAAAAGATTACTGCCATTTACGACAAAAGCGCACAGACCGTACCTTTCAAAGCCAACTTAAATGCCGTTGATGGCTATCTCTACGGCTCAGCGGAGAAGGATAATATTGTTTTGGAGAATGGTCACAAGTTTGTCGTAAATTGGGAGGAGGGACAAAAGACCGGTTTCTTTATTGACCAACGATTCAATCGCCATCTTGTCCAGCAATATGCCAAGGGGCGAACCGTTTTGAACACCTTCTGCTACACAGGAGGTTTTTCGGTCTACGCTTTGGCAGGTGGAGCAAAAGAGGTATGCTCGATTGACGCTTCGGAGCGTGCGGTAAGGCTTGTAGATGAGAATATAAAGTTGAACTTTGGCGAAGATGCACCGCACACCTCGTTGGCGTGTGATGCAGTAGAATACCTGAAAGATATTGGCGACAAGTACGATATGATAATCCTTGACCCTCCGGCATTTGCCAAGCATCACAAAGTGTTGGGAAATGCTATGCAGGGTTATAAACGCTTAAATGCTCGTGCTTTGTCGCAGATTAAAAGCGGAGGCATACTCTTCACTTTCTCCTGCTCGCAGGCGGTATCAAAAGAGTTGTTCCGCACCACGGTATTTACTGCGGCAGCAATCGCAGGGCGCAAAGTGCGTATCCTGCACCAACTGACACAACCTACCGACCACCCAATCAACATCTACCACCCCGAAGGTGAATATTTGAAGGGCTTGGTGCTGTATGTAGAATAGACGAGAGACGAGAGACGAGAGCAAACGGAAAACAAAAAAACTTAAAGCGCACCCCCAGTAAGCACCAAAGGTGCGCCCCCAGTAAGGGCGGAACGCCCGCCCCCAGTAATCCCCAGAACCGCTGCGCCTTGACAAGCGTCTGAGTTCAGAAAAAGTTAAAAGCAATGGCAGCCTATACGAAACTATCAATATACGCCACAGAGGAGCAGGGAGATATTCTTACAGCCTATCTCTCAGATTTTCCGTTTGATAGTTTCGACTATGGAGATGGGTTGCTCAACGCTTATATCGCACAACCTGAGTTCGTTGAGTGCAGAGATGAGGTTGAGGAGTTACTGTGCAATGAGGGTATTCTCGACTACTATTTCGAGGATATAGAGCAGCAGAATTGGAACGCCGCATGGGAGAGCAACTTCAAGGAAGTTGAGGTTAAAAACAGAGTTCTTATTCGAGCCCCTTTCCACAAATCAAACCCACTCTATAAGGGTTTGGAGATTGTGATACAACCGAAGATGTCTTTTGGCACAGGTCACCATGCGACCACCCGACTGATGGTCGAAACGCTTCTCGACCTCGATTTGAGAGGTAAGCGGGTATTGGATATGGGCAGTGGTACAGGAGTTTTGGCTATTGTGGCAGCTAAACTCGGTGCAGAGAGTGTCTTGGCGGTTGAGATTGACGAGATGGCAGAGGAGAGTGTCAGAGAGAACATTTCGCTCAACAATGTCGATGACAGAGTTAAATCTGTGCATGGTGACGCTTCGTCAATCAAAGGCGATAAGTTCGATATTGTCTTGGCGAACATCAACCGAAATGTTCTGTTGGCAGATATGGCGGCATATAGTGCCACAGTTTCAAAGGGTGGTATATTGGCAATAAGCGGCTTCTTGGAGGAGGACAACGCAATACTTGTAAAAAAGGCAAAAGCCTTGGGATATAAGCAGACAAAACACAGCAAATGCGATATTTGGCAAATGCTTGAATTTGAAAAAACAAAATAGCAAAACTTAAATATTTATGAAAATTCTACGAAACTTTTTATTGATGCTTTTGTGTGTTGTTCCGATGACAACAATTGCACAGGAGAACACCGTAAAATGGTCGCAGACTGTAACGGAGAGTGGCAATGGTAATTACACCGTACAGATGAAGGCTCAAATGGCAGATGGTTGGCACATCTACGACCTCGGTCCATACGAGTTTATTACTGCCACATCGTTGAAGTTCGAGCCGAGCGAAGGTGTAAAGGCTGTTGGCGAGATGCGAGTATTGTCGAAGGCGGTGCGTCACATGGACGATATCTTCGGCATTGAGATAGGCTATTTCGAGAAAGAGGCTCTCTTTGAGCAGGACTTCGAGGGCGAGGGCGATGTTAAGGTCGCTATCGAGTATATGGCTTGCAACGACACAAACTGTACCCCACCTGCCGAAGAGGAGGTTATCGTAACGCTCGGCAAGGCGACTGATGCCACAAAGGCAGAGGTTAAGGCAGTAAAAGATGCCGCAGGAGATGGTTCGTTGTGGTCGCTCATCATCGAGGCTATTTTGTGGGGTTTTGCAGCACTGCTCACCCCTTGCGTATTCCCTATGGTGCCGATGACAGTGTCATTCTTTATGAAGAATAGCGGCTCGGCAGCGCGTGGTCGAATCAACGCTTCGTTGTATGGCTTATTTATCGTTGCACTCTACACGCTCCCTATCGCTATACTTATTATTATTACGCGCATAGTGGGTGGCGATGCCGTAACTGCCGACATTTTCAACTGGCTCGCTACGCATTGGTTGCCAAATATCCTCTTCTTTGTGGTATTTATGATATTTGCCGCATCCTTCTTCGGCGCATTCGAGATTACCATGCCGAGCGCACTCGTAAACAAGAGCGATGCCAAGTCGGATAAGGGCGGTATCGGAGGAATCTTCTTTATGGCCCTGACACTCGTTCTCGTGTCGTTCTCATGCACAGGTCCTATTGTGGGTTCGGTACTTATCAAATCGACTTCGGGCGAGGTGTGGTCGCCAATTATTACGATGTTGGCATTCTCGACCGCCTTTGCACTGCCATTTACACTCTTTGCTTTCTTCCCTTCGTTGTTGCAGAAGTTGCCAAAGAGTGGCGGTTGGCTCAACTCGGTGAAGGTTGTACTCGGATTTGTGGAGGTGGCTCTCGGATTTAAGTTCCTCAGCGTTGCCGACCAGGTTTATCACTGGAATTTGCTCGACCGCGAGGTATATCTTGCAATCTGGATTGTTGTATTCTCATTGCTCGGTTTGTACCTCTTGGGTAAGATTAAGTTCGCTCACGACAGCGAGGTTAAGCACCTCAGCGTAGGTCGTTTGGCGTTGGCAATCGGTGTATTTACATTCGTTGTATATATGATTCCGGGTATGTGGGGCGCACCTTTGAAGGCGTTGTCGGGCTATCTGCCACCACTCTCATCGCAAGATTTTGTGATTGAGAAGTATGCTCCTGCCGCAACATCAAGCAGTGGCGAAGTAGATGTAAATAGTGCGAAATATAGCGATGTCTTGCACCTCCCACACGGCTTAAAAGGCTTCTTCGATATGAAGGAGGCTGAGGCGTATGCTGCAAAGGTTGGAAAACCGATATTTATCGATTTCACGGGTCACGGCTGCGTAAACTGTCGAGAGATGGAGGCAAGGGTTTGGGCGGACCCTGCCGTACAGCAGATTTTGCGCGATGAGTATGTTATCGTGGCACTCTACACCGATGATAAGATGCCGTTGCCGGAGAGCGATTGGGTAACTACCGAGAGTGGCAAAGTTCTTAAAACTTTGGGCAAGGTGAATGCCAACTATGCCCTTACACGCTTTGGTGTAAATGCTCAGCCATACTATGTTTTGCAGGGTAAAAATGGCGAAATTCTGGGTGAGCCTCGTGGATATGACCTCTCTGTTGAGGGATTTATCGAGTTCCTAAAAAAGGGCGTAGAGGAGTATAAAAAATAGAGAGTAGTTAGGAGATAGCAGTTAGGAGATAGTGAAAGTGGTGACCTGTGGGTTGCCACTTTTTTTGCGCCAATTCAGCTCCTATTTGCACCGCATAATTATTCATTTTCTTGTAAAACTTTTCGCGTGCGAGGGCATAATACGCAAGCGCACGATGAAAAAACTGCACAAAACATAAATTTTTTCAAAAATTATTCGTACCTTGCGACCGATATATGACAATATTATTTCATTAACCAAATAAAATTTTTTATGAAAAACTTACTCAAATCACTCTTAATCTGCGGTCTTATTGCAATGATTAGCGGATTGATGACTGCCTGTACACCTGATATGGGCATGGATTACAAGGGACCTCCCGTTATGGAGGTTGGAGAGCCAAATGTTATCTCTGCCGTAAAGGTTGAGATACCACTCAATGCCAAGGCTATGGCCTCGGTTGGTTACAAAGTAGTAGAGGTTGTTGATGGACAGCAGCCAACTGCTCCTGCAAATGCGATGTTGCTCTACCGTACCGGTAATAAGGTAGACCTCAGCAACAAAGGCAAGCGACTCGACAAACTTACCCTCACGGGTAACGATGGTCTCGACCGTGACAAGTCGTTTGTAGTCTACATTGCTGCTGCAATCTCGGATTCGGAGTTCTTCAACGATGGTGAAATCTACACCGTTGAGTTTACTACCCCCGATAACTATGCTGACGAGGACGTTATCGAAAAACGCACAACTGCCGAGGGTGCCGAGATTATCGTTCAGATACCTGAGCGCATCAAGCAGCAGGGCCGCCGCATCAAGTGGGGTGTTACAAATATCCCAACAATCAACTACAAAGGCAAAGCACCTATACCACAATTGTTGCATAATTGCGAGAGTATATACCCTGCATACCTCTTCAAGAATGATACGACACTCCATATTAACCACTATAACGCATACCGCCGTAACGAGAATGGCGAAATTGGTTACTACTACTTCTCGCACAATGATAAGAACGGTGTGCCTGTATACAAAGAGTGTTCTCCAACCGACCCTAAGGTATCGACAGGCGAGGCTGAACCAATTCAATACTATCAGCACTTCCAGCCAGGAGAGCCTATCGTGATTATGATGTCGGAGGTTGATTATGCAGACTGTATGGAATATTACCAATTCGAAACCATTGATGAGCAGATAGACCACCTGAAAAATGCAAATTGCCCACACAAACACCCGATAATTGATTGGGGCTGGGGTCCTGGTTGGTATTGGTACCCATACGATTATCAGGCGTATGTCGATGCTACTGATGAAGGTCGTCAGCCTGGTGACTTTCCAGACATGGGCGTAGGTGGCGGAAACAACAATCAGCCTACTGTCGATTTCGATAAATTCTGGCATGAGGGTGCATGGTGGCGTAAACTCGAAATCACATTGCCTGGTCCTGAATTGTTCGAGACAGGCGATGTAAAAATCAACACTTCGGGACTCAAACCTGACGGAGGTAAGATTACATTCACCCCAACAGGTGACACATTTGCGTACCTTCTGGGAATCTATCCTGACCAGAGCGACATGGGCGCATCATATTTCGACCTCATCAATATGCTTGACGGAAAGCCAGAGTACATGCAGTGGCTGACCACAGCAGAGATTGCTCCATATTTGGGAATTTTCCCATACTACGAAAGCGAGGGTGTTCTCGTATTAGATTTGGAGAGAGATTACTATGGCATACAGGCAGGTATGAAATACCATGTTATCTTAAATGCCGTTCCTGGCAAGATGGTTGATGGTGACTTGGCTATTGATGTTTCGAAGCAGAAGTTCCAACACGTCACATTTACATTGCCGAACTACACATTAGATGCTCCTGAATTGGAGGTAACAGCTTACGAGCCATACTCGCCATACAAGGTTAAGTTCAATATCAAGAATGCAAACCCTGCACTTCCTGTAAAGAAGGTTGTATTCGCAGCAAACTACACTCGTGACTTCGAATCTTATATGAGCGCAAACGAGTACACCTATGGCGATATCGTAATGGCAAATGACGGCTACTCGAATCTCGGTGAAGCAGAGGTTGAGCAGGTAAATTCGGACTTCGGCTTCGATGCAGAGTTTGATGTTCGTGAGAATGCAAACTTCACTCTTGCCGTGATGGGTTGGAACATGGAGGGACGCCCAAGCGAGCCTGATAAGGAGGGTTCGAAGGCTGTTGCTGAGGCTCATTCAACCCCTATACCTGTTGCTGATGCACTCGATATGGAGAAGTTGAATAAGTTGAAGGGCGATTGGACTGCTACTGCAACAATCAAGACCATCAACTATAACACCGGTGCAACAACTCAATCCGAGAAGAAGTGGAAGGTTTCGATTGGCGATTTGGACACAAATAAGACTCTCACCGCAGAGGAGTATGCACTGCTTGAAAGCTTTGGCGTAAACAAAGCTGCCGCAGACGAGTATCTTGCAGAGTTCAATCAGCAGTCTACCGACTACAATGCAGCAGTTCTCGGTCAGAACCGAGTTCTCTGTCAGGGTTGGGACCTCACAGGAGAGCGTGAAACAAGCACCGCTTCACCTTGGGACTTGTTCTTGATGACCGACTATAACGCTTCGCAGGTTGATTACCTCTTCTACGACTTCGGTCCGAAGTGGTTCTTGCAGACCGATGCAGATGGTAACATCTTCATTCCTGTAAACTATAACCTCGTTCCACCTGTGATGGTATGGTATAACGGCATGGAGCACTACATGTGCAGCGGCAACTACGAAAAGGGCGTTTCGGATTACATCAATCCGAAGGCTCCATTCGATGTTCAGTCGGTAGGTATTCCTGTTGAGATTTCGGAGGACGGCAATACTGTAACTCTCAAATCTCGTGTTGTAGAGACTCTTATCGAGGATAAGTTGGAGAACGTGACTCTCTACCCTAACATGCTATACAACAATAGCGGAGCCTTGTACTTCTACACTCCTTATATTGTTTCGGAGGTAGTTTTGACAAAGGGTTGGACAGAGCAGCCTGCAACACCGGCTCCTGCTAAGCAGTCAATCTACAATAGCGGATTCAACAAGCGTGTAGCAAATGGTGAGTACTTCAAGGCTCCTGCAAAACCACACAGCCGTACCGTATTTGCTCCAAAGGCAGAGGTAAAGACAGACACCAAGACTAAGGTTGTGAAGTACAAGCCTATGACTAAGGAGGAGATGAACAAAGGCATTGAAAAGTATTTGAGCCGTTTCAACAAGGGCGCTCGCAAATAGTTATAATTAGTCGCAATCGGGGAGCCCTCCACCATGAGGGCTTCTTGGCGACTCAAAAATTGATACAATGAAAAGATTTTTTTCGCTTTTATGCCTCGCATTGGCGGTATCACTCGCCTCGGCGCAACAACTCCCCGATGTAAAGGTCGAGAATGCACAGGGCAAGATTGTTTCGGTGCGTGACCTCGCACAGGGCAAGCCGATGATTATCTCGTATTGGTCTATCGCCTGCAAGCCTTGTATTCAGGAGTTGAACGCCATCAACGATGCTTTGGCAGAGTGGCGTGAGGAGGCTCAATTTGAGGTTGTTGCCGTTTCGGTTGATGACGCCCGCTTGAAGGCTTCGGCAAAGGCTATCGCATCTTCACGCGGTTGGGAGTTCATCTGCGTATACGATGAGAATCAAGACCTCAAACGAGCAATGAATGTTTCGCTCACTCCGCAATCATTTGTGGTTGATGGTGAGGGTAATATCATCTTCTCGCACTCGGGATACACTCCGGGTAGTGAGCAGTTGTTGTTCGACAAGATTGTCGAATTGAAGAAGGGACAGAAAAAGAAGAAGTAACCGATGAAACGATTAACTCTCTTATTGGTGGGCGTTGCGCTCACATTGTCGGTTTCGGCACAAAAGGTGGTCGGCAATGGTCAGGTGTCGGGTAGTTTGGAGTCATCTTCAATCTACTATGCACCCGACAAAAAAATCGAGCGACCAGATGACCATTTTGGCTCGAACAACTACATCAAGGTCGATTATTCGAATGGTCGATTCTCGGCAGGCGTACAGATGAACGCCTTTTTGCCGGCATTGGTAGGCTACGAGGAGTTGGCAGATGGATACAAGTTCTATCTCGCCTCGAAGTATATCCAGTGGCGTGACAAAAATTTCGAGATTTTGGTCGGTGACATCTTCGACCAATACGGCAATGGATTGATTTTCCGTTCGTTTGAGGACCGTCAGCTCGGTTTGAACAACTCGTTGGAGGGTGTTCGTGCCGGCTATAATTTCGGTCGCTATGTAACCTTGAAAGGTATGTACGGTCGTCCACGCCTCTACACCGAGTACTCGAAAACGTGGGTGCGTGGTGCCGATTTGGTTGTGTCAATCGCCGATATTATCAAGGTTCCTGTAATCAACTTTACACTGGAAGGCTCGTATGTAAACCGCTACCAGAGTTTGTCGCAAGCACCGGAGTATATGCATGAGGAAGACCCTTCAACCATCGACCCAATCACAGGTGTAGGTAAAACATTCATCGAATCGTATGGTATTTCGCCAAACTTGAATATGTACTCAGGCCGTTTGAACTTTGGTTGGAATGGTTTGAGCGTACGAGGTGAGTATGTACACAAAAGTAAGGATTTTGATGTAAACGAATCCGTAACGCACAAAGGTTGGGCTGCACTCGGTGAGGTTGGCTACAACTACAAGACTTTCAGCGTAATGGGTACATTCCGTGCATTGAGCCACATGGGAACAGCGATAGATATGTATACGACAGGTACAGGAAATATCCTCAACTATCTCCCTGCTTTAACCCGCCAATATACCTACATGTTGGCAAACCTCAACCCTTATCAGGTCATTACAAAGGGAGAGTTGGGCGGTCAGGTAGATTTGTGCTATTCGTATCGTAGTAAGTCCAATCGTTATCGTTATTGGAACTTCCATGCCAACTTCTCGACATTCTATTCGCTTAAAAAGCAGCCTTGGACCAACAACGAACGACAACTCTTTTGGCGAGATATAAATATCGATGTCGAGCGTCAGTGGAACAAGAAGTGGAAGTCGTTGATACTCTACTCATTCCAGGACAACATGGACCATCAGGCGCATATCTTCGTGGGCGATGTAACGCATAAGTTCAACCGCAAGATGTCGTTGCGTTTCGAGTTGCAGTATCTCCTTTCGGGTGATGATAAGAGCGAATGGGACGGCATGCACAGCGAAGGAGATTGGGTTGCAGCACTCGTAGAGTTCAACCTCGCACCACATTGGAGTTTCTATGTGCAGGATATGTACAATATCGGACAGAGCAAGACTCACTACTATAATGGTGGTTTCAGCTACACATACAACCGCACTCGTGTGCAGTTGAGTTATGGTCGCAATCGTGCGGGATATATCTGCTCGGGAGGTGTATGTCGCTTCTCCCCTGCCTATACCGGTGTAAACCTTGTGCTGACCTCTTCGTTCTAAGCAAGAAAGTTTAACTATTAAAATATAAAAGATTATGAAAACACTACTCAAAACATTAGCTATCTTCTGCCTCGGTGCATTTGCATTTGTTGGCTGCGAGCAGTCGGGCGGAGATGACAATGGTGGTACTGCCACCAAATTGTTGCTTGTTGCAGACAAGAGCACCATCTACGACAATGGTGAGGATTATGCAACTTTTACACTCTACTATGATGGTATGACTTTGACCGAGGGCTATGAGCTCTATGCCGGTGAGACACCTCTTGCAGGCAATACATTCTCTTCGACAGAGATAGGCTCTGTTGAGGTATGGGCTGCATACGGCACCGTTATCTCGAACACGCTCTCAATTAATGTTATTGCTACTCCACCTGCTGCGCCTGCTGCACCTGAGGACGCCAACCCCGAGAAGACCAACTTCAAGCGCCGTATTCTTTTGACTCAGTTTACAGGTACAGGTTGTGGAAATTGTCCTTATATGATGAATGCACTTCACCAAGTATTGAATACTCCATCTTTGGAGAGCAAGATTGTTATTGCCGCAGCTCACCTCTACAACGAGAGCGACCCTGCATACTTGGAAGATGCAAAGACTTTGGATAATATGCTTAATGCAATGTATTATCCAATGGTATATGCTGATTTTGTCAAGGAGTCAGAAACTTCTGCCAGCCTTCCAGATTTAACCTCAACAATTAACCAGAATTATGCTCGTGTTGGTGTTAAGGGCGGCATTGCGGTAAGTTCTGAGTATCACGCAGACAAGGGCTACATAGTTCTTAACGCTACTGTTAAGGCAAAGGAGACAACAGAATTCCGTATCGGAGCTTGGCTCTTGGAAGATAAGGTAGCCGGCAAACAGACAAATTATGGCGTTAAAGCATTGGAAGGTGTTGATTTCGATAAGCATAACAACTGTATCCGCCTTGCTGACAGCAAGAATACAAACACCGATTTCTCCGGTTTCTCACTTGGTACAATCGAGGCTGGTCAGACCGCATCGAGAGAATTTGCCTTCTTGTTGAAGGAAAATGGCGAAGGTGGCAAGAACTATTGGAATCACGACAACCTTCGCGTAATCGTATTTATCTCGACCAAGGAGGGCAACAACTGGTATGTAAACAATGTTGTCAAGTGTCCAAAACACGGCTCGGTTGATTTCGAGTACGAGAACTAAGCAGCACTTACTGCAAAAACAAAAACGCACAAGGCACGAGCTTTGTGCGTTTTTTTAATCGGAAAGCGGAAAACGGAAAACGGAAAACTTCATTTTTTAAAAATTTTATATTATTTTTGCGTAGCAAAAAATTGAGCAAAATGCTGTTCACCGATATCATATATGGTCCTGTACACTCACGCCGATTGGGTATCTCACTCGGTGTGAATTTGTTGCCGCTTCACTCAAAGTTGTGCAACTTCGACTGTATATATTGCGAATGTGGTTGGAATGAGGATAATCGTACAGAAAAACCCCGTTTCAACTCTCGCACAGATATCCGCACGGCTCTCGAAGCCACCCTCTCAAAAATGGCTGCGGAGGAGAAACTTCCCGATGTGATAACATTTGCAGGTAATGGCGAGCCAACAATTCACCCCGAATTTGAGGGTATTATTGACGATACTATCGCCTTGCGTGACAAGTTCGCTCCGCAAGCAAAAGTATCGGTGTTGAGCAATGCCACACAGTTGCATCGTGAGGATGTTTGCAGGGCGTTGCACAAGGTGGATAACCCGATTTTGAAACTTGACTCGGCAATAGATGCTACGGCACACCTCATAAACAAGCCTTGCGGCAACTACTCGGTGGCAGAGGTCGTGAAAAACCTCGAAAAATTTGGCAGAGAGTTTGTGATGCAGACGATGTTTCTGCGTGGTGAGTACAATGGTGAATATATCGACAACACCACCGAACGAGAATTTTTTGCGTGGGCTGCTGTTGTCGAATCTCTCCGACCGCACAGTGTCATGGTCTATTCGATAGACCGTGCAACTCCGTGCAAAACACTTGAAAAAGTCTCGCGCGAGGAGTTGGAAAAGATAGCTGAAAGGGTGCGAGCCCTTGGCATAGAGTGCTCTGCGGTATAGCCAAATTGATTTATACCGCAACAAAACAAAAAAGGTATAGAATCAAATTTTCGACAGATGTACAACATAGAACCATATCTCCTTATTCCATTTGTGCTGATGCTGCTCTCGATAGCATTGATGCCGCTTATTGCACCTCGTTTCTGGGGCAAAAACATCAACAAGTTGATTTTCGTGTTGGTTATCGCCATTCCTACCGCCATAATACTCCATCGTGCAGGGTTGGGCGAGAACCTCAAACACCAAATGCTCTACGACTACATTCCGTTTATAGCCCTTTTGGCTGCGCTGTATGTCGTTACGGGAGGTATCCGCATCAACTACACCACTACCCCACGCCCTATCGTGAATGCAGCGATTATGTTTATCGGCTACGGCTTGGCTTCGATTGTCGGCACTACGGGAGCTTCGATGTTGCTTATCCGACCTCTGCTCGAAATAAATCGTGACCGTTCATATAAGATTCATACCATCTTATTCTTTATCGCTATGGTTGCCAACTGCGGCGGTGTACTCACTCCGCTTGGTGACCCTCCGTTATTCCTGCTCTATCTGCGTGGTGCGGAGTTCTCGTGGTTCCAGACGCTCTTCCCACAGTGGGCTTTCGTGGGCTCGGTGTTGTTGGCTATCTATATTGTGATTGATACCTATATCTGGAAACGCAAAGAGGTTATCGGTGTGCGCCCTCGCTCCGAGAATGAGAGCGATGAGCCGATACGAATCTCCTTCTCCGGTACGGTAAACCTCTTCTACCTCTCGGCGATACTCTTGGCAGTGGCGTTTATCAATCCTGCCGAAATTCCCGCTATGGCTGCCGAAAATGCTCCATGGTATATGACATTCCTGCGTGAGATTGTGCTGATTACAATCTTGCTGTTGTCGATAATCTCAACCCGTAGGCGAGTGCGCCACGAAAATCACTTCTCGTGGGAGCCGATTACCGAGGTGGCGATACTCTTTATCGGTATCTTCGTAACGATGACTCCGGCACTGCTGTTTTTGAATGAGAATGCCGCTTCGCTCGGTATCAGCAAGCCTTCGCAGTTCTTCTTCTTTTCGGGAGCGTTGAGTTCGTTCCTCGATAATGCCCCTACCGCAGTGGCGTTCCATACCGTAGCGGCAGGCTTGCCTATGGCTGAGGGGGCAACACTTGTTGCGGGTATTCCTGTTCAGCTTCTTACCGCCATTGCACTCGGCTCGGTACTGTTTGGAGCGATGACCTATATCGGCAATGGACCTAACTTTATGGTCAAGGCGGTAGCCGAAAATGACGGCGTACGAATGCCATCGTTCTTCGGTTATATCTTCAAATTTTCGCTGATAGTACTCCTGCCGACCTATATTCTGATGTCGCTGGTATTCTTCTAAACAAGTCGGGCTTTGTCCCGACTTTTTTTTGGCTTTTTTGGCAGTAGGAACTCCGAGCGTCATCACGGCGCAGGGTTTTCTGGGGGTTACTATGGATTACTGGGGGCACTCACTTCATTCGCTAACTGGGGAGCGCTGAAAGTTTTTCAACTACTCACTACTCTCTCCTCACTCCTCACTAATAAAAGAGGTGTTCGATTAGGATTTTGGCGCCGATAAGGACTAAGACGATGCCACCGAGTAGTTCTGCGCCGTGCTTGTAGCGGTTGCCAAAGATATTGCCGAGATGCAAGCCAAAGGCAGAGAAAAGTGCCGTAGTAACGCCAATTGTTGCCACTGCGCTCCAAATATCGACTTTCAGAAATGCCAACGATATACCGATGGCGAGTGCATCAATACTTGTGGCTACCGCCAGCACAAACATTGTGCGCAGACGAAAGTCCGCACCCGTAGTATCCTCCTCGCCACCTTGCAGCGTGTCGTAAATCATCTTACCTCCGATAATAGCCAACAGTACAAAGGCTATCCAATGGTCGCAACACTCAACTATCGGAGCGAAGTGAATGCCGAGGAAGTAGCCCACAAGTGGCATCAACGCCTGAAAACCGCCAAACCACAACGCCACCGAGCCATAGTGTCGGGCGCACGGTCTGTGCAGAGCCAAACCCTTGGCAATCGACACGGCAAAGGCGTCCATCGAGACGCCTATCGCCAAAAGTATGATATCCAAAAACGACATATATCTACTGCACTACTACGCTCTGCACAAGGTCGGTGCCGAGTTTTTTGTTTATCGAACGAACAAGAGCCTCGCGTTGCATCATCAACTCGCTACGCACGATGCTTGATGCAACATGGACATAGAGCGTTCCTCGAACAAATCGCACCTGACGGGTATTGGCAGCAACAACCTCACCCGTAACCTCACGCCAAACATGAGGCAAAGAGCCTTCGGCAATCTTGCGTGCCACATCGGGGCTCTTAAACAACGAATCAAGCAGTTCGCCTATGGGTTGTGCCTTGGTGCGTTTCATCGCCTACTCCTCCTTTAAGACCGTACCATACGATACATTGAACAACTTATAACTGCAATCCGCCTTGCCGAGGATATTTCCCATTCGCTCGCCATTGCAATCGGTGATAATGACCTGCCCAAATTCATCGCCTTTGACCAATTCGATAAGGCGCGACACACGGCTCTCATCGAGTTTGTCGAACAAGTCGTCAAGCAGCAATATCGGTTTCTCGCCACACGCCTGCGCAATAATGCGGTACTGCGCCAACTTCAAGGCTATCAAGAAGGATTTTTGCTGTCCTTGCGAGCCATATTTACGGAGGGGATAGCCACCTATCGAGAAGCGCAAATCATCTCTCTGCACTCCGCAGGTGGTAAAGCCCATAATCCTATCTCTCTCACGGGAGGCAATGAGCAACTCCTCCAAAGTGGCATTATTCAACTCCGAGCGATACTCCAACTCCACCTGCTCGTGGTCATCGGACAGGGCGCGATAATACTCGCAAACCAATGGATAGAGCAGTTCGGTAATCTCCAAACGAGCCTTATGAATCTTCTCGGCTGCGGGAGCCATCTGCGCATCATAGATGCGGAGCATCTCCTCGTCAGAGCCCATTTTGAGGTAGCTGTTTCGATTGGCAAGGGCTGTATTGTAGCGCATTGCTGCTTCGAGATAGCTCTTATCCAACTGCGATATAAACGAATTTATATAGCGGCGGCGTTCATCTGCCGCATCACTGATAAGCGAGGAGTCGGCAGGCGAAACGATAACCACGGGAATAAGTCCGATATGGTCCGCCAATCGCTCATACTGCTTGTCGTTTCGCTTCACGACCTTTGATGCACCACGCTGATAGGAGCACACAACCCTTTCGTGGCGGTCGCTCTCGGTGCGGTAGTCGCCTTCGAGCAGGAAGAACTTCTCGCCATGGCGCACGCACTGCAAATCGGTCATTGCAAGTGCCGACTTACACATCGAGAGGTAATAGACCGCATCGATGATATTCGTCTTGCAGGTGCCATTATCCCCGACAAAGCAGTTGAAGCCCTTGTCGAGCAGTAACTCCTCTTGTGCGAGGTTCTTGAAGTTGAGTATCGAAAGTCGTGAGAGATACATATCGTATTTTCTTAATTGAAGGTATAGCCATATATTTGCGAAGCATAATCCTTCCAGCCTTCTGCTTTCTTGTATGCCTCGACCGATTCATTCGGAACATAGATTTTGCAGTTATCATTGTTAAAAAGAAACATTCTGCTTACTCCTGCCGGAGGAGTAGTCGCCTCGCAATATACTCTTCTTAATGAACTACAATCAGATATAGCCTTTTCGGATATCGAGGTAACACTATTCGGTAGGTCTATGCGAGTAAGGACAGGACAGTTGTAGAATGTATGAAGCCCGATAGTTTTGATAGTCGGAGGCAAAGTGACTCTAATTGTGCCTCCCCAACTTGGATAAGCAGCCATCTCCTCGTTTCGCTCTACCGAGATTACCTCTCCGTCAAATACCACTCTGCCAATACCACTATTTGCATCAAAAATATGTTCTACGATTTCTGCCCCTCCAAATGTCAGCTGATTTATATAGAATGAACAATTTGTATTCGAATGGTAATATATCGTATTTATATGGTCTTGCGTAACCGTAAAAGATGTATGCATGGTGCTGTCATTAGCTGCCGATATGTGTACAACCGCTTTGCGAATCTGATTCGAGTTGTTCTCCTCGACAGATAGGGCTATGGTGTTATCGCTTGATGTACCACTTGTTGGCAAAGTGAGCCAAGTAGCATCACAAGTTATCACCCAATCGACCGACACATTGAAATCAATAGTATGGCTACCCTCCATATACTGCAATCTAACATCGGACACCATGAATGCACCGTCTTGATTTACGATAACTGTCTGCTTCTCCCCGTAACTGCTATCTGCACTCTCAATAGTTATTATGGCGCTACGCATAGATGCACCCTCATTTGCCGATACCGAAAATGAGAGTTCGTAATTCGTATTATATGCTTTATTGTCAAAAATCTCCTCATTGTTCAACAATGTAATCCAGTCGGCATCGCAACTCGCCTTCCACGATGAATTTGTAAAGAACACAATCTTGGAAGTAGTTGCAGCAGGCGAAAGATTGAACTCTTTGGATGAGGTAGGAAGAACAATGCTTGGCAAAAATGGCGATTGGTTTATGGTAATTGTCGATGTCGCATCTTCTGCCGTTACATAGATATGTCCAACTCTGTTATCCCCTTTTACCGCATTATTCTGCGCAATAGTCAGTGACCAAGCATCTCTCTCCTCGTTTGATAGATTTGTGGACTTACTCCAAGTAATCCAATCACAATCGCTCGAAACAGAATATTCGGCATTCGACTTGACATACATCGTCAAGTCCTCCTCAAAGCACTCAACCCAATACTCTGTAAATTGCCACGCATTATCGATGAGATATGCATCAACGGTCGCCTTTCCACGAGTCTGCCTAACATTGAATGATTTGCTATACTCTACATCAAAATGTTCGTCACGGATAGTTATTTCGACCTCTCCTGTTCGCTCCTCAATCGTTTTATTCTCCTCGACTTCAAGTTGCAAGGTCTTATTATCCAACTTTGAACATGTTATCCAATCAACCTTCGCAGATGCGGAGTAATAATATCTGGTCAATATAGTAACACTCTGAACACCTTGATTGCTATCAAACACAACATCCTCCTCAGGAACTTCGAGTAGTTCGGTTATAGCCTCACCATTGGTATTAGGTGACAATGGCTCTTTCACGCACGACAAGCAAGCGAGTGTTACCGCAACAGTTATGAATATATAGGTATATAATCTTTTCATACTCATCTGATATTAGAAGGTGAAACCAAGTCGCAAATCAAATCCATAACAGAACTTCTTGCCGAATTTAGCATCGAACATTGTCGATTCGCTTGCATTAAACACAGGCATCTGCTGCATATTGAATCCTGCGGCAAGATAGACATCAGCCCTTTTGGTCATACGGAGATTGACACCGAGTTGCGGATTTATCAGCAATCCGCTGGTGCTGTAATACTCACTTTGATTATCCCAAGGCATATTGAAATAGTGCTTGGTCGAAAATCTGTACCCCGCAGCCACAGCAAAGTATGGAGTGCAACGGCGATTTATGAAGTTTGCGCGGAAATAGGCAAATACCGGAACATTTACAGTTTGCAAAGGAAGAGGTCTATCTTGTGGTTCTTTCGACCACTCGGCAACCGAGTTGTCGCCAAATGCTGATTCGTGCAGACAAACGCCTGCTCCTGCTCCGACATAGAGATAGTTGTTGATTTGATAGCCACCGATATAGTGGAGATTATACGATGGCATCAAGTCGAAATCCATCATAAATGCGAACTCTACCATCGAGCGATAGCCCTTCAATGATGCCTGCTTCCACTCCTCAATGCGCGCCTTCTTAGCCTCGGCTTTTTTAGCCTTCTCTTGCAAGAGTGCTTGTTGCGCTAACGCTTTTTGATGCTCCTGCTCCAACTGCGCCTGCCTTGTCGCATCACCTTCACCACTCTTTATCGCCTTTACTTCGGCTTTTGCCTTTTCGAGAGCCAATCGTTTCTCCTCGGCAAGGCGAGCCTTCTCCTCGGCAATGCGTTTTTTCTCCGCTTCGATGCGAGCCTTCTCCTCGGCAGCTAATCGCTCACGCTCTGCCTTCTCGGCTGCTGCTTTCTCGGCTGCAATACGCTTCTCCTCCTCGATACGCTTCTTCTCCTCGGCAGCCAATCGTTCACGCTCTGCCTTTTCTGCGGCTGCTTTTTCGGCAGCGATGCGTTTCTCCTCCTCGATACGCTTCTTCTCCTCGGCAACCAATCGCTCACGCTCTGCCTTTTCTGCGGCTGCTTTTTCGGCAGCAATGCGCTTCTCCTCCTCGATGCGTTTTCTCTCCTCGGCAGCCAATCGTTCCTGCTCTGCCTTTTCAGCAGCCGCTTTCTCGGCAGCTATACGAGCCTGCTCCGCCTCTTCGGCCTTTTGTGCTGCAAGTCGAGCCTCCTCCTCAGCCTTTGCCTTGTTCTCGGCATACTTCTTATCTACTTGGAGTTTGAATACAAGGTACGAGCCATCAACCTCGGCTTGTGCCGAGATAAAGCCCTCCTTGCTCGCCTCGATAAACTTGGTGTAGGGAGAAACCAACATCTCGAATGTTCCGTCTGTCCCCGACAACTTGCTGTCGGTGGAGCCTACTGCTGTAAGAGTAGCTCCCGACATTGGGATACCGTTATTGTCGAACACAACACCTCGTACGGGGCGTGTGGCTTGTGCTGCAACGGATAGAGATAGAATGCAACACAGCGTAAAGAAGAGAAATCTTTTCATCTACTTAATATATGTTCTATTTTCCGAGTTTAAGACCACCGAACAATCCACCCATTCCTTGCGCGCCTTGCGTATTCTGCTTTTTGCCCTCATTCGGCATCTCCTTTGCCAATTCACGCAAATACTCATCGCCCGGACTGCGGAAGTTTACATATTTTGCAGGGTAACCGCTGACAGTAATCGACTCTACAACACCATTTCCGTCATACTTAACCTGCTGCTCCAAGCCAACCAAAACATCTGCATTGCCATTTGCGATAAGTGCCTCACGAACAGCGGTATTGACAACATTGTCGAAGCCTCCGTTCTGCACGGTCTGGCTTGGCAGGAAGAAGTAAGAGATTTTGTTTGGCGAAACCTGCAAATCCGCAAATACGGCTACTGTCGGCTGAACAGCATTTACCTTGGTGTGGGTTGCAGTATTGACAAGTTTTGCCATAGATGGCGATGTTGTAGCACAGCCGGTAAACATTGCGGCAACTACGAGAAGTGTAAAAATCTTTTTCATCGTTTTAATTATTTTTAATTGTTAAACTATTGCAACTTCTATGGTAATATAATATACAATATAATAATTGCAAATATAATAAAAAAATGTAATTCTTTCCTTTGTGCATAAAAATTTAACAACATAATCTCGATAAAAATGGGTGTGGTGAAAAAAAAATATAAAAAATAGTGGTTTATTGCGTAAAAAAGTGTAATTTTGTCAATTGGAATGGGCATAATGCCCAAAAATAACGAATTATAGACTAAAAAAATACGATTATGACAAAGAAGAATGTAAATCAGGAAGAGGTTGTTGTTGCAGAGGCAGTCAGCAAGACTGAAAAGTTTTTTGAGGAGAACGGCAAGAAGGTTGTTATTGCCCTCGTTGTACTTTTGCTCCTCGTTGCAGGTGGTTACGCCTACAAGTATTTGGTAATGGACAAGAACGAGGCTGCTGCCGCAGAACTTATTGTTGCTGCACAGGAGCACTTTTCGGGTGAGGCTCCAAACTATGACCTCGCTCTCAATGGTGACGAGGCTGGCGCAGGATTTCTCGCAGTTGCAGAGCAGTATGGCTCGACCAAAGCAGGTAATCTTGCAAAGCACTATGCAGGTATTTGCTACCTCCACCTTGGCGACTTGGAGAAGGCTGCCGAGTACCTCGCAAAGTACAAGAAGGTTCGTGGTCTTGCAGCAGAGGTTGTAAATGCACAAAATCTCGGTTTGCAGGGCGATGTAGCGGTTGAGCAGGGCGACTACGAGAAGGCTGCAAAGTTCTTCGCAAAGGCTGTTAAGGCTTCGGATAACAACTACACTGCACCACTCTACCTCTACAAGCAGGGCTTGGCTCTCGCTGCCGCAGGTAAGGTTGAGGAGGCGAAGGCTTGCTACAAAGCTATTACCGAGAAGTATCCAAACTCTTCGGAGTCGCGCGATGCTGAGAAGTTGCTCTACTAATAGGCATTAACAAAACAGTTATATAGGGCAGTCCACAACGGCTGCCCTTAATAGTAGAATTATGATTAACATCTCAGATATAAAGGTTGGTGTTGTAACTTTGGAGGGGGCAAAGAGTGAGTTTGATGCTCTGCAAGGTCTTGCTATGTATGGTGTTACACGTGAGAATATCGAGGTGCGACATATCCCTTCTGCATCGAAGGCGACTCTTATGGCACTCTTTTTTGCCGAATATACCGAGGTCGATTGCGTCTATATTGCTCTGCCCGAAGGGTTGGAGGAGTTGCGCGAAAGGCTCTCGGAGTTGGAGTTGCAATGCCGTATGCCGATAGGAACATCACTGCGTGGCTTAAATGATATCAGCGATATGTTGCGCATGGTGCAAATCCAGAGCGAAATGGTCGCAAAAGCCGATATGGAGGCTCGCAGCGGCTCAAATTTCCGACTAAACTAAATGCTATTTTTACATATAGTAAGCATGGGTATCGAAAATGATACCCATGCTTATTTATGACCAATATTCTATCCACATCAATTTTGTTTATGCCGCTATAAAAATTATCAATTTGATAAATTCAAAGAGTTGTATTATATTTGCGGTAGAAAACAGAAATAATAACCTTAAAAACTATACGATTATGTTAAGCGAGAGACTACACGCAGCAATTAACGAGCAGATTAATGCCGAGTTATGGTCGGCTTACCTCTACCTTTCGATGTCTATGGACGCCGAGGCAAAGGGCTACAAGGGAGTAGCAAATTGGTTTTATGTTCAGTGGCTCGAAGAGCAGGACCACGCACGAATCTTGGCAAACTACCTCAATTCACGAGATGCAAAGGTTGAGTTGAAGCCTATTGCCGAGGTGCAGACCGAGTGGGAGTCGGTACAGGATATGTTTCGCCACACATTGAAGCACGAAAAGGTTGTAACGAGCCTTATCAACAACCTCGCAGCCATTGCTCACGAAGACCGTGACTTCGCATCATCGAATATGTTGGTTTGGTTTATTGACGAGCAAATTGAGGAGGAGGAGTCGGCACGAGAGATGATTTTCGCCTCGGAGTCAGTCGAGAACGACAAGTACGGAATGTATCAACTCGACAAGGAGTTGGCAACACGAGTTTACACTCAGGCTTCGCCGCTTGCGTCATCGGCAGAGTAAGCGTAATTTTACGACTAAAAAGGGAGTGTCTAACAAGTTTTTAGACACTCCCAATTTTGTCAGAAGTTGTATAACAAGAGGGATTTCAAGGCTTGCGAAGCCCGAAAAAGCGGAGTTTACTCGGCGTAAATGAGCATTTTGAGGGCAAGCATAACGCAGAAATCACCTTGTTAGACAGCTTCTTTTTAGTTTACGAATACCGTCTTAAAATATTGTTCGAAGAGTTTTCGAGCCTCGTCGAGTTGTTCGGGCGTATTCTCCTTAACGCCTTTGAGCTTATACTCCTGCCCCATAGCCTCGTATTTGTGAACGCCAAGGGTGTGATATGGCAAAATCTCTACCCTCTCCAACATCGTGTAGTTGCCGAAATGTTCGCCCAAAGCACGAATATCCTCCTCCCTGTCGCTGTAACCCGGAACAAGCACATAACGCAACCAAAATGGCTTGCCATTGCGCTCCAACCACTCCGCTGTGCGCAAAGTCTGCTCATTGCTACGCTCTGTAAGAAGAAGGTGCTGCGATGGGTTATGCTCCTTCACATCGAGCAATACCAAATCGACAATCGAGAATAACTCCTCAACCCATTCGTTCCAAATCGAGCCATTTGTATCGATACAGATGTGAATACCCTCCTCCTTCAATCGCTTGCAAAGCGGAATCAAAGCCTTCGCCTGCACGGTAGGCTCTCCACCGCTGAAAGTGATACCACCACGCTTGCCGAAGAAAGGCTTTTGGCTTACCGCCTGCTCGACAATATGCTCCAAGTCGGTTGCTTTCGACTCGCCTTTGAGGTCTATGGTGTCGGGATTGGCACAATACAAACAGCGGAAGTTACAACCCTGCAAGAATACCACAAGGCGCAAACCCGGACCATCGAAAGTACCAAGCGACTCGTATGAATGAACATTTAGTTTCATAGTTTTCCTTTTTACTTTTCCTGGGAGTTCTAGGAACTCTGGGGGTACTAGGGGTTCTAGGGAGATTTTCCCCAGTGCCCTTAGTACCCCCAGTACCCCTATTATCCCTATTTTATAAAGACTACATTCTTTCGTGGAAACTTCTCGAAATAACTTCAAGCTGATGCTCACGGCTCAACTTCGTGAAGTTCACCGCATAACCCGAAACACGAATAGTGAGTTGTGGATACTTCTCAGGGTGCTCCATAGCGTCCATAAGCATCTCACGATTAAGAACATTCACATTGAGGTGGTGCGCACCCTTAGTGAAGTAGCCGTCCATCATTGTTACGAGGTTCTCAACACGGGTTGCATCATCAACACCAAGCGACTTCGGAACAATTGAGAAGGTATTAGAGATACCGTCCTGCGAATCACGATAGCGCAACTTTGCAACCGAAGAGAGCGATGCCACAGCACCACACTTATCGCGTCCGTGCATTGGGTTTGCACCCGGAGCAAATGCTACGCCCTTGGCACGACCATCAGGCGTTGCACCGGTCTTCTTACCGTACATCACATTCGAGGTGATGGTCAAGAGTGACAAGGTTGGCTTTGCCCCCTTATAGATTGGGTGCTTCTTCAACTCCTCATTGAAGAAATATACCAAGTCTACTCCGAGGTGGTCCACGCGGTCATCGTTGTTACCAAACATTGGGAAATCCTTCTCAATCTCGAACGACTCGGTCAATCCCATCTCGTTACGCTTAACGGTTACCTTACCATACTTGATAGCCGAGAGTGAATCGAGCACAATCGACAAACCTGCAACACCATACGCAAGGTTGATACGAGGGTTGGTGTCGATGAGTGCCATCTGCGCCTTCTCGTAGTAGTACTTGTCATGCATGTAGTGGATAATGTTCATCGCATCATTGTAGACACGAGCCACCTCCGACAACACCTTCTTATAGTTCGAGAGTACCTCCTCGTAGTTGAGCAAGTCGCCCATCAAGGTAGGAATACCCTTTACAATCTGTGTACCTGTATTCTCGCAACGACCTCCGTTGATAGCGAGCAACAACGCCTTTGCAAGGTTGCAACGCGCACCGAAGAACTGAATCTGCTTACCGATAGCCTGATACGATACGCAGCAAGCGATACCGTAGTCATCGCTGAAACGCACCTCTCGCATCAAGTCGTCATTCTCGTACTGGATAGACGATGTGTCAATCGAAACCTTTGCGCAGAACTCCTTGAAGCCCTCAGGCAACTCCGGACTCCAAAGCACAGTCATATTTGGCTCCGGCGATGGGCCGAGGTTGTAGAGCGTCTGCAAGAAACGGAACGAGGTCTTGGTAACCTTGGTACGACCATCGTTGAAACGACCACCGATAGCCTCGGTAATCCAAGTCGGGTCACCTGCGAAGATATCGTTGTACGACTGCATACGGAGATGACGCACCATACGCAACTTGATAACGAATTGGTCAATCAACTCCTGTGCGAACTCCTCGGTGATATTGCCCTTGTCGAGGTCGTACTGAATATAGATATCGAGGAATGACGAAACATTTCCGAGCGACATTGCTGCTCCGTCCTGCTCCTTAACAGATGCGAGGTAAGCCATATACACCCACTGCACAGCCTCGTGTGCCGAAGTTGCAGGGCGGCTCAAATCCAAGCCGTAGTACTCGCCCATAACGAGCATATCCTTCAACGCCTTAATCTGGTCGGCAACCTCCTCACGAAGGCGGATTGTTGCATCGGTCATAGGCGAAAGAAGCGACTTCAAATCCTCCTGCTTTGCCTCGATAAGGCGGTTGATGCCGTAGAGTGCCAAACGGCGGTAGTCACCGATGATACGACCACGCGCATAGTTGTCAGGCAGACCTGTGAGGAAGCCCAACGAACGGAATGTACGAATCTCCTCAGGATAAACATCGAAGACACCGTCATTGTGAGTCTTGCGATAGTGAGTAAAAATCTCCTTTACCTTCTCATCAACATCAACACCCTGCTCTTTGCAAGCACGAGAAACGACATTGATACCTCCGAACGGCTTGATTGCTCGTTTGAGCAACTCGTCTGTCTGCAAACCTACGATAAGCTCGTTCTCGCGGTCGATGTAACCTGCCTTATGCGATGTGATTGTAGAAACGGTCTTATTATCGAGCGAGCGAACGCCTCCACGTGCGCGCTCCTCTTCGAGTGCTTCAAGGCACTTATTCCAAACTTTCTGTGTGCGCTCCGATGGTCCTACCAAGAACGAAGCATCGCCATAGTATGGCGTAATGTTGGTCTGCACGAAGTCAGAAACATCTATCTTGCTCTGCCACAGACCACTTTTAAACTCCTTGTGAATATCCATAATTAACCTAATCTTAATAACCTCTGAAATCGGGCACAAAGATAAGAAAAAAGTCGGAATTTTCCACGTAAAAACAGGTGTTTTTTTGCTTTTTTTAAAATAAAACTCTACCTTTGCAATGCTAATTTCCGGATAAAAAAACAAACACAATAACCATGAAAAAATTCTTACTCGTTTTGGTCGCAGTAGGCTTCTTTGCCGTGGGTTGCCAAACGGACAACACCTCCGACAACGCAGTTAATGTTGGCGATGGTACGACTTTGACCATTTCATTGCCACAAACCCGCACCTCGTTGGGCGGAAAGGTGGGCGATACCTATCCAATCTATTGGAGCGAAGGGGATAAAATCGTTGTAAATGGCTCTCTATCCGAAAAGGTTTGTATTGATGTAGACGACAATAGTCGTGCTAAATTTGTAGTAAACCCTTCACCGGAGTACCCTTACCACATCACATACCCATACTGCGCATCAACTTCTGCCGAGCAGGCGGTTGTAGAGTTCCCTGCCGAGCAGGCATATACCGAAGGTACGTTTGCACCGAATTGTGCGCCGATGTGCGGATATGCCGAGAAGAAGAGTAAGGCAATCACATTGAAGCACCTCGCAAGCGTTTTGCGTATACCTGTGAAGGCAAAATTCGATGGTGCAGCATTGGAAAAGGTCGTTTTAACAGCCGAGAATAGTGTTACAGGCGAATACAATGTTGATTGTCAAAATGCAGCAATCACTGCAACCGAGAATGTCGGTAATGTTGTAACATACACCCTCCCTGCAAACTTTGCGCTTTCATCTTCGACAGAGAGTGTTTTACATATCGTTCTCCCTGCCGTAGAGGTTGGAGTTTGCACAATCGAGTTTATCGAGAAGGGCGGAGAAAAGATGGTTGCAACCTGGGCACCAAGCACCTCGCTCTCGAAGGGCGTTGTGCGTGAGTTTAAGACCGTAACATACGCTCCAAAGACTACCACCGTTTTGACATCATTCGAGGCAGTAGCAGACGAGTTTGAAATCTTCTACGAGAATATCAAAGGTTATGTTCGCTATACCGATGGCTCGCCAATTGCAGGCGTAGCAATGAGTGATGGTTTCCAGGTGGTTAAAACCGATGTAAACGGCTATTACGAGATGAGTGGCGTAACCCCTGAGACTTGGTATATCTATTGTTCGTTGCCCGCTGATGTAAAGGTTCCGATTGACGATTTGGGCCGACCGGGCTTCTTCCAGAAGTACGAGGTAAACAAATATCAGTACGATTTCGAGTTCGAGAAGTTGCCTAATGGTCCGGAGGAGGAGTTTATCATCGTTGCTATGGCGGATACCCAGCCAACAAATACAACTATTATTGAGCGTTTCAGAATTCAGGCAGCACCGGAAATTAAGTCTTACTCGAAATCTCTCAACTTACCATGCTATGGTGTTGTTCTCGGCGACTTGGTGGGTAGTAAACCTACCCTTATGGAGCCAATGCGAGATGAACTCGCATACGAAAAGATGGGCATGCCTGTATTTACAGTTATGGGTAACCACGACCACATTAGTTTAAACTCTTCGAACCCTGTATTCCCAGACAAACGTAACAGTACATTCTACATTAAAATCCAACGCGGCTTCGAGGAGTGTTTCGGACCTGTAAACTACTCATTTAACCGTGGAAATGTACATATCATAGGTATGCGAGATGTTTTAAATACCAGCAATATCTCCGTATCAGATTACACAACAGGCTTTACCAGGGAGCAATATGAGTGGTTGCAGCAGGATTTAGCACTTGTGCCAAAAGATAAGATGGTGGTATTGTGCGTACATATTCCTATATATAATAGGGGTAAAGTAGGTGATGGCTACTACACCCAAGAGATATTGAATCTGTTAGACCAATATGCAGAGGCACATATATTGTCGGGACACACTCACTATATGAGTCCATACGACCACAACTATTACAAAACAGGTCATAAAATATATGAGCACTGTATCTCTGCAACACGACCTGATATGATAGATAGTAACATACATCGTGATGGCTCACCTAACGGATATGCCATCTTGCATGCAAAAGAGAGTTCTTTTATAGATTGGTACTACAAGGGGTATCCATACGGAATGAATAGCCGTAACGACCAGATACGACTCTATCGTGGCGCAACCATAGTGGGAAAAGAGCCTACCGAGAGTGATAGTAACAGTTATGGTACAATGGGCTTTTACCAACTACCTTTCGACAATGCAACACTATTGGCAAACATATTTACTTCGGACCCAAGTTGGACCGTTGAGGCGAGTGAAGATGGAGGAAAAACGTGGTCTAAGATGGAGCACTTCTACAATATCAACTACTCGGAATATACAGATTTACAAGGTTCTGGCACACAAGATAACCCTTGGCGAGTTACTGACGGATTGGAGTGTAGTCGTGACTTCTGGGCAATCGGCATATTGTTTGGACACCTTGGAAGTAGCGTTGGCAACAACTACAACAGATGTAGTACAATGTGGAAATACACCCTGCAAAATCCCGATACCGCACAAATCAAGGTACGTGCTACCGATAGCCACTCAGGATATGTATATACAGAGGACAAGATTGAAGATGGCGTTGATTTGGAATATGCATTTTACGACTCACAATACAACCCACCTATTGAGTAACCGATAGTTATTAGTTGATAATACGCCGAGCAATTCAGTTGCTCGGCGTATTTATTTATTGTCAGATTTCAGTGGTAATGACAAGATTATTTTTGTGCGAGGTCATGGAGCGAAAGCGGAGCATACTCAGCCTATGTGAGCATCTCGGCTACCGAAGTACGGTGCAAAAAGAGCTCATTAGAACTCTACCCGCTCACAAAATCGTAAATGATGAGATTATTTTTGCGCCAAGCGAGGAGACGAGAGCGGAGCATAGTTAGCCTATGTGAGCATCTCGGCTACCGAAGTGCGGTGCAAAAAGAGCTCATTAGAACGATTTTAGCGATTCGAGCCACTCAATAGTCTCATAGGTGAGGGTATCTGTACGGTCTTGCCAAATACCTCGGCGAATATAATCGCTCTTACGCTGTTGGAGGAGCGAATTTATAGGGAATAGAGGCTTACGCAATGAGCGTTTGGAATCTCGCTGCGATGGGCGGATAGTGCGAGTAAAGACACTATCTTGCGAAGGACGGCGTGATGCCTCCCACTTAAATCCATCTAATTTGGTCGCTTGGGTAGCAGGAATTTTATCCATTGGATAGAAGGTATAGGTCGGATTACCTCGATAGGTAATACCCACAACCTCCTGTCCCTCAATATAGGAGGTCATATCACCAGCCTCGATATACGCCATAAGGGTTATTTCGGGCGAGTTATCTTCCTGCATATAGTAGATGGTCTGAACGTTGCCATTTACATCGTTGCGATATATCTGATTATCACGAAAGAGCGCAGTCATAGCCTTGCCTGCAACCTGATTATAGTGTGCTGTATCAATCTCTGACACCATCATCGGCTTGCCCTCGAAGTCAGCCTGTACGAGTTGGCTCTCACGAGTGATAATATGCATAATCTCAGATGTAATCTGGTTGCTGCCATTCCACAATACAGGCAACTTATACATGTGTATAATCGAGTCTATGGTAGTCATCGTCAGCGAGTCACATATCGATTGAGCATCACTGCGGAACATCTTCACACGACTATATGCACGAATCTCGCGATAGAGAGAGTCGAGATTTAGTGAATCAGCTTTGGCTATCTCCGTTGGTGACGGTAACGGTTTCGGGAACAAAATCTCAATAATCGAGTCGAGATTGTGATTTACTATTGTATCAAGAGGTCCAAACTCCGCCAACAATATCGAATCCACGATGCGCAACTCCGAAGAGTCTGCCATCTGGATATAGATACCTCTTCTCTCCTGACGAGCCAACTTGCGGCGCAACTGCTCATCTGCACGCTCCTGAGCCTTTGCCATGTATATCGAGTCGCGACGAGCCCACTTCTTATACTGCTCGGTACGCTTAGCCTGACGAGCCAAACCTATACGGTCAAGCTTTGCATTTAACGAATCCTGCTTGATACGCTCCTCTTCCGCCTTCTCTCTGTCGTATATCGCTTTGAAGTACGCCTTGACTTGCTTTACGGTCATAGTGTCGAACTTGGCAAGAGAATCAACCTGCAAAGAGTCTGCCTTCAAAGAATCAACCTGCAAGGAGTCTTTTGCCAACGAATCAACTTTCAACGAATCGGTTTTCAACGAATCGGTAACCGGAGTATCGAGTTTCAGAGTGTCAAGTTTTACCGTATCGAGTTTCACGGAATCGAGTTTCAGTGAATCAAGTGGCAGTGAGTCACGCTTCAACGAGTCGGTCTTCAATGAGTCGGCTCGCATCACAACCTTTATAGAATCCGCAGCCACAATACTCTTTGCCAACGAGTCAATCTTCACGGAATCGACCTTTGCAAAGTTGAGTTGCAATGAATCCCTCCTCAACGAATCGAGTTGCAATGTATCTTTTACAGCCCGTTTTGCTGCTCGCTTTGCAAGTTTCTCCGCCCGTTTTAGGCTATCATTAACAATCTTTTGCGCCCTCTTCAAGCTATCGGCAACAATCTTCTCTGCTCGTTCGATACTGTCATTGACAACCTTCAAACTATCCTTGATACGTTTAGCCTCGGCACGCTCAATCTCTCTGCGCTCGGCATCACGGATACGAGCCTCACCAAGCAGTACAACATACAGAGCATGTCGCTCCGCAAGAATAGAATCGCGCTCCGCCTTTCGTCTGCGCTGCTCCTCTTTAATCTTCGCCTTGACTATCTTATTTATCTCGACAGCCTCCTCTTTGAGCAACTTTGCAAGAAGATTATGGCGAGGATTTACAGTATCATTTATCAGCGAATCTATCATCGCACGGCGCAACTCTGCCTTTGTCTTTGGAACAACCGCTACCGAGTCTGTCGCAACCTTTACAGTATCGGCAACAACCTTGGTGGTATCTGTCAGTGATTTAGCCTGTGCAACTGCCGATTCTCCTTGTTGTGTAGGGGCTTCGCCAAGATTTGAAGACATTGGTGCACCACCTTCGCCTTTTGCGCCCAAATTATTGTGTTCGCCTCTACCTCGCTGCTTATCGGCATGCTTCAACAACTCTTCCCTCTTCTTATCTCTCTCCGATGGCTTTTTGTCGGCAGCACTCTTCTGCTCCGGTTTGGATTTTTGCACCGAGTCGGCTGCCAACTTTTTAGCAGCCTGCGCCAAGGAGTCTTGACGAGCCTTCTCTATCTTCTCACGTATAGGATAGCGAGTGTAGATAAACATAGAGTCCGAACGCATAAATACCGAATCGCTCTGCGAAAGGTCATAACTGATAAGTGATGGTTCCTTCGTAACAAAGACATTACCAGGTTCCTTCCAATACTCGCCCCAATCGCCAAAAATCAACATTTTCTGCGAACGGTCGTCAATTTGGATATTGCGTTTAAGGCGCAGATAGTTACTATCGCGATAGTAGTCGAGCGTATCGCACAACAACTCTTGGTCCTTGGTCAAGATATAACCATTCAGAGTCAAAGTATAGAGTTGCTTGCGCTTATCGAATGTGCCTCGGTCTGCATAGAGATAGTCGTCCTCCTCTCCACTACCCTGCTCGGCTTTGTTCCAAATGTTGGTACGGGTAAAGAATTGCGCAAAGTCGGTTTCGGTATTGTAGACTACCGAGTCGCCCGTCATCTCGTACTCATTGTTGCGCATCTGCACCCTATCCACACAGATTATCTCATGCTCATCAGAGTAGATGTATCCCTTGTCCGATTCGAGCATATTGTCACCACTAATCAAGACACCACCACCCGAATAGCGACCTATATTGGTCTGTGTATTGAACGTGAAGTTGTAGGTAAAGAGCGTTGCCCCACCATCTACAACCTTCACAATCTTTGAATAGACTTTCGCCTCATTTGTATCACCATCATACTCGGCTCGGTCGCCATAGATGTAAGTTGTGCCACGATTGATAAGGACATTGCCAAAACATTCGATATGACGCTCTGTATAGCGCACCGCACTATCTGCCGTAATCACAGTACCGTTGTGATGAGCTGCAAAGTTGCCGACAACGACCATTATCTTCTGCCCGTTATGTTCCATCTGCCAGCCCTCATCGGACTTCATCTCGACATAATCACGCTTCGGGGTTTTACCCGATATAGATGGTCGTTCCGATTGTTGTTGGGGTTGCGGTACCGACAACGAAGGCAGGCCTGTGCTTCCCGCAAAGACCAAACTCGCCAACGCCACGAGCAAAACCGATATCGCAACAACCCTTCTCTTCACGCCTACTTGCTATATTTTATCCAATTTTTGTTGGAAAATTCACCATTTCGGAACTCAGGAGCAATGTAGATGTACATCGAAGCAATCTTCTTGTTGAGCCACTCCACGAACTCCTTCTCCTGCTTTTGCGATAGCGCCATCTGCTCCAAACGCAAGTAATCCTCTTCGAGTGAGGCGTTGTGAGCAGGAATAACCTTCAACAACTTCACAACCTTGACCAACTCGTTACCCATCATATCATTCGAACGGAATGGAGCCGAAACCTCGCCCTCCTTCAATCGGCGTATGGCATTGTAGTCATCAATGCTCTTACCTCCCATAGCACCGAAATCCTCCTTCAAGAACTTTGTTGCCGTAAGTTTTGCATCGTAAGCCGAGTATCGCTCCAAGAGGTCGTGATTTGTCACTATACCACCATTTTGTTTCGAGTGTTTGTCGTCAGAGTGCTTTCTCGCAGCCTCCTCAAACGACAACGAATCCTTCTTTATCAGGTTTACGAGGCTGTCCAAATCGCGCATAGGTGCCACAATCTCCTCAACCGTGTATGTAGGTCGAAGAAGGATATGACGACAGTGGTATAGTTGCCCCTTCTTGTCGATAAGTTGGATAAGGTGGAATCCGAACTCCGTTTCTACGACCTCCGACACCTGTCCCGGTTTTAGTTCTGCCAAAGCATCAGCAAACGACTTCACGAAACCCGCCAATGGTGCAGGTTCCAACTCGCCACCTCGAATTGCCGAGCCATCAACCGAATACATGCGAGCCAATGTAGCAAAGCGGGTTTTGCCCGTAACGATGCGCTCACGCATCTCGATAAGTCGTTCACGAGTACGCAACTTTGCCTCCTTCATATTCTTCGGGAACATGGTAATCTGGGCATACATATACTGCTCGGCGATTATCGGAAGGCTATCTTTGTCCATTGAGTTGTAGAATCGCTCAACCTCGCCCGGAACAATCTTTGTTTTGCCGATTACCGTCTGCTGCATCATCTGTGCGTAGGACTGCTCCTCAATCTGTCGGCGCAAGAGGTCACGGATATGGTATATCGCCATGTGACTCTTCTTCTCCAAAGCGGTAATAGAGCCCTCTCGGTCTATCATTGACTGCACCTGCTGCTCGACACGCTGCGCAACATCTGAGTTGCTAATCTCGACCGAATCGAGAAGCGCCTGATTGTAGAGCAACTTCTGCATCATAAGATTTTCGAGAGCCTCATCTTGTGCCGGACGGTCGGAAGTATAACCCTCGGCACGGCGCTGCTCGATAATTAACTTTGCAGCCTGCTGCATATCGGAGTAACTTACCGATGAGTTTCCCACAACAGCGACCACCTTATCAAGCATTACAAAACGCTTCTGCGCCACAACGGCCGAGACCACTATAAGCAGAGCCATCAATATTGAGAGTATCTTTTTCATCTTAGTTTTCCGTTAATCCTGCTTTGCAGGCTTTTCCTCCTTCGCACCTCGGCATAGTGTGCAGACACACTCTGCTCTCGGTTTGTCGTCAGTTTTCCGTTTTCTGTTTTTCGTTTTCCGTTTGATTGTAGATTTTGGCATGCCCCGAAGAGAGGGCGTTATTCTTAATTCGCTCCTCCTGCCTATGTATCACATCGGCACGATGGCGATTAATCAAAATCTGCCTTATATTCTCCTCTACCATATCCAAAGGCATCGTATCGCCAACCTTCAAGGCGTTGGTTATGCGGAAGTAGTAGAGAGTCTTATTGTGCTGAATCTTCTGTATCTTGCGACTACCGAGCAACTCCTCGTGTCGTGAGGTTCGCAGCAAAGGCAAATTACTCAGAAAATCTGAGAACGATACCCACTCATCAAATTGAAGATGCAACAGATTGTTCTTGCGACACAACTCCGCAAAATCCTCACGATGCTCCTGCTTCGAAGAGTCAAACCACTTCAACATCTGCTCACGGCGGCGAAACTTTTCGTCCATCGCAAAAATTTCACCTTTGACCATTGGGTGAGTAATGCGAAAGTCTGACTTATGGGCATTGTAGTATGCTGCAATATCCTTGGCTGTAATCTCACCGCACGGCTCTGCTTCGAGAAAATATTTATCGAGTCGATGCACCAACAATGAACGGCGATACTCCTCAACCAAGCGGTCTATATCCGACTCTGATTGCGAAAATAGTTTTTCTGCCTCTTGTTGTTTGAGCTGACCTACTATCCATTTCGATATAAAGGCTTGCGAGTAGTTTACGCTATCCTGTTTATCAATACCTCTCGGCATTGCAGCGGCTAACTCCGAACGATAGAGATATGCGGTACCAACACGAGCAACCATCTCGTCATCAGCCTTGTAGCCCGACCAAGAGTTACACGCCCACATACACACGGGCAGTAGTACAACAAACAATATTTCACAAAATCTGCGCATACAACCTGCAAAGATAGTAAATTTCGTGAAATAAAACGAGAGAATTACAATTTTATTGTAAATATGGGTAGGAATAGACAACCCCTACCCTTGTCAAGGCGCAAGTGAAAGCAGGGGTTGTCAGGGGTTATTAGAGGTTATTAGGAGAGCGCTGAGACTTCTCCGTTCTCCGTTCTCCGTTCTATTTATAGTCTTTCGGTGTTGCGGTGCCGTAGGTCTGTCCGCCATCGCCATTTGGTCGCATCTTGCCCCACACCTGCGCAAGGAATGGATTACGCTTTGCCTCCTCATCAAATCGCCAAGGTGCCGGCATGCACTTATCGCACCAATGACCTCCGAGCAACACCAACGCAGGCGAAGCCTCAAAGCGGTGTCCGAAGGCACACTCCCACTCCAACTTTGTAGCAAGGTCGCCCTTCGTCATCGTTTCGGACAGACACTTTCCTCCACGGAACTCCGCAGCCTGACGCATATCCTCAATATCGAGTTCTGCCAGAGGTTTGGACTCATCGTAGCCATGATTTAAGCGTTCTGCATCCTCTTCGCCGGCAAGGTGGATATCACTCATCTCCGCCCATGAGCCTATTTTTTCACGCTCCTCGCGCGAGCCAAAGTACGCCTTTATGCGCTGCTCATTATTGGTTTTAAGCCAACCGAGAGTGCCGAAAATTTTATCGCTTGCGATATAACGCATAACGGGTTTCAACAACCATGCAGGGGCAATTTTAGCCAGCGAATAGAACCAAGGCAACGTGCTTGCCATCTGTGCAAAGTACTCCCCGACAGGTATATTTGCACGGAAATGCAGATACTCCTCCAACTTATCCGAATCGAAGTAGTATTGCCCGTGAAAATTGTGCGTAGCAAACCACTTTACATCGAAAATCTTTTCGGGTGCAGGACAGTTGATAGATTTTAGCAAGTAGCACTCGAAATCGTAGTTTGTCAAACGATATTCCGCACCACTGCCGATATTGTAGAACTTACACCAAAACTCCTCCGGCACATCATCTCCACAGACATTCGCCAACAAACGCCCCGAATCCTCAACAGTAGCCCACTCCAACACACCACGAATAGGCACATGGAACATGATAGGGTCCATATTTTTGAGGATTGCAGGATAGAGAATACCTGACTGACGAAGGCTTACCCAATGTTTCAATCCCGACTCAGCAAAAATGCGCTCTGCACGACATTTTGATATGGCGTAGTAGTCGAATATCGAAGGGAAAATCGGGTCACCCGTACGCCCCCAATGCAGTGGTTCACGGCGGTCGCCCGTCTGTGCGACACTGCCGATATACACGACCTTTATCGCATCGCTATTAGGCTGTGCTTTAACCGCTTTCACGACATTCTCCGCAGCCGTAACATTGACCTTCAAAACACTCTTTGGCTTATAGTCGGCACTTGGCGAAACCATACCTCCTACGTGAAGCACGTAGTCTGCCCCTGATGTCGCATTTAGAACATCATTATAGTTCATCAAATCACCCCATACAATACGAATTTCATCGCCATATTTTGCCATCTTTTGGCGATTGCGTTTGGTATCACGCACAAGTACCGTAATATCAAATTTATCCCTTTGGGCAAACAACTCGGCAAGTCCTGCCGACCCCATAACACCGGTTGCTCCGGTTAGAAAAACACGCTTTTTCAAGTTGAAAATTGAGAATTAAGAGTTTATTTTCGATTCCTTTTGTTTGAAAATTTTGAGGTATGCCTCAATGGAGCATGCCAAAAATATCGCCGCAGCGATACCATAAACTATCCAATATGCCACTCCGCCACCAACAATATCGTAGAGCGACATATCGCCTACTCCACAACATATCATCGCAAACGCCAAGGTGTTATTTATAGAGTGAATGATGATAGTCGTATAGAGTGAGGAGGTGCGAACATATAAGACACCAAAGATAATACCCGCCACAACCGCCACTATTGCAGTAGCGATATCGAAATGTATCAATCCAAAAAACAGTGACGAGAAGAGTATCGAGGTCTTCACTCCTAATCGTTTATGTAGCACCTCAAATATCAAACCTCTACACAACAACTCCTCCAACACGGCAGCCGAAACAACTGCCGTAAAGCACGCCCAAAAGCCTCGTCCAAATCCGCCACCTTCACTTTGAGGTAGTTGTGACATCAATGGTTCGAGGATAATCTGTGCCGAAAAGAGCCATAGCACACCCACCAAAACCACGCTTGGATTGAAACCCGAAGCCGAATGGTTGATATGAATACTTCTCTTACCACCACGCAGACGGACATAGAGCCACAAAGCGCCTATCGAAAGGAGGAACGAAACAGGATAGAATATTGCAATATATCGCCCGAGAGCCTCCTGCTCGTTCATATATGTTTCGATATCCACTGCATCTATTGCACTTGTCGCAGGTGGAACAAGCCCCAATAAGTTTGCCACCATTCCGGTCAGCATCTGCACCGTAAAAAAGAGTAGAAGCATTACGACCATATCGCCTACGGTCGGAAATATTCGTATCTTATAAGTTCTCTCCATGGTCAGTTTTACACTCTTTTCGAGTGCGAAGTTAAGCATTTTCGAGTAAAAGCGAAAGTTTATTTGGGTAAATCAAATTAAAATTATTAAATTTGCCCAATTATTATTTATAATAACTCACGGAAAGAGTTTGACCAATATGGGTAAAGTTGTAGCGTTAGCAAACCAAAAAGGTGGCGTAGGAAAGACCACCACTGCCATAAACCTCTCGGCATCAATTGCATTGCTGGGTAAGAAGGTGCTACTGATTGATGCAGACCCGCAGGCAAATGCAACCTCGGGTTTGGGCTTTGACATCAACTCGGAGGGCATCTACGAATGTATCATTGGCGAACGCACCGCCGAGGAGGTTATGCTCCATAGCGAAGATGTCAAAAATCTTTGGGTGTTGCCTTCGAGCATCAACCTTGTTGCTGCCGACACAGAACTCCCATCAATGGAGAACAGCCACCATGTCGTAAAGGGCATTATCGAGAGCGTACGCAACAAGTTCGACTATATCTTTATCGACTGCTCGCCATCGCTCGGTTTTACTACTGTAAATATCCTTACGGCGGCAGACTCGGTACTTATTCCCGTACAGTGCGAATACCTCGCTCTCGAAGGATTGAGCAAGTTGCTCAACACGATAAAGATTGTCAAGGGAAATCTCAACCCGTCACTCGAAATTGAGGGCTTCCTGCTTACGATGTATATGCGCAATCGTCTGAACAATCAGGTGGCAACCGAGGTGCGTGAGCATTTTGGACCACTCGCCTATGACACAATAATTCAACGAAATATCCGTTTAGGTGAAGCGCCTTCGCACGGAAAGCCGATTATGCTCTATGATGCCTCGGCAAGTGGAGCAGTAAACTATCTCCTCTTGGCAAAGGAGTTTTTGAAGAGAAATCGTAAAAAAGCAACCAAATAATGAAACAGAAAGGACTCGGGCGTGGATTAGACGCTCTGTTTGGCGGAAACATAGAGGTTAAGGCTAAACCCATGGAAGAGATGAGCGAAATCCGTATTGCGGATATCGTTCCTAACCCAACACAGCCTCGTACTGAGTTTGACGAAGAGGCTCTCGAAGAGTTGGCAGAGTCTATTCGCCAATTGGGACTTATCCAACCTATCACCGTAAAGCGCAGTGGCGACAAATATATCATCATTAGCGGTGAGCGCCGTTGGCGTGCAGCCGAAAAGGCGGGATTGGAGGCGTTGCCTGCATATATCCGTGAAGTTGATGATACAACGCTCCACGCCATGGCTCTCGTGGAGAATATCCAGCGCGAGGACCTCAACGCCATCGAAATTTCGCTTGGCATGCAGCGACTTATCGAGGAGTGCGGTTTGACACAGGAGGCTCTCGCCGAAAGACTTGGCAAGAAGCGTTCAACCGTAGCGAATTATCTCCGCCTATTAAATCTGCCAGATGAAGTGCAGTTTGCTATCAAGGGTGGTATAATCTCGATGGGACACGCCAAAGCCATTGCATCGGCAGAGAGTAAAGCGAAGCAGTTGTCATTGCTCAAACGATGTGTAAAGAGCAATCTTTCGGTGCGCCAGCTCGAAGATTTGGTACGCCTTGCATCGGAGAAGCGACCAAAGAGTGCATCAACCGTAAATGATGAGGAGTACCCTATGTCGTACAGCCTGCTGGTAGAGTATCTCGAAAAGTTCTTCTCGCAGGATATCTCCATCAAGCGAGGTAAGAACGGAGGAGGTAAAATCATTATTGACTTCGCTTCGGACAAGGATATCGAGAAGTTTGTACAAAAATTTAGCAAATTATAAGCAACTTTTCGTTTTGAAGATTAGAGGGTTACATATCGGACAAATCGCAAAGAGCAGAGTAATAACACTCTTGCTTTGTGCATTGTTTGTCTGCATCTCTCTTTCGGCTGATGCTCAAATAAACCCATTTGCCCGCCAAAGAACGGGAGAGCGCACGATAATCCGCAGTGGTCAGGCATACTACCCCGACTCAGTAGAGCGAGCAAAAATGGACTCCGTGCGAATAGCAAAACTCGTTGATACCTTGCGAAAAATCGCCCCGGACTCATTAACAAAAATCCGAGAGAATATCCGCAAGCAACTTCCCGACTCGCTGCGTAGGTCTATATTTGGTCGTGACAGCATCGAAATGGCTCGTGACAGTATCAGATTGCGTGACAGCCTTATGCTCGACTCATTGGCAAAAGATACTCTGACCGAGCGACAGCGCAAGCGACTCGAACGAAAGGAGAATCGTACACCTTTTATCAGCGACTCGATGTCGCTGCGTAATGTCTGTATCGCATCTGCCATTATGCCGGGTTTCGGACAGATTTACAACAAGCAGTATTGGAAACTGCCGATACTTTATGGTACGGTTGGAGCATCGCTCGGATTGTGCTTGTGGAGCAACAGCAAGTATAAGCCTTTGAAGGCTGAGTTCGACCGCATAACCGACCAGAGTCTGCTGCGAACGCCTGAATTAAACTCGCTGCAACGCGAAATGATAAAGTACAACACAATGAAGCAGGCGTTTATGATATCGACCATTGCTTCATATCTCTACTTTATCGGTGATGCCTGTGTGAAGTACTCCACAAACGAGGTTTCCCGCATCAACAAGGCTACAACTCTCGCAATGATTTGCCCGGGTGCCGGTCAGATATTTAACCAAAGTTATTGGCGTGTACCTATCGTTGTCGGAGGTTTTGCAACCACAATATATTGTATTGATTGGAATAACCGAGGTTTTCAGCGATTCAAGAAGGCATATCGCCTAAAAGCCGACTATGACGCTAACCCTGACCTCTACCCAGATGGTTCATTAGACGAATTTGGAGGTCGATACTCGGCCACATTCCTCAAAAATCTTCGTAATAGCTACCGCCGTAACCGAGATTTGTGTATAATCCTTACGGCAGGACTCTACATATTGCAGATTGTCGATGCCCATGTCGATGCCCATCTGCGAGATTATGATATCTCGAAGGATTTGAGCGTCAGCCTATCCCCTGTGGTCGGATATTCGTATAACCGAATGTCGCCATATAGCGGCGGAGGTACAACGCTCGGCATGAGCCTTGGTCTTACATTCTAAAAACGATTATGCTTAAACGAACTATACTACTGCTCGTTCTTATTGCATTGTGCATATCACCTACAACATTGGCAGCCAAACGCAAAAGGAATGAGACGCAAACGGTTGTCATACCCGTATATGACACTATACGAGTGGTTATCACCGATACTATAAAAGTAAAGCCAACGCCCGCACCACGCATTGACACTCTACACCTTGCGCACTCCCCTGCCGAAATAGACTCTCTTGTAGAGGCTTGGACTGTACTCCACCAAGCGCAGAGCGAAAAATCTTTCTTCGACACATACGCAGGCGATGACGACACGACAGAGAACACTCCTGTCGATTCGCTCTATAAGCAGCGATTGCTGGATATGGTTTCACCCGTACACCTCCCCTACAACTATATCGTACGCAACTTCATCAATCAATATCTCAATGGTCGTTGGAGTTCATTATCAAGCGTTCTTGCACTATCGAAATATTACTTTCCGATTATAGAGGAGGAGTTACACGCTGCGGGGTTACCATTGGAGTTGCGCTATCTGCCGATTATCGAATCAAACCTCTCCATTCGTGCAACCTCTCGCATGGGAGCAGTTGGTTTGTGGCAGTTTATGCCTGCTACGGGCAAAAATCTCGGATTGGAGATAAATTCATTGGTCGATGAGCGTTGCGATGTTCTGAAATCAACCCGTGCAGCCTGCAAGTTCCTCGCACATCTCTATAAGACATACGGCGATTGGACTCTTGCTATTGCCGCCTACAACTGTGGTCCGGGCAACGTAAATCGAGCCTTGGCTCGTGCAGGCGAGAATTGCAAAACTTTTTGGGATATATACGATTTTCTGCCACGAGAGACCCGAGGATATGTGCCGAAATATATCGCCGCAGCATACGCCTACACCTACCACAAGGCGCACAATATCGAGCCAAAAGCAACCCCCGATTGTATCGCTACGGATACGGTAATGGTACATCGTGTGATGCACCTTGGACAAGTGGCCTCAACACTCAACATTCCGATTGAGACGCTGCGTGATTTGAATCCGCAATATAAGTTGGATATCGTACCGGCAACAAAAAAGGCCTATTCGTTGCGACTTCCTACACGCTATACGAGTGAGTTTATCTCGAACGAAAAGGCGATACACGAGAAGGATTCGCTCTATTTGAAGGAGTACCTCAATCCTGCCAACTTGGAGAAGAAGCGAGCCGAAGGTGTCGGCTATATCTACACCGTGCGCAAAGGCGACAACCTCGGACTTATCGCAAAGCGCAACCGTTGTACCGTTAAGGAGTTGATGAAGTGGAATAGGTTGAAATCCACGGTTATTCGTCCCGGACAAAAACTCCGTATCGAGAAACCAAAACCAAGAGGATAGATATAATGGCAAAGAGTGTGTTCAACAAGTTTTTTGAACACACTCTTTTTGTTGATTTTCGCCCACGAGTCCTTCAACGTTACGGTGCGGTTGAATACCAAGTGCTCCGCAGTCGAGTCGGTTGCATCAACCAATCAACAAGAGTGACGACAATACGATTGTAGATGAAGTTCTATTCTTTATAGTTTTATCTTTACGCCGATTATTTAGGCAGATTGAATGCCACAGACATCTCACGCATCTGTTCATCGCTCATACCCTCAGGTTCAAATCCCATAGTCTTCGCTGCCATATATATAAGGGCTGACTTGTTCAGCACATCGACCTGGTCGAAAGCCTGCATAATATCGCAATCAACTGCGAATACGCCATGCTTCTCCCACATCACGACATCGTAGTCTGCCAACTCTGCAATTGTAGCCTCTGCCAACTCAACCGAGCCGGGCAACTTGTAAGGCACGATACCCAATCCACGAGGGCAGAAAGCCTTTGTTTCGGGAATCATGCTCCACAACAACTTTGTGGCGACATCTTTTTCGAGAAACTTCTTGCTATGCGACATCGCCACCAACTCAATTGGGTGGGTATGCAACGAAGCCTTATACGGCGAGCCTATGCTGATAAGGTGGTTGTGTACGCTAAGATGCGAAGGCAATTCCGAAGTAGGCTTTACGAGGTTATCTGCTATGATAACGTACGATGCGCAATCCTCCAAGATACGGATAATAGAGCCATTCTCCATAGGTCGGCGAGCCAAATCACGCATACGCATATTTGTACCCTTGCAGTAGAAGTAGCAACCCTTCAAGTGTGGCAACACTGCGCCAATCTGATAGACCTCGCTGATTGCAGGCAACGCCTTAATCTC
This sequence comes from Rikenellaceae bacterium, assembly GCA_015060075.1. Taxonomy (GTDB): domain Bacteria; phylum Bacteroidota; class Bacteroidia; order Bacteroidales; family Rikenellaceae; genus Alistipes. The sequence goes on along the minus strand of SUZE01000009.1, from coordinate 33,019 downwards.
GTCATCGATATATTCGGTGATATTTACCGTAATGTTACCACCGTTACGCTCTGCCCAACCTTTCTGCCATAGATAACCTGCCACCTCGGCAACCTTCTCAACCTCGGCAGCAAGTGCAGGGCGATTTTCCAATATTGATTTCATACTCTTTACCTATTATTTTAACAACTCAGGAAGGAATGAACTCAAAACCAAAACTACAATACCCAAAACAAGTACTGCAATGGTCTTTTTCGAGCAGCCCTTCCACTCTTTAAGAATTATGCCCCAAAGATTTGCGAATGTAACATTCAGCGACATCAAGATACAGAACGACAAAGTCATCAGCGTTGGCGACTCGGTAAGAAATCCCTTACCAAGGCTCAATCCGAAGAATTGACTGTACCACAACGCTCCTGCCAATGCGCAGAACAAAAGGTTATTACCCCACAATTTGCCCTGCTTGTAGTCGCAGAAACTCTTGTTTTTATAGTTCTGATATAGGCAATAGACCGCATTTGTGAGGAATCCGCCCAAAGTTACGAGCAGCGTAGCAGGTAAGGTCTTAAACATAGGGGCTGTCAATTCGCCAAAGTTGATATCCTTGCCGAACTCCAAACCTACATTGAAGCAGCCACTCATAACACCCGCCAACAGAGCGATAGCGATACCCTTCGGGAAATTGAAATCCTTGACTGCCACTTTCTTCTCCTCCTCCGGAAGAGAGTTCGCCTTCATCATACCTGCCACACCAATAATTGCAATACCGAGCAAGGTTACAACCACGCCCGAAATAACTGAAAAAGTAAGTGACTCCAACGCACCCCTCTCAGGGAAGAAGGCGTTGAGCAATACAGGTCCTAAAAGAGTACCTCCTGCGGCACATGTTCCGAGAGCAATGCTCTGACCGAGTGCAACACCGAGATAGCGCATCGAGAGTCCGAAGGTCAAACCTCCAATCCCCCACAGCACACCGAATACAACGGTCATCAAGATATTGAAGTTATCTCCCGTTTCGAGGAGTTCGAGCAGGCTGTGCCCCTCAGGCACAGCCAACAACGCCCCGAGAAGTGGGAAGAGTATCCACGCAAAGACCCCCTGCACGAGCCAATACGACTCCCAACTCCAACCCTTAATCTTGTTGATAGGCACATAGCAACTCGATTGGCAAAATGCACCTACCGCTATAATCAAAAGACCAATTAAGATATCCATAATTGCAAGATATAATCAATTAGCGTTTAGAGGTTACCTCCTTCTCATACTTCTGTACATCAGCGATAAATGCCTCGCCGACAGGTACATTGTTGCGCAAGCAGTACATATCCCATACTGCGTTCCAAGGGAGAGCCTTCGCCTCCTCCAAGAGTGCCAAACGCTCGAAGAACTGGCCATTTGCCTCGTACTCACGCAACTGTGCAATTGGCTCCAACAGAGCACGTAACAAACACTTCTGAGTTGCTCGTGTTCCGACTACATAAGCACCGATACGGTTAATCGAAGCATCGAAGTAGTCAAGACCGATATGTACCTTGTCGAGAGCATCGCAACGAACAATCTCCTGCATCAAATCGAGCGTTTCGTCATTCATAATGGTTACATGGTCGGAATCCCAACGAACAGGACGGCTCACATGGAGCATAACCTCAGGAACATATAGAAGCAATGACGACAACTTGTCGGCAACGCTCTCGGTTGGGTGGAAGTGACCTGTGTCGAGGGTTACCATCTTATTGTTCTGTGCGCCATAGCCGATATAGAAGTCGTTAGAACCCACGGTGTAGCTCTCCAAACCGATACCGAACACCTTCGACTCGATACAATCCTTCATATTGTCGTACTTGGTTGCGAAGATTTGGTCCAACGAATCCTTCAACAACTCGCGATACTTCATGCGGTTTACGGTAATATCCTTGCTACCGTCATGTACCCACAAGTTCATGATACAAGGGTCACCTTGACGGCGTCCCATCTCCTCTGCCACAGCACGGCAACGCTTTGTATGCTCAATCCAGAAGTTGCGAATCTCCGGATTAGGATTCGACAACGACAAATCGCCCGACTTTGCGTGCGAGAACGAAGTCGAGTTGAAGTCCAACTTCATTCCATGCTCTGCGCCCCACTGCATCCAGCTCTCGAAGTGTTTTGGCTCAACTTGGTCACGGTCCACGAATTTCCCACCGAAGTCACCATAAATCTCGTGCAAGTTCAAACGCTGATTACCGGGGATAAGCGACTTAGCCTTCAAGATATCGGCACGCAACTCCTCGATATTACGAGCCTTACCCGGATAGTTTCCTGTGGTCTGAATACCGCCTGTCAGGTCACCTGCCGACTCGAAACCATTTACATCGTCTGCCTGCCAGCAGTGCATCGAAATCTCAACCTTGTGCAACTTTTCGAGCACCTTCTCTACATCAATGCCGAACTCTGCATAACGCTCTACTGCGATGTCATAAGCCTGTTTGATTTTTGCTTCATTCATAGTTTTAATAGTTTTTTGTGTTATTTTAAGTCATGAAATTTTTCGTATGCTGCGTTCCACTGCTCACTATTCTCGGGCAGGAACTCCTCCGTTTCAATTGAGGCACGAATAATCTTACGAGCCTCTGCCAACGAGCCCACAACTCCTGCACCAATAGCCTGCATCATGATATTTCCGATAGCGGTAGCCTCCGAAGGACCTGCCACCACACGCTTACCGATGGCATTAGCAGTGAATTGGTTGAGCAGAGCATTTTTTGCACCACCACCTATGATGTGCAACACATCAATCTCGAATGGCGACATGCTCTCCAATATCTCCAACACCTCACGATAGCGCAGTGCCAAACTCTCGAAAATTGTGCGGACAATCTGTTTGTCGCTCTGTGGCACAGGTTGCCCCGTGCGAATACAAAACTCCTCGATTGCTCGCAACATCGACTGCGGATTGGCAAACGATGCATCATCAGGATTGATGAACGACACAAATGGCTCTGCCGAGTTTGCCATCTCGACAATTTCAGGATAGGAGTAACTCTTGCCGACTCTCTCCCACTCTTTACGGCACTGCTCCAATATCCACATACCGCAGATATTCTTCAAGAAGCGAGTTGTGCCATCAACACCGCCTTCGTTCGTAAAGTTGTAACGGAATGACTCCTCGTTGATGATAGGCTCTTTGGTTTCGATACCCATCAACGACCAAGTACCCGAAGAGAGGTATGCAAATCGCTCGTTCTCGGCAGGCACCGCTGCCACAGCCGAAGCGGTATCGTGTCCTGCCACCGCAACGACATCAACCTTGCCAATACGGGTTTCGGTAGCAAGCGCATCGCACAACGTTCCCACAACAACGCCCGGCAACTGAGGTTCAGGGAGAATGTCGGCACTCACGCCTGCTGCCCTCAACAACGAGCCTTCAAACTTACCATTGCGAGGGTTGAGAATTTGCGAAGTCGAAGCGATGGTATATTCGCAGAACTCCTTACCCGTAAGCATATATGCCAAAGCATCGGGAATAAACAACAGACGCTTCGCCTCTACCATAGGGGTATAGCCCTCCTGAACGGCAGCATATATTTGGAACAAGGTGTTGAAATTCATAATCTGAATACCCGTCTTATCGTAGACCTCCTCACGAGGAACAATCTCAAAGTATTTTTCGGGTGCACCCACAGTATATGGGTCACGATAGGCTCTCGGCATACCAAGAATAGAGCCATCTTCTCCGATAGGCACCACATCAACACCCCAAGTATCTATTCCAATTGAATTCGGAGTAATTCCCTCCTTGGCACACGCAACAAGTCCCTCTTTGAGGTGCTCATACAAGCCGAGCAGATTCCAATAAAACTTTCCGTGTAACTCAATAATTCCGTTTGGAAAACGAGTTAATTCCCGTATTTCAATTTTGCCATTTTGTAGCGTTCCAACAACCGAGCGACCGCTTGTTGCGCCTAAATCAAAGGCTAAAAAGTTGTAAGTTCCCATACTCTTTGAGCAAATTTCTATTTTATCTTTGCAAATTTAAGAATATATTTACTAACTTTGATTTTCAATTTTGATATTAAATGTTTCAAATTTGACAGAAAATGAAAGAACTTGACAATAATTCGCTAAAATATTTGACCATTAGTCCCAACGATTGGGATTGGGGATTGGTTGTCACCACTGTCGGCAAACAATCAATCGCTCCAAATGAGCACTACCCTGCAATGCAGCAACACCCCGACTCTTACTACTTCAAGCCACAAAATGGTCGCATATTGGAGGAGTTCCAAATGGTCTACATCAACGAAGGAAGTGGTTTTTTCGAATCTCAGTCAGTACCTCGCCAGAAGGTTGAAGCCGGAACCGTCATATTTCTATTTCCGGGAGAGCGACACAACTACGCACCGGACCCTCAGTCCGGTTGGAGCGAATATTGGATTGGTTTCAGGGGGCGAATTGCCGAGAGAATTGTCGCAGCAGGATTTTTTTCACGCAAAAATGCCCTACTCAACATCGGCATCAGCAATACACTAATGTCGTTATACCGAGATGCCATTCATCTTGCCGATAAGGAGAGCATCGGTTGCCAACAGATTCTGTCGGGAATCGTAACCCACATGCTCGGCATCGTATCGTATAAATACAAAAACTATGGCGATGGAGGAAATCGCACCGAGGAGGTTATCAATGAAGCACGACAGCTGATGCGTGAACGAGTACACCACTCCCTGCGTGCCGAAGATATTGCCAATTCGTTAGGCGTAGGCTATTCGTGGTTTCGACAGACATTTAAGCGTATCACAGGTATCGCCCCTGCGCAGTACATATCCCGTCTATTGATAAGTCGTGCCAAGGAGATTCTTGTGTCGGAGCAACAAAGCATAAGCGAAACTGCTTACACACTCGGTTTTGAGAGCGTTGGTCAATTCTCCACCCTCTTCCGCAAAATCGAAGGTATCACACCACGACAATTCCGTGATGAGAACAAACTAACATACGACAAGGATTAAGAACTGACAAAAAAAGGTAATGATTCAGAAAGCATCACTTATTGCATCATTACCTATCTGTAATACTATATAGATACTACGCATACGAGTGCATGCCTCCAAGGAGGAAATTGACTCCGAAATAGGTTATCAGTACTGTCAAAAACGCCACAACCATAAACACATGGAAGGTCATCGGCTGACGCAGTTTCGAGAGTGAGCCACTATGCAGTGCCGCCGAATATACCAACATCGTAATCAATGCCCAGACCTCCTTCGGGTCCCAGCCCCAATATCTGCCCCACGACACATTTGCCCACACGGCACCGATAAAAATACCGATAGCGAGCAGAAATACCGCCGGATACAACATAATGTTGCTGACGACCTGTAAATACTCAACCTCTGACTTGTAATCGTTTAGGGTGTATCGCAAAATCAGAGCCGTAACGCCATTCAGCATCGCAAAGGCAAGCAGCGAGTAGGCTATCATACTCACCACAACATGTATGCTCAACAGTGGCGACTGCAACACCGGCATAAGTTGCGTAATGCGTGGTGATGCTTCGCCCATCATCGCCACCAAGAGTGTAAAACCGCACAGCAGATAGCCGAATGGCAATGCCATACGAAATTTACGCATTGAGCAAAGTGCTATAAGCGCACTGCACCACGCCATAAATTGCATCGTCTCGAAGCCGTTTGAGAGTGGAATATGGTCGCTGACAATCCATCGCAGAGCAATTTGCAGAGTGAGATATAACAACACTCCGCCCAATCCTATGGCGAGGAGGGTGTTGAGCCATTTTGTGCCACCCTTGCGTAATGAGCCACTCAGACAGAATACAAGGAAGAAGAGTATTCCGAGCGTCATACACGCCATAGCCAATGGACGGTTGAAATTTGCAGAGTTGTACAATTTCTCTGCCTTGAAACGCCACGATGCAGGCACACTATCGCCCGCCTCTTTTGCTTGGTAGAGTCCTATTTTGTCGAGCAGTGACACCACCTCGTCATACTTTTTGAGCATTATCTTCTCTGCCACGAGGTTCATGCTACGCCCTATAAATAGCCACTGTTCGTACGGCATTTCGGCAGGGAGTCGGTCAGCCAGCGAGTACCAAGTGACAACACCTTCGGCATTGCGGTATGGATAGATTTTCAGCAAATTACCCATCGCAAGCATACTCACAATGTTAAATTTTTCGTTTGCCGTCTCAGCATTTCGGCGGTTACCCTCGCCCTCGCCACGCAGTGCCGGTTCGAGTTTGTAACCATCGACAGATGCAAAGTCGGTTAGTCGAGCATAGTTGCCTTCGATACCGAGGAAGCGTTTTGTTTCGCCGCCCTTAATCTTTATCATCGGCTCGCTCTTCCAATCATCATAGAAGAAGAACCAACCCGTAACAACCTGCTCGGCACTCAATCCACGATAGGTTGGTTTTCCGTAGAGTTTGGTGGTAAAATCTTTGGCGAAGGTCTGTAACGGGCAGATGCGGTCGTTGTAGTAGATATGCAAATCGCCAAACTTTGCCGCTACATCATGGGGTAGCGTATGTGGCATACGCTCGGTTGCCGAAATTGTATTTATCGAACAGAGCAGAAGCATTGCAACTGCACCTCGTTTGAGTGCAGGGTGACGCAATAACGCTCTAAAACGGCTATTTGGTTGCACGAAGAAAGCGAGGATTGAAAGCAATAGAAGAAGATACCCCGTATAGGTAATGCCGATACCCCAAGGGTCGTACGAAACAGCAAGCGTTGTACCCTTTCCATCTTTATCGTACCCAGCCTGATAAAGACAATAGTGGCGATGCGAAAGGATATTATTCATCGACACCTTACCCTCAATTTTCTGCTCACCATCGGTAATTTCGAGATGGCTGATATAGTCCATCGGGGCAAAAGTTCCTTCGTAGTACTTCAACTCGAAGTTGCTCAATTTCAACGAGAATGGAAATTTATGTTCCTCGCCATCTACCGATACGAAGTATTCGGTGCTTTCGCCCTGTCGCAGATGGGCTCTACCCTGCACTCCCCATTTCCAGGTGGTGTAGGCTCCGAACAAAATCACGGCAAATGAGATGTGCAACATAAAGGTTACAAAGCGTTTATGAACTCCTCTACGCACCAAATAGGATACGACACAAATAGCCAAAAGCAGCCAAAGAAGAACCATCGTTTTTGCGCCATATATATACTCTTGAACAAATGGACTGCCATAGAATTTTTCGATTATGGTAGCAACCATCAGCACCACTATAATAAGTAGAGCCGAGCCAAAGGCGAGATATTTTAATAGTTTGGTTTTATTCATAATTGCGATAAAACAGAGTCTGCTCCCACAAAGATAAGGAACAGACTCCACATTTACAAAATTTACACAATAGTCTTGGGATATGTGTCTGCCAGAAGTTTTATAATAAGTGCTACTTTTAGGCTTGCGTAACGTCACAGCATATTTAACAAGCGAAGATAAGTCTGCCGAAGTGCAACACGCTGAACGAATACCCGATACACGAAAAAGAAAAAGCAGTCCGAAGACTGCTTTCTTTGTAGTGGATAGGGGATTGGCTACTGCGCTCGCTTTGCTCGCTACGCTTAACGCCTTTCCCCTCTGCTCGACACGGGGCATATTCTCATTTTGGGATTTGAACGGCGTCAGCAGCCGAGAGCAGACCAAGCAAAAGGCGGTACAATCAAAGATTGTTGGGTTTGGCGAACGATGTCTGAAAATTTATTTTCAAAGACAATCGTTTAACAAAGACAAGTAATTGCGACAGCAATACCGCCTTGCGAAGACAAGTCAGCCGAGGCGCCACACGCTGACCGAATTCCCTATACACGAAAAAGAAAAAGCGGTTGAATGCTCAACCGCTTTGTTTTGTAGTGGATAGGGGATTCGAACCCCTATGTCCTGCGTGAGAGGCAGGTATCCTAGCCCTTAGATGAATCCACCATTGCTGTATTGCGAGTGCAAAGGTAGCGCAAAATTTTTAATCTGCAAATTTTTCTGCAAAAAATCTGCAAAATTCTGCATTTTCCACAAAAAATAGTTGCAATTATCAATTATCAACTCGTCATTTGTCAATTATTTTACTACCTTTGTAGTGGCAACTAAAACTATTCTAAACAGAATGAAAAAGATTCTTATCGTTGGTGCAGGTGGTCAGATTGGTTCGGAACTCGTGCCTTACCTGCGCTCTATCTATGGTAACGACAATGTCGTTGCAACCGATGTTCGTGAGTGCAAAGGGTTGGCTGATGATGGACCTTTCGAGGTACTTGATGCCCTCAACCCTACAAATATGGCTTCGGCTGTGGCCCGCCACAATATCGACACCATCTTCAACCTCGTTGCATTGCTATCTGCCGTTGGTGAGCGCAACCCTCAAATGGCGTGGAATATCAACATGAATGCACTATTCAACTCATTAGAGGTTGCTCGTCAGCACCACTGCGCAGTATTTACACCATCGTCAATCGGTGCTTTCGGTCCGACATCACCAAAGGATATGACTCCGCAAGATACGATTATGCAGCCTACCACAATCTACGGTATCTGCAAAGTTACAGGCGAGCTACTCTCAAACTACTACCACCAGAAATATGGTATCGACACTCGCTCAATTCGTTTTCCGGGTATTATATCTAACAAGACATTGCCCGGTGGAGGTACTACCGACTATGCCGTAGAGATATACTACGAAGCTATACGAAATGGTCGTTACACCTGCGCCGTACCGCACGATGTATATATGGATATGATATATATGCCCGATGCATTGCGTTCGATTGTGGAGTTGATGGAGGCGGACCCTTTCAAATTGAAGCACCGCAACTCGTTCAATGTCGCTTCAATGAGTTTCACACCCGACATTCTTGCAGCCGAGATTCGCAAGCGTATGCCAAATTTCGAGATGAGTTACGACATTGACCCCGTAAAGGAGTCTATTGCCAATAGTTGGCCAAACCAACTCGACGATTCGTGCGCTCGTGAGGAGTGGGGCTGGAAACCGCAATGGGATATATCATCAATGACAGACGATATGCTGGCTGCCGTAGCAAAGAAGTTGGAAGTAGAAAAAAAGTAGACTCCATAATAATAACATAAGAGAGCCGAATTCAGTTCGGCTCTCTTATGTTATAATAACACTATACGACTGCAATACAATCTATATATATGTAAGACCTTATTGACATAGTCGATTGTTTCACCACTGCCATAAAACTCTCCCGACTGCACAACCTCATGTTCAGCGTATTCAGGCTCGGAGAGTAGCGTCAAATATGTCGCTACTACACTCCATTTATCCGCATTGTCCTCATAATAGTGCGCCAAGCGCCTTGCATCGGCAATACGGGAGTATCCGGCATTATAACAAGCAAGAATAAACTTCAAACGCTCTTCCTTGTCGAAATTGCGTGGCAAATGGAGCATCTTATTATTTTCGTGCAGCAGTTTCGCTGCAACCTCTGCCGAGATTTCGGCATTGAAGAGTTGTTCTCGCTCGTAACCCATACTCTTTGCTGTTACAGGCATAATCTGCATCAGTCCGACAGCCCCAGCCCTCGACACTGCATCGAATCGGAACTCCGACTCTGCACAAGCAATGGCAGACAATAGCAACCAATCTATGCCATACTCCTTGCCCACATCTTGAAACATCTTATCGTAGGGAGAGATTAGGTGTTGTTCCACCTCAGCAACCTCAATACTCGCTTGCTGAGTAGTACGATGCATCACCTTATCTATCGCAACAACGGAGAGTACCGTTGCAATTGCAACAAAGAGTAAAGGAACTATGTAATACTTAGTCTTCAATTCTCAATTAAAAAGCTAATGGCTAATGGCTAAAAGCATTTTTTAGTCGTAGAATGTCCACGAAATACCGAACTTGAACATTCCAGGATTGAGTGGGTAGCGAGCCACAGCAAAGTACTCGTTATTGCCGAAGAGGTTATTGTTCCAATGCTGGTATTTCAACAAGATACGCATACGCTTCCACTTTGCCGAGATAAAGGCATCAAGATATGGATAGTTACCGATTTCGGTTTCGTTCTGATTGTAGAATACCGACAATGCAGGGTTGTAGCCTTGTGCATAGTAGCGTGTATTAAATCGACCATCGATACCGACCTGCAAACGCAACACATCTCGTTTAACCCAAAATTCGTAGTAGTACGAGAGGAAGGTCGATACCAAAGGTAGAGGTACAACATGACGATTGGAGGTTAGTTGCACCAATACTCGGTGGTTGAGATGCACCCCTTTGAAACTAAAATCCTTCTGCGCATAGATACTTGTAACACTCACCGTACCATTATGTTGTTTTGGCATACAGTCTGCGCCATAGTATATCTTATTACGCAAAATGCTCTGCCAAAACCCCAACTCAACGCCGTAGTCAGGCACCGTAAACGAGATATTAAAGCGAGTCTCACCCTCCTTCTTAAAATCGTTATTCCAGCGATAGTGATTTGAATTCCACGTATTCTGCCAATACGATGGAGAGGTCATCGACTCGGAGAATGAGCCCGACAAAGTCAGAGGTTTCTTCTTGATAAAGGCGCTCAACGATGCTCGTGCCGAAATTTCGTAATCTCCCCCACGATAACCCGAAGGGTATATCTTGAAGTTAGCACCCCAATCGGCATACTTACGAATCTTACCCTGCACACCTGCGTAGGCGAACCAAGCCGTCTTATTCACCTTATTGAGCTTGCCCGAAAGGTAATCCTCCTGCGCAAACTGTGAGTAAGTGTGGACATCTATACCGACACCTCCATCGAGTGTTCCCACCGCACCATTTCTATCCCAAGGCTGTGCCTGCACGAAGAAACGGTTGGTAATAATTCGCTCGTAGGTCGAATCTCGTGTCTTTTCAGGGTTGTAGAACCAATCCTTGTAGTAGGTATCGACATGCGAATTGAACGTTCCGTTCGGATTACGGGAGTATCGCTCATCTTTGTAGGTTGCATACTTGTCGGTATAGACCTTATCCCAAACATTATATTCGAATGTATGTCCGACATATATCGCAGGGAGGTCCGCCATCGAGAAATCTCGCTCGGTCATACGCACAAACGGAATACCGATGGATTGTTTGATAAAGAAGGCATGGTTACGGTAGGTATTTTTCGCCTCGGCTCCTGCCAAACGCATCGGCACACCCGAAGGCATTTCAAAAACCGTATCGGTAATTGCCCAATCACCTACAACACCACCACTCTCCTGCTGTTCGATTTTGTTGTAGGTATATCCTGCATGTACCGAGTAACGACGACCTGTATGGGCAAATGTACCCGCAAAATTCTTATTCTTCACTCGCGATACATCGTACTTACTGCGTGAGCCACGAGAACGGAAATTCAATGACACCGAGGTCGAAGGGTTGATATTCTGCGATGCCATAATCTCGAAATGCTCCTCACGATAACGCTTCTGTCCCGACTCCAAATAGGTCATCCAGATATACGGGTGTTTCATGTTATAGAACGGCACATTTTCGGTATTATAGGTGTAGGCATCGTAAGGTTGTGAGAATGTAAACTCTCGTGAACGAGTGCGCTCAAAGTAGTTCACCTCGGTAGATGCCTGACCAAGACCTCCAACCGAGTTATTGCCGAGGCGTTTATGGTAGTGAGGATAGTCCAGGCGCCACACATTCAACGTGGTGTCGATAGGTTCCACCTTCACCGTATTGTAGTCACGGTCGATATGCCACATAAAGTTGCGCAAAGCACGAATAGAATCGCTAAAAAAGTAGGACTCCAACGGCTTGCGTGGGCGTTTTTTCTTCGTTGAGTCGGTATTTTCACCATTTATCGGATTGCCGTTTTCATCGACCTGCTGACCATCGGTTCCCTGCTGTCCCGTATTGTATGGATTTTGACCATAGCCTCCCATGCCATTCGGTCCTAACCCCTGCTGTCCTTGTCGTTGGGCACGCATCAATGCGCTTGCATCAACTTGCGCATAGCCAACAGCACTAACCACCACAAATGCAACGGTCAGCACTACTTGCCATATTCTCGCCCAACTCAACGCCATTCGTTATCTTTTTTGAAATATCCAACGGATTGCCGAAACCACAATATATAGAACGATAATTAGCGGAATTGCGTATAATCGGAGCAGACAAATCAGCAAGCACGATGTAAGCAGAAAGGCGTAACGAATCTTGTTATCGGTACTACCCAATCCCCATTCGTGAAATTTGAGCGAGAACATTCTCACAGGCGAAACAAGCAACATTGCCACTATTACCGAGATAAGCACCAACCACTCCAACTCAATTGTCAGCGAATATCGCTCGCACAAGGCAGCCAACGAGAGGAGTAGTATTGCCGAAGCCGGTGTTGGCAACCCCTCGAATTCCTCCTTCTGCGAGTCATCGACATTGAACTTTGCTAAACGCAGTGCCGACAACAACGCAACCACCAACGGGATATAGCACAACACCTCGCTCCAAGTGTCGTTCAAGCCGAATGCCGATGGCATCTGACCACAAACTACCGACATCGCTATTGCAGGGGCAACACCAAACGAAACCATATCGGCAAGCGAGTCGAGTTGCACGCCCACGGCAGAGTATTGTTTCAAGAGGCGGGCAGCAAAGCCATCGCAAAAATCGAATACGGCAGATGCTACAACAAGGGCAAAAGCCAACTGTAAATCGTTGTAAACCAACGAACAAACTATCGAACCAATACCACACAGCAGATTGCAGAGTGTGATACAATTCGGTATAGTAAAGAGTCTAATCTTCATAATACGCACAGTTTATCGGGCAAAGATAATAAAAAACTTACAGTTTTTCAAATTAAGAATTAGTTTTCACTTTTCCGAACTCTTAAACTTGTCAAGGCGCAACATTTCTGGGGGCGCAGTCTACGACTGCTTTATGGGGGCGGGCGTTCCGCCCTTTATGGGGGCACTCCCGTTGGTCGCTTTATGGGGAGCGCTGAAAGTTTTCAACTACTCACTACTCACTAAATTAAAAGTTTTCCGTCTTCCGTTTTCCGTTTTCCGTTTTATTTTGTATATTTGTAACATAATTTAGAACTATTGTGCTATGAACAACAAAAAGCCTCTTTACTGCGTGATTATGGCGGGTGGTGCCGGTACTCGCTTTTGGCCAGAGAGCCGTCAGAGTAAGCCGAAGCAATTTCTCGACATCTGCGATACCGGAAAGTCTTTCTTGCGAATGACTTACGAGCGATTTGCGCACCTCGTTCCTAACGAGAATTTCCTCGTGGTAACAAATGCCCGATACAAAGATTTGGTGTTGGAGCATATCCCCGAATTGCGGGCAGAGCAGGTTTTGTGTGAGCCTATTGGTCGCAACACAGCTCCTTGCATCTGCTATGCAGCCTACCACTTGCGTAGGGTTGCACCCGATGCAATGATGATAGTAACGCCTGCCGACCACCTTATTCTGAACGAGGCGGAGTTCCACTCCATCGTGGAAGACACCATCGAATTTGCGACCGAGAACAAGGCTTTGATGACGATAGGCATCACTCCAAGTCGCCCCGAAACGGGCTATGGCTACATTCAAAAGAGCGACAATGCCACTATCTCGCGTGTGAAGTGCTTCACCGAGAAACCAAATTTGGAGTTGGCACAGATATTTATTCAGTCGGGCGAATTTTTCTGGAACTCGGGTATCTTCGTATGGAAAGTCGGTGACATCATAGATGCCGTAGCAGAGCATTTGCCTGAGCATCACGCTCTCTTCGAGGAGATAGCCGACAAATTCGGTACCGCAGAGGAGGCAAAGGCGATAGAGCAGGTATTTTCACAATGCCGTGCCATATCCATCGACTACGGCGTAATGGAGAAGGCGGATAATGTATATGTTCGCTGTGGGGATTTCGGTTGGAGCGATGTCGGCACCTGGGGCTCGTTGTACCAACTTTCACGCAAGGATAAATATGCCAATGTAAAACCTTCCGAGGGGTGCTACACCTACAACACTCGCTCCTCAATGGTATCGTTACCAAAAGGCAAGGTGGCAGTAATCAATGGTTTACGAGATTATATCGTAGTCGATACCGAAGATGTACTCCTCATCTGCCCTCGTGCCGAGGAGCAAAACATCAAGAAGTATATCGATGAGGTGAAGTACAACACGGGAGAGAAGCACATATAATAATGGGCTATTAGCCATTGGCCATTAGCCATTAGCTTATTTATTTTGGAGAAATTATATCAACATTTTATAAATTCAACAGGCGTAACTACCGACTCTCGAAAAATCGAGGTCGGTGCGCTCTTTTTTGCACTGCACGGTGCATCGTTCGATGGCAACGACTACGCTGTGCAGGCGTTGGAGCAGGGTGCTACGGCTGCCGTTATTGACCGTGAGGAGATTCTCAACAACAACCCTCAATACGCCGAACGACTACTGCTTGTGGAGGATACATTGCAGGCATTACAGGCGTTGGCGCAGGAGCATCGCCGCCATTTGGCTATTCCGATAATAGCCATTGCAGGCAGCAACGGCAAGACCACAACAAAGGAGTTGGTATCACGAGTTTTGGCGGAGAAGTTCGAAGTTTCGACTACCAAGGGCAACCTCAACAACCATATCGGCGTACCTTTGACGCTACTTTCGATGAGTGCCGAAACGGAGTTTGGCGTAGTGGAGATGGGCGCAAGTGCGCAGGGCGAGATTGCTCTGCTCTGCTCAATAGCCGAGCCGAACTACGGCATTTTAACAAATATCGGGCTTTCACATTTGGAGGGTTTCGGGGGAGCAGAGGGCATCCGCAAGGGCAAGGGCGAACTGTTCGACTTTCTCAACGAGAATGGCGGTCGTGCCTTTGTACCACAGGAAGACGAGGTGTTGTGCGAGATGGCTGCTGCGAGGGAGGATTTGGCAGTTGAGTACTACTCGCGCTCGATTGGCGAGGGTTTCAGAAGTAACCTTACGGGAGATTACAACCGCTACAACATTGCGGCTGCGGTAGAGGTAGGTCGCTACTTCGGGGTTGCAGACGAGCGCATTGCCGAGGCTATACTATCGTTCACGCCCGATAACAACCGGTCACAAGCGGTCAAGACCGAGCGCAATAGTTTGGTGGTGGATTGCTACAACGCAAACCCTTCGAGTATGGAGGTAGCGTTGGACAATATCGCCACAATGGAGGCGGAGCATAAGGTACTGATTTTGGGCGATATGCTCGAACTTGGCGAGTGGAGTGAGGAGGCTCACCGTACCATTCTCTGCAAGGCAGACGGAGTGGCGGGGCGCATAATTTTGGTGGGCAACGAGTTTGCAAAGGCATTTATGGCGATTGGCGAGGAGTTGCAAGCCGACTACGCCCTCTACCCTACAACCGCCGAAGCATTGACTGCACTCGACAACAACCCAATAAGCAACAGCCTTATATTGCTGAAAGGCTCACGAGGGATAGCATTGGAAAAACTTATTAAAATTTTATAACTAAATGGAAGAAAAAAAGAGTGTTTCACTCCCCGAAAATGCCTATCGTGAATTGAAGGCGGGAGAGGAGTACGAGCCGATAATGTCGGCAAAGAGTACCCCAGCCGAGGCTACGCCATACTCGGTGACAATGGGTGTTATTATGGCGATTATCTTCTCGGCAGCCGCAGCCTTCCTCGGTTTGAAGGTTGGTCAGGTATTCGAGGCTGCAATCCCTATCGCAATTTTGGCAGCAGGATTCGGCTCGTTGCGTGGCAAAAATCGCAGTATGCTGGGCGAGAATGTTATTATTCAGTCTATTGGCGCATCTTCGGGTGTAATTGTTGCAGGTGCTATCTTCACGCTCCCTGCACTCTATATCCTCGGCTTGGAGGCGCAGTTCTATCAGGTATTCCTCTCCTCGTTGTTGGGAGGTGTGCTTGGTATCGTGCTGCTTGTGCCATTCCGCAAATACTTTGTTAAGGATATGCACGGCAAGTACCCATTCCCAGAGGCTACCGCCACTACCGAGGTACTTGTTTCGGGCGAAAAGGGAGGCAAGCAGACCAAGTTACTCGCTATCGCTGGCGTATTGGGCGGATTGTACGATTTTGCCGTTTCATCGTTTGGTGCTTGGGCGGAGAATATCTCTACCAAGATGACCGCTTGGGGTGTTGCCGTAGCGGATAAGTTCAAGGTGGAGTTCTCGATGAATACGGGAGCAACCCTGCTCGGTTTAGGCTATATCATCGGCTTGAAGTATGCCGTAATCATCACCGCAGGCTCGTGCCTTGTATGGTTTGTGATTGTACCGCTTGTGGGCTACGCATCGGCAGAGGCGGCTTCGATGAGTGCGATGGAGTTGTTCCAAGCGTATGGTCGCCCTATCGGCATTGGCGGCATCGCAATGGCAGGTTTGATTGGCATTATCAAGCAGGCGGGTATTATCAAGCAGGCAGTAGGCTTGGCATTCAAGGAGTTGGGTGGCAAGAAGTCGGAGGGTACAGTTGAGCGCACACAGCGCGATATCTCGATGAAGGTTATCCTCTCGGTGATTATCGCCGTACTTGTAGCAACAGTGGTATTCTTCCAATTTGGCGTTTTGGGCAATTGGTTCCACACCATCATTGCTCTGCTGATTGTATTTGTGATAGCGTTCCTCTTCACTACGGTAGCCGCAAATGCAATCGCTATCGTGGGAACAAACCCCGTATCGGGAATGACGCTGATGACCTTGATTCTCTCGTCATTGGTGCTTGTTTCGATTGGCTTGGAGGGCGAGAAGGGAATGACCGCAGCGTTGATTATCGGAGGAGTAGTCTGCACAGCATTGTCGATGGCAGGAGGCTTTATTACCGACCTCAAAATCGGCTATTGGCTCGGCACTACCCCACGCACACAGGAGAAGTGGAAGTTCCTCGGAACATTCGTCTCGGCAGCAACCGTTGCGGGTGTGATGATTATCCTCAACAAGACCTACGGCTTCGTGGGCGAGAACGCTCTGACTGCTCCGCAGGCAAACGCTATGGCAGCCGTTATCAAACCGTTGATGGAGGGTGGCGAGACACCTTGGGTACTCTACTTTGCAGGTGCAGTGTTGGCACTCGTATTGAATTGGATTGGCGTTCCTGCATTGGCATTCTCGCTCGGTATGTTTATCCCTATGTCGCTTAATGCTCCGCTTGTAGCGGGAGGTGCTATCGCTTGGTTTGTATCTAATCGCTCGAAGGACGAGGCGTTGAACAAGGCTCGTTTCGACCGTGGTACACTCCTCGCATCGGGCTTTATCGCAGGTGGTGCGTTGATGGGTGTTGTGGCAGCCGTGTTAAAGTTCGTGGGCGTAGACCTCTATATGACCGAGTGGGCAGCATCGAGCGCAGCCGAATGGTTGGCATTGGCAATGTATATCGCTTTGGCAATCTACTTCACGGTACACACTTTGAAGGCAAAGAAAGAATAGACGAGAGACGAAAGACGAGAGACGAGAGTATTAAGAATTGAGAATTATAGTAATTCAAAATCGGAGATATGGAGTTAAAAGATAGATTTTTGAAGTATGTTGCGATAGATACGCAATCAGACGAGAATAGCGAAACATTCCCATCATCAGCGAAGGAGTGGGATTTGTTAAACCTCTTGGTCGAGGAGATGAAGGCTCTCGGTTTGGAGGATGTAAGCATCGACAAGTACGGCTACGCTATGGGAACTATCCCTGCATCGGAAGGCAAGGAGCATGCACCTGTAATCGGCTTCCTCGCCCATGTGGACACATCGCCCGATATGAGTGGCAAAAATGTACGCCCACGCATTATCGAGGAGTACGATGGCGGGGATATCGTTCTAAACCCATCGCTCACAATGCGAGTGTCGGAGTTCCCGGAGTTGAGCCGCTTTGTTGGTCATACCCTTATCCACACTGACGGCACTACCCTGCTCGGTGCAGACGACAAGGCGGGAGTAGCAGAGATTATGACCGCTGCGGAGTACCTGATGTCGCACCCTGAGGTGGAGCATGGCAAGATTCGCATCGGCTTTACCCCTGACGAGGAGATTGGTCGAGGTGTAGATTTCTTCGATGTGAAGGCGTTTGGCGCAGATTTCGCCTACACGATGGACGGCAGCTACGAGGGCGAGTTGGAGTATGAGAACTTCAACGCTGCATCGGCAAAGATTGCCATTCAAGGTCGCAACGTCCACCCGGGATATGCCAAAAATAAGATGATTAACGCCATAGATGTAGCGTGCGAGTTGAACTCGCTCGTTCCTGCTGTGGAGCGACCACAATATACCGAGGGTTACGAGGGTTTCTACCACTGCGTAGGTATTTCAGGTACTGTTGAGGAGGCTACAATCTCTTATATCATTCGTGACCATGATGCCGACAAGTTCGAGGCAAAGAAGGTTTGGATGCACAATATCGTGGGTATCCTCAACAACAAGTATGGCGAGGGAGTGTTGAAACTAACTTTGAAAGACCAATACTACAATATGCGCAAGATGGTTGAGCCACATCCGCAGGTTATCGAGTTGGCGAAGGAGGCTATGGTCGAGGCAGATGTTACGCCTATCGTAAAGCCAATTCGTGGCGGAACCGATGGCGCGCGCCTCTCGTTTATGGGGTTGCCTTGCCCGAATATCTTTGCAGGCGGAATGAACTTCCACGGCAAATTCGAGTACTGCTCACTGAACACCATGGAGAAGGCAGTAAAGGTTATTATCAACCTCTGCAAGCTGTGGGCGAAGTAAAAAGGTAACAATAGTATAGCCTGCTAACAAAAACTTGTTAAGCAGGCTATATTTTGCTGTTAATTACAGTTTCTGATGTATTAAGATTTACTTATTTCATACATTATATAATCTAAAAATTTATTAAAATCTTTATCGTATGAACCAGGAAAAGTTACATTGCTCACTGGTTCGTTTCTCTCAAATTGCTGTAACGTAAAATACACATCAGACTTATTATAGTAGTAGCCCTCTGATAACTCTTTTATCAGTTTAAGCGATTTACTAGTATCCCTCGAAACACCAATTCCGCAATAGTAGCATACTCCTAACACAAGTTTCGCCTTCTTGGCATCTTGCTCAGCTGCTTTTTGTATCCACATAATAAACTTATTACAATCCTGGGTCACACCATTTCCAAGCATATAGCAAATACCTAATGCTAATTGAGCATCTCCATTACCTAATACCGCTCCCTGCTCATACCAATTAGCCGCTTCTTCATAATTTCGAGTTATCTCTTTGCCTTGATAATATAGATTTCCCAAACTTATAGCTCCTCTATAACAGCCATTGTCCGCTGCTTTCTTATATAATTTAATAGCTTCTGGTAGATTAATAGGTTTAGAAGAGTGATGATAATACAGACCAAGATCATATGCGGCTTCTCCATGTCCTTGTTCTGCTGCCTTGCGATACCATTTTAAACCTTCAGAGCGTTTTTCAACTTCGTAATGAAAGCAATACAATATGGTAGCCAATCTATATTGTGCAGACATATCTCCATTTTCCGCTGCTTTACGATACCAAATTTCCGCTACATCAAGACTCTTTTCGACGCCAGCTCCAATGTCATAACAAAAACCTAAATTGTATTGTGCATTAGCATTTCCCTGCTCTGCTGCTTTTCTAAACCATTGAACAGCCTCGACATATTGTCCATTGTTATATAGTGCAACACCTTTTCTGTTCATCACATCAATAGACATTTCAGAAGGTGATTCAGTGTTCTGCGCTAATACAGCTGTTGTTGAGAATAGCGTAAAAAACGCAATCAATAAAAAGTACTTTGTTTTCATAATAAATTTAAGTCGTTTTGCCCACCAGCCTCGAATGTGCGGTTAGTATAAAAAGAAAGTGTGAGGCCGATTAGTTTATCTTTTGGAGGCTCCGGAATAGCCCTGACCAAATAAACAATACCTCACACCCGTATTCAGGCGTAGGGCAGGAAAAGTGCCATAACACCAAATACACGGTGACGAGTGTGTTGCTTCCCTTGGTCAAATGAAATCTTCCGGATTTCCAAAAGGGATAAAAGCTAATACACTTTCATCAAATTATGTCTGCAATCCGAAGACTGCGTTACAAATTTAGAAATAATTTTTCATTGTTGCTGTATTGTGCGCAAAAATTTTTAATTTTGCGAAGGAATAGCAACAACAATCAGTGGCATAGAATGGCAATGAATGGCATGCGTTCGCTTACGCTCACTGAATGGCATTGAATGGCAGATTTTGGTATGGATATAACAAAGCAAAATAACAATCTGTATCGCAATCTTATTGCTTATCGCAAAGCGGTGGTTATCTACGATTTAACCTACCATTTCTGCGATAGATTTATTGCCATAGGCGACCGCACAAAAGACCAAATGATACAGGCGGCTCGTTCGGGTAAGCAAAATATTGTAGAGGGTAAAGCCGCATCGCTAACATCTGCCGAAACGCACTTAAAGTTGTTGGGCGTGGCGAGGTCTAGTTTTCAAGAGTTGCTGGAAGACTATATCGACTATCTGCGAACTCGCAATTTGCGAATATGGGAAACCAATTCGAAAGAGGTTGAGGCTATGAGAGAACTTGGTTTGAAACATCGTGATTCTAAATTCTTTTTAGAGATAGCCGAAACGAGAAACGACGAGGTAATTGCAAATATGGCGATTGTATTGCTATACCAAGAGGATGTTTTACTGCGTAAACATATTGAGAAACAGATTTCACGCTTTGTCAGTGAGGGCGGTTTTAGGGAGTCCTTGACAAAAGCGCGTATTGAAGAGAAGAAGAAAAAGTAGTATTTTTGCCATTCAATGCCATTCAGCAATCTTTGATTGCGCTTGCCATTAAGGGCGAAGCCCGAATGCCATTGAGTGCCATTAAAACATACAATTATGAACAACAGATATGGTTTTGTAAAGGTGGCAGCAGCAACACCGCTGGTGAAGATTGCCGACTGCCACGCCAATGCAGAGGCGATAGACAAGATGACCGCCGAGGCGGTGGAGCGAGGAGCGAGTGTAGTGGTGTTCCCCGAACTCTCACTTACGGGTTACACTTGTGGCGACCTATTCTTGCAGTCACGAATTATCGAGGCAGGCGATGAGGCCTTGGCGCAGTTACTCGCTACGCCACGACCTATTGTATCGATTATCGGAATGCCGATATACTACAAAAACAACCTCTACAACTGCGCCGTAGTGATTGCCAACGGCAAGATATGCGGTATAGTGCCAAAGAGTTATATCCCGAACTACTCGGAGTTCTACGAGAGCCGTTGGTTCTCGGAGGGGCGCGATATCCGCAATGCCGAGATTACAATCTGCGGTCAGCGAGTGCGTTTCGGCACAGACCTCTTGTTTGATGTTCACGGCACACGCTTCGGAGTGGAGATTTGTGAGGATTTGTGGGTACCTGCTCCACCATCATCGGATATGGCGTTGGCAGGCGCAACGCTTATCTTCAACCTCTCGGCAACGCCCGAGATTTTGGGTAAGCACAACTACTTGCGTTCGCTTATCAAGCAGCAGTCGGCTCGCGCCTTGTGCGGATATATCTACTGCTCGGCGGGCGTAGGCGAGTCCTCGACTGACCTCGTATTTACGGGTAACGGCATAATTGCCGAGAACGGCAAAATCATCGCTGCTCGTGAGCGATTTGTGCGTGAAGCGCGATTGACCGTTGCAGATATCGATGTTGAGCATATCTTCAACGAGCGCCGCCGTCACACATCGTTTATAAACCTCGACAATCGTTTCGATGTCGTAAAGATTGATATCGCACAACCCGAGAGCGAGTTGGAGCGCGAGATTAACCCTGCACCATTTATCCCTGCCGACCTCTCGGAGGGTTACTGTGAAGCGTTCACAATTCAGTGCGCGGGTTTGGCACAGCGACTTTCGAGCATCAACTGCAAGTGCGCAGTTATCGGCATTTCGGGCGGTTTGGATTCGACCTTGGCGTTGTTGGTAACAGCAGCCACTTTCGACACGCTCGGGCTCGACCGCAAAGGGATTATCGGCGTTACGATGCCGGGATTCGGTACTACCGACCGCACCTACCAAAATGCGCTTACATTGATGCGTGAGTTGGGTATCACAACACGAGAGATTTCGATTCGTAAGGCTTGCGAACAACACTTTGCCGATATCGGTTTGAGCCCTAACGAGCGTGGTGCCGCATACGAAAATGCGCAGGCACGCGAGCGCACGCAGATACTTATGGACTTGGCGAACAAGGAGAACGGTATAGTCATCGGCACAGGCGATTTGAGCGAGGCAGCACTCGGCTGGGCGACCTACAATGGCGATTCGATGTCAATGTACAATGTAAACTGCTCAATACCAAAAACTTTGGTGCGCAAGTTGGTTGAGTGGTGCGCTGAGAACGACACCAACGCACAGGTGCGCACAACGCTACACGATATTGTGGCGACACCCGTAAGTCCTGAGTTATTGCCTGCCGACAACGAGGGCAATATAGCGCAAAAGACCGAGGATTTGGTAGGTCCTTATGCACTGCACGACTTCTTTATCTACAACTTCTTGCGCAACGGTTTCTCGCCTGCAAAGATTGAGTATTTGGCGTGTCGAGCCTTCTGCGAAGAGTTTTCAAAAGAGGAGATTGCTCATTGGCTAAAAGTGTTCCTGCGCCGATTCTTCTCGCAGCAGTTCAAGCGCTCGGCAATGCCTGACGGACCAAAAGTTGTAACGGTATCACTCTCACCACGAGGCGACTTGCGAATGCCGTCAGATGCTTCGGTTGCAGAGTGGTTGAAATAAGCGGAAAACGGAAAGCGGAAAACAAAAAACGGACTGAAAACCAGTCCGTTTTTTGTTGCTACTTAATTCGCTCTAAATCTATAAAGGTAAATGAGCCATCATACTCCTCGCCTTTTGAAAACTCCTCTCGTGCGACCTCTCGCCATTCGGAGTAGTCAATTTCAGGGAATGAGGTGTCACCCTCGTAGTTGCGATGCACGATAGTGAGGTAGAGTTTATCCGCCAACGGCAAAGACTGCGCATAAATCTGCGCTCCACCGATAATAAACACCTCCTCTTCGGCTGGGAACATCGCAATCGCCTCCTCCAACGAGTGAGCAACCTCGCACCCCTCGAAGGTTGTGTCGCCACGAGTTATAACCACATTTGTACGCTTTGGCAGTGGGCGACCTATCGACTCGAAGGTCTTGCGTCCCATAATTACAGGGTGCCCCGTAGTTGTGGTGCGAAAACGACGCATATCCTCCTTGATATTCCAGAGTAAGGCATTCTTATCGCCTATCACGCCATTTTCGGCTATTGCAACAATGATTGAAACCATAATTCAAAATTCAAAATGCAGAATGCAGAATGCAAAATGCAAAATTATTTTTCAACTACTCTCTACTCACTAATTTAAGTTTTCCGCTAGAAAGACATTGGAGCCTTGATAGTCGGGTACGGGTCATACCCTTCGAGCGTAAAGTCCTCAAACTTAAAGTCGAAAATCGACTTTACATCGGGATTGATGCGCATTGTCGGCAATGCTCTCGGAGTACGCGAGAGTTGCTCATCGACCTGCTCAAAGTGGTTGAGATAGAGGTGTGTATCACCCAAAGTATGAACAAACTCGCCAGCCTCCAAGCCACAAACCTGCGCCATCATCATCGTAAGCAGAGCATACGAAGCGATATTGAACGGTACTCCGAGGAAAGTGTCGGCACTGCGCTGATAGAGCATACACGAGAGTCTACCATCGGCAACATAGAATTGGAATAGCGTATGACACGGAGGCAAAGCCATCTTCTCAACATCAGCAACATTCCACGCCGAGACGATAATACGGCGCGAGTCGGGATTATTCTTGATAAGGTCTACGGCTTGTTGAATCTGGTCAATTGTTTCGCCATTAGGGCGTGGCCACGAACGCCACTGATAACCGTAGACATGGTTCAAATCGCCAAACTTATACCCCTCAATCGGAGAATCAATGCCCTCTTGCGCTGCTCGCAGAAACTCCTCCATCGTAACCGGCAAAACGCCCTCCTTTACGCACAATTCGTTGTAGTAGCGGTAGGCATCATTATCCCAAATATGTACGCCATTATCAACAAGGTACTTGATGTTTGTATCGCCATTCAGGAACCACAACAGTTCGTGAATAATTCCCTTCAAAAATACCTTCTTGGTGGTCAAAAGAGGAAATCCCTGCGAGAGGTCAAAGCGCATCTGGTGTCCGAAAACAGACTTTGTGCCTGTACCTGTTCGGTCAGTCTTAACTGCGCCTTCTGTCTTGATGCGAGTGAGTAGGTCGAGGTATTGTTTCATAAAAAGCGGAAAGCGGAAAACGGAAAACGGAAAACTAATTTCCAATTCTCAATTTTCCTTTTTTAATTATAAAATTTTAATTCTATTTCACCGTTGTTGTCGAGAGTAATATAGTTCGGTCGGCTGTGCCAATCACCCATAAAGAGTATACGTTGCGCACCTGCAATATCGGCTGCAAAATGCAGATGACCAAATACATAGTAGTCTATTTTGTGACTCTTGCCATACTCGATGGCATAGTCGATAAGCGGATTCAACACCCTCGCACTCTGCTCTTCCCCGTGCGACTTGCGGGATTTCCCACTCCACCACTTGCCAAATTGCATAAAGAGGTCGGGGTGAATAAGCCACGATGCCACTCTCCTCAATGAGCGAGAGCGAAACATCGTATTCATCAATCGCAAAACAGGTTGTCCGTTGATATTCATATTGTCGCCATGTGCCACAAAAATCTCCTTTCCGGCAAGCGAGAACACCTGCGGCGTTGTAAATAGAGAGATACCGCACTCCTTTGTAAGATAGTCGCCTACCCACATATCGTGATTACCCGTGAGCATCGTAATCTTTACCCCCTTGTCGCTTAACTCCGCCAAGCGACCAAGGACACGAGTAAAACCCTTAGGCACAACCTCATTGTATTCAAACCAAAAGTCAAAGATATCGCCCACCAAAAAGAGTGTTTCGGCATCGTTCTCAATCTGTTTCAAGAAATCGAGAAAAGCCCTCTCCACCCTCTTCTGCTCAGCTATATCGCCCGAACCAAGATGTATATCTGATACAAAATAGTGCATACTCTAATGATTGAAAATCTCCTCCAATTTATCCTCTAACGCATCGCTGTACAGGTCTTTGGCTATAATATTACCTTTGCGGTCAATGAGAAAATTAGATGGCAATTTACGCACATTATAACTCCTCAACATTGGCGAAGCCTCACCCTTGAAATCACACACCGAAATCCAGGGCAGTTGCTGTTCCTGCACAGCCTTAATCCACATCGCCTTCGATGTGTCAGCCGCAACCTGATAAACACGAAATCCACTCGGCTCGTACTCTTCGTATATCTCCTTCAACTCCGCATTGAAAGCGTTACTATTGCCAACCTCTGCCGACCAGAAATCGACCAAAATAACATTACCCTCTAACGATGACAGCGCAACTTCGTTACCATACATATCACGACCTTTAAGTTCCGGATAGGTGCGGGATTCGATGGAGTTCATCAACGAAATTCTCGCCTCCATGCGTGCTATATCATTGCTCAATGTAAGCAGATATGGCGATGTCGGATAACGTTTCGACACCGCATCTGCGACAGTACGATAGTATATCAAATCACTATCTGCTCCCGACAAGTATTGTTCGCCCGGCAAACGCTGATAAAGTGCATAGACCGAAGCCAAACACTCCTTATTTTCGATAATAAATGATATCTGCTTGCGCTTTATAGTGCGATACAAATCGTTGTATTTTGCAGCAAGAACAGCTTTCTTCTCATCGTCTGCCTTATGGTAGCCCAAAACCACCCTATTCAGTTCGAGCTGACCATCGAGGTACTCTTTATTGAATTTTCGCAGCAACTCCGACTCCTGCGAACCACTTACTGTGTAGTTTGCCAAGGCACTGCCCAAGGCACTCAACTCAATCTTCTCTCCTCGTGAAACAAGCAACGGAATACGGTCACTGCTATATATTATATTGTACAGCGATGGTGTTGGTGCTACATCCTTTATCACAAAGCGGTATCCACCATCATTATCGAGGGCCACCGAATCCACAAGACTCTGCCCCGAAGCTGACATCTGTTCGAGATAGACCATTTTTGAGTTAAGTCCCACAAATCGTCCCGAAATCTCGACATCACCATTGCTACACCCGACAAGTGCCGCTACGGCAAATATCATCGCTAATATTTTATCTATACAAATCTTCATATCACATGTTTGAGTCTGTAATATACTCTCCTCCACACAGAGATAACGCAATGCTACTTCTGCGTATTGTGCCGTTGTACATTTTTACGAGCAGCCTTCTGAGTTTGTGTCTGTCGTTGTTGTGGTCGTTGCACTCGTTTGCTGCTTTTTTGGTGCGAAGAGGCTGTTTTATGCTCCATTTCAACACTTTTCAGCCACTCTCCATCAAGATTTATAGCACCTTCGGACAAATTTTTTATATCATTTATAATCATCTCTGCGGTTGGGTGCTCCTGATTATACTCCATACTCTTATTGCGCATATAGAGTACCACATCTTGGAGTTGGTGCTCCACCATCTCCGGCTTCTCGTACTTCAAACGATTCAACATTCGCACGATATTCTTTCCGTAGTGTTTATGCGAAATATCGCTCTGCGGATACTCCAACCTATCGGGTTTTACCTCCAAATCCTCTCGTGTAGGCAATGGATAGGGACTATCCACATCGAGTCGAAAGTCCGACATAATAAACAAGTGGTCCCACAACTTATGCGTAAAGTCTGCCGTATCACGCAACAGTGGGTTCAAATTGCCCATAACGGCAATAACCGCCTTTGCCTGACGAGTGCGCTCGTCACGGTCTTCAATTTCGAGCAACGAATCTATCATCTCCTGAATATGGCGTCCATATTCGGGAATCATCAAACGGCGGCGTAAATAGTTGTAATTCTTATACATATAGAAATAAAAAACTCTCTAAATCAACAAACACTGCACCGACACTCCAAATAGTCCGAATAGAATTTTATTTGGTCGTTGCCGATACCATTATAAGACTCAAAAAAGGCTTTTGCTCCCCCCTCTGCAACATTAGGTCGTATCGGGCAAAAATTCTACCTTTGATGCACTATCCGAATGCAAAAATAGTATTTTTTTAGAGAATAGCAAAATGGCAAAAGTTTTAATTTTGGAACAATCAAAAAGCATGCGCAACAATCTGCGTGAAAGGTTGGAGTTTGAGGGCTTCTCTACCGAAGGAGCCGAAACCTCGGCGCTTGCACGAAAAATGTGCGAAAATATCTCTTTCGACATTATCCTTGCCGATAGTGCTGAGGGGCTTGCCGATATAAATCTGCCCTTTATAATACTCTCCCGCAACAATGATATAGACTCGGCGGTTGAGGCTGTACGGCACGGAGCAGTCGATTTCCTCACCAAACCTATCGATATGAATCGGCTGTTGAAATCTATTCGCAAAGCCATTGCTCCGCCTCCCGAAAGTGCATCTGCACCACACGCCAAGCCTGCACGACAGCGCAACAATGCCGAATGTAACACAATTGAGCCAATTGTTGGCAAATCCGATGCCATCGTGCATGTTCGCCAACTCATCGAGAAGGTGGCACAAAGCGAAGCCCGAGTGTTGATAACGGGCGAGAATGGCACGGGCAAGGAACTTGTTGCCAAGTGGTTACACTGCAAAAGTCATCGAGCCGAAGCCCCATTCGTAGAGGTAAACTGCGCAGCGATACCTTCGGAATTGATAGAGAGTGAACTATTTGGTCATGAGCGAGGAGCCTTCACCTCCGCCATCAAACAGCGCAAAGGCAAATTCGAGCAGGCAGACGGCGGAACGCTCTTTATGGACGAGATTGGTGATATGTCGCTCTCGGCGCAGGCGAAGGTATTGCGAGCGTTGCAGGAGCGCAAAATCTCCCGTGTCGGCAGTGACCGTGATATTGAGGTTGATGTTCGTGTTATTGCCGCCACAAACAAAAACCTTGAAAAGGAGATTCGTGAGGGAAATTTTCGAGAAGATTTATATCACCGTATCGGGGTAATCTTGATAAAAGTGCCGCCTTTGCGAGAGCGAAAAGGCGATGTTGCAATACTTATCGACTACTTCTTGGAGAGCATTTGTCGAGAGTACAATATTCCAACAAAAAAGATTGATGCAGAGGCTATTGCAAAACTATCAGATAGACGTTGGAGTGGCAATATCCGAGAGTTGCGCAATATAGTAGAGAGATTGGTTGTCCTCGGCAACAACCCCATCACCAAAGAGGACATAGAGAGTTACTGCTAAAAGGCAATAGTTCTAATCATATATAGCGGAAAGCGGAGAATAATAACGAAAAACTAAAAGTTTTCCGTTTTCCGTTTTCCGTTTTCCGTTTGTTTTTGTATTTTTGCGCCCACAAGTATATATACCCAAAAAGATGAAAGCAGTTTCAACAGTAAAGGCATTGCGAGAAGAACTCTCGGCATGCCGAGGTAAAAAGATAGGTTTTGTCCCAACAATGGGCGCACTGCACGAGGGACACATCTCGCTTGTTACACGCGCTCGCAAAGAGTGCGATGTGGTGGTGGCAAGTGTATTCGTAAACCCAACTCAATTCAACGACAAGAACGATTTGCGCAACTACCCTCGTACCCCCGAGGCTGATGCAGCGATGCTCGAAGCGGCAGGGGTAGATTTAGTACTCTTCCCTTCGGTAGAGGAGATTTATCCCGAGCCTGACACCCGTCAATTCGACTTCGGTCAGATTGATAAGGTTATGGAGGGTGCAACTCGCCCCGGACACTTCAACGGCGTGGCACAGGTGGTTTCACGCCTCTTTGCCATTGTTGAGCCTACCTGCGCCTACTTCGGTGAGAAGGACTTTCAGCAGATTGCCGTAATTCGTGCAATGGTCAAGCAACTCGGCTTGAAGGTTGAGATTATTGACTGCCCAATCGTGCGCGACACTGACGGCTTGGCTCGTTCATCGCGCAACCTCTTGCTCTCCCCTGCGCATCGTGCCGCAGCACCTCATATCTACGAGGTATTGAGCGTAGCGCAAGCGAAGGTTGGCGAGTTGTCGCCTGCGG
Source organism: Rikenellaceae bacterium (assembly GCA_015060075.1). Lineage (GTDB taxonomy): Bacteria > Bacteroidota > Bacteroidia > Bacteroidales > Rikenellaceae > Alistipes. The sequence continues at coordinate 4,054 of SUZE01000009.1, read as the reverse complement.
AATTGACCGCTTGGGTTACCGCCGAGGTGGAGAAGAACGAACTTCTGAAAGTGATATATTTTGCAGCTGTCGATGCGCTCTCAATGCAGACTATCGAGGAGTGGAGCGACTCGGAGCGTGTGCAGGGTTGTATAGCGGTTCAGGCCGGCGAAATCAGATTGATTGACAATATAAAACTTAAATAAGACGATGTATATTGAGGTAATGAAGTCGAAGATTCACCGTGTAACGGTGACTCAGGCGAATGTCGATTATGTAGGCAGTATCACCATCGACTCGGCATTGATGGAGGCTGCAAACATGATTCGTGGCGAGAAGGTACAGGTGGTAAATGTTACCAACGGTGAGCGTCTTGAAACCTACGCCATTCCGGGCGAGGCTGGTAGTGGCGTAATCTGCCTAAATGGTGCCGCAGCACACAAGGCAAATGTGGGAGATATAGTTATCATCATCTCCTACGCTTCGATGGATTTCGAGGAGGCAAAAACCTTTGAGCCGAGTGTGATTTTCCCTGATACTGAAACTAACCAACTCGTAAAGTAGAATGGACAACTTATTGTCGATACTTGCCGTATTGTTCGGCGTAGTGGGTTGTGTGGGTTGTGTTGCTCCCGTACTGCCGGGCGTGGCACTTGCATACGCAGGCTACTTGTGTCTATACTTCTGCTCATACTCCGAAATATCTGTCGCTTGGCTTGTAGTTTTCGGAGTTCTTACACTTATTGTATCGGCACTCGACTATCTGTTGCCTTCGTATATGACCAAGAAATTCGGCGGCTCGAAAGCTGGCGAGCGCGGAGCAATGGCGGGTGTATTGGCGGGTTTTTTCCTTGGCCCTATCGGCATTATTGTAGGACCATTTGTGGGTGCAGTGCTTGGAGAGTTGATTTTTGACAACAGCGATAAGCAGCGAGCATTACAAAGTGGCTTTGGCTCGTTCCTCTCATTCTTTGTCGGCACAGGCATAAAACTCGCACTCTCGCTGTGGCTTACGGTGGAGATTTGTATCGATGTGTTCAAAAATGCCTTTTAGACGAGATAATAACTAAATAATTCTCAGTTATGAAGCGATTTTATTGGATTTTGATTTTGGTGGCGATGGTTGCCGTTTCGTGCGGTTATCGCTACGAAAGTGTAGAGGGCGATAAGTCTGCTACACGCATATATACACTCAAAAACGGATTGAAGGTCTATATGTCGGTAAATAAGGAGCAACCTCGCTTGCAGACGATGATTGCCGTGCGTGTAGGCTCGAAGAATGACCCTGCTGAGACGACAGGTCTGGCGCACTACTTTGAGCATTTGATGTTCAAAGGTACCGACAAGTTCGGAACGCAGAACTACGAGGCTGAGAAGCCTCTGCTTGATGAGATTGAGCGTCTGTTCGAGGTCTATCGTGCAGCCACTGACGAGGCGGAGCGCAAAGCGATATATGCAAAGATTGACAGCGTATCGCAGGAGGCTTCGAAGTATGCCATTCCTAACGAGTACGACAAGTTGATGCAGGCGATAGGTGCTGACGGCACAAATGCTTGGACCTCGTATGACGAAACAAACTACGTGGAGGATATCCCATCGAACCAGATTGAGAATTGGGCAAAGATTCAGGCGGAGCGATTCGAGAATGCTGTAATTCGAGGATTTCACACCGAACTCGAAACGGTTTACGAGGAGTACAACATGGGACTTACGAACGATAACAGCAAACTCATTGACAAAATTTTGTCAATGACATTCTCCGACCACCCATACGGAACGCAGTCCCCAATCGGTAAGCAGGAGCATCTGAAAAATCCGTCAATCACAAATATCAAGAACTACTACAAGACCTACTATGTGCCAAACAATATGGCAATATGTATGGCGGGAGATTTCAACCCTGACGAGGCGATTGTGATTATTGACAAGTACTTCGGAAAACTCAAACCAAATCGCAAACTCCCGAAGGTCAAGGAGTACAAACCTGCTCGTATGACCGAGGTTAAGGAGGCGGAGGTTTACGGCTTGGAGAGTGAGAGCGTGGCTATCGCTTGGCCTATCGAAGGCGCAAAGAGCGAAGGTCGCCTTGTAGGAGCATTACTCTCATCGGTCCTCTCGAATGGCGGAAATTGCGGTCTGCTCGACACCAACCTCTTGCAGGAGCAGAAGGTTCTCGATGCTTGGGGCGGTGTGGAGTATCTTACCGATGCAGGTATCGTAACCCTAATGGGCGAGCCAAAGCAGGGGCAGTCGCTCGAAGAGGTGCGAGATTTGTTACTTGCCGAGGCTGCAAAGTTGCGCAACGGAGAGTTTGACTCCGACCTCTTGAAAGCGATTATTGCCAACTATCGCCGTGGCGAGATGGCGGATTTGGAGAACAACTTTGTCCGTGCCTACAAGATGGAGGCGGCATTTGTCAATGGTTTGGATTGGGCGAGTGTTGCAACCGAGATTGACCGTGCAGCCGATATTACCAAAGATGATGTCGTTGCGTGGGCAAACAAGAATATGCCTGCCGAGGGCTACTGCGTAGTATATAAGCGTCAGGGCGAGGATAAGTCGCAGAAGAAAATCGACAAACCTTCGATAACCCCTATCTCGGCAAATCGTGATGCACAGAGCGACTATCTCGTTGCCACACAGCAGTCGGAGGTTGCGCCTATTGCACCACAATTTATCGACTACGAGCGTGATTTAGGTCGTTCGTTGCTCGACAACGGATTGCAGGTACTTTACAAGCGTAACGAAACAAACGAGCTATTCTCGCTTATCTACCTCTACGACTTTGGCACTACAACCGTTAAGTCGATGGCTTTGGCTGCCGACTATATGGAATTGCTTGGCACCGAGGAGAAGTCGGCAGAGGAGATTCAACGAGAGTTGTACGACCTCGCCTGCTCGTTCAATATCACCGTAACGGGCGACAAGACCTATCTTATAATAAGTGGTCTTTCCGAGAATATGGAGCGTGCAATAACCGTTATCGAGGATTATATTGCAAATGTTGAGGGCGATGAGGAGATTTTGAAGGGCGTAAAGAGCGACTTCGCACAACAACGCGTAAATGCCAAGGCTTCGCAGCAGGAGAACTTCTTCCGTTTGCAGAACTACTGCCTCTATGGCAGCGACTACATTCGCACACGCACAATGTCAAACAAGGAGTTACAGAGGATTACATCGGAGGAGTTGCTCAACAATATCAAGCAGTTGTCGCAGGTAAAGCATCGTATAATGTACTACGGACCTACCCACCTCAACGATGTTGTGGGTATGCTCTACACCACACATAAGACGAGCGACAATCTCCTCGACTTGAAGTCGGAACCTATGCCGACAAAGGCGGTAACCAAGCCAAATGTACTCTTTGCGCAGTACGATGCGAAGCAGGTATATTATATGCAGTACTCATGCCGTGAGGGGGATAAGTGGAATCTCGACTATTCGCCTGTGGGCAATCTCTACAACAACTACTTCTCCGGCGGTATGAACGCCATTGTTTTTCAGGAGATGCGCGAAGCACGAGGTTTGGCATACTCGGCATACTCCTATCTTGCAAAAGGTCGTGTTCCGCACCACCCATACTACTTCTACGCCTTTATCGCTACACAGAACGACAAAGTACAGCAGGCAGTCGAAGCGTTTGACGAAATTATCGAAAATATGCCTCGTTCGGAGCAGGCATTTGAGTTGGCAAAGAGTGGCATATTGGCAAATATCGAGAGTAAACGCACTACCAAGATGGATATATTGTGGAGCTATCTCGAACAGGAGAAGTTCGGGCTTAAAGAGGATATCAACAAGACTCTCTACGAAGGTATTCAATCGCTTACGCTTGATGATGTAGTGAAGTTCCAGCAGGAGTTTATCAAGGGCAGAGCCTACACCTACTGTATCTTGGGCGATAGGCACGACCTCGATATGAAGTATATCGGTACACTCGGCAAGATAAAGTATCTCTCGCAGGAGGAAATTTTCGGATATTAACGGAAAACGGAAAGCGGACCGCTGCGATTAAGTCGAGAGCAGAGGCTGCTTGCAGACTATGCCGAGACGGAGCAGTGAAAAGCCCACGCAG
>SUZE01000031.1 GCA_015060075.1 Rikenellaceae bacterium | reverse complement strand
AACTATGCGTAGAATACCTTATATTATATATATAGCGATTGCGACTCTGTTTTTCGGTTGCAATCCGCACCTTGCCACACCGCAACTCGCCACACACGAGGAGTATATTTTCGGTAAGAACTTTTCACGGGAGTCGATACGGCTCAATAGCGAGTGGTGGCAGATGTTTGGCGATACAACTCTAAATCGCCTTATCGTTAAAACTTTATCGCAGAATAAAAATATCGAAATAGCCGCCTCACGCATCGAGGAGGCTCGCCACAACCTTGTCGTAACACGCTCGACATATTGGCCCTCCATTTCGGGTACAATATCGGCCGAAGGCAAATACGAAAGCGTAACCGACAATATCGCCCAGTCGTATAAAATTCTCCCACAAGCGAGTTGGGAGATACCTCTTTTCAGCTCGTTGCGCCACGCTACCAAAGGGGCAAAGGCGGCAATAGACTACGAAGTGTGGCAATATCGTGGTGTGCGCCTTGCGCTCGAAGCCGAAGTAGCAACCACCTACTTCACACTGTTGCAATATCGCCAGGATTTGAAGATTGCCAAGCGCAGTAGTGAGTTGCGCCGCGAGATGGTTACGCTGATAGACTCGCTCTACAACTACGGCTTCGCTTCGGGTGTAAATCTCGAACAGGCGCAGAGCCTGCTATATACTGCCGAAGCAGATATTCCACTCTACGAGCGAGCCATAGCGCAGACGCTCCTATCGCTTGCAACGCTTACGGGCGATACGCCCGAAACATATATCAATGTAGGTGTCGGTGGTAGTTCTGCCATAACAAACGACTATCAGCCATACGATATTGCCATCGGCGTTCCTTCGGATATACTGCATCGCCGCCCCGATGTTATGTCGGCATACTACACAATGCAACAAGCCGCCGCAAATGTAGGTTTGGCTCGTTCGGCACGATTGCCTTCGGTGACGCTCACACTCTTCGGTGGTACGGCGACCGACAAGGTAAGCCAACTCTTTTCGAGCAAAGGGTGGGTGGCAGATGCTATGGCATCAATTGCACAACCAATATTTAACTTCGGAGGGTTGCGCCGCCGTGAGTTGGCAGCACGAGAGGCATACAAGCAGAGTCTTCTTGCCTACGAACAGAGTTATATCGAGGCGTTGAGCGATGTAGAGAGTGCTTTGGTGGCGATAACCTCCTCCCGTGAGGAGTTGTTGCGCTATGCAGGGTTGGTAAAGTCGTATCGCAATATCGCAATTATGACCTACTCGCTCTATCGCAACGGATTGTCGGGCTACCTCGATGTTATAGATTCCGAACGTTCGCTCTACACCTCGCAGATGCAGTTCGAGAACTTGGTCGCACAGCAGTATATCAACTATATCAACCTCTGCAAGGCACTTGGAGGAGGATACTAATTAGAGAATTGAGAATTGAGAATTGAGAATTGAGAATTAAAAATTAAAAATTTCAACTCTACCAGAACAAAAAACCGTAAATGGTGGTGAAAATTTTGTGCTAAGCAAGGTAACGAAAGCGCAGCATAGTAAACCTATGTGAGCATTTCGATATCCGAAGTGCAGTGCAAAATTTACCCACCAGAACGCTGCATTAATTAAAATCGTAAATGGTGGTGAAAATTTTGTGCTAAGCGAGGTAGCGAAAGCGCAGCATAGTAAACCTATGTGAGCATTTCGATATCCGAAGTGCAGTGCAAAATTTACCCACCAGAACGCTGCATTAATTAAAATCGTAAATGGTGGTGAAAATTTTGTGCTAAGCAAGGTAGCGAAAGCGCAGCATAGTAAACCTATGTGAGCGTTTCGATATCCGAAGTGCAGTGCAAAATTTACCCGCCAGAACGATTTTAATATGGTATATCGCGATAATTAAACTTATTCACAATTGTACCGTTCTCCAACTCAACCAGACCATAGTTTGCGCGAAGCATCGTCTTCATGGTCTTAGCGTCTATATTGTAGATAGGCACGGATACGCCGCCAAAGTTCAGGCAGGCACGATGCGCAAGATTTTCAGGTGTTAGACAGATAATTGCACTACCCTCCGCCTCGGCTCGCTTGGCTGTGGCAACAAACCGCTCGACAATGTCCTCATCAAGATTGTCGGTATCTACCATACAGAGCATATATAGTTTTCCTTGCGTAGCAAGTAGCTCCGCTGTCTTTTCGCCCTCGGCATTGCTGACGTAAAACTCCAAAATCATCGGTTCAACGCTATGTTCATCGCTCTCTATGTGCGTTTCAACCCACTCCCAGCGGTTATCATTGTGCCAAGCCTTATCATCGAGCGAAAACTCACGCAGGCGACCTGTGCGGCGGTTGCGATAGACAAGTACAACATCTTCGGAGGTTTGTTGAGCCTGAGCATTATCCATCTCCTCGGCGATATTCACCCCCACCTTATACGGTAACATATCAATTAGCGGCAGGTGGAAATAACTATATGTACCGACACTCATCGCAAAGGTAAAGAAGAAGCACATCAGGAAAAACTCCAACTTCGAGAAGGCAAATACTCTATCGGGGCGGTAACGATACCAAAAGCAGAGAGCCATCGGCAATAGTATCGCATTTTTGGCAAAGGTTTGCCAAGGAGTCAATTTCACCAACTCGCCAAAGCAGCCGCAATCTTCGACCGGGAAAACGGTTGCGCTCAAAAATGTGAGAATAGTGAAAAATGTCATTGACAGCACCGAGAAAATCGACACCAAACGGATACGTACCTTGAAGGTGAGCATGCAGCCCATCATCAGCTCGGCACCGCACAGCCAAATCGAGAACACGATAACTAACCACTCCGGCGCAGAGATATTATACGCCGCAAGGTAATTATTTACGCTCAAAATCGTACCCCACGGGTCTATCGCCTTGAAGAAGCCCGACACGATAAATGTCAGAGCAAAGAGTATTCGGCAAACATGCGAGAGGTAACGAAACCAGCGTCTATTTCTCAGATTTTGAGCCATTGTTCATTCCATTTAAGAGTGGGGTTATCTTTGCCTCTATGCGGGCAAAAATCTCTTCGGGCAGTGCCATTGCACCCTCCGCATTACTACAATCTACCACCATGAGTTCGCTATCACGCTCCGCAGATTCGAGATAGACCTCACGCACACGCTGCTGCAACGAGAGCGACTTCTCGTGAATATCTTGTGCGCCATTGAGATAGCTTCTGTCATCGCCCTCGCGCTGCTCGGTCAGGCGTTTCTCGGTAAAGGCAAACGGCACATCGAGAAACAACGACACATCGGGGCGAGGTATCTTATTTACCTCGTATTCGAGATTGAGAATCCAATCGTTCAAGCGCATACGAGCCTCCTTGTCGGCAATCTTGGCACATTGGTAGCCGATATTCGAATAGACATATCTATCGACAATCACGACCTTACCCTCCTCCTGCCATTTGCGTATTTGCGGTGCCATATCGGCACGGTCACCAGCATACAACAACGCCACGATATATGGGTCCACCTGCTCCACCGAGCCGAGTTCGCCACGCAGAAAGCGGGCAATTAAATCGCCATAAACAGGTGCATCGAAACGAGGAAAGTGAACATACTCACTCGCCACACCTCGCTCGGCAAACATTTCGCGCAATTTCTTGATTTGGGTAGATTTTCCTGCGCCATCAAGTCCTTCAAGTACTATAAACATAATTCAAAATTCAGAATGCAAAATGCAAAATTCAGAATGCAAAATGCAAAATTATTCTTCTTATTTCAGCATCGAAACGGCTCGTTTAACGCCTGCAACGAGTGCGTCAATATCTGCTTTATTTGTGTAGAGCGCTATCGAGGCACGGACAACTCCGTTTGTGCCGTAGCGAGCCATAACAGGCTCGGCGCAATGGTGTCCGGTGCGCACCGCCACGCCCATCTTGTCGAGAATCATTCCAATATCGTAGTGGTCGCAACCCTCGACATTGAACGACACAATCGGTGCCTTACCCTCCGTAGTGCCGTAGATGCGCAACCCATCAATCTGCAACAACTGCTCGGTCGCATAGTCGAGCATTGCTCTTTCGTGTCGGGCAACCTCCTCAGCATTAAGGCTCTGCAAGAACTTTATCGCCTCCGCCAAGCCGATAGCAGCGATATAATTCGATGTTCCCGCCTCGAACTTCAACGGCAGAGGTGCGTAGGTGGTCTTTGCAAAAGTTACCTTATCGACCATATCGCCACCGCCCATATATGGAGGCATCTTATCGAGCAGTTCACGCTTGCCATATAGTACGCCTATGCCCGTAGGACCATATAGTTTGTGTCCGGAAAAGGCGTAGAAGTCGCAATCGAGAGCCTTTACATCTACCCCACCATGCACAACGCCCTGACAGCCATCAACCACAACGACTGCACCCACCGAGTGCGCCTTTGCGATAATCGTTGCGAGGTCAGGGCAAGTACCGAGCGTATTCGATGCCTGCGTAACTGCCACAGCCTTTGTGCGCTCGTCAATAAGGGTATCGAGCGCATCAAGTTCCAATGCGCCACTATCATCAACCGGAATTACTCGCAACTCTGCTCCCTTGCGCTCCGTAGCCAACTGCCACGGCACAATGTTAGAGTGGTGCTCGATATGGCTGACAACAATATTGTCGCCATCATGCAAAAAATTCTCGCACCAGCTCGAAGCCACCAAGTTCAAGGACATCGTAGCACCCGAAGTAAATACCACCTCTTCACGGCACTCCGCACCGATAAATTGGCGCACCACCTCTCTCGCCTCCTCGTATCGTGCCGTCATCTCCTCCGACAACAGATGCACGCCACGATGGATATTAGCGTTATCGTGCAAGAGTAACTCCGACATGCGCTCCACCACGCACTTTGGTTTCTGCGCCGTAGCAGCACTGTCGAGGTATATCAGCCGCTTGCCATATACCTCACGCTCCAATATCGGGAACTCCTTGCGTATTTGCTCTACATCAAACATTTCCGAACTATCCGTTTAATCTCTTTTGTAGGGCATCGGTTAGGTAGTTGCGCAAAGCCTCAACATCGCACTTCGCAACAACATCGCCCACAAAACCCTCCAACATCAGTCTTTCGGCACTCTCCTGCGAGATACCACGCTGACGCATATAGTATATCGCCTGCTCGTCAAGTTGTCCTACGGTCGAGCCGTGCGAACACTTCACATCATCGGCATAAATCTCCAACTGCGGTTCCGATACCACTCGCCCACTGCCGAGTTCGATATTTCTATTCAACTGCTTGGCATCGGTGCGCTGCGCATCTTGCGCCACATAGACCAAACCCTTAAACTCTGCCACTGCTCTGCCCGAAGCAACACTCTTAATGGTCGAATTGCTCTTGCAGTCCGCAACATTATGGCGTGTAACGAGCGACAACACCGCATGGTCAAATCCCGAAGCCACCACCGCTGCATTCATCACAAACGATGAGTGCGGAGCATTGAGCAGAGTTTCGTAAGCGGTATGCGCTCCTCGAAACATCACCGTTGTAACATTGCACTCGCTCGCCTCGCCCTGCTCTATCGTGAGCGACACATACTTCTCCGAAGCATAGACCTCCGTAAGCGAAAGGTTTGCATGCGGAGCAAGGCGCAGAGTCAAAGCGCACTCCTTCGCATCATCGTGCCACACCACGAGCGACACTTTTTGCGAGGTCACAACCTCAATTTCGCCCTTGCGCGGATTTACGACAATGAGAGGCAGCGACAAGTCGCACTTGTCGTCAATGCGCCCAATTTTGCACTCGCGCAACAACCCCTCTGCTATTAACTCTCGAACAGCCATCGCCTACTCCTTATAGTCGTTAATCAACCAATCGTAGCCCTCTTTTTCGAGTTTCAATGCCAACGACTTATCTCCCGAATAGATAATTTTGCCCTTGTACAATACATGCACAAAGTCCGGCACGATATAGTCAAGCAGTCGCTGGTAGTGGGTAATCACCACCGTAGCGTTCTGCGGTGTGTGCAACTTCGTAACACCCGTAGCGACAATTCGCAGTGCGTCAATATCCAGGCCCGAATCTGTCTCGTCAAGGATAGCCAACTTCGGGTCGAGCATCGCCATCTGGAAAATCTCGTTTTTCTTCTTCTCGCCACCCGAAAAGCCCTCATTCACGGCACGCGAGGTCATCTTGGCATCGAGCTCCACCACCTTTGCCTTTTCGCGCATCATCTTCAAGAACTCGGCTGCGGTGAGTGGCTCCTCGCCACGCGACTTGCGCTGCTCATTTACGGCAATCTTCATAAAGTTTGCCATCGTAACGCCCGGAATCTCTACCGGATATTGAAAACCGAGGAACAAACCCTTTCTTGCTCTCTCCTCAATGGACATTGTGCGCAAGTCCTCGCCCTCAAATGACAACTCGTCAGCCTCAACCTCAAACTTATCGCTACCGGCAATCACCGATGCAAGGGTACTCTTTCCCGAGCCGTTAGGTCCCATTATGGCGTGTACCTCGCCAGCCTTAACCTCAAAGTCTATTCCTCGAAGTATCTCCTTGCCATCGACACTTGCACGAAGGTTTTTTATTTTCAGCATATAATTTTAATTCTTAATTCTCAATTCTTAATTCTTAATTTGGCGTTTAGCCTACGCTGCCTTCAAGGCTGATGGATAACAGTTTTTGGGCTTCCACCGCAAACTCCATCGGCAACTTCGCCAACACCTCACGGGCATAACCTCCAACAATCAAGCCCACTGCATCCTCGGTCGAAAGACCTCGTTGGTTGCAATAGAACAACTGTTCCTCCGAGATTTTCGATGTTGTAGCCTCGTGTTCGAGTTGAGCCGAGGAGTTGCGACAATCGACCGTAGGGAAGGTATGCGCTCCACACCTGTCGCCAATCAGCAACGAGTCGCACTGCGAATAGTTGCGGGCATTATCCGCCTTCGGCATAACCTTAACCAAGCCTCGATAGGCATTTTGCGACTGCCCTGCCGAGATACCCTTCGACATAATACGGCTGCGAGTGTTGCGACCAATGTGTATCATCTTCGTACCCGTATCTGCCTGCTGGAAGTTGTTGGTCATTGCCACCGAGTAGAACTCGCCTACCGAGTTGTCACCCATAAGCACACAGCTCGGATATTTCCAAGTTATTGCCGAGCCTGTTTCTACTTGTGTCCAGAAGAGGTGAGCATTCTCCTTGCAAAGACCTCGCTTGGTTACAAAGTTGTAGATTCCGCCCTTACCCTCTTTGTCGCCAGGGTACCAATTCTGCACTGTCGAGTACTTCACCTCGGCATCTCTCTCCACAACTATCTCGACCACTGCGGCGTGCAACTGATTTTCATCGCGCTGCGGAGCAGTACAGCCCTCCAAATAACTTACATACGCCCCCTCGTCAGCTACAATCAGCGTACGCTCGAACTGACCTGTACCCTGCGCATTGATACGGAAGTAGGTCGAAAGTTCCACCGGACAACGCACCCCCTTCGGGATATAGCAGAACGAGCCGTCAGAAAAGACCGCTGTATTGAGTGCTGCGTAAAAATTATCGGCATACGGCACTACCGAGCCAAGATACTTGCGCACCAACTCGGGATATTCGCGTATAGCCTCCGAGATTGGACAGAAGATAATACCCTTCTCCGCCAACTCCTTTTGGAAGGTGGTCTTTACCGACACCGAATCGAATACCGCATCGACTGCTACACCTGCCAAGACCTTCTGCTCCTCCAAAGGAATACCGAGTTTGTCGAATGTCGCTTTGAGTTCAGGGTCCACCTCGTCCATCGAAGCGAGTTGCTTCTTCTTTTTCGGTGCTGCGAAGTAGATAATATCGTTGAAATCAATCTCCGGAATATCGAGATGTCCCCATGTCGGGTGCTTCATCGTAAGCCAATGGCGATACGCCTTCAAGCGGAGTTCGAGCATCCATTCAGGCTCCTCTTTCTTCTGCGAAATAAGGCGTATAACCTCCTCGTTCAGACCTTTCGGGATAAACTCGGTCTCGATATCGGAGGTAAAGCCGTACTTGTAGTCCGACTCCTCTATCGTGGTTTTAATATCTATTTTTTCCTCTTTCATTCTCTCTTCAAAGTTGTATCATAGATACAAATCGTGCAAATATAGTGAAAAAAGCGGAAAACGGAAAGCAGAAAACGGAAAACTAATAGGTTTTTCTTATCTTTGCCACGAAAAGAGAGAGAAAAAACTATGAAAAACTTTTTGGAATTGGTTACCGAGCGTTATTCGGCTCGCTCGTATAGCGACCGCAAGGTGGAACAGGAGAAGATTGACTATATACTTGAATGTGCGCGACTTGCGCCTTCGGCAGTAAATTTTCAGCCATGGAAATTCATTATCGTGGAGAGCGAGGAGAAGCGCACCGCCCTACACGCCTGCTATGCGCAGGAGTGGTTTCAGCAAGCCCCACTCTATATCGTAGTTTGTGGCGACCACTCGCAGTCATGGACTCGCAAGCGTGACGGTCACGACCACGCCGATATTGACGCAGCGATAGCAACCGAACATATCTGCTTGGCAGCGACAGAGGTAGGTTTGGGTTCGTGCTGGGTATGCAATTTCCGCCCGCAGGTGGTAAATGAGGTGCTCGGACTCGAAGGCGACATCTATCCCGTAGCGATAGTTCCACTCGGCTACGCCACCGACACCCCAACCCCGAAAAAGCGCAAATCCCTCAACGAGATTTTGACAAAAATATAATAAGAAAAGCGATGAGTTCTTCATCGCTTTTCTTGATTAAAAGTTTTCCGTTTTCACTTTTCCGTTTTCCGTTTATTTAAGCGTTACCCACGCCTGAATAGCGTAGTGGTCAGAGATACACTTAACATCACGGTTTTCGCCTGTTGGGCGCTTCTTCTTCGGATTCTTGGCAAGTGCAGCCTGGAATTTAGCCTCCTTGGCAGCCTCCTCCTCGGCAGTAGGAGTGCGATAGTAGTGGTAGGTCAAGACTCCCCAACGGCTAACCTTCAACTTCTTCGATACGAAGAGGTGGTCAATACGATGGGTGGTGTAACGACGAGGATTGAAGCCGTTGAATGTTCCGGTAGGAGCAAAGCGAACCTTTGCGGCATCGTACGAATCCTTTACCACCTTGCTTGTTGCCAACACCTTATAGCTCTCGCTATTTTGCGTCACGTTGTAGTCGCCCGAGATTATTACAGGAGTACCCTTGCATACCTTCTTAACATAGTTCACAATCTGCTTCGAAGCCTCCAAGCGAGCCTGCTTGCCACGATGGTCGAAGTGTACATTCAAGAAATAGAACTTCTTGCCGGTTGCCTTATGCTTGAACAAACCCCACGAGCAGATACGATTATACTTTGCATCCCAACCTTTTGAAGGAACTTCGGGAGTTGGCGAGAGCCAGAAAGTGCCACCGTCCAACTTCTCCACTACGTCTTTGCGGTAGAATACAGGGCAGAATTCACCTCTATCGTCACCATGGTCACGACCTACGCCAATATACTCATAATCAGGCAATCGCTCCACCATATCATCGAGTTGCTTCTTCTTAACCTCCTGCGCACCGAAAACATCAAACGCTTCGAGGTTAATCATATCGCACACATACTGCTTACGGTCGTCCCAACCATTATACTTTGAGTAGTCTCCCTTCTCTGGACGCTCCTGTCCCTCTTTAAGAGGTCCGCCCGTACGAACATTGAACGAGCCAACATTCAACTCCTGTGCAGATGCCGAGAGAGCAAAAAGCACCACCAAAAGTGTTAAAATTACACGTTTCATATCTGATTATTTTTTAGTTTTACATTCTATTTTTTCAACGTAATAAACGACTGTACAGTATAGTGGTCTGACAAGCAGTGAATCGCACGATTCTCGCCCTTAATCTCCTTAGGTGCGGCTGTCTCCATAGCCTCCTCCTCGCCCTTCATATCACGGAAATAGTGGTAGGTCAAAACTCCATAGCGGCTCGATTTTATGCCTTTCGACACAAAAATATGGTCGATTCGGCGATAATTAAAGTAGTTGATACGAAATCCATTACCTGTACCTGTTGGAGCAAAGCGATACTTTGAAGACTCGTAGGTATCCTCAAAACCGTTACTTGTGATGATTTTATACAACTCACTATCTTGTGCAGCATTAAAGTCGGCCATAAGAATCACATTGTCGGTCTTCGTGCACTTCTCCTTCACAAACTCAACAAGCATATTTGCACTCATAACAGAGGACTTTCCCCAATTGACATGGGTATTAATCAAGTAGAACAACTCCTTGGTTTTTTTATTCTGGAACAAGCCCCAAGTACATACTCGGCGATACTTTGCTCCCCAACCATACGATGGGACATCAGGAGTTTCCGAAAGCCAAAAGTTACCCTGTTCGAGCACCTTGAACTTGGATTTGAGATAGAAGATTGCACAGTGTTCGCCCTTCTGCGCACCATCGTCACGACCGACACCGATATACCTATACTCAGGCATTCTTTCGAGCATATCCGCAATCTGTGGATAGCGAGCCTCCTGAACACCAAAGATGTCGAAAGCCTCAAACTTAATCATATCGCAAAGGTAGCCCTTGCGGTCGTCCCAGCCGTTGAACTTCACGTAGTCGCCCTTTCCCTTTGTAGGACGAGTTATTCCTGGTTTCAACGAACCTCCATTACGAATGTTGAATGTTGCCACATTCATCTCTTGTGCCGATACCGAGAAGGCGAATACGGCAACAAAAAGTGCTAAAATTAAACGCTTCATATTTTATTAAATTTAGTTAGTTTTGTTTGAGTCTATTTCAAAGTCACAAATGCCTGCACCACATAGTGGTCGGTCAAGCACTTTGTTTCGCGGTTTTCGCCCTTTACCTCCTTTGGAGCGAGGGTATCCATAGCCTCCTCCTGCGCCTTCATATCACGGAAATAGTGATATGTGAGGACTCCGTGGCGGCTAACCTTCAACTTCTTCGACACGAAGATATGGTCGATACGATGAGTTGTGTAGCGACGAGGATTGAAGCCATTGAATGTGCCAGTCGGAGCAAAACGATATTTTGCTGCCTCGTAGGTATCCTTCAATATCTTGCTCGAAGCGAAGTATTGATAGCTCTCGCTTGTTTGCGATACATTGTAGTCGCCCACAATCACAACGCTTGCGCCCTTGCAGTGCTTCTTAACATAGGCAACGAGCTGCTTTGCCGATTCGAAGCGTGCCTGCTGACCGATATGGTCGAGGTGGATATTCATAAAGCAGACCTTCTTGCCTGTCGCCTTCTGACGGAACAAGCCCCAGGTGCAGATACGCTGATACTTCGCATCCCAGCCCTTCGATGGCACATCGGGAGTTGGCGAGAACCAGAATGTTCCGCCATCCAACTTCTCCACGGCATCCTTGCGGTAGAACACAGGACAAATCTCACCCTTGAATACGCCATCGTCGGCACCTACACCAATATAGTCGTAGTCAGGCAACATCGCCAACATATCGTCGAGCTGCACCTTCTGCACCTCCTGCGCTCCGAATAGGTCGAAGGCTTCGAGGTTGATCATATCGCAGAGGTACTGTTTGCGGTCATCCCAGCCATTGAACTTCTTGTAGTCGCCCTTGCGAACTCCGTCTTTGCGGATGTGGCGACCAACTCGGATGTTTATGGAGGCGACATTCAATTCCTCCGCCGACACCGACAAGGCTACAACAGCAGCAATAATAATTGAAATAAATCTTCTCATAATCTACTATTTTCTATTTTTCTTCGACCTACCTGCGTGTTTTAGCGTAACAAACGCCTGCACCGGATGGTGGTCCGAAAGTGTCTTTACCTCTCGTTTGTCATAGAATACGCCCTCCGGCTCAGGAAGCCCCTGCTCAGCATAAGTACTACGATGACGATAGAGGGTAAGAATACCATAACGGCTCACCTTGACACCATCCGACACAAAAATATGGTCGATACGGCGGGAGGTGTGCGAATTAGCACGAAAGCCGTGACCTGTACCTGTCGGAGCATAGCGATACTTTGCCAACTCGTAGCAGTCGTCCATTCCATTCTCGGTTATATACTTATACGAACCTTTGAACTGCGAAGCGTTGAAATCGCCCACAAGGATAACATCTTTACCCTTGCAATTCTCCTTTATCCAGCCCAAAACGAGTTTTGCGCTATTCATAGCACCCTCGTCAGTTTTTCTGTTATTGGAGAAGTGAGTGCTTATAAAATAGAACTTCGACTTGTCGCTCTTTCGCTGAAAATAGCCCCAAGTCCAGATACGATTATACCTGCCATTCCACACGGGGCGAGATACTCTATCGGGAGTCTCCGAAATCCAGAGTGTACCGCTATCGAGCAACTTAAATTCATCTTTCTTGTAGAATACAGGGCAGTATTCGCCTTTGGTACCGCCATCACGACCCTCGCCGATATAGGCATAATCGGGACACATCGCCAACATATCTTCGAGCTGCCCGTGGCGCACCTCCTGCGCTCCAAACAAATCGAAGGACATAAAGTTAATCATATCACACAATGCCTGCTTGCGGTCGTCCCAACCGTTAAACTTCGCGTAGTCGCCCTTTTTTGGTCGTTCCTGACCAGGTTTCAAACTACGACCATTACGGATATTGATTGTACCAACATTTAGCTCCTGCGCCGTCACCGAAAAGGCTACGACAGCAGCAATAACAATTGAAATAAATCGCTTCACGGCAAACTATTTTTTAGACTTCTTTCCTGTCTTCTTCAAGGTAATCCACGACTGAATTGCGTAGTGGTCGGAGATGCACTTTGTATCGCGATTCTCGCCCTTAATCTCCTTTGGAGCCAAAGTATCCATCGCCTCCAACTCTGCATTCATATCACGGAAATAGTGGTATGTCAGAACACCATAGCGGCTAACCTTAACGCCATTAGTTACGAAGATATGGTCGATACGATGAGTAGTGTAACGGCGTGGATTAAAGCCATTGAAAGTTCCCGTAGGGGCAAAACGATACTTTGCAATATCGTATGTATCTTGGAAGATACCGCTATCGGTAAACACCTTGTAGGAGTCGCTACTCTGTGTAACATTGAAGTCGCCAACAACAATGACATTCTCGCCCTTGCAGTTCTCCTTAACCCAATTTACAATCAGTTTTGCGCCCTCCAAACGAGCCTCTTTACCCTTGTGGTCGAGATGAACGCATAGGAAATAGAAACGACTCTTATCGCTCTTGCGCTGGAAATAGCCCCATGAGCAGACACGATAGCATGCAGCGTCCCAGCCCTTTGACACCTGGTCAGGGGTCTCCGACAACCAGAAAGTACCGCCATCAAGCAATTTAAACTCCTTGCTACGATAGATTACAGGACAGAACTCGCCCTTCTCTTTACCATCGTCACGACCGACACCTATGTACTCGTAATCAGGCAACTTTGACATCATATAGTCCAACTGCTTTTTGCGCACCTCCTGTGCACCGAACACATCGAACGCTTCGAGGTTAATCATATCACAAAGCAGGTCTTTGCGGTCGTCCCAACCGTTAAACTTGGAGTAATCACCCTTCTTTGGACGCTCACGACCAGGTCGAAGCGGACCTCCATTACGGACATTAAACGAGCCAACATTCAACTCCTGCGCCATTGATGTAAAGGCAAACATTGCCATTACTGCACAAATAAAGATTCTTTTCATAATGTTTAATATTTTTTTGGTTTGTTGTTTTTCAATACTACCATTTCTTCGCCCCCTTCAACAAGAGCTTCACCTCCACAGGATAGTGGTCCGAAAGAAGATGTACCGTTCTCTTCTCGATATTGGCAGGGAGTCGTTCGCCCTGATAAATCTCCTCTTCGGAAGCACGCCAATAGTGGAGTGTCAAAACGCCATAGCGTTCAACAGATATATCCTTGCTAACAAAGATATGGTCGATGCGATTTGTAGAGTAGCGTGTCGGAGTAAAAGTAGAGAAGGTTCCCGAAGGCGCAAAACGATATCGTGCTGCCACGAAGGAGTCCTTCAATATACCACTCTCTACAAACTGTTTATACCACTCGCTATTCTGATTGACATTCATATCACCTGTTACAATCACCTGTGCCCCTTTGCAAGACTCCTTGATAAATTTCAAAATCAATTCTACGCCCTTGGTCTTTGCCACCACGCCACGATGGTCAAGGTGGGTGTTCAAGAAGTAAAATTTAGATTTCGTTACCTTATCTTGAAAATAACCCCAAGTACAGATGCGATTGCAGTCTCCGTCCCAACCTCGCGAGACCTTTTCCGGAGTATCCGACAGCCAAAATGTACCACTGTTGAGCAACTTAAATCTCTCACGACGGTAGAACACCGGACAATGCTCACCCTTCGACTTGCCGTCATCTCGACCAACACCGATATATGCGTAATCTGGCAATGCCGCAGCCATATCCGTCAACTGTCCGGGACGAACCTCTTGCGCTCCAAAGACATCAAATGCCGTATAGTTAATCAAATCGCAGAGATAACCCTTGCGGTCGTCCCAACCATTGCCGCTTTTGGAATTTCCCATGCCGTGCGAGGAACCACACTTGATATTAAACGATGCTACCTTCAACTCTTGTGACGATGCCGACAACGTAAATAACACCGCTACAACACCGACAAATACTTTTCTCATAATTTTGTTACTATTAAGTAGTTATTGCTATTTATACTAAGTTTTGGTCTATTCTCGAATATTCCGAATACGGCTGAACCCGAACCCGACATCGAGGCATACAGAGCACCCGCCTCGTACATCGCATTTTTGAGCGAAGCAATCACAGGGTGCGCCTCAAAAATATGTGGCTCAAAATCGTTCTTTACAACACCCTGCCACTCCCCGATAGGTCGTTGTAGCGCCTCTGCCAAACGCACCTCCGGAACAGCAGGTTTCACACCCGAGTACGCCTCCTTGGTCGAAACGCCCTCCACCGGTTTTGCAATAGCGAGATACTTGCCTTGCAATGGCAACTCTATCGGCGTCATCTTCTCACCACGCCCCGTACAGAGTTGCGGAGTATTACGGACAAAAAACGCCGTATCGCTACCAATCATTGCCGCCACCTCAATCAACCTCTCCTCGCTCAAACCGAGTTCATAAATCTCGTTCAACGCCAAAATTACCGCCGTAGCATCGCTCGAACCACCACCTAATCCTGCACCGAAAGGGACTCGTTTTTCAAGACGAATATGCGCCCCACCAACGCCATAGAGCCGTTGCATCAGGCGAAGAGCCTTCATGCAGAGGTTATCCTCCGCATTGCAATCAACCATCAAGCCCTCTTGTTCAAAGAGAGAGCACCCTTCCGCACGATTAACCTCCACTACATCATATACCTCCGGAACGGGTATCATAACCGTTTCGAGGTCGTGAAAGCCATCTTCACGGCGGCGAAGAATATCGAGTCCGAGATTTATTTTACCGTTGGCACGTAAAATCATACTACAAATATAGACATATTTTCCGAGAAAATGTTAATTTTCTCAAAAAAATGCACTACCTTCGCAACTATGGAGCAGAAGTTACTTGATACGCTGCAAAAATATTGGCATTATGACTCGTTTCGCCCGATGCAATGCGAGGCGATAGAGTCCGTATTGTCGGGGCGAGATACGCTTGTGCTAATGCCCACAGGTGGCGGAAAGTCAATAATTTATCAACTTCCAACACTTATGAGCGATGGACTTTGTATTGTCGTCACACCGCTTATTGCCCTGATGAAAGACCAGGTTGATGCACTGCGCAGGCGAGGAATACCTGCCGTAGCCGTACACTCCGGACTAACAAGCAGACAGATAGATATCGCACTCGACAACTGCGTCTATGGCGATGTGAAATTTCTATATGTCGCCCCCGAACGACTTTCGAGTGAGATGTTTCGCCTGCGAGTGGATAGAATGAATGTGTCGTTACTTGCGGTCGATGAAGCACACTGCATTTCGCAGTGGGGCTATGACTTCCGCCCTGCATATCTGCGAATCAAGGAGTTGCGCAGAGTACTCCCCGACACCCCTGTTTTGGCTCTTACGGCATCGGCAACACCACAAGTTGCAAAAGACATAATGGCTCAACTCGACTTTGCCGAGCCAAATATTTTGCAGTCATCATTTCTGCGCCCTAACCTCTCTTATAGCGTACGACAAACAGACGACAAGGAGTCGCAGTTGATGCGTATAATAAACAATGTTCCGGGTTGCGGCATCGTCTATGTTCGCATGCGTAGCACCGCCGAAAGAGTCGCCAACTACCTTATCGAGCAGGGCGAATCCGCTTCGTTCTATCACGGAGGTTTGCCAAATGCCGAACGCACAATACGACAAGACGAGTGGATTAGCGGCAAAACCCGTATAATGGTGGCTACCAACGCATTCGGAATGGGTATTGACAAACGAGATGTTCGCTTTGTCGTTCACTACACCATGAGCGATGCCCTCGAATCGTACTATCAGGAGGCAGGTCGTGCTGGTCGTGACGGAGAGCGCAGTTATGCCGTAATTCTCATGGCTTCGGACGACAATCGCCGTATTCTCGATATCTTCGAGAAGGAGTTTCCGAGCATCGAGCTCATACAACACATTTACAACGAACTCTGCTCCTATCTCGGTGTTGCAATCGGCGATGGCAAAGAGGCTTCGTTCGTCTTTAATCTCTACGATTTTTGCCGTCATGTAAAACAACCTGCCACCATTGTTCATAACATAATCAAGTTGTTGCAACTCAATGGCTACATGACACTTGTAGAGGATTGCGAACATCCTGCAAGACTGATGTTTATGGTTACGCGCGATGAGTTGTACAACGTAAAGATGCAGAGCGAGAAGGAGGAGAATATCCTCCGCACAATACTGCGCCTCTACACCGGCATTTTCAGCGAATTTCGACCTATTGACGAGATGGAAATTGCCTCCGTATCGAAACAATCACCCACCGAAGTACACGAATTTTTGAAGCGACTTTGGAGAGCCAACATTATCCGCTACATTCCGACAAATCACGACCCTCTCATCTTCCTTGACGAAGAGCGACTGCCGGCACGAGATGTATATATCGCACCCGAAACATATTCGCATCGCAAGGCTCTCATGAAGGAGCGTTTCAACCATCTGCTCCACTACGCCAACGAGAGCGAGGAGTGTCGTAGTCGAATCATCGAACAATACTTCTGCGACACGATGTCAGAGCCGTGCGGAATATGCGATAATTGCCTTGCCCGTAAAAAGCGAGAGAAGAGCAATTGCGCCAACTATGAACAACAAATTCTGTCGCTCCTTGCCACCGAGCCTATGACAATCAAAGAGGTTGTCGCCCGCATTATAGGTAACGAGCAGACAATTATTGAGGTTATTCGCCAACTCACCGAAAAGGGAACAATCTCAGCAGAAGAGAACAAGCTGACGCTATAAACGAAAAGCGGAAAACGGAAAGCGGAAAACGGAAAGCGGAAAACTAAATTTCCATTCTATTCAAAATCGGAGGCGATGAGGCTATTTTTGCGCGTTACGCAGTGGCGGGAAGCGCAGCATACTTGGCGTATGTGAGCATTCACGACGCAAGTAAGGTGCAAAAAGAGTCCATCGGAACGATTTTTCACCCAATGGTTAAGGTTTATTTGTTCGACAGGGGGTCGAACAAATAAACAAAACTCGCTAAAATCGCCTAAAAAGGGGCAAAAATCGCATTTTTCACAAAAATATTTTTCAAAACCCACATTTTCTGCAAGCAAAAGTTGATTATTCGCAAAATAATCGCTATTTTTGCGCATGCTATTATTGAGAAATATTCTAAAAACTCAAATATAAAAATATTATGATTGAAAACGAAGAGAAAGTAGCTCCGCTTGGTCGTATTGAGAGAATCAATATCGAGGACCACATGAAGGAGTCCTACATCAACTACTCGATGTCGGTCATCGTATCGCGTGCGTTACCTGATGTTCGAGATGGATTGAAGCCTGTTCACCGCCGTATTCTGTTCGATATGAATTCGGAGTTGAACCTCTACCACGACAAACCAACCCGTAAGTCGGCACGTATTGTCGGTGATGTACTCGGTAAGTTCCACCCACACGGTGACTCATCGGTTTATGACGCTATGGTGCGTTTGGCGCAGCCTTGGGCTATGCGCTACCCACTCGTTGAAGGTCAGGGTAACTTTGGTTCGATGGACGGTGACTCGCCTGCGGCTATGCGTTACACCGAAGCCCGCATGCAGAAGATTACCAACGAAGTGATGGCGGATATCGATAAAGATACTATCGATTGGACCATGAACTTCGATGATACTCAGAAGGAGCCGACCGTACTACCTACAAAGATTCCGTTATTGCTCGTAAATGGCGCAAGCGGTATCGCCGTTGGTATGGCTACCAATATGGCACCGCACAACCTTTCGGAGGTTGTTGATGCCTGCTGCGCTTACATCGACAATAAGGAGTGCACCTGCGAGGACTTACTCCACTTTGTTAAGGGTCCGGACTTCCCTACGGGAGCCATCATCTATGGCTACGAAGGCGTCAAGGAGGCTCTCTTGACAGGTCGTGGTCGTGTAGTTATGCGTGCAAGGCACGAGATTGAAACCACCTCAACAGGTCGTCAGCAGCTCATCTTTACCGAGATACCTTACATGGTAAACAAGCAGGAGATGATTAAGCATATCGCTTCCCTTATCAAAGAGGGACGCTTGGAGGGTATCGCCGATGTAAACGATGAGTCGGACCGCCAGGGAACCCGCGTGGTAATCACCTTGAAGCAGGACGCTGTGGCAAATGTTGTCTTAAATATGCTGTTCAAGCACTCGGAGTTGCAGACTTCGTTCTCAGTGAACAACATTGCACTCGTAAATGGTCGCCCGCAGGTATTGAACCTACTCGACCTTATCCGCCACTTCGTAGAGCATCGCCACGATGTTGTGGTACGCCGCAGCCGTTTCGATTTGCGCAAGGCGGAGGAGCGTATGCACATCGTACAAGGTTTGCTTATCGCACAAGATAACATTGATGAGGTTGTTCACATTATCCGCAACGCCAAGAGTGTTGACGAAGCAAAGGCTACCCTCTCGGAGCGTTTCGGATTGAGCGATTTACAGACTGCTGCAATCGTAGATATGCGTCTGCGTGCATTGACCGGCTTGGAGCATGGCAAACTCACCGCTGAGCGTGACGAGTTGCAAAAGACTATCGACTACCTCACAGCCGTACTCGGCAGCGAGGAGATGCAGCTCGGCATCGTTAAAGAGGAGTTGCTCGAAGTGAAGGAGAAGTATGGCGATGAGCGCCGTTCGGAGATTGTATACGCTTCGGAGGAGTTCAATCCTGAGGACTTCTACGCTGACGAGGATATGGTTATCACCATTTCGCACCTCGGCTATATCAAGCGTACATCGTTGGCAGACTACCGCACACAGAATCGTGGTGGCGTAGGCATGAAGGGTTCGGCTACCCGCGATGAGGACTTTATCGAGCATATCTATGTCGCTTCGATGCACAATACAATGATGTTCTTCACCGAGAAAGGTCGTTGTTTCTGGTTGAAGGTTTACGAGATTCCGGAAGGCACACGTGCTTCGAAGGGACGTGCTATCCAGAATATCATCAACATCGAGCCTGATGACAAGGTTCGTGCATATATCAACTGCAAGAAGTTGAACGATGAGGAGTATATCAACTCCAACTATATTATAATGTGTACCAAGAACGGTACTGTCAAGAAGACCAAGTTAGAGGCTTACTCACGTCCGCGTGTAAACGGTATCAACGCCATCGAGATTCGTGAGGGCGACCGTCTTATCGAGGCTAAACTCACAAGCGGCACTGCCGAGGTGATGATTGCTACACGCGAAGGTAAGGCTATCCGCTTCAACGAATCGACAGTTCGTGAGGTTGGTCGTACTTCGATTGGTGTGCGTGGTGTATCGCTCGAAGGTGACAACGAAGCTATCGGCATGATTTGCATCGAGCCGGAGTCGAACGAGGATGTATTGGTACTCTCGGCAAACGGCTACGGAAAGCGTACCGACTTGGAGGAGTATCGTATTACAAATCGTGGCGGTAAAGGTGTCAAGACAATCAACATCACCGAAAAGACCGGCGAGTTGGTGGCAATCAAGGCTGTGACCGATGACAACGATTTGATGATTATCAATCGTTCGGGTATCACTATCCGTACCTCGATTGAGCAGATTCGTGTAGCAGGTCGTGCAACGCAGGGTGTACGCATCATCAACCTTCGTGAGGGAGATGAGATAGCATCTGTTGCGGTAGTACCTATAACCGAGGAGGAAGAACTCGAAGAGGGTGCAGTAGTTGAAGGTGCAGTTGCAGAGGGCGCAACCGAGACACCTGCAACAGAGGTAAACAACGAAAACGAATAATAAACAATAAACATTAACCGTTAGTATAATATGAAAAAGATTATCTCAATGGTAGTGGTTTTAGCGACACTGGTAGTGCCTACCGTTACCGCACA
>SUZE01000008.1 GCA_015060075.1 Rikenellaceae bacterium | reverse complement strand
TCCCTTGCAGAAATCACAGGAAAAATCACCAGCGATGATATATTAAAAAATGTATTCAGCCGCTTCTGCATCGGCAAATAATTTTGGCACATTAACGCCCACTGCCAGATACTTTATAAAAAATAGAGGTTAGTAGAAATTGGTTTCTACTAACCTCTTAAATATCACTGTAATCCCCCAATTTATAGGCAATTACATTTTAGCCAAGCGCCACTTTTGGCGTCATCATCTCTCTTTATACATCTCCTCGTAATACTTTTGGTAGTCACCTGAGGTGATGTTGTCCATCCACTCTTGGTGGTCAAGGTACCAACGTACTGTTTTTTCGATGCCCTCCTCAAACTGCAACGATGGTTCCCAACCAAGTTCCTTTTGGAGTTTGGTCGAGTCAATTGCATAACGTGCATCATGTCCTAAGCGGTCGGTTACATATGTTATCAAATCAAGTGAATAGCCCTCCGGATTACCCAATATTCTATCCACGGTCTTTATCATAACCTTGATAAGGTCGATATTCTTCCACTCATTGAAGCCTCCGATATTATAGGTCTCGGCAACCTTTCCATTATGGAAAATCACATCAATAGCCCGTGCATGGTCCTCTACATAGAGCCAATCTCTCACATTCTCACCCTTGCCATATACAGGCAGTGGTTTGCGATGACGAATGTTATTGATAAAGAGTGGTATCAACTTCTCTGGGAATTGGTATGGACCATAGTTATTCGAGCAGTTGGTAACGATTGTAGGCATACCGTAAGTGTCGTGGTAGGCACGTACAAAGTGGTC
The DNA here is from genome assembly GCA_015060075.1 of Rikenellaceae bacterium. Taxonomy (GTDB): domain Bacteria; phylum Bacteroidota; class Bacteroidia; order Bacteroidales; family Rikenellaceae; genus Alistipes. The sequence goes on along the minus strand of SUZE01000008.1, from coordinate 80,925 downwards.
ACTCGATGCTTTCGCTGCCGAATATGGCGAGTGAGGATTATATTTGGTCGTTTCGTAGAAAAATTCATCCCCATACGCCAAATGGTGTTCACTCGAAGATGCCGTAGTCTTAAATGGAGGCTCTATACCTTCGGGGTGATTCATCTCCAATGCGCCATACACCTCATCGGTCGAAATATGGTAGAAACGCTTGCCTTCGTAGCCCTCAGGCAGCGACTCCCAATAGAGTTTTGCGGCTTGAAGTAGCGACAAGGTACCCATCACATTCGTACGAGCAAATGTGAATGGGTCTTTAATGGAACGGTCTACATGGCTCTCGGCTGCAAGGTGGATAATGCCATCAATCTTCTCCTCCTGCATCAGTTTATAAAATGCATCGAAATCGCAAATATCCATCTTTACGAACTTGTAATTGGGCTTATTCTCAATATCTCTGAGATTTTCCAAATTACCTGCATAGGTGAGTTTATCGAGATTGATAATGTTGTAGTCAGGATATTTATTTACAAATAGACGGACTACATGCGAGCCGATAAAACCAGCTCCACCCGTGATAACTATATTTCTTGAGGAATTATTAACCATTGATTTTAGATAAGCACTCTTTAAGAGAGTCTTTCCAATATGGGATGCTCATTCCAAGTGTTTGTTTAATCTTTGTCTTATCGAGCACCGAATAGTGAGGTCGCTCCACTGTACTACCGAAATCTTCTGTCTTACATGGGATAATATTGCATTTAACTCCGCCTAATTCAACAATAGCCTGGGCAAAGTCATACCAAGAGATAGCTCCCTCATTAGAAAAATGATAAACTCCTTGTATATGGCGAAGCTCGCTCTCAGCAATCATCTTAATCACCAAAGCCAAGTCCCCCGCATAGGTCGGAGTTCCAACTTGGTCATAAACCACATTTATCGAGTCTTTCTCTTGTGCAAGGCGCAATATAGTCTTAACAAAGTTTTTTCCATACGAGGAATAAAGCCATGCTGTACGAATTATGATATATCGGCAACCAGACTTTATAATTTCCTCTTCGCCATCAAATTTTGTGCGACCATATACCCCCATTGGATTAGTAGCAGCGTCCTCTTTTATTGGCTCATTGATAGAATTATTGCCAAATACATAGTCCGTAGAGATATGTATCAGTGTTGCTCCACTCTTCTTTGCTACATTGGCAAGGTTTGCAACAGCGTGAGTATTTATTTGCTCTGCTTTGGCGGACTCTTCCTCTGCTTTATTGACATCGGTGTATGCTGCACAATTAATTATAACTTCTATCTGATTACTATCAACAAAGTGTCGAACATCCTCCTTGTTCGTAATATCCAATTCCTCAACATCAGTAAAGAAATATATAGCATCAGTATTTGGCAAGATTCTTAACTCCTGACCCAACTGACCATTAGCTCCAGTAACCAATATATTCATATAGCAAAATAGTTTATAACGCTATATTTTATTTTTGAATCTTATCTATTGTACTATTAACTCTATCTTTCTCCGAGAGGATTATCTCGCTCTCGGGTATGCCCCATTCGATGCCAATCTGTGGGTCGTTCCAGGCGATACCCTCCTCTGCCTCGGGGTGGTAAAACTCGTCGCACTTATATTGAAACACCGTGTCGTCCTCCAACACCACATAACCGTGAGCAAAGCCCTTGGAAATGAACATTTGGCGGTGATTTTCACCACTCAACTCGGTCGCCACATACTTGCCCAAAGTGGGGCTCTCGGGGCGGATATCGACCGCCACATCGAGTACCCTGCCACGCACCACACGCACCAACTTTGCCTGCGCATAAGGCTCCTTCTGGAAGTGCAGACCACGCAACACACCCCTTTTGGAGCGGCTCTCGTTGTCCTGCACAAAGGTCACCTCAATACCCGTCTGAACAAGAAATCGCTCGGCATTGAACGACTCGAAAAAGTATCCCCTCTCGTCACCAAACACCTGCGGCTCAATAATTAGCACGCCATCTATATTTGTCTCTATAACATTCATCGCTGATTGGATAATTTGAGCATATACCTTCCATATTCGCTGGAAAGCATAGTTTCGGCGAGTTCGGCAAGGCGAGCGCTCGTAATCCATCCTTTGCGCCAAGCAATCTCCTCCAAGCAGGCAATCTGCACACCTTGGCGCGACTCAACAACCTCCACAAACCTCGCAGCATCGAAGAGGCTCTCGTGGGTGCCCGTATCGAGCCAAGCAAAGCCCCTGCCAAGAGATTGCATAAAGAGTCTATTTTGCGCCAAAAAAGCCTTGTTCACATCGGTAATCTCCAACTCGCCACGAGCCGAAGGTTGCAAGCTCTCAGCAATCGCAACCACCTCATTAGTATAGAAATATAGTCCCGTAATCGCCACATTACTCTTGGGCTCGGATGGTTTTTCCTCTATTGATGTCACTCTTCCCTCGGCATCGACCTCCGCCACACCGAACCTCTCGGGGTTGGGCACCGAATAGCCGAAAATGGTTGCCAAATGCTGTTCCTCGGCACGCCTTACCGCTGACTCCAACATACCCGTAAAACCCTGACCATAGAAGATATTGTCGCCCAAAACAAGGCATACATTATCGTTCTTGATAAACTCCTTGCCGATAATAAACGCCTCAGCAAGACCATTAGGCTGTGGCTGGGGGGCATAGTAAAACTTCACACCATAGTCACTGCCGTTGCCCAGAAGCCGCTGAAAAGCAGGCATATCGTAGGGCGTAGAGATGATGAGAATCTCCCTGATTCCCGCCAACATCAATACCGAAATGGGGTAATATATCATCGGCTTGTCGTAAACAGGCAACAACTGCTTGCTCACCCCCTTCGTAATTGGATAGAGCCTCGTCCCGCTCCCGCCAGCCAATACAATTCCTTTCATAGCTTGTTATAGTTTAGGATTGCGGTCAAATAAGAAACCAAGAACTTGAACCATTATTGTTTTTATCGCAGATTGTTGGTATATTCTATGGAATTTCCACAAAGACATAAACTTATTCTTTATACTTGTGAATCTGCTTCGCCAGACGCCATATCCTTTATTGAATAAGGAATTGGAATGGAAAATATCGTCCAAAACCAAATCTATATATATCTCTTCATGTTTAATTAATTCATTTTCAATCTCCAGACCGAGATATGCATTTGCTATACTGGTAATAATGTTGGCAAATCGAGTGTAGTGTAGTTTATCAGTCCATTGATAGAAATTATGCCAGTCGATATTTCGCTGTTCGTGATACAACAGAACTGCCCAATCGCAAATATGTCTTAACTTAATCCCTTCAACAAGAAAATGAGTCATTGCATGCGATGTCAAGAACAAAGCATTAAAATCGCACGAAGGTCTGATAAGAACATTATTCTCATCTATGAACTCCGTCTCATTGTACATTATATGATAAAGATGTTTTTCAAACTCTTTCATTTTCCTGCTACCACGAATTCCAACACAGAATTGATGGTTTTCGGCCATTTGATTTTTGTAGAAAATGTGAGAGTGCCGGTAGTAATTTCGCTCTACTTTCGCCCCTAACTTTTCAGCAATACAGTTTCCAACCTCGTAATTATCACCTAAAAAACAATCAAAGTCGCCGAATTCTCTGTATGCTGGTTTAGGGTAATATGTTGATATAGAAAGACCTTTCAGCACCGCAGTTTTGATACCTTCCTTTTTGAAGGCAGTGGCGAGTTCCACCGCTATATTGTACTGCTTCTTGTAGTTATATTCTCTTGTATGAACTGCCGCAATCCATTGAAGCTTTAATGGTTTGGATATATTCACTGATGCAGGCAACTTCTCTATTGCATCAAAGACAATAGCAAGAACACCCTGCTCTTGCGCAAGGTTGTATATGTGCTTCCAACGAGTTAGTGGGATATCTGCGATTAAGTCGGGATCAATTTCCCTAAATCTTAATCCACATCCCGTAAGATAGAGTAGAAGGTGAGTATCGTTATTTAAGTCCATTCTGTAAAACACTATCTTCTGTAAATATCTAAATACCCCTGCACCATTTTCTCAACGGTTAATTCCCTTTGGAATATGTCAAGTGAGTTTTGGCAGAATTTGGAATATAAAGTCGTGTCTTCAAATATGTTTTGTATCTTTTCGGCAAACAGTCGAGCATCGTTCGCCAATGTGTAACCATTTACCTCATTTCTAACAATCTCGCTAATACCTCCAACATCCGAAGCAACCACGGGTTTACCAAAACTCATTGCCTCCAAAATAACCATTGGTAATCCCTCGTAATTCGATGGCAACATCAGCAAATCTGCTTTTGAACAAAAGGCTCCTGCATTTGGTACATTACCCAAGAAGTGACAGTTGCTGGGTAGTTCTCCAAACTCCGACACCTCGCATTGGTTGCCAATCCACACAAAATTATACTTTGGAAGCAATCGTGCAACCTCTACAAATAGGTCTGTTTTTTTGGGAGGGGAAACTCGAGCTATTGTCAAAACAACTTTCTTATCTTGGTTAAATACATCAATATCGCTAATTTGCGAACAATCAGGAATGGATATTCCATTGTAAACAGTAGACACATTATTCTTTATTCCTTCGGCCAAGAGATTCTTCTCATCGTATTTACTAACACCTACTACGGCTTTGCAGAAATGTTGTAAAAATCTCTCGATAGGCAAGAATTTTCTAAATGCCAATCTTACCGAATCAAATCCGTGGACAGTATATACCGTCTTCTTTGATGGGAAAACAATGCGACCGAGTGTGCCAGCTTTGGATGAATGCAGATGAATCACATCTGGCTTATATTTTTTATAGAGCCTTCTCAACTCAATAGCGGCCAACAAATCGTTCTTCAACGATACTGAGCGTTGCAAATGGGGGCAATCTTCCTTGATTACTTGATTACTGACCATATTCCACATCTTTCCATCGCCTTGTCCAGCAGCCAAAACCACTTCATATTCCTTGCTGAGATTGTTTGCCAATTGCACAACAACCGTTTGTGCACCACCCAATTCAGATTGGGTAATAACCTGAAGAATTTTCATAATTATAAAAACTCTTTATATACACTTAAATATGCATTCGCCATGTTGTGAATATCATACTGAGAGGCACGAATAGCACATTGTTCTGAAATCTTTTTGTAGTATGTCGTATCGTGCATTAATTTAAGAATATTCGCAGCTAGCTGGGAAGTGTTATCTTTTTCATAAAGAATACCTGCCCCTGATACTACTTCGTGGAGACCATTTACATCAGTTGCAATAAAAGGTTTACCTATGGACATACCCTCAATGGATGATAGCGACAAGCCTTCATAATCTGATGCTAAGACAATAATATCAGATGTCTTTAATATGTCCGGAATGTCATTTCTAACACCCAATAAACGAACTCGGTGATTTAAATTTAACTCCTTGATTAAACCTGTTATCGTTACAACATTGGGGTCATCTAGTTTATTACCAGCAAACACTACACAATAGTTTTCTGGGAGATATTTTAGAGACTCGATGAGGGTATCTTGTCGTTTAGGGGATTGAAATCGTGCAACCATTGTTATTACACATGATGTATTGGGCAGATTAAAGAGTTTTTGTTTGTCTTGTGTATTCGCATTTTTGAAACGTTTTAGATTAATTCCATTCGGAATTGAAATTGCACTTTTTATAGAGGGGAAATGAAGTCGGAATGTTTCATATGCTTTATCTGAACAACAAATAATTTTATTGTACAATCCGTACACAGATTTATCAATATACTTGAAAATTTTGAGTTCTCTTCTCCTATTACTGGTAGAGTGTTCTGTTGTTATTATTGGAGTTTTTGTACGGGTAATAAACTTAGCAATTGCGACCCAATATTGAGCAGGAAACAAGTGGACATGTATTAGGTCGTATTGCTTTATCAACTTAGATATCTTGAATATAAATATGGGATTATAGATGCTTAACCTACTCGACAAACTAATATACTCAACACCTAATTGTTTGACTTTTTCTTTAAAAATCGAATTTTCATCCTTTAATGTGGCGATACTTATGTCAAATCCTTGTTCTTTCTGAATGTAACATAAATCAGACAATAGGCTCTCTGCACCACCACAGCCCAAACTATTTATAATATGCAATATCTTCATAACCGCTATAAAATAGATGTATCAACAAAATATTCAAACATGTAACTATTATTGGGGAAATCAATGGCATTATTAATTACTTTGGAGTATTGATGCTATATGTTTTGTATATATATCCGCTCCAATGGCATTCAAATGGGAGGGATCGTTAAAATATTCAGGGTGATTTATATACAATTGCGAGCAGTCCATAAATGAGACTCCTTGCTCTTGGCAAAGATTTGTAACCGTATCTGTCATATACACATTAGTGTCAATAGCGTATTTCGGCGAGTTAACTAATACTATTTTGCACCCTTTGGTTTTCGCATTTTCAATAGTCTCCTTGAAACGATACAATTTACTACTATCAATAACTGATGTAGAACTCAACTTCTCCTCGACAAGACTTAACGGCTCTTTAAGACTTTTGGGGGCTGATGGTTCATATCCGCTGTGTTCATCTGGAGTATCATTATTTTGTAAATATCTAGTAAGAACTCGAATGAATTTTGAATTATAGCGATATATATTGCTGTTTAATTTTATAACTTCACTTCTAGGCAATACGTCATTGAGGGTTTTGGTGATATAATCTCTTTTGTTGTAATATAGATACATCGAAGTGATATCATCTGCACTATGCTCTAACAGGTATGATGGCTCAAACTCCCATATTATAAGTTCTGGAGAATACCTTTCTAAAATGGAATTTATAACACAACAATTGTGAGTAAAGAAACAACCATCAGTTCCAACATTATATGTGGCCTTGCCAAGACTATCCGCAAAAATTCTAGGGTCATAGTGATGAGACGCTCTGGAACTTCCAACAATAACAATTGGAGTTTCTATAACATTTACACCTAAATTCGTTAAACATAAATCACCCTTATTTCCTGTTCGAGGCATCATCCAATCCATTAGATACCCAACTGCGACATCTACTATTGTAACTAATGCAACAACTATTAATACAGAACGGCAAAATTTTAGAATACCCTTGTGCATGATTATTAGAATTGAAAATAGATGAATGAGCCACCATTAAGCACTCCAAATGCAAGAATATAGCATACAATCAGTACAGCAGATGCATATCTGACAACCCTATACTTGGAGAGTAAAAGAGGGTCTTTGTCTCTTTTTTCCTCAATGAAGTCATGTATGAAAACTATTACAAAAGCTATCATTCCCATTAAAAGGGTATTGGCATCTATGAATATCGAGCCAGGGTCTGTAAATATTTTGCCAATAATAACCTTAACATCATTTAAATCATTAACCCTAAATGGTATCCAAGCAATGTTAACGAACATAAATGTTACACCCCATCGAATAATGCTTGAAAGGGAGAATTTATTTGATAGTTGTTTCAACCTATTACCGTACAATAGCCTTTCGGCAATCATCCCAAGACCATGGAGCACACCCCAAAGCAAAAAAGCATACGCAGCTCCATGCCATAATCCCGATACCGTAAATACAATTAATGTGTTTAATATCCAGCGAGGTTTACTGCATCTATTTCCTCCCAATGGGAAGTATATATAATCTCGGAACCAAGTTGTCAGTGATATATGCCATCTTCTCCAAAATTCAGTGACTGTTGTAGCAAAGTATGGGCGTATAAAGTTTGTTTGTAAGTGAATGCCTAATAGTTTGCCACAACCAATGGCCATTAAAGAATATCCCGCAAAATCTGCATATATTTGAATTGTATATAGAATAGAGGCAAATAACAATGTCGTTCCATTATGTTGTGCAATGTTGGCATATACAGCATCTACATAGATGCCCAATCTATCTGCCAAACACAATTTCATTAGCCCGCCCCACAAAATTGATACACAGCCCATTATAGCCACATTATAGTTAAAACTGCGTGACTCGAAGTATTGTGGCAACTACTTGTCGGCTCTATTGATTGGACCACTTAATATACTTGGGAAAAATGTGACATATGCCAGGTAGGCTATTATATCCTTGGTCGGATATATTTTTCTCTGATATACATCAATACTATAACTTAATGCCGAGAAAGTATAAAAACTTATACCGACCGGCAAGATAATTTTTAGAGTAGAAGCGGTAATTGTTATCCCAAATACCGCTGACAAATCTACAAATGACTCAATGAAAAAATTAAAGTATTTATATATGAATAGAATGCCAAGGTTTAAGAGAATCGATATTACTGATATTAGTCTGCGTTTATTGTTTGATAGCGATTTATTTCCCATCAACAATCCTGCGACAAAAGTGGAAAACGCAGTGAATAGCAGCAAACTCAAGAAACGCCAATCCCACCAACCATAAAAGATTAAACTTGCAATAACAAGAATGCTATTTTGTATCATCTTGTTTTTATTGCCGACAATCCAATATAGTAAGAATACTATAGGAAAGAATATTAGGTATTCGATAGATTGAAAAGTCATCTCATTCAAACTTGTTTCTACACAATCCGTACTATTCCAATAAATTAGAATAGACAGGAAATCACATATTTAACTCTGATAATTTTTTCAATATTTGACACTTATAATGTTCATCATTATAGTGATGACTGAAAACACGCTCAACTATGCCTTTATAATCTTCATAACAATGTTTCCCTTTCTCGAATGATACTATTTGTTCAGCTATAGTGTTAGGATTCAACGGCGTCTTGGCCATAATTGTAAAATCACCAAGACTTATATTCAAAGAGAAATCATCAACACCATCACTAAAAATTGGTATTAGATATGCTGCTAGGTAAGAATTCATTTTAGTGGGTGTTGCAACATAATTGACCCAATTCTTCTCTCTTAGAATAAAACCATACTTGTATTGACATAGTTCACTTTGCAGCTCATCCAATGGAACATATTTAACTTTAATATTGTTAATATTGCGTTTCCGTGCCTCACTGTAAATGTAATCCTCTTCTTTGCAATACATTGTTAAGGAGGATGTTGGAATCTGCGCCTCAATATTGGCATATGTGTCAAGAATAGTATCTATTCCTTGCCATTTACTTACACCACCGGCATAAACAAACGATGGCGAAGCGTAGCGTTCTACTGACAAAAATTCTCCCAAGGGAAGATTATAACAAGGCATAATAACATGTTCATTGCCTCTATATGAAAAATGGTTACGATAGTACTCGCACATCTTATCAGATACAAAAAGATGCATGTCGGATAACCATATTGTGAGTTGCTCAAATAGCCAGAAAGGAAATCTTTTCCAATATGCTCGAGTCATCTTTACTTCCTCAAATTCTACTCCCTGTGACCAATTTATAGTCTTTGTAAATGGGAATCTTACCTTTGCTTTTACAAAGTAGTAATTTGTGATAGTAAAGATTAGATTTGGTTTTTTAATTTCGTTTAACTGATGTACAGTGAAAACATCATATCCCTTAACGCGCAAACAATCATTTACTAAATCTACATAGAAGATTGTTGCATCATTTAACGAGCGCTTGTCGCAATACAAATATGCTTTTTTCATCAGATAATTATTAGAGTATTTCTACTATTCTACCACATGCCAAACCGTCACCATAAGGGTTTACGGCCTTACTCATTGTATCATAATATGCAGAATCATCAAGCAAGCAAGAGACCTCTGTCACAATCTTATCGTAACTTGTACCCACTAATTTTACAGTACCAGCCGCCAAAGCCTCAGGGCGTTCGGTTGTATCACGCATAACCAACACAGGCTTGCCAAGACCAGGAGCCTCCTCTTGAATACCACCACTATCGGTCAGAACAATGGTCGATTTTTCCATCAGATAGACGAAACTCAGATACTCTAATGGCTCAATGAAAAACATATTACCCAAATTTGTCAAATCCTCTCCAAACACCTCATGAATAGGCTTGCGTACATTAGGATTGAGGTGCATTGGATAGACAAAATCAACATCCGGATACTTCTGTGTCAAGTCTTTAATAGCTGTACACATATTGATAAAACCATCTCCGAAATTCTCTCGGCGATGACCCGTAATTAACACCAACTTCTTACCATTAGCCAAACGTGCGGTGTCATATCCTGCATTCTTTAACAAGGTTGCCAACTCGTCTGATAGCGCAGAGTCCTTTTTGATTTTATCAACAACCATATAGAGTGCATCAATAACGGTATTACCCGTAACCGTAATCGCACTTTCAGCAACACTCTCCTTCAACAGATTCTCTTTACTAAGTGGCGTAGGCGAAAAATGATATGTTGCAATACGGCCGGTAATCAGACGATTCATCTCCTCAGGCCATGGGCTATAAATGTTGTGAGTGCGCAATCCCGCCTCAACATGTCCTACCGGAATCTGCTGATAGAAGGCAGCCAGCGCAGCAGCAGTCGAAGTTGTAGTATCACCGTGAACCAAAACCACATCAGGTTGCGCCTCCTTCAATACATCACGCATACCCACCAAGACACGAGCCGTAACATCATACAGGTCTTGACCTTGTTTCATGATATTAAGGTCATAATCGGGAGTAATTTCGAACAGGCTCAATACTTGGTCAAGCATCTCGCGATGCTGACCGGTTACACATACTATCGTCTTGAAATCGTTAGGATATTTTTGGAACTCCTTAACTAACGGAGCCATCTTTATTGCTTCAGGACGAGTGCCGAAGACGAGCATTACTTTTTTCATAGTGATATATATTATTGCATTCTATTAAGTGACTTCTTTTCCATATAGGCAATGTATAGATATAGAAACATTATCGGTGCAAGGTATGATGCTGCAATAAAAGATGAACCAAAATATACGAAAGCAATGGTTCTTCCAGCAGGAGTGTTATTCCTCATTAACCCAAACATGATTATAAGAAAGAAAACAACTCCTATCGCTCCTGTGTTAAGTAAAAATTTTTGGAATGTATTGGCATAATAATCATTTTCTTTAAATGTAAAAGCCGCTTTACAAGTCTTTATTCTTTCATCAAGAATCGTTAAATTATTTACTCCAATAACTTTCTCTATTGGAGTAAACTCCTCATAGACATAGTAACCTCTAAAGATTCTTAAGAACCCTGAAGTATATTCGATATCATTTGATAATTCGTCTTGTCTTTCTAACAACCTTTCAGCAGAATCAGTTTTCAAATATTCCTGTCCGCCTATAAAGAGCCCAATAATTGCAATTGGAAGAAGAATACGCCAAATTACGCTTTTGTATCGTAGAATATATACTACGTATGAAACGCCTACTAATAATAGAAGGAAGAGGCTATTACCAGATTCTGTCGCTAAAATGGAAATAAAAACGATAATAACCTTTATCCAATCTTTGAATTTTGAGGCATTAAACAATTCTATTATAAATAATGGTATAACATATTGGACAAATAATGCAGGCTCGGAAAAAAAAGATGAAACACGAGCATTTTCACGAGTGTGCAGGTCATAGAAATCCTCAACGCTGATAACATCAGCTAAATCCAACGGTAGAAACCCAATAATACCAGTTATATGAACGCCTGATAGATGAAATACGATGAGCTGTATATACAAGTATGCAATAGAAACATATGATACAAATTTATATATTGGTAAGAACTTGTTATAATTAACAAAACTAAAAATTGCTACGATTAACAGATATTTCTCTATTTGACCTAATGGTATCGCATCGGCAAGTGAAGTGCAGGACAAAACGGAGACCAAGAATAACCAATAGAAATATGCTGATAAAGAGGTTGGCACTTTGCTGAATGTTGCCTTTTTCATACATACACATATCACTACAAAAATTAGTACGAAAGAACACAAACGGCTAAAATTCAAGAAACCGCCATATCCATAAGTCTGCAATATGGATGCAAACGCAAGATAGAATGCGGCAAATTTCTCATACCACTTGCTATTAATAGAATAGGTTAACATATTAATGCCTCTTAATGTAGTTTAAAATAGTTCTTATTACACATTTAATCACATAGAAACGATATCCCTTAATTCGGAACTCTTTTTTTGCCACATCCTCATACCCTCTTTCACGAATAATGTGGTAACAAATAGGTCGTATTTCAGGCATTGCCGTTTTGTGAATTAGATTTCCATTCTCCTTGGCAGCATCCACAATATTAGATTTTCTGTATTCAATAGAGCGCTCTACCCCCCCCCAAATATTTCTGCCTTTTCGAGTATTTACAATAACCAAGGACACTCCTTTTGCTCGTTCTAAATCTGGGAAGAACTTATCTACACCCCAATAATCTGCAAGAGTAATATCTCCTTGACGAGGAACCTGAGCAAACTTACAATTATAACAGCTATATCGGTATGTAAACGCATACATAAAGGAATAGAGATAAGGACTGAGATAATAAGTTTGATTCTTTCTTTGTCCTTTGCCACGGGTTTGTGAGTCGTATTGATACGACTCACAAACCCCCCAACCTGCGAGGTCTCTGAAAGTATAAGATGTTATTTCTCCTTTTTCTTTTCTACGCAAATAGTCTAAATGCCAATCAAACATCAACTGACTTGGAGCCCCATGACATACTAAATCAGAGGTTATAAGGGTATCATACTTTTTTCGCAGAAACGCGTTGAGCCCAGCAACCTGGCATCCACAGCCAACAAAATATACCCATCTTCCGTTTTTTAGATAATCCTTTATCTCTGCGTAACAATCCCCCAAATAACTTTGTAAATATTTAGAGCCTCGTAATTGCTCCAAATCTTGAAGATTGTCTACCCCAATATGTCGTAATTTAAAATTATCATCGAATGCAGCACCATAAACAATACCGCCATGCTCAATCACCCATTTTGCTATTGCATAGAATAAGCCGCCAGATGTACTTCGTTGACGCTGTTTAGCCTCTTTAATATAGCAAGCGTATACATCTTGAATCTCTGTATTCTCATATTTGGGTTTGTCAAAAGGACACACCTTTTCACAAACACCACACTCTATACAGGCCGATTTATCAATCTCTGGATAGAAGAAACCCTCGTCATCGGGCTTCATAACAATACATTGTTTGGGGCAAGCATTAACACACGCTGTACACCCGCTACAATCTTGTTTTTCTAACGTCTTAAAGTACATATTACAACAAAGCCTGTTTAAGAAATTCTATGCTCTTTTCTCGTTCAGCATCTAACACTTTATTCACTGTTGTGTAATCAATAATTTCTTTAGATTGCTCAATGGAGAACTGCGCCAACACCATTCTGCTCTGCAATCCACAGAGTTCTATTATACTACTAATTCGAGTGCTAAATGCTGATGGCATAAATACACTAAACTGCTTATTTAGATTGATGGAGAATGCTGTCCCGTGGAAAGAATTGGTTATAACATATGTCGCATAATGCATCAATGAGAGGAAATCCCCAGGATTAGCAAAAGTTATGGTATAGTCAGCCATCTTTTCTTTTTGCAAGTTCCAGGAAAATGTAACTATCTTTAATTTTCTCTCTTGTGCAATAGAATATGCGGAATCGAATATTGCCTGTTTGTCTATTGTGTTATATGGTGTATATATGAGCAGATAATCCTCTTTGATTTTTCGTTGGCTCATATAATTCTGCCATTCTTCTTTGTTTAGCAGGAATGTGGGGTCAAGTAGGTGTTCTGCAAAATATCCCATACTTTCCACTATTCTTTTTCCACTTTCTTCTCTAACAGAAAGATGACCGTAATTACTTAATAGTTCTTTTACAGCAGTATACTCTTTCTCAGATAATTGTTCTTGACCGAAAGAAGAGGCAAAAGCAATCTTTGGAGCTTGAATATTCTCGTAGTAATATATAGTGTCTACTCCTTGATTGTGTTTACTATTCCACACTTGATCACTGCCTGTAATATAAACATCTGATTTTGGACATTTATTCGCAAAGTCCTTTTTGTATATTTCTGGTGTTAGTTTGACATGTTTTTTTAGAAAAGATTGATATATGTAACGATTTGCAAACTCAATAGGAGAGTACAAAATGCGTTTAGCCAATCTAAATGGTTTTTTGACATTAAAATATGCTTTCCATGTCCACCTATCTTGGATGTAATTTATACAAGTTACATTACAATTTAAACTTTTTAAAATCCTATATGTGGCAATGGTTTGAAGTACTGAGCCAAAATTCGCTCCAAAATGGATTGTGATAAAAGAGACGGATTTCATTCCTGTATGACATTTATGTATTTATGGTAACTTGATAATATTCGAATGGCGCTTTTTGCACAAATTTGAGTACAAATATTCCACAGTCAAAGCAGTCTTTAACCTCTCCTATATTTTTCATACAAGCGATTAATCTTTCTCTTCACGACTAGTCTTTCGTCTTTATTTAATCCAATAGATAGTATCAGAACCATATTGGCAACAAGAGTCATTGCGACTACGATAAGAATCTTCAAAAGAGATGTGTCTGCATCTATTGGAATATATGAAATCAGGTATGCAATTACCGTTATAGGGACTATTCGGAAGATTACGCCATTTACAAATTCCATTACAGGGAATTTGTATAGTCTATTCAGATACCACAATCTTACAAATAAAGTTGCGAGGTTTATGATGCACCTAACCACCAGTACACTATTAGGCGAATATCCTAACTTTAGACACACATACGCAATCGGTAAGTTGGCTAAAATCATAAACGACATCAGAATCTGATATGTCTTTATCTTTCCTGTTGCTTGCACCGAATACCATAATGGCCCCTGCAAAGCATCTAATAAGGCAAATATTAACATCAGCCTACAAAACGACACTGCATAATCAGGAACTTCCGTGAGCCAAACGTTTAACACTTCAGGACAACATATATATATAGGAAGCGCAATGATGAATAAAAGTAAATATGAGTATTTAGATGTTGATAATATCAGTTTTATAAAATAACCATAGTCTCTTGCTGCATACGATTTGACAATTTGAGGATTAAAAGCAGTTTGAAAACTGCTCACAAAACTCGATACGGCGGTATTTACTTGAGTGGCTATACCCATTGCTGCGTTGACGGTAACGCCAAAGAATACATTGAGAAGCATATTTAATCCTTGACTTGCTCCCATATTGGCCACTCCGCCAAAAAGACTCCAACCCGAGAAACTGAGTAATTGTCGATACAATAATTTATCCTTATATAACGCATAATGACAAATCTCAAATTTCTTTCGACAATAAGCATAATAACACAAATTGACTATAAGGGCGACTATACATAATAAAATGCTATATAGTATCAATCTATCTGCACTATAAGACATCAACATAAAGACGATTCCCAATTGTAATATTGCTTCAAATATGCTCAAATATGCATAGAAAGACATTTTTTCGTGGGCAATGATGGCTGCGTTGTAAGGTGCTCTTATAATCTTGACACAGGTTGTTAAAATAGATAGTTGATATGTGACGTGTACTGCAAACTCTCTCGATTCAGGATACTGGATAGTCGTGTTTAGGAACCATAAACCAACTGTTTCAGCAAGGAGTAAAACAATTAGTGCTATGAAAATATGAATATTCAAACTGACAGAAAACACCTTCTTTGCTTGTTGTAAATCGTTCCTTCCAAGCTCATAATTCAGATATCGCTGCGTTGATGTTATCATTGCATTGTTGATGAATGTAAACAATACCACAATTCCACCAACAACATTATAAATACCATAATCTTCAACTCCAAGAGCAGCTAAAACAACTCTTGATGTATACAAAGAAACTAACATTAGGACTAGCATCCTAATGTATAGAAATATCGTATTTTTTGCTATGCGCTTATTATTTGACATAAGATGTCATGAGAATTAATCAGCAATTAAGACTCCTATGTAACTCTATCTTACCCATATTGGATTGTTTCTTGCCAATTCCAAAAACTGTAGCACGTCTTATCAAGTTATATTGCACTTCTCAATCAAGTTTGTATTATGCCTTAGTTAGATTGTTGCAATATATTGCGATATAATCTGTACCACAAAGTCCGTCAATTGCTTAAAGCAATTCGATATACTCATCATTAATACTAAGGCTTACCGCCATTAGTGATGGTAGCGTAATTAGTAAACGTTTTTTCTTTGAACCTCTAACTGTTTGAAGTTTACCCTCATAGCCATTCAATGTTCCGCCAATCATTCGAACTGTACGACCACACATCAATGTAGAAACCTCTTCTGCAGAGTAGAATTTCGGATTGTTAGTTGCGTGTGTCGCATCAATAAATTTCGCCATTTCGTCATCTGGCACGACAAGAGCCTCTCCAAATTTACCACCCTTCTTGAACCTATATTGAAGCGTAGGAGTTTTGGCTACAATCGCATCTATATTTTGACGAGAATCATTTACAAATAGCAAGTCCTGAATCACCGGAACCTCTTTTTTGATGCGTAAACCATTACTGGTAAACAAACGAGACACCATTGGCGTAAAGACCTCTATCCCCGCCTCAGCCAACTGTTTATATGCGGGCATAAGAGCATTGCTTCTTTTCAAATCCCGCATAACATACCAACGCCTTTCTGTATAGAGTTTCTCGGTATCCATCTCTTAATAAAGCTCGCATAACCACAAACCTTCTAATCCTGCAAGGAAATATATGTAGCACATTTCCAGGCAGTTACAAAAGTTTTCTCAAAAGTTTGCAGCTGACGACACTGCGAGTTTTCTATCTTCGTCATCATCGTTCAGAGTTATGTCACAAGATTGTAAAGCTTTTCAACACACCTAAACAACACCATAAAAGTTCTTCAAAAAAGACCTTCTACACCCGCTTGCAAAGGTAATAAATTATAAACAATTATAAGTATAATTTGACAATTATTTTTATCCCCCAAATACCCCCCCCCTAAATATACTGATTTTCAACATATTACGTTTGGAGCAACTGTGATTTGTGTCATGATTCGAACCTGATATTGCTTTGCAACATTACCAAAACTCGCTAAACTATACTTATATTGTCACCTCGCATTACCATAAAATACACAAATTGCATCTGCTCTTCTCGCTTATTGAGATACAGCAAGTTGTCTTCTCATTTTGAAGTTTTTCAACAATCGCTCTGCGCTCCATTTGCTTGTATGTATCGTCTACTAAAAAATGGGAATTATATGCTTTAATGTTGTAAAATCACTCGTCATTACGAGCGAATGTAATGAGCGTGGTAATCTCCCACTTTTTAATTAAAATACAATAAGGGAGATTTTCACGGCTTCTGCGAAGACTCATAATGACAGATTGTTATAAACCACAACATTAAAGTATATAATTCCGCCAAAAATTTAATAGATTTAATATTTTTGTCCGATTGTTGCACTTTTTGGACTGTTTTTCAAAAAAAAATTAGTACCTTTGGCACGGTTAAATGCAACAAAACTTTTTTCACAAAAAATAAAACTAAAAAAACTATGATTTCGTACAAGGAATTGGGGCTTGTGAACACTACCGAGATGTTCGCAAAGGCTATTAAGGGTGGCTACGCTATCCCTGCGTTCAACTTCAACAACATGGAGCAGTTGCAGGCTATCATCATGGCTTCGGCTGAGACCAAGTCGCCTGTTATCCTTCAAGTATCGAAGGGTGCTCGTAACTACGCTAACCAGACTCTCCTCCGCTACATGGCTGAGGGTGCAGTAGAGTATGCTAAGGAGCTTGGTTGGGCTAAGCCACAGATTGTTCTTCACCTCGACCACGGTGATTCGTTCGAGACTTGCAAGTCGTGTGTTGATATGGGCTTTTCATCTGTAATGATTGACGGCTCGCACCTCCCATACGAGGAGAATGTTGCCCTCACAAAGAAGGTTGTAGACTATGCACACCAATACGGTGTTACCGTTGAGGGTG
Source organism: Rikenellaceae bacterium (assembly GCA_015060075.1). Lineage (GTDB taxonomy): Bacteria > Bacteroidota > Bacteroidia > Bacteroidales > Rikenellaceae > Alistipes. Next base: position 63,011 of record SUZE01000008.1, on the reverse strand, counting down.
AGCTCGGTGTTTTGGCAGGCGTAGAGGATGAGGTTTGCGCTGAGGAGAGCCACTACACTAAGCCTGAGGAGGTTGTTGATTTCGTAACTAAGACAGGTTGCGACTCGTTGGCTATCTCAATTGGTACTTCGCACGGTGCATACAAGTTCACTCCTGAGCAGTGCACAGTAGACCCACAGACAGGTCGCCTCGTACCTCCACCATTGGCATTCGATGTTCTCGCAGCTATCGAGAAGGAGCTTCCAGGCTTCCCTATCGTACTCCACGGCTCATCGTCTGTACCACAGGAGGAGGTTGAGACTATCAACAAGTATGGTGGTGCTTTGAAGGCTGCTGTTGGTATTCCTGAGGAGCAGCTTCGTCAGGCAGCTAAGTCGGCAGTTTGCAAGATTAACATCGACTCTGACTCTCGTCTTGCAATGACCGCAGCTATCCGCGAGGTATTCGCAGTAAACCCTGCTGAGTTCGACCCTCGTAAGTACCTCGGTCCTGCTCGTGAGAATATGAAGAAGCAGTACATTCACAAGATTAAGAATGTACTCGGTTCTGACGGCAAGGCAGAGTAGTAATACTTCTTTTAACGATAAGAGTGTGTCCAAAAAATTTAGGACACACTCTTTTTTGTCGGAAGTTGTATAACAAGAGGGATTTCAAGGCTTGCGAAACTTTTTTAATGCGCAGCATACTTGGGCGTATGTGAGCAATTAAAAAGTGAGCGTAACGCAGAAATCACCTTGTTAGACAGCTTCTTTTATTCTGCTCCACCATTATTAAGGAATTGCACCACCCTTTCGGCTCGTGATTTGCCGACAATATCCGAAATCTCCTCGAATGGAGCCTTGCGGAGGTTCGATAGTGTGCGGAAGTGGCGCAAAAGCGCAGTAATACTCTTCTCGCCAACACCCTCTATGCCTTCAAGACCTGTCTTAATAAAATTCTTGCTGCGGCGATTGCGGTGGTGCGTAATACCAAAACGGTGCGCCTCATCTCGAATATGGCAGATAACCTTCAACGGCTCGCCCGTACGACTGAGATAGTACGGCATAGGGTCGTTCGGGTAGAAGACCTCCTCCAACCTCTTCGCCAAGCCCACAATCGGCACTCGCTCGGCAATGCCCAACTCCTGCAACACGGCATAAGCACTCGACAACTGACCTTTACCGCCATCGACAACTATCAAATCGGGCAGCTCCGCACCCTCCTCCAACAATCGGGAGTAGCGGCGAGTGAGTATCTCACGCATCGAAGCAAAGTCATCTGCTCCGACCACCGTTTTTATATTGAAATGGCGATACTCCTTGCGTGCCGGCTTGCCGTCACGAAACACCACGCACGATGCTACCGGATTGGTACCCTGTAAGTTGGAGTTATCGAAACACTCTATATGGCGTGGCTCCTTCGCAAGTCGCAACTCTCGGCGCATCGCCTCCATAAGTCGGTCGGTATGGCGTGCCGGATTGTGAATTTCGAGGTTTTTCAGACGCTCCGCCCGAGTGGTCTTTGCCGAGCGCAGAGAAAACTCCAACAAATCGTGCTTCTCGCCCCTCTTCGGCACCGAAAATTGCACCCCCTCAAAAAACTCCTCATGCGGCAAAACCGACACTAACACCTCTTGTGCCAACTCGCCTGCAATGGACTCTTTTATATGCTGAATACCGAGTGTCATTATCGAGCGTTCATCGCTCTCCACACCTACTGAAATGGTCGCTGTATGCACCGCAGTAATCGAGCCGTTGCGCACACGCAAAAAGTTGCAGTAAGCCTCATCGTCATCGACCAACAGCGAGAAGATATCCACATCGCCCATCTTGGCACTCACAATAACCGAGCGACTTGCATAGCGTTCCAACGCATCAAGGCGAGCTTTATATCGTGCCGCAATCTCAAAACGCAACTCCTCGGCAGCACGCATCATCTCCCCTTCAAGATATGCTCTGACAGGTCGCAAATCGCCCTTCAAGACTGCTGTGGCAATATCGACATAGTCTTTATACTCCTCTCGGCTACACCTGCCAATGCATGGTGCTTTGCAGTTTCCGAGATGATATTGCAGGCAGGGCGAGTGTTTAGCGTTAGCAATACTCTGCTCGGTCATCTTCTGGCGACAGATACGAAGTGGCAACGCCTCATGAATAAAATCGAGTACTGCTCGTTGTGCCGAAATTGAGCCGTAAGGTCCATAATATTGCGAGCCGTCACGCACAATCTGACGGGTTGAAAGAATACGTGGAAACTCCTCCGCCGTAACCGCTATCCAAGGGTATGATTTATCATCTTTCAGAAGTATATTGTAGCGAGGTTGCAAGGTCTTGATAAGCGAGTTTTCCAACAGTAATGCATCGGTTTCGCTATCGACCACGATATGGCGCATCGAGGCGATTTGTCGCACCATCACCCGCACCTTGGCGGAGTGGTCACGACTCTCGACAAAGTAGGAGCGAACACGATTGCGCAGATGCTTCGCTTTGCCGACATATATAACCTCCCCTTTGCTATTCTCAAAGAGATAGCAACCGGGCGACATCGGCAGCATTGCAACCTGCTCTTTCAGTGATATTTTATCGTTTCCCGACATATTTCATTACAAATATACATATTTTTGCGAAAATCGTGCTTAATTTAAAAAATTAAACTTAACTTTGCAAAGTAAAGAGCAGTGAAAATCAAAATTTTACCGAATAACAATATGAAAAAAGTTCTTGTCGCATTGTCTGTTTGCGCAGCATTCTCGTTTGCAGGCTGTATTGACCGTGAATTTGAACTCACCGATGTTTCGGGAGAGATGACCGTGGGTGGAGAGGAACTGACCGTACCTTTGGCTGACATCAACAACGTCTACCTCAGCGACCTACTCAAAGGCAACGATGTTATTACCAATGACAGTGAAGGCGTCTACCAAATCTACTTCTCCTCTTTCGGCGATAACCCAAACAAATACGAGAGTATCTCCATTGACGGCATTAAAATTCCGGCAATCGAGAATTTGTCGCCAAAGCTCGACCCCGTATCGTTTGATATGGCGCAATTGCCTGAGAGTATAAATCTGGACGACATAACCGAGAATTTCTATATCGATTTTCCTACGATTGGCGAGATTGTAAGGGTTCAGCCAATCCAGATTCAGCAGCAATTGGAGTTAAATCTTCCGCAAGAGGTAAAAGAGTTGATAGCATTAGGTAACTATGAACTGACTGACTATATTGCAAATCTTTGCGACCCTCTAACCAGTAGTTACGAAGGAACCTCTACCTTCAATGCCGAACTCTCTATTTTGAAGCAGTTGGAGAAGATAGACTATGTGGAGTTTGGCGATGCTAACACACCGGAAGGAGCCCCATTCAGCATCAACATCGCCCTAAATGGCATTGCCAGAATTAATGGCGGTGGCACAGTAAATCTCAACCTTGTATTCCCTGAGGGTTACAACCTTGTCCTCCCTAAGGAGTACGAAGGTAGAAACGATATAAAGTTGAATGGACACAACATCTTGACACTCGACGACTACAAAATAGAGAAACAACAGGAATCGATAGAATTGTTGCTCTATCTTCACCGAATTGATTACAGCCACCACACCTTTGAAGATGGCCGTTTGAATGTCAATGATACCATATCCTTCGACTACAACCTTAGCCTTTCACTATGCGGTGGCAAATTCGATTTGAATGACCTCCCTGAACTTAAAATCGAGGCGACACCAATCTACAAAGATGTCGAAGTTGTTATCAACCACTTCGAGGTGGACCCAGCAACATACCCCGTAAAGCACACATTCAGCAACCTTCCAAAGGAGATAGATATCAACAAAATCGCCTTTACCGAAGATTCTGCGATATCGTTAAGTCTTAAAGGTCTTGATTGGATTAAAATCAAGGATAATATAACCAAGGAGGATTTCTCTCCATATCTTGTAGTGAAATTTCCTTCATGCATGCACTTCTCTCATGCTGAATTGGCAAACCCTGCATCAATCAACAATCTGCGCAGTTCAGACCTTCACCTCGGAGGCGACAGAGAGGATAATAAAGACAGAGATTACATTCTCACCGCATCGGCAGAGGCTCTCGCCGGTGGCATCAAGTTGTACATTGACCATATAGACGGAAAAGATAGTTCAATAAAACGAGTTGAAGATGCTTTGGTTATCGACACAACAGTTGAGGCAGAGATACACTTGGAGAGTCTTGACGGACACACCGTTCTTGCCTCATCAATCGTTCCGCCTGCAAGTCCTCTGAATGTGGCGTTCAGCATGGCTAACATGAACTTCACAATCGACAAAGAGAAATCCGAAGTCGAGATGAACGAGATGATTTTGGACTTGGATATTCAAGACCAGCTACCTTCTTTGTCGCAGGATATTGAGATTCCGGAGATGATATCCTCAATCGAGAGCATTTCGATAGGTAAGGCAGAAGGCAACGGCGCACCTGTGGCGATAGATTTCTCGCTTGGCACACTCAATAATAGCCAATTCCCTATTGATGAGATAGACCTCGATGTTGCCATCAACATCGGCAATCTGCTTCGCCCTACAAATGCGACAAAAGAGTCTGGTATCATCACCACAAACGACAAGGGCGAGTCGATACTGACAATCAAGCAGGCTTGGAATCCTAATGTTGCACCATTGACAGCACATTTGGAGTTTGACGCCTTGGAGAATATTCCTGCTATTGAGAACGGTCATCTCAAACTCGACCAAGCCATCAAGATTGAGAGATGTTGGGCAAAGGTTAAAGATGGACAGGATATTGACCTCACTGCAATCAACAATGCCGCAATCGACATGCAGATTTCGATTGACGACATTGAGGTAAGAGAGTTCCGTGGAGGCATCAATCTCTCGGTTGCGCCCGAGGAGATGGTCGTAGAGTTGGGCGATTTGTCATCTCTTGGCGTAGATATTAAAGAGTTGAGCCTTAATCCGGTCTTGACGCTTAACTTAAAGGACAACCCTACGGGTATTCCATTCTTTGCGAATGTAGCATTGAAAACCTATGATGCAGAGGGCATGCAGCTTGCCGAAATTGTTGTTCCTGAGATTAGGATTGCAGGTTCGGGTCCATCAACCATTGTAATCTCGACACCAGACAATGAAGGCAGATATAGAAATGTGCAATTTGTAGGGGTGAGAGATTTGTCGCAACTTCTCTCGTATGGTATCCCTGCAAAGATTGCCGTGAACATGTCGGTAGGAACAAACAAGGAGGATATCTACACCATCGACCTTGCAAGCGCAAAAGATGGATACAAACTCGAATATCAATATGAAGTTGTTGTTCCGTTGGAGTTTAACGGCTATGTAGACCTTTCATACGAGAGCAAAGTTACGGGATTGAACGAAACATTCGCAGGTCTTGCAAATGATGTTCAAGGCTTGAAGGTTGGCGATGTAGGATTAATTGCCGAGTTAGGTACCACCATTCCGTTTGATATCGAACTCACAGCCAAATTGATTAATGCAGAGGGCACAGGCAAGGGTATTGATGCCGAACTCAAAATTGGCAATGACGGTATTATCAAGGGTTGGACTGAGGAAGATGGCAAAAATCCTCATATAACAAAGTTAGATATTGAGTTCAGCCTTGGCGACAGTCACTCATTGAAGGCATTGGAGAATGTTGATGGAATAGAGTTCTCGTTCCGGCTCTCGAAACCTAACACGGAGGAAACAGTTGCACTCAAAGACACACAATACCTAAACGGAAAACTCAAATTGAGAGTTCGTGATGGCTTAACAATAGATATTTTTGATTTTTTGAAAGGTGAGGGAGAGTAAGATATGAAATTCTCTACTAAGGTTATTATCACTATTGTCGCAGTATTGGGAGGATTTATAACCGCCTCCGCACAGATGCGTACTGCATATTTCATGGAGGGTTCATACTTCCGTACCGATATGAACGCAGCACTTGCCCCTACTCGTGGGTATATCAAATTACCTGCAATCGGAGGTTTGGGTGTTGATTTCGGCAACAACTACTTCTCGGTAAACAACCTCTTGTACAAGAAAAACGGAGGAATCTATACATTCATGTATAGCGGTGTTTCGGCAGATGAATTTTTGGGTAAACTCTCCGACAAAGGAAAGTTAAGCGTAAACCTAAACATGCCGATACTCGGCTTCGGAGCGCATACGAAGAAACTGTTTTGGAGTTTCGGTCTGAATGTCCGTTCCAATACAGAAATAACGCTCTCAAAGGATATGTTCGCCGTATTGAAGAATCTTTCGAACGGATATTACGACTTAGGCGACACGCACATATCCAATCGTGAGTATATCGAAGCGGCTCTCGGATTTGCAATCCCGATTAAGCAGTTTATGACCTTTGGCTTCCGTGTTAAAGGTTTGGTAGGTATTGCAGATTTGTCGATGAAAATGGACAAGATGTATCTCGATGTAAACGAGAATGCTGTTAGAGCCGAGTTGATTGGTGGCATTCGTGCCAATTGCCCTATTCTCTCTTCGCAATATGCTGTCGGCTCGGAGTTTTCGGTAGAAGAGATTATGCAGCAAGATATGATGAAAGCCTTGACCAATATCAAGAGCTGGGGTTTGGGCGCAGACATCGGTTTTGAATTCCGCTTCTTGGAGGACCACCTCAAAGTCTCGGTTGGCGCAAGCGATATCGGCTTTATCAAGTGGTATGGCAACAGCACCGTTAATGCCGAAGGAAACGCCAATTTCTCCTACGAGGGATTTGACCTTACCACAAGCGAGGCGAAGATTGATGGAGGTTTTAATGCTTTAATGGCTAAATCGGAGGGCTCTTACACCACTCGTCTCACTTGCTCGCTCAATGCCGGTGTTGAGTACAACATTTTGAATAATTGGATAGCATTCGGTCTGCTTTCGCACACTGAGTTCTGTCAGAACTTTACCCGTTCGGAACTTACAGCATCAGTAAACTTCCGTATTATGCGTTGGCTCTCTACATCGTTCAGCCACACCTTCTTCAACGGCAATCAGCCGGGCGTATTGGGTTGGGCATTGAATATCCACCCTGCGGGCTTAAATATCTTCCTCGGTGCGGACTTTATCGATACTCGTTTTGCGGTATATAATCAGACTATACCTATTCCAAAGATGATGACTTCGGCGAATATATATGTCGGAGTAGGTTTCAACCTCGGCAAGGCGAAGTATATGCGCTCAATGCAGCCGAAGGCAAAAAAGGATAAAAAGAGTAAAAAGGCTTAATTCCGCACTTTGAATTTTGCATTCTGCATTCTGCATTATGCATTTTGAATTTTGCATTCTATTATGGACCAGCCGAAGATTGAGCGTGTACTGCGTCTGATGAAGATGATGACAAGCGCAAACCGCTACACCGTAGAGGAGTTGGCGGAACGACTTGATACCTCGTATCGCTCAATTTATCGCTACATCGACACCTTCAAAGAGGTAGGATTTGTTGTGCATAAGGAGGAGGGCGGAGTATATCGCTTGGGCAAGGAGAGTCCCTATTTCAAGGATATTTCGCAACTCATACACTTCACTGACGAAGAGGCACACATCGTAAATCAGCTTATCGGGGCATTGGACGATACCAATATGCTCAAACAGAATTTGCGCCGTAAACTATCCTCCGTCTATAACTGCACCTCGCTTGCAAACAGCATCGTCAAAGGCAAGAATGCCGAGAATGTAAATCGCATCATCGAGGCTATTGAGGAGCATCGTCAGGTGGTGCTGCATGACTACTCGTCATCACATACAGGCTCCAAGCGCAATCGCCTTGTCGAGCCGATATCATTCACGACAAACTACGTGCAGATTTGGTGCTACGACCTCTCTGACGGCAAGACAAAACTCTTTAACACTGCCCGTATTGGCGAGGTTGAGGTTCTCGACAGCGAGTGGCAACACGAGGCTGAACATCGTTGCGGGCAGATAGATATATTCCGCAATATGGGCTTCGAGCAGATGCGTGTGCAGTTGCGATTGGGCGTAATGTCGCACAACCTTCTTATAGAGGAGTACCCACTATCGGAGCGAGATTTGACACAGGTAGATGATACGCATTGGGTGCTCGACACAATGGTCTGCAACTACGCCGGTATTGCCCGCTTTGTCATAGGACTGATTGAGGATATCGAGATTATCGACTCGCCCGATTTTATCGCCTATCTCCGCACGAAAAGGGAGATGTTGGAGAGAAAGTTATAAAATTTGAAGGAATTTAAGCAGAGAGTTGCAAGGCAAACAAGGAGCCGAGTGCGCAGCATACTTGGGCGTATGTTAGCAACTCGGCTACCGAAGTTTAACACAGCAAACGCTGCTTAAAAACGATTATTACTTTACATTTTGCAACTCAACGAGTTTTGCATAAACGCCCCCCTTGGCGAGCAGCTCTTCGTGCTTACCCTCCTCGACAATGCGACCTTCGTCTATAACAAAGATGCGGTCGGCATTCATAATGGTAGAGAGTCGGTGAGCGATAACAACTGAGGTTCGACCCTTTAACAATTTGGTGAGAGCATCTTGCACAAGTTTCTCGCTCTCGGTATCGAGGGCAGAGGTCGCCTCATCGAGAATAAGAAACTCCGGGTTTTTAAGTACCGCACGGGCAATGCTCAATCGCTGGCGCTGACCACCCGAAAGTTTAGTACCTCTATCGCCAATATTGGTGTCATAACCCTCAGGGCTCTCCACGATAAAGTTGTGAGCATTTGCCACTTTGCAAGCCGCCACAATCTCCTCATCGGTAGCATTGGTACGACCAAGTGCGATATTACTCTTGATGGAGTCGTTAAACAGTACTGTTTCCTGCGACACAAGGCTCATAGCTGCACGCAACGACTCCTGTTTATAGTTACGAATTGATACTCCATCAATGAGGATATCACCGCTATCTGTGTCGTAGAATCGCTCCATCAACTCGCTCAAAGTAGATTTTCCGCCACCCGAAGGTCCCACGAGAGCAACTGTTTCGCCCTTACGTACCTCGAACGATACGCCGTGAATAATTTCGCGCGAAGAGTCATACGAGAAGTGAACATCTCTAAACTCGATTTTGTCGTTGAAGCCCTCAAACTCCTTTGCATCGGCAGCATCTGTTACATCGTTCTTATCATCAAGCACAGCAAAGATACGCTCACCTGCTGCAACACCTTGATTGATATTTGCAAATTGGTCGATAAACGCTCTGACAGGTCGTGTAATCTGCGAGAAGGCTGCAATAAATGCGATAAATCCGGCACCACTTAACGAGCCATTCATCACAAGCGCACCACCAAATACCAAGATTATTGCCACTGCCGTAATACCGAGGAACTCGCTCATTGGCGATGCCAACTGCTGACGGCGAGCCATCCAAAGCAGGGTGTCGGCAAGGTTTTGATTTAAGGTGTGGAACTTATCCTTGATATACTCTGTTGCGGTGTAGGTCTTAACGATTTTGATACCTCCGAGCGACTCATCGAGGACACTCACCAAATCGCCCATGCGCTGCTGGCTTTGGCTTGCAGGGTGGCGCAATTTCTTAACTATATTGCCGATAATCAATCCCACCAATGGGAGGAACAACACCGAAAAGAGAGCCAACTCCCACGAGATATTAAGCATCAACACGAGGTATCCGATAATAAGGAACGGCTCACGAAAAGCTACCTGCAAGGTGTTGGTGATACAATACTGCACAACCATCACATCAGAGGTGATACGGGAAATAATATCTCCTTTACGCTGACCGCTGAAATAGCCTACATCTTTGCCTATAACGCTATCGAACATCGTATTACGCATACGTTGCACAGTGGTAACACGCATATTTTCGACCGTATATCCACCAAGATAACGGAAAAGGTTCGAGAGGAAATTCATGATGATAAGTATCACTGCCAACATCATAAGCACATTCGTAACCTTCCACTCCGTACCGAATGTTATCGTGTAGAGGTAATTAAGCCACTGTTGCAACACTGCACCTTTGAACGACAATGCAGGCATTTCGTATGTTGGTTGGAAATCATACCCTTCCGAGAACATAGCGTTCAGGATAGGCATAATCATCGCATAGTTGAAGGTATTAAATACTGCATGCAGTGCCGCAAAAAAGAAGTAGGGAACTGCATATCGGCTTATAGGCTTCGCAAAATTTAATAATCGTAAATAGGTCTTTAACATGAAGGTATCTCTTTATACTAACCCCTCTTCGTGGTACTCTTTAACTGACTTTATGTAGTGCTCGATGGTCTCCTCCATCGATACAAACGACTTTCCGCCGGCTGCGTTTTTATGACCTCCGCCATTAAAGTATCGGCGGGCAAAGGTATCGACATCAACATCGCCTCGCGAACGCAACGATACACGGATAAAGCCTGTCTGCGCAGTAAACATCGCAGACATCTTCATCTTCTTAATCGTAAGCGGATAGTTCACAAAGCCCTCGTTATCGCCCTGCTGGAACCAATAGCGGCGCATCTCCTCCTCGGTAAGCGACATATAGGCAACACGACCACCGAGCAGAGTTTTCATCTTGCGATTTATGGTATAGCCGAACAACTTGGCACGCCCCTCGGTGAAGGAGTTATAGACATTGTTATAAATCTGCGGAATATTGATACCCGTAGCCGACAATGCTGCCACCGCCTCGAACAATTCGGGCGTAAGATTCGAGAATGCGAAGTTGCCCGTATCGGTCATAATACCGACATAGAGTTGTGTTGCCACCTTCTCGGTTATAGCCTCCTTGCCGTAGAGAGCAACTATTACCGAGTACATCAAAAATGCGGTACTCGAAGATTCGGGGTACGAGAACATAATATCGAAACCCTCGGCAGGGAATAGGTGGTGGTCGATAAGAACTCGTTTTGCGGTAGTATTTTTTGCCACAGCCTCGCCCAACGCATCAGCACGAGTAAGAGAGTTCATATCGGCACAAACGATTACATCTGCCTCATCGAGAGCCTTCTCGGTGCGATGCTCCTCGTCATTGCGATAGATTATGATATTGTTTGAGTCGGGTATCCAGCGCAAATAGTACGGATAGTTGTTAGGCAGTGTGCATGTTACCTTGTGCCCACGGGCGGTCAGCACCTCTGCCAATGCAAGCGATGAGCCAATGGCATCGCCATCGGGGTTTGTATGCCCCACGATAACGATATTTTTAGGCTCGGCGAGGAGATTTCTGAACTCCTCTATCTTATTTATATCTAACATCATCGGCGCAAATATACAAATAAATTGACAATTGACAATTGATAATTGACAATTAGTTTTCCGCTTTTATGCTTACACGCTTCGTTTGATAGTACTTGCACCACTCGGTGATGCCACAATTTTCGCACTTCGGCTTGCGGGCAAGGCAGGTGTAGCGACCATGCAGGATAAGCCAATGGTGCGCTATCGGAAGAAGATGCGAGGGGATATATTTTTCGAGTTGCAACTCTGTTGCACGAGGGGTTTTCGCACCGACCGACAGACCAATACGAGCCGAAACACGGAAAACATGGGTGTCTACGGGCATAACCTCCTTATTCCAAATCACCGCACCCACAACATTTGCCGTCTTGCGACCGACACCGGGCAGGCGCATCATCTCCTCAATATCGCTCGGCACCTCACCGCCGAACTCCGCAACCAACATTCGAGCCATTGCTGCCAAGTTCTTTGCCTTATTGTTCGGATAGGAGATACTGCGGATATATTCGTAAATCTCCTCTGGCGAGGCTTGCGCCATCGCATGTGGTGTAGGATACGCCTCGAAGAGTGCAGGCGTGGTCAAGTTCACACGCTTGTCGGTACATTGTGCCGACAGAATGACCGCCACCAATAGTTGATACGGATTTTCGTAGTTCAACTCACTCTCCGCCACAGGCATCGCCTTCTCGAAGTACTCTATTACAGCCTTATATCGCTCCTCTCTTCTCATACTCATTTATTTTTCGCCAAACGGAACAATTTCTTTACAAACAGACCGTATGCAACAATATTGCATACCCCCATTTTATTCTCTTTAACTTCTTGCCACCAACGCTTTACAAAATCGTCCACCGAGCCGATATGCGAATATACCCACAATGCAGTATTCATTCTCTCACGCAGGAGATGGCGGCGTTGTTTCGAGTTATTGTATCGCTCGTCAAACCACAACTTTATGTTTGATGACGAATCACAAAAAGCGAGGCGTTTTGCAAGGCTTGTACTGTGGCTTACGCTATCGGGAAAGACGCGATGCACCGCTGTTGCTTTGTCGATATATGCCACCTCGGCGTGTGCTGCCACATAGAGCCACATCGGCAAATCCTCGGTCAGCCACTCGGGGTGATTTTCGGGCTTTTCGGTGGCGTAATAGTCCAAAACCAACTCTCGGCTCGCCAGCGTTGTGCAGTTTTCCACGCACCAATCGTGCAACATCATATCGAGCGAGGTATGCCCCTCCCCTATCGGAAAGCAACCGACCAATCTGCCCTCTCCATCTCGGCGCTCGGCAAGCGTATAGCACAAACCGATATTGGGATTTTGCTCCATCAGCGCCACTTGCTCTGCCAAACGGCTCTTATCACACCAATAGTCATCGCCATCGCAGAAGGCGATATATTTGCCCCTCGCAGCCTCAACACAACGGCGATAGTTAGTCCGCCAACCGACATTTTCGGCAGAGGTTATCAATGTTATTTTGTCGGGATATTGCTGTGCAAAAGTTTTGCATACCCCCAAAGTGTTATCACTACTGCAATCCTCTCCCAAAATTATCTCTACGCCAAAGTCGCACTCCTGCGAAAGTATCGCATTGAGTGCCTCCGCCAAGTATGGCTCGTGATTGTAGGTGGTAACGATGACCGAAACCAAGGGTTTCATTGCGGTTATAATTTTGTCAATTTTGCCAATTTCGAGAGCAGAGTTTTCTCCTCGCCACTCACAAAACGCACTACGAGTTTATGGTCGGTAGCGAGTGGTACAACCTCAACAATCTCGCCCCTGCCGAATTTAGGGTGTTCGACACGCTCTCCCATAGCGTAAGCACACGGCTCCGAGGTAACCTGCCCAACGGTCGAGGTCGCAACACGGCGCATCCCCGACACATCACGCTGCGGAGTCGGTTGTGGTCGCAAAATAGGTTCTCTATTAAAATAGTTTTCCGTTTTTCGTTTTCCGTTCTCCGCTTTTTGCTGGTAGCGAACATCGAAGCGGCGGCGCAGAGCATCTATCGCCGACTCATCTTTCGAGCCTCCGACAACCTTCACTCCACCCTGCTCTCCACGAGGCTTGGCGTGAAGATTGAAGTCGCACTCAACATACTGCTCGTCAATCTCCGAGAGGAAACGGCTCGGCTTCGAGAACTCCATATTACCCCACTTAAATCGCATATCGACACACGAGAGCGTAGCCAATGACTTGGCACGGGTCAAGGCAACATAGAACAATCTTCGTTCCTCCTCAATACCCTCGACCGTTTCGAGCGCACGCTGTGAAGGGAAGAGATTCTCCTCGCACCCCACAACATAGACATACTCATACTCCAAACCTTTGGCGGAGTGTACCGTCATCAGCGTTATTCGGTCGTTATCCTCCTCGCTCTCCTTATTATCCATATCGGTAAGGAGCATCAGCGATTGCAACCACTCATCTATTGTTGCCGTTTCGAAATCTTCACGCTCGCCATTGCGAATCTCCGCCTCAACCTGCTCGTTAAACATCTGCATCGAATTGACAACCTCCTCCAAGTTGCTCACAGCCGACTGCGCCTCCGGCGTATTTTGCAAACGGTAGAATGGCAACAAACCACTTCGCACCGCCACCTCCATACCAAAGTCATACAACCCTTTCTGCTCACGCTCCAACGACAACGAACGAATCAACCCGACAAACTCGGTAACTTTCTTCACTATTGCTTTCTCAACCGAGTCGGCAGGTGTGCGCTCAACCATCGTATCTACCGCCTCCCACATCGACACCTGCTGCTCCTGCGCTATCGCCTCGATACGAGCCACCGTTGTATCGCCGATACCTCGTGCCGGAGTGTTTATAATGCGCTTGAATGCCTCGTCATCGCGCGGATTTATGATAAGGCGGATATAGGAGAGCATATCCTTGACCTCCTTGTGGTCGTAGAACGAACTACCCTTGTATATTCTGTACGGAATACCTCGCTGACGCAACGCATTCTCCAACGCCTGCGACTGATTATTCGTGCGATACAAAATCGCTACATCGCTCCAATCGCTACCATTTTCACGCACTCTATCTCGCAAGTCCGACACCACCAAATCCGCCTCTTCACGGTCAGTGTATGCCTTGAAGATACGAATCTTCTCGCCCGTAGCACCCTCCGAGAAGCAGCGTTTTTTCAACCTTCGGGAGTTGTGGTCGATAACCGAATTTGCGGCATCGACAATCGTCTGTGTCGAGCGATAGTTCTGCTCCAACTTAAATACCTTCGCCTGCGGATAATCGCGCTGGAAGGAGAGGATATTCTCGATTTTAGCCCCTCGGAACGAGTAGATACTCTGTGCATCATCGCCCACTACGCAGATACGGGAGTGGTGCTGCGCCAAACGGCGAATGATTATATATTGCGCTTTGTTGGTATCCTGATACTCATCGACCAAGACATATTGGAAACGCTCCTGATACTTTGCCAACACCTCAGGGTGGTCACGGAATAGGATATTTGTCTGCAACAACAAATCGTCAAAGTCCATCGCTCCGTTCGCCTTGCAACGCTTGCAGTATTCAAGGTAGAGGTCACCAAACTCCGGGATTCGCAACTGCCTATCCTCCGCAGCCAACGATGTATTGGCGATATACGCACCCGGGGTTATCAGGTTATTCTTCGCCATCGAAATTCGAGAGGCAACAAACCCTGGTTTATACTTATCATCGGACAACCCCTTCTCTTTGAGGATTGTTTTGATAAGGTTTTTTGTATCATTAGGCTCATAAATTGTATACTCCTTCGGATAGCCAAGCACCTCGGCATTTTCACGCAAAATTCGAGAAAATACCGAGTGAAAAGTACCCATACTGATATAGCGACTCTTCGAGCCGACCATCATCTCGATACGCTCACGCATCTCGTTGGCAGCCTTATTGGTAAATGTAAGGGCTAAAATCGAGTGTGGCGATACACCCTGCGCCAACATATAGGCGATGCGGGTGGTCAAGACACGTGTCTTTCCCGAGCCTGCACCGGCAATAATCAGCGAAGGCTCGTTATACGCTTCAACAGCAGCGCGTTGTGCAGGGTTTAACCCTTTTAGTATATCTTCGTTCGTCATAGTGGCTACAAAGATATAAAAAAGACGAGAGACGAAAGACGAAAGACGAGAGTTTTTTATTACCTTTGCCAAAAGATTTGTTGCCGCCGAAAAGAGGAGTTAAAGAAAATCCCTCCCAAGGGGTAAAATCGGAGTTTGGCGACCGAGGCGCAGTGCAAAAAGAGGCAATCGGAACGATTTACAGTACAACGAGCAATTTCCCAATGGGTGAAATCGGAGGCGATTGAGGAAATTTTGTGCGTTACGCAGTGGTGGAAAACGGAGCATACTTGTCGTATGTGAGTATTTACACCGCAAGTAAGGTGCAAAATTTACCAATCGGAACGATTTAGGGTACAACAAGCAAAAAGATAACAAACATAAAAGAAAATATATGGATATAGCACAACAAAAACGAAAGGAAAATATTGCCGAATATATCTTGTATTTATGGCAGTTGGAGGATTTGTTGCGAGCGTTGCAGTTTTCGCCTGAGGCGATATATTCGACACTCGTAAAACCTCGCAAACTCGACACACAACACGAGCAGATACTCTTGGCGTGGTATATGGATATTGCAGGGTTGTTGGCGCAGGAGCAGAAGGAGCAGTCGGGACACCTCGACCACACGCTACACCTTATTCACGACCTGCATGACCTCCACTTGCGATTAATGCAGCAGCAGGAGTTGGGCGAAGATTATCGCAGCAGGTATGCACTCTTGGCACAACATCTGCCGGCGCTACGCTCACGCCTTGGCAAGGAGAGCGAAATGAGTGATACGGAGTTGTGTTTCCGTGCGCTCTACGCTGCAATGCTCTACCGCATAAAGGGAGAGGGCGAGAAGGCGGTTGCTGATACAATCGAGGTTGTTTCACCCGTTATCGCTACTCTTGCCGACTATTTCCATAAGGTTGAAAAGGGGGAGATTGACCTGTTCAAAGAGTAGGCTTGTTAAGCGAAGAGAAAGAAAACCGCCGAGCAGTTTTTGCTCGGCGATTTTTGATTTTTAGATAGCAGAGAACTCCTCTTTGCCAACTCCACAAACCGGACATACCCAATCTTCCGGGATATCCTCAAATGCTGTTCCTGGTGCGATACCGCTATCGGGGTCGCCAATCTCCGGGTCATAAACCCATGCACATACTGTGCAGACATATTTTTTCATGGTTGTAATGTTATTTAGTTAATGTTAAGTTATATTCCTAATTGCGAGTTATCTCGTATTATCAAAACGATTTTTATCTTACGGCCACCTCAGACGAACCAATTAGGTTTCCGTTCATATAGAGCTCTATTTTGTAGGTGCCCGGGATAAATCCGCTACCCTTGTAGAAGATGCTGACATCGAGGTCCTCATTCTGATAATCAACCTCACGCGATGCCGAATAACCCTTCTTGACGCCCTGATATTCAAATGTAGGCATCGAGTCTGTCGAGAGCAAATAGCCGTCTGGCGAGGTAATGCAGAGGTAGATTGGGCGATTTCCTGCTGCTGCCAACTCGTTTGCGCCAACGGTGAAATCGACACGCAAAGTTGCAGCATTCTTCACGCGCGAGATAATCTTATCGTTGGCATTGAGTGCCACGAGGGTAATATCACGAGCACGAAGTACCGAGCCTTGTGCCACCTTGTTCTGCAACTCCGAAGCACGCTCCTCGGCAACATCTGCACGAAGATTTGCGGTAGAAATCTCTTTGCGGAGAGATACATTTTCGCCAATAACCTTCTTATTCAGCGTATTGAGCGAGTCGATTTGACGAAGGTAGTTCTTCATCACGGCACGCAAGGTACCAACCTCCTTCTGGTAAGCCTTCAACTTATTATAGTTGAAACGGCGCTCTCGTTTGAGTTGTTCGACCATCTCGGTAGCCTTCTGCAACTGCGCAGCGATGGTGTCATTTTGGTACTTCAAATTGTCGTACTCGTTAATCAGCGAAGTAAGGTTGTTTTGAATGGTATCTCTATCTGCCTGCAACAGAGCATAATCCTCCTGCTGCTGACGGTTGAGATTGAAGTATAAAACCGACAATCCCGCCAAGATGATTGCCAACAAAATAATCACCACACGATAACCTCGAAGCGACTTTTTGACCGCCTCATTCTCCTCCTTTTCGTAGTCATAACCCTCATCGGGGTTGTATTCGTATTTGTTCTCTTCCATAATTTTAAGATATTTTTTGCAAATATAATACTTTGTTTTTAGTTTTCCGCTTTCCGTTTTCCGTTTTCCGTTATTTTTGAAGTTAGTGGATATTTCAACCCTTCGTATCGGCGGAGATAGGCTCTAATCTCTCCAACACGCACCGGCGAGGCAAGCATTACCGGAATTTTGTTTTCATCGTTTGTTATCCATATAAAAAATTCCGTGCCATCAGTAAACGAAAACTCCTCCGAAGAACCAAGCGTACAGGCAAATTTCATCGTATCGAAACGCCCCAACTTCGGCACTTTCAGATTTTCGCGCCCAATATAGCGGTAACGAAGATGGCGAATAGTATCCTCCAATACCATATCGAGCTGTCGGTGTTCGCCTTCACGGAACGACTCCAAATCGACTGAACGAAGGTTAAAGTAGAGCGATACTGCGTCCATACTTTCGGGCGTTAAGTCCATTTTCTTTGTGCGAGGTGTATTCTGTCGCCTTTGCGACCAAGTGTGCACCTTCATCGAGTCCCAATCGTAGCGATAGTGGCTGCGGAAGGTATATTTATCCTCCTTCAAGTCGCTCTCGAAACGTTGTGTGCGCAGAGTCTGCCTATCAACCCATATATCGTAAGTGTCGTTCATGTCGAAGAACCAGCGGAAAAAAGGCAAGGTGCGACCATTCCCCGTAACACGATACATATCTTTGCCATCAAGTGTATCAAGGCGTGTCGATACCGTAACCTCTCCCGCCTCGATATTCGGCACCAACTTGGCGCGATAGGCGGCACGATAATACAACACCTCGCCCTCTTGAAAAACCTGTGCCGAGGTGGTCGCTACCCCTGCAACAAGGAGTATCGCAAAAATCGCACCTTTTATATATCTGTTCACACTCAACATATCTCTTAAACGCCGTTGCGGCATCTATTATTATGAAATCTCCGAGAAATCGGTCTTGTATTCGGGAGCGTATCGGTCACGCAACTCTCGCAGTGCAAGGTGGTCGGGGTGCGAGAGTGTAGCATCAACACCGAGAAGCGATATCGCCAACGCCTGCGCCACCTGCAAAATCTGGTTGTCGTAGGTCGGATTGGCAATTTTTAAGTCGAACGCCTCGCCACTCTGCATTGTGCCGTTTATATCGCCTGCACCACGCAATTTCAGGTCCAACTCAGCCAACTCAAAGCCATCGGTCGTCTGGCACATCGCCTCCAAGCGTTTGCTCGACTCCTTCGACAACTTCTCGTCCGACATCAACACGCAGTAGGACTGCTCCGAGCCACGACCTACACGACCACGCAGCTGGTGCAACTGCGCCAATCCGAAACGCTCCGCCGATTCGATAACTATCACCGTAGCATTCGGCACATCAACTCCCACCTCAATAACCGAGGTTGCTACCAAAATATCCGCCTGCCCATTTTTGAACTCCTCCATCGCCTGCTGTTTTAGGTCGGGTTTCATCTTGCCGTGACAAACGGCAACCTTATATTTAGGTAGCGGAAAATCGCGCACAATAGCATCGAAACCCTCCTGCAACGAGAGGTAGTCCATCTTCTCGGACTCGGCAATCAACGGATATACCACATAAATCTGTCGTCCTCGCTCAATCTGCTTGCGCATAAAGTTCTGCAACGACAATCGGGCAGACTCGAAGTAGTGGTAGGTCTTTATAGGCTGACGACCGGGAGGTAATCCCTTAATAATCGACACATCGAGGTCGCCATACAAGGTCATCGCCAAAGTTCGAGGAATTGGCGTTGCGGTCATCACAAGGATATGTGGAGGTTGCGCATTTTTGGTCCACAATCGCGCCCTCTGCTCCACACCGAAGCGGTGTTGCTCGTCAATTATCACAAGTCCCAAGTTCGAGAACTGCACCCTATCCTCAATCAGGGCGTGTGTTCCCACCAAAATATCTATCTCTCCCGCCTCCAAAGCGGCTAAAATCTCTCGGCGTTCCTTCGTCTTGGTTGTTCCCGTAAGTATTGCGATGCGCACCGGCACTCCCTCGCACATCTTCGACATCGAGGCGTAGTGTTGTCGTGCCAAAATCTCGGTCGGCACCATCATACACGACTGAAAACCATTGTCGCCAGCCAATAACATCGACAACAGCGCCACCACGGTCTTACCACTGCCAACATCGCCCTGCAACAAGCGATTCATCTGAATACCCGACACGGTATCTTGGCGAATATCACGCACCGCCTGCTTCTGACCTTCGGTCAAGTCGAAAGGTAACTTCGTGTGGTAGAATGTGTTGAACTTATCGCCCACCTTCGGGAAGAAGAAGCCATCTCTGCGCCCTGTGCGCTCCGACCTGCGAGCCTGAATGTTCAACTGAATACCGAACAACTCGTCAAATTTCAGGCGATATTGCGCCTGTCGCAACTTCTCGGGCGACTGCGGAAAGTGGATATTGTAGAGTGCCTCTTCGAGCGACATCAAGCCATACTTGCGCACGATATATTCGGGCATATAGTCGTGGATATGGCTTCGCACAACGCCCCACAACGAGCAGATGATATTGTACAACCCCTTACCGCCGAGCGTGGTTGATAGTTTTTCGGTTGTGGAGTATATACCCTGCAAGCCACTCTCAACCTTACGAGAGAGAGCTTTTTCGACAACCTCAATTTCGGGGTGCACCATCGAGAACTCGCCACGGAAGAAGGAAGGGCGACCAAAGACGATATATTCACGATTAGGCTCGATAATTTTCTCAATCCACTTCACGCCACGAAACCAAATCAACTCCACACGCCCCGTATCATCGGCACAATAGACCGAGAAACGTTGCTTGCGCCCCTCGCCGGCAAAGGCTTTGCCGAGAACTCGAACACGCAGTTGAATATAGGCGGAGGCGTTATCTTCGGTCACTTCACGCACTTTGTAAGTGCGTGAACGGTCTATGTAGCGGAATGGGAAGTGGTAGAGCATATCGCGCATAGTGACGATACCAAGCTCCTTTTCGAGCAACTTGGCACGCACCTCGCCTACGCCCTGCACAAACTTTATCGAATTATCGAGCATACTTCCCATAGTGCAAAGATAAGAAAATTCAAAATGTAGAATGCAAAATGCAGAATTATTTTTTATCTTTGTGGTATGAATTTGACAAAGTACATACGCAGAAAAAGCCACGAGGTCAGAATTGGTGCTACCGTAATAGGTGGCAACAGTCCGATTGCCGTGCAGTCGATGACAAATACCGCCACTGCCGATGTCGAGGCGAGTGTGGCGCAAATTGAGCGCATTGCCGATGCCGGTGCGCCCATTGTACGCCTTACGGCACAGGGTAAAAAGGAGGGTGAAGCCCTATGCAATATTGTTGCACAGGTACGCCGAGATGGCTATCCGACAGCGATTGTGGCGGATATTCACTTCGTTCCGGAGATTGCATCTATTGCCGCCGAGTCGGTCGATAAGGTGCGCATCAACCCTGGCAACTACCGTACAAGCGGTGGCGAGTTGGAAGCATTAATCGAGAAGTGTCGCAAGCGTGGTGTAGCGTTGCGCATAGGCGTTAATCACGGCTCATTGGCAAAGCATATTATCGACCGACTCGGCGACACCCCTGCCGGAATGGTCGAGTCGGCAATGGAGTTTTTAAGAATTTGCGTCAAGGAGAATTTCGACCAAGTCGTAGTGTCGATGAAGTCGAGCAACACCCGAGTTATGGTCCACGCCTACCGGCTTTTGGTCGAGGCGATGGAGCGTGAGGGAATGTCGTTCCCTATCCACCTCGGCGTTACCGAGGCTGGCAACGGCATTGAGGGCAGAATTAAGAGTGCCGTAGGTATTGGCACACTCTTGGCAGATGGCGTGGGCGACACAATCCGTGTTTCGCTTACCGAAGCCCCTGAAAATGAAATTCCCGTAGCGCAGATGTTGGTCGAGCATTTTCAAAGTCGTGATGGCGAATTTGAGGTTTTGCACCCTGAGCGTTACTCCCCAACGGAGTACCGCCGCCGTACCTCTGCCCCGATTGTTGCGCACAGCGAGATTACCGATGAATATATCGTGGTCGATGCCGTAAGCGAAAACCCAACTGCCGAGTGGCGTGCTGCAATTCTCAATGCCGACCACAACAAACCTGTCGTTATTCGCCGTCACTACGAAGGCACGAAGGAGGAGGTTGCCGTGCGTGCCGCAGCCGATATGGGGCAGTTGTTGCTTGATGGCTTGGCAGATGGCGTATGGATTGATGCGCCGCAGATTACCGATGCAGAGTTGCACGAAATTGAACTGATGATTTTGCAGGCCTCCCGTGCAAGATTTTCGCATACCGAGTATATCGCTTGTCCTTCGTGCGGTCGTACCTTATATAATATTGAGCAGGCATTGGCAGATATCAAGGCTCGCACCTCTCACCTGAAAGGTTTGAAAATCGGCGTTATGGGTTGCATCGTAAATGGTCCGGGTGAGATGGCAGATGCCGACTACGGCTATGTCGGTGCAGGCGCAGGTCGCATTTCGCTCTATAAGGGCAAGGAGTGTGTCGAGCGCAATATCCCGCAAGAGGAGGCTCTCGAAAGGCTTATCGAGCTCATCAAAGCCAACGGAGATTGGCAGTAGCCAATCTAATTAACAATTGACAATTGAGAATTGACAATTAAAGGTATTTTTTAACTGAATGGTTGTTTTACCACTGACATATTGGGGAAACATTGAGCATTTTGCCAACCTTTTGCAGGGTAGCGAGGATGCGATTATTGACCTCGGCGAAAACCATGTGAAACGCTCGGAGCGAAACCGTACCGAGATTGTTACGCCTACGGGCGGAATGGTTTTGTCGGTGCCACTTATCAAGGCAAATCGTCCTCGAACACCTATGCAAAAAGTTTGCATAGATAACTCCAAGCGTTGGCAACACCAACATTGGGTGGCGATTCTCTCGGCTTATCGTTCATCGCCCTACTTTGACTATATTGCCGACCGCATAGCCCCGATTTATGAGCGTAAGTGGGACTATCTCGTAGACCTCAATCGTGAGATTTTGCAGGCAGAGTTCGATATTCTGGGTATTGAGCCGAAGTTCCGCTTCTCGGAGCAATATATCGAGCCGAACGAAGATTTAATAGACCTCCGCAATAAAAAAAGAGAGAGCCATTTCAGCTCTCCCCAATATTTTCAGTTGTTTATGGACCGTACCCCCTTTGTCGAAAACGCTTCGATGCTCGACCTGCTGATGTGCGAGGGGCGCGAGGCTATTGCACTCTTAGATAGTTGCCGATTGTAAGCGACATTTCGTCTGTCTTATCCCCCACCGTAACCTTTACAGCATTTGTACCCTTCAAGGTGAGGGTATCGGTGCGGTATATCGTGCGTGCAACATTCTCACACGCCACCGTATCGCCATTTATGGTCATCACAGGGCGACCAAGCGATGAGTAGACCGTAAGTACCTGACGCTCCTCGGCACGAATACTGCGGTGTTTATCGGTAATATGAAGTGTCGGCTTACGGCGATTCCACTGCGACTTATAGAGGTAGAAGAGGTTTTTACGGCTCTTGTGGTCGCCCGCAACTACGCCCGAATTGCGTACTCCGTGCTGATAACGAGCCGAGCCCATATCGAACATCGAGTTGAGCCATACACCCCAGAACAAATCTTCATCAACTAACCGTGAATAGCCCTCATGGAACTTCTGCTGGCGAGCGCTCGCTGCCACAGCATTGCAAGTTTTAGGGGTTGAAACAAAGCGTGCCCCATTGCTACTCTCACCATAGCATACCGCCTGACGAAGATGATTCCAATTTGTGCGCAACGCCCCCTGCCACAAATCCAAATCGGTTACCTCGCCACTCTCCCAACCTACTGCTTGTTGCCAAACGATAAGGTCGGTAATGAAGTTGATTTCGCCATCTTGGTTGCTCATCGCTACCGTAGGGCGACTTGCATCGAGTTTTTTGGCAGTGGAGTTCAACTTGCGGATATAATCCATCTGCAGTTTGGAGTTGCCTCGCAACATCGAAAACACACCCCACATCGCCACCGAAGGGTGGTTGATATTCTGCAAAACAATCTCTCGCAGTTGCTGCAAACCGTTCTCCTCGAAACGAGCAGTCGAATAGTACGGTATATCGCTCAAAAATGGCGCACGGGCAAACGGAAAATCAACCCACGCCACCATGCCGAGGCGGTCGCACCCGTTGTAGAGGTGTTGCGAGTGTGGTCCTGTAACCGAGCGTACGGCATTTGCGCCCATCTCACGAATAAGTGCAAGGTCGGAGTTTATCTCCGCCTGCGATACCGCATTGCCCTTCGGCATACGGTCATGTCCGAGCAGCACGCCACGCACACGCACACGGCGACCATTTACGGTGAATTTCTTCTCCGGTGTAACCTCAATTTTGCGGAAACCGGTCTTAACCTCTGCCGACTCCTCGCCTACTGTAACACGCACGGTATAGAGTCGTGGCTGCGATGGTGTCCATAGTTCGGCGTTTTCGATAGTGAACGGCACAGCCAACAAATTGCCATCAATCTTCGCCTTTACCGTCTTCGACAACGACACATAGCCATCGGGAGCAAGAAAATCGACCGTAACGCTGTGTGAGGAGTCCTTTTTGCCGAGCAGAGCAATATCCACCTTACCCGAAACTCGCTCCTTCGACACCTCGCTTTGATGCACCATAACACCATCTGTGCCATAGTAGAGAGGCGAAACGGTGGTTTTGTCGGTTACAATAAGTTCAACATCGCGATATATTCCGCCGTAGCGATTCTCCTCGCTCGAAGTCGGCAACACATCGCTGCGCATGGCGTTGCTCACCGCCACAAGCAGTGTGTTGTTGTAGCCATACGACACCTTATCCGAAATCTCAAATGCGAAAGCGGTATATCCGCCATAATGCTCTCCGATATGGCGACCATTTACAAAGACATCGGCAACGCTCTGAACGCCATGAAAACGCAAGAAAACCCTCTTTCCCTTCCACTCGGCAGGGATAAAGAGTGTGCGCTGGTAGTTGGCGGAGGTTTGGAAATAGGAGCCATCGCCCACGAAGGCGTCTATATTCCAAGTGTGCGGAAGCACGATTTCTCGCGCATTATCGCTCGAATTCTCCTCCGCAAAAAAGAACTTCCAACCGCTATTCAGCGAGTATATTTCTCGTGCCGAAGCACCGCAAACGATGCCGACAACAAAGGCTATGGATAGTAAAATTCTCTTCATGGTAACACGATTCTAAGTGCAAAGATAGGAAATTCGCAAATAATTTGCTAACTTCGTGCGGTTATTAAGACTTTTTGTGATGAATTTTTTTGATATTCTTACTCTTGTTGCCCTAGTTTGGGCAGTGGTTAGCGGTTGGCGAAGCGGTTTTGTTTCGCAACTGCTCGGACTTTTAGGCATTATTCTCGGCATTGTTCTCTCACTCCGCTATGGCACTGCCGTAGGTGAAATGTTTAATATCGATGCACGATTTTCGGTAGTTGCAGGTTTCTTGATTACCTTTGTTGCAACACTTATCATTGCAACACTTATCGCACGACTTATTGCGAGAGTATTGTCGTTTGTCGGCTTGGGTTGGGTAAATACCCTACTCGGTATAGTGCTTTCAATCGTCAAGGGTTTAATCGTATTGAGTATGCTCTATGCTGCGATTTTTGCCCTCAATGCCAATTTACAATTTGTTGAGCCTCAATATTTCGACAACTCCATATCGTTTGACCTTGTCCGCAAATGCGCCGAGCCGCTATTCAACTATTGGGAGGAGGCAAAGCAGGTAATTCTATCCCCAACCCCAAAAGCGTAGCCGATGCAGAGAGTCGAAGGTTTGGTGATGCGTGCCACAGGCAGTTGGTACGAGGTGTTGCACGAGAGCGAGGTGTTGCGCTGTCGTATGCGTGGCAAGTTGCGCCTGCGTGGTGTGCGCTCCACAAACCCCGTAGTCGTGGGCGATACCGTTCATTGCGAGTGTGGCGAAGATGGCGAGTGGGTGATTGTCGATATCGCTCCACGCCACAACTACATTATCCGCCGAGCATCAAACCTCTCGAAGGAATCGCACATTATAGCCTCGAACATCGACCGCGCAATGTTGGTTGTAACGCTCGTTGAGCCCGTTACCGCCACCGAGTTTATAGACCGCTTTCTTGTTACCTGCGAGGCGTACAAGGTGCCGGTAACTATTCTTTTGGCAAAGATTGACCTTCTGCGCAACACCCCCGAAGCGATTGA
Source organism: Rikenellaceae bacterium (assembly GCA_015060075.1). Taxonomy (GTDB): domain Bacteria; phylum Bacteroidota; class Bacteroidia; order Bacteroidales; family Rikenellaceae; genus Alistipes. The sequence continues at coordinate 37,463 of SUZE01000008.1, read as the reverse complement.
GAAGTTCCATTGCATATACGAGGGTGCCGGCTACGAGGTTATCGACATATCCGCCACCGAGGGCGTAGGCGTAGAGCGCATAAAGGCGATGTTGGCGGGTAAAACCACCCTGCTCTCGGGAAATTCGGGAGTTGGAAAATCGACACTTATCGGAGCAATAGACCCTACGATAGATATTCGCACGGGCGAGATATCGGACTCGTTCCACAAGGGCAAGCACACCACCACATTCTCAACGATGTACCGCATTGCAGATGGCTACATCATTGACACTCCGGGCGTTAAGGGCTTCGGCTTGATTGATATTGATGATAAAGAGTTGTGGCACTACTTCCCTGAGATGATTTCGCGTGCCGGCGAGTGCAGGTTCTTCAACTGCACTCACACCCACGAGCCACATTGCGCCGTAATAGAGGCCGTAAAGTGTGAGGAGATTGCCTTTTCGCGCTATGAAAGTTACCTGAAAATACTCGATGAAGATGACAAATACCGAAAATAATCTCTCTCTTGAAGAGTTGCGTGAGCGCATCGATTACCTCTCCTCGTTCCTCTTGGAGAGCCGTATCGACACCCTCACCCGAGCCCTCGATATGCGCACCGAGTATATAACGGTGATGACCGAGAATATGTTTCACGCCCAAAATGCCAGCGCCATTGTGCGCCACTGCGAGGCGTTTGGCGTGCAGAATATCCACACCGTAGAGGAGTTGTGCCCATTTTTGCCAACCCTCAATATCGCTCTCGGAACAGACAAATGGATAGATATTAACCGCCACGCCACAACTGCCGATGCGGTGAAGGCATTGCGCAAAGAGGGTTATCGCATTATCGCCACCACGCCACACCACAAAAGTTGTACGCCCGAAACTTTCGATGTGACGAAGGGTAAGTTTGCCCTTGTGTTCGGAACGGAAAAGACGGGTGTGTCAGATGAGATTTTGGCAGAGGCAGACGAATTTTTGCAGATTCCGATGTGCGGAATGGTCGATTCGCTCAATGTATCGGCCTCGGCTGCTATACTTATATATATGTTGTCGCAGCGTATGCGCCTCGAATGTGAGGATTGGCACCTCTCCGAGGAGAAGCGCACCCGCACACTCTACGATTGGTACCGCTACGCCGTGAAGGACTCCGAAGCGTTGCTCGAACGAAAATTTCCGACAAAATGAAGTGGTTTATAGTTGTTGTTACGCTACTTTTGGCAGGCTGCTCCACCGCACCTCAATATCGTGTTGTTGATGGCACAATGCTCGGTACGACCTACCATATTGTTGCCGAAACAACTCTCTCGAACAAGCAGATTTTCGAGGAGATGCAACGCATAAACAGCGAAGCCAACGCCTCGATGTCGATTTTCAATCCGCAGTCGTTGTTAAGTCGCATCAACAGCAACCAAACCGACTCGGTGGATATTCACATCGCTCGCAATATCGAAATTGCATCGAAAATCAACGCACTCACACCTCGCTACGATATCACCGTCAAACCATTGGTCGATGCCTATGGTTTTGCCGCAAAAAATCGTGAGGCAAAGCCCAATATCGACTCACTTGTGCAGTTTGTCGGCTTCGAGAAATTTCGACTCGAAGATGGTCGTATCGTAAAATCGGACTCTCGCCTGCAAATAGACCTCAACTCCATTGCCAAAGGCTATGTCGTAGATTTGATTGCCGAGTGGCTCAACTCGCAGGGTTGCGAGAACTATATCGTAGAGGTCGGAGGTGAGATTTGCGCAAAAGGTGTAAATGCCAAAGGCATTGCTTGGCGTGTAGGTGTTGATACACCATTTGAAAACAACCAAACACCCGGTCTGCATCAGCAGAAGGTGGTGCAGATTAGCGGCTCGGCACTCGCCACATCGGGCAACTATCGCCGCTTCTATTACAACGAGCAGGGCGAGCGTATATCCCACACCCTCAATCCGCAAACAGGACAATCGCAGACTACCTCGCTCCTTTCGGCAACGGTTATTGCGCCACGATGCGCTACGGCAGATGCGTTGGCAACTGCATTTATGGCATCAGACGAAAAAGATGCCATCGCCTTGGCAAAGAGCCTATGCGATAGCATCAGTGTCTATTTTGTACTCGCACCCGAGAAGGGCAAAGAGGAGTATCGAGAGTTCTCAACCCTCAACGAATAGCCTTGCTACATAAATCGGTGGCACTCAAACCAAGGATTGTGTAAGTCCTCTTTGTTATAACGCAATGGACGATGGTCCGGCAGCGAACGTACCAAACCGCCCGACTCCACAAGTATCAACTCAGCAGCAGCCGTATCCCACTCGTAGGTCGTTGTAGTGCGTGGATAGTAATCTATCGCCCCCTCCGCCATAAGGCAAAACTTGTAGGAACTACCCTGTTCAATGATATCAATTTCGGGGTGTATTTTTCGCATTTTCTCGACATATTCAGCTGTTTCGGCTGTCTGATGCGAGCGTGACACGGCGATTCGAAACTTATCGTGCGTAGCCGAGGATAGAGGCAACATCTGCGCCTTCGAGCGAATATCACGATTGGTATAGTTGGCGTTTTCGTCAGGATAGACACCCTCCAACAACATTGCACCACAACCCTGCTCGGCAAAGTATGCCTTTCCGAGGTATGGAACGTAAACAATCGCACCAACACACTCATTCTCTGACATCAAGGCGATATTTACCGTAAACTCGTTATTGCCCTTGATAAACTCAATGGTACCATCAAGCGGGTCTATCAGCCAAAACATATCCCAATTTTTGCGCTCATCATAGAGCATTTCACGCCCCTCTTCCGAGAGAATCGGAATACGGGTGGAGCCCAGCACCTCCTTTATCTTGTTATGAGCAAGACGGTCTGCAATGGTCAAGGGCGTATTATCGCTCTTAACCTTTATGTCATAGCTTTCGCTATTATGATACACCTTCATTATTTCGGCTCCGGCTCGTACTGCTGCATTGAAGGCACATGGCAAAAGATACTCTCTAAGTTGTTGCTCTATCATGGTGATTCTCGGTTGGTTTTTCTTATTCTATTAATCACCGCAACGCCCTTGGTCAGGATTCGACTGCGGTCTATCCTCTCCTTGTAAAGATAGTGAAAATTTTTAACTCTTTCAATCAAAAAGCGATAAAAATTGTACAATATTGTGCCGAGTGTCTTAAATAGACTCTTTTCGGTCATCACACGGCACGAAACATACAGACAAAACGCAAGTGATAGTAAGATTGTCACTGCCACAAGCAGTACAACTCTACTATTCGACAAGTGCGCCATAAGAACAAACAAAGCCGGTATAAATATCGCACATATAGCAAGACATGAGCCACCACTATGCCAAGCCAATATTCTATCGGAAAGTATATGGATAATATCTCGTTTATCAGATGCATCACACCTTTCGAGATGAACCTCTGCTCCTATAAGGCTGCGCATAGAGATATTTGCGGTGGCGTGATGCGAGGCTATAATATTGGCGCAATAGGCGAGTGCATCGTGTGCGACTACACTCTCCCCTTGCAGTTGCAGAATATAGTCATAGGTTGCAACCTCTTTGGCGACATCTAATGCACGATGGCGAGATTCAATCGGCAAATCGACCATCACAACACGCCTAAATGCACGATGGCGAGAACGATATAGCGAACGAACACCTAACAAATGCGCATGATTTACCTTTACAAGGTGGAATCGTTGTATCAACTCCCCGAATGGAGAGAGAAAGTGTTCGAGGTCGGTAACGATAACAGCCTCACTGCGAGGATACTCCTCTTCGAGCAGAGCGATAAGAGGTTGCGGGGTATTGGGATACGCCACAACTGCCGACACCCCAATATGTCCGATACCCTCATTTAGAATCTTCACAGCAGAACTGTTACGAGATGTCCGATGCCATATCGCAACAAATAGTATGGCTCCAACAAACAGTAGAGCCGAAAACAGAAACAATAGTAGTGATATTAGTTGCATACAATCCGGCATTTATAAGAGTTTATGCGTTGCAAGAAGAGCTGCCCCTCCCTCTTATTAAGCAGATGTGCACACGAACGCAACGAATAACAAGCATGTACAGCGTGGCGAAGAAAAGCGGCTCGTTGATATGGCAAAAGCCCTCCCAGCGCCCTACCTACCTGCGAAGTCGATATGTCACCACGAATAGAGCAGAGTGATAGTAGCGCAATGTAGGATATTTCGCTATCCTCCGAGCCGGCCAATCGTTGCAGATGTGGCTCTGCATCGACTATCGAGAAGTGTTCGCAAAGATAGAGCCCTATAAGTTGCAGATTGCGATTTTGCGATATCAGCAGAGGGGTATAAGCTATCGGTGTTCCTGCTCGGCGCATGAGTTGCGACAAGAGTGCAACATCATACCAAGAGAGTGGATAGTCAAGGCGAGAAATATATCGTATGGCATGGTCCGGATATGCCTCGATAAGTGTCGCAATCTCACCGAATCGCCCATAAAATATAGGAGTATAATCAACCGCACACACCTCAACAATCAATGATAGACGATTGAGTGACCTGCCATATATATACTCCGAGATAAAATTTACTGCATCGTGTATAATCCCTTTCGTAAATCTAATTCGTAAGGAGCGTATCTCCTTATCACTCGGTTCCTCTTCTGCCACAAGCATTGCCGAAATTTGCGCCACACATCGGACAGTGGCATGGGATATCAGCCATCTGCGAAAAACATAAACCAGATGTATGGTCATCACCAACAATGGTAAGGCGAGTGCAATAGCCAACACCTCTTCAACGAACTCTATCATACCAATTCTCGATATTGCGTTGCAACCTTGTGACAAAGTCGTTCGGGGGCAACAGGTAGAGATATAAACTGATTTACACCCTCTTCGAGTAGGGCTGTAATCGTATCTTCCGATAGGTCATACGACATCACGAATATCTGTGGTAGATAGCCTTCTTGTCGAATCTGCAAAATAGCATCGGAGCCATTCATAAACATTCTGACATCATCGGTCAGCACCAAATCGCATTTGGTGGTTTGACAGATTTTGAACAACTCTTCACGCGAGGATGCCGGTACAAAATAGGCTTCGATATCGGATAACAACCCTCTTATTAGGGCTCTAACCTCGGCATGCCGAGAGTAAATAACAATTTTTCTCATCGCAGATAGGTATAAGCAACTACCTCTTTGAGCCAAAAAATATGCCAATTCTTCTCGCAGGGATTAAAGCAAGTTGGAAAATATCGTCAAAAAAGTAAAATAATCTCTATACGACTTTTTTATTCCCAAAAAAATCGTTACCTTTGATTAAAATATAGAGCACAAAATCTAAAAAACATACAACCATGTTCAACGAAAAACAGATTCATGAAATTGAGGCACATGGGCTTACCGTGGCGCAAGTCGAAAAACAGATTGAGGCGTTCCGCCAAGGTTTTCCCTCTCTCGAAGTCGTAAAAGCCGCTTCGCCCGAAGATGGTATCACCATACTCACGGAAGAGGCTTGCGATATTGCCATCAAACACTATGAAGCGACAGCCGAGCAGCTCGAAGTGGTAAAATTTGTTCCTGCATCGGGTGCGGCAACGCGAATGTTTAAGGAGTTGTTTGAATTTGTAAATGACGATAAGCGAGGTAAGGGCATCGACACCCTCCTGCAAAATATCGAAAAGTTTGCATTCTACGAAGAGTTGAAGGCTACGGGAGTAGATTTCAGCGATGACAAGGCAGTTGTTTCAGCAATTATCAAAGAAGGTCTTAACTACGGTGCAAAGCCAAAGGGATTAGTTACTTTCCACAACTATCCTGATGGCGCACGCAAGGCGATTGAAGAGCACTTGATGGAGGGTGCGCAGTATGGAGCATCAAAGGGCGTATCACGACTCCACTTCACTGTATCTCCGGAACATAAGGCAGCATTCAAGGCTTTGCTTGATGAGCGTGTAGCCAAGTATGAGGATAAATTCGGCATCAAGTACGACATCTCTTTCTCGGAGCAAAAGTCTTCAACCGACACCATAGCGGTAAATCCTGACAACACCCCATTCCTTACCGATGAGGGCAAGTTGTTGTTCCGCCCTGCCGGACACGGAGCGTTATTGTCGAACTTGAACGATATCGAGGCAGATGTAATCTTCGTAAAAAATATCGACAATGTAACAACAGATGCCCTGCGTGGCGATACTATCCGCTACAAGAAGGCATTAGCAGGTGTGTTGCTCGACCTCCAAGCACAGACTTTCGCCCACTTGAAGGCGTTGCGTAGTGGCTCTGCCGATTTAAAGGAGGTTGCCGAGTTTGTAGAGCATAAACTCTGCACCAAACTTCCTGCCAAGTATGATGCTGCATTGGTGGAGTCATTGCTCGACCGCCCTATCCGTATTTGTGGTATGGTACGTAACGAGGGTGAGCCGGGCGGTGGCCCATTCTGGGTTAAGAATGATGACGGTACACAGTCGTTGCAAATTGCCGAATCGAGTCAGATAAGTGCCGAGGATATGCCACTGATGAAGGAGGCTACTCACTTCAACCCTGTGGATTTGGTATGTGGAGTGCGCCGAGCAGATGGCTCGAAGTTCGACTTGATGGGCTACACAGACCCGAAGACGGGCTTTATCTCTTCGAAGTCGAGTGGCGGTCGCGAGTTGCGTGCGCAGGAGTTACCGGGTTTGTGGAATGGCGCTATGGCAAAGTGGAACACCATATTTGTTGATGTTCCTATCTCAACTTTTTCGCCTGTTAAGGTTGTGCAGGACCTGCTCCGCCCGCAACACCAATAAACTGTTGAGAGTATAGAAGATGAGCCTGCCTAATTTCTGTTAGACAGGCTCTCTCTTTGAGCGGTAGACGGGATTCGAACGACCGCCGCAGTAGAACATGCAATAGATTGTCGGAATTGCCAACGGCAATAAGGTGTTGAGTGGATGGATATTTTTTGGGGGGGGCTTGCACGCAAATGGCCATACGCTCAATGACTTTAAGAATGCAGAACATTTGCCCGACAAGATATTGCTGCTGCGCCACCGCTTGAACGAGTCTCGCCGAAGCGAACAAAAAAGACCTCCGAAACGAGGTCTTTTTCGTGAGCGGTAGGCGAGACTCGAACTCGTGACCCTTGGCTTGGGAAGCCAATGCTCTACCAACTGAGCTACTACCGCAACCTATTTATTCTATCAAAATCCGATTGGTCTTCTTGGTTCATCGGTTTTTGCCTTCTTTACGGAGAGTTCGGCAATTGCCAAATAGAGATTATCCAACTCTTTGCGCATATCCTCCGAAAGGTCATTTATCGCCTCGGCATTATCTTCATCGTTACGCTCCAATAACGCCAACTTTGCTCTTATCTCTGCCAACTCTGCTGTAACGGTCGAGGTGGTAGTTATATAGTTACGCATTGCAACAAAGGCTCGCATAATGGCGATATTGGCGTTTATGGCAACTTTACTACGCAAAATACCCGACAGCATAGCAACACCCTCCTCCGTGAAAGCAAACATACTCGATGTTCCTATATTGTAATTGGGAGATATCACATTTTGTGATACCCCTATGGAAATCAAGTGTTTAGCCTCTGCATCAGAAAGTCTAAACATAAAATCATCGGGGAAGCGTTCTATATTTCTGCGTACCGCCTGTTTCAGTACCCTCGTCTCCACCTGATACAACGCTGCCAAGTCGAAGTCGAGCATCACACGCTGACCACGAATCTCATATATCTTGCTCTGTATAGGGGAAACCTCGTGAGTAGCCATAATATACTTCATTATTATAATAACTTCGACAACGACTCCAGATTCTTCTTGTTAAGCAACTGCTTACCCTCGGCAGTGTAGGCGTAGTCGATGCGGTCGGCAAAATGGCTCTCAACCTTGTTGCGAACAACCTTCATCGTACTATTAACCAATCCGTTCTGCTCGGTAAATGCCTCATCGACAATCGCCAAAGCCGCAGGCAACCAACGGTCAGGGAACTCCTCGCCAAACTCGCCACCTGTGCGGTACTTGCGAATCTCGGCATCAATCAACTCCGCTGCCTTTGCAGCATCGTTACCAACCTCTCTGCGCAATGCCTCCTTGTTTGGCACTACGATAGCGATAGTATAAGGATTTTGGTTGTTGTGCAAGATAATCTGGTCGATATATGGCGACTTATCCACCATAGCCTCCTCCATACCCTCCGGACTATACTTCTCGCCATCGCTCGAAATCAAAAGGCTCTTGAAGCGACCGAGAACATAGAGAAATCCATCTTTGCCCATATATCCCATATCACCCGTATGCAACCAGCCATCAACAACGGTTTCAGCCGTTGCCGAAGGGTTTTTCCAATAACCCGCCATAACATTCTCGCCCTTGATAACGATTTCACCCTTCTCACCCAATGGCATTTCGTTGCCATCGTTGTCAAGAATCTTCAACTCCAAAGGCTGAATAACCTTACCCGAAGAGCCAAAGCGATGACGCCCCTTGCCGAGCGAGTTTGCCGAGATAATAGGTGTAGCCTCCGAAAGACCATAGCCCTGCAACATCGGCATACCCACAGCGTAGAAGAATCGTTGCAACTCCGAGTCGAGCAGTGCCCCACCACCAACAAAGAACTTGATATTGCCACCAAAGCCTTGGCGCACCTTCTCGAAGAGAATCTTATCGAACAGCGCCACAAGCGGTTTCAGCACAAAACGCCAACCCTTGCCCTTGGTGTAGCCATCTTGATTATACTCGTAGGCAACCTTCAATGCAAACTTAAATAGTTTCTCAACCTTTGGTCCCTGCTTGTGAATCGAAGCCTCGATGTTCTTGCGGAAATTCTTTGCCAACGCAGGAACGGACAACAATACATGAGGCTTAACCTCGCGGATATTTACAGGTACATTCTTCAATGTTTCGAGTGGGGTGCGACCAACTTGTGTTGTCGCCACCGAAGCACCACAAGCCACCATAATATAGAAGCCTGCAACATGGGCAAAGCAGTGGTCGAGTGGCAAGATGATAAACATTGTATAGTCCGAAGGAATCGAGATACGAGTTAGAGCCTGCTCAACATTTGCGGTATAGTTACGATGAGTCAAAATTACACCCTTAGGGTCTGCCGTAGTACCCGAAGTGTAGGTGATTGTGGCGTAGTCATTATTCTGAATTGCACGACCGATAGCCAAGAACTCCTCACGATGCTCGGCAAGGTACTTTTCGCCCATTGCATTCAACTCCGCAAGGCTTATCTCACCCTCTTGTAACTCGATATCACCCCATACGATGATATGCTTCAAGAGTGGTAACTGCTCACGGATATTACGAATCTTCGGGAGTTGGTTGCGAGATACGAAAATTGTACAAACCTCTGCGTGGCGCAGACGGAACAATAGGTCGTTTGCCTCCTCCAACTTTATCGACAGCGGCACGCTGACAGCACCTGCATACAAGAGTCCCAATTCCGAGGTAATCCACGCATTGCAACCCTCCGCCAAAATCGAAACTGCCTGCTTTGGCTTAATGCCGAGCGCAGCAAGTCCGGCACCCGTTTTCAAGGCTATCTCGCGAGTCTCGGCGTATGTAGTAGGCTCAAATTCGTTGGTCGTCTTTTCGAGCAAAAACGGCTTGTCGCCAAATTTCTCAACGGATGACTCGAATAGGTCTATAATTGTTTTTTTCATATTTTTCAGCTCTTAGCCATTGGCCATTAGCCATTAGCTAAATTAAAATTAAACCTATCAATTTAATCCATCTTCAAGACTGCAAGGAAGGCTGTCTGCGGCACCTGCACCTGACCAATCTGGCGCATACGCTTCTTTCCTGCCTTCTGCTTTTCGAGCAACTTACGCTTACGCGAAATATCGCCTCCATAACACTTTGCAGTAACATCTTTACGCACCGCCTTAACAGTTTCGCGAGCGATAATCTTAGCTCCGATAGCCGCCTGAATGGCAATATCAAACTGCTGGCGTGGTATCAGCTCCTTCAACTTCTCGCACATCTTGCGACCAAAGTCGTAGGCGTGGTCGGCATATATCAACGATGACAACGCATCGACAGGGTCGCCATTCAACAAAATATCCAACTTTGCCAACTTGCTGACCTCGTAGCCCGTACGGTGGTAGTCGAACGAGGCGTAGCCCTTCGAAATGCTCTTCAACTTATCGTAGAAGTCGAAGACAATCTCCGACAGAGGCATCTCGAAATTGACCTCCACACGGTCCTGTGTGATGTAGGTCTGATTTTTCAACACTCCGCGCTTGTCGATGCAGAGTTTCATTACAGGACCAAGGAAGTCCGCCTTGGTGATAATCTGCGCAAGGATATACGGCTCCTCAATCTTTGCAATCTTTGTAACCTCAGGCAAGCCCGATGGATTATGCACCTCGACAACATCGCCCATGGTGGTTGTAATCTTATACGACACATTCGGTACGGTTGTGATAACATCCATATCGAACTCGCGATAAAGTCGCTCCTGAATAATCTCCATGTGCAACAATCCGAGGAATCCGCAACGGAAACCGAAGCCGAGAGCCAACGAACTCTCAGGCTCGAAAGTCAGCGATGCATCATTCAGCTGCAACTTTTCGAGCGAAGCGCGTAAATCTTCGTATTGGTCTGCCTCAACGGGATAGACACCCGCAAAGACCATAGGCTTAACATCTTCGAAGCCTGCAATAGCCTCCGTACAAGGTTTTGCGACAGAAGTAATCGTATCGCCCACCTTCACATCTTTCGAATCCTTGATACCCGAACAGATATATCCCACATTGCCCGCCTTCAACTCGGCGCAAGGCTGCATCTTCAACTTCAAAACGCCAATCTCATCGGCATCGTACTCCTCGCCTGTATTGAAGAACTTTACATGTTCACCCTTCCTGATTGAGCCGTTGAATATGCGGAAATAGGCGATAATACCTCGGAACGGGTTGAATACCGAGTCGAAAATCAACGCCTGCAATGGAGCATTCTCATCGCCCTTAGGAGCTGGAACACGACTTACAATCGCCTCCAATACCTCCTCAACGCCCTCGCCCGTCTTACCCGAAGCGCAAAGAATATCATCGTGGTCGCAACCGAGCAAATCGACAATCTGGTCTTTCACCTCGTCAATCATCGCCGAAGGCATATCGATTTTGTTCAGCACAGGGATAATCTCCAAGTCATTACCGAATGCGAGGTAGAGGTTCGAGATTGTCTGCGCCTGAATACCCTGCGTAGCATCTACAACCAACAACGCACCCTCGCACGAAGCGATAGCACGCGACACCTCGTACGAGAAATCGACATGTCCGGGGGTGTCAATAAGGTTGAGTGTATATTTCTCGCCATCACGCGCCACATAGTTCATCTGGATAGCGTGCGACTTAATCGTGATACCCTTTTCTCGTTCGAGGTCCATATCATCGAGTACCTGCGACTGCATCTCTCGTTGATTTAATGTGTTTGTAGCCTCCAACAAGCGGTCTGCCAAGGTAGATTTACCATGGTCAATATGGGCTATAATGCAAAAATTTCTAATTCTCTTCATAATCGGCGCAAAGATACTAAAAAAACAATAGTTTTTTAACTAAATCCGAAAAATTAAAAACAAGGCGATATAAAAGTGACAAAAAAGCGACAAAAAAAGTGAAGCAAAGTTGGAATTAGCGATTTTTTAGTTACCTTTGCGGTCGCAATGCCCAGATGGCGAAATGGTAGACGCGCTCGTTTCAGGTGCGAGTGCTGAGAGGCGTGTAGGTTCGAGTCCTATTCTGGGCACAAGGAGTTCTGTTGAACTCCTTTTTTGTGCCCGAATAGGGCTCGTTCAGCGTGTGGCGCCTCGGCAGACTCATCTGTGGTCGGTTGTTGTTTGCTTGCGCAAAGCTTCGTGCTTGCTGTGCGATTGTGGCTGAAAATAAATTTTCGCCCCATCGCCCATCAACCCCGACAATCTTCAATTGCAACAACCGCCCTTCGGTCTGCTCTCGGCTGCTGCCGCCGGTCGAGTCCAGGATGGTGGCGAAGTTTTTTTGACTCTCTGAACTCCAAATGTTATCAAGACAAAAAAATAAAGGCTGTCAAGGTGGCGCCTCGGCAGACTCATCTGTGGTCGGTTGTTGTTTGCTTGCGCAAAGCTTCGTGCTTGCTGTGCGATTGTGGCTGAAAATAAATTTTCGCCCCATCGCCCATCAACCCCGACAATCTTCAATTGCAACAACCGCCCTTCGGTATGCTCTCGACTGCTGCCGCCGGTCGAGTCCAGGGGGAGGGTAAGGGGAGGTGGTTTTTGGTTTTCCGAACTCCGAAGGTGGTCAAAGCGCAAGAGATTATAGGATTGAATAGGATTAAATAGGATTCGCTCCCGTTAGTCGCTTTGTAGGAGTGCGCTGAAAACAATTCTACATTCTGCATTTTGCATTTTGCATTTCTCTCGTCTTTCGTCTTTCGTCTCTCGTCTAAAAACAAAAGTTTTCCGTTTTCCGCTTTAATCCCTCTTCGAGGGCTTTTCTTCCTTCGCACCTCGGCAGAGTGTGCAAGCACACTCTGCCCTCGGTTTGGCGTCAGTTCCGTTTTCCCACTCCAAGCGAAAACCGAAAAACAAAAGTTTTCCGTTTTCCGCTTTCCGTTTTTCGTTTTTTTTACTACCTTTGTGACGGTATGAGCAATGAAAAATTAATTTTCCTGACCAACGATGACAGTTACCGCAGCAAGGGGTTTGCTGCCGCCATTGAGGTTGCACGACAATTTGGTCGCGTAATTGCCATTGCGCCCGATGCCCCGCAAAGTGGCATGAGTCAGGCTATTACCATCTACAACCCACTCTATCTTCGCAAAGTGCGTGACGAGGAGAATGTAACGGTATACTCGCTCAACGGAACACCCGTAGATTGCGTAAAAATGGCTTTCGACCACCTCTTCCGTAACGAAAAAGTTGATTTGGTAATTTCGGGCATCAACCATGGCTCCAATGCAGCAGTGAATGTCCTCTACTCTGGAACTATGGGTGCTGCAATCGAGGCCGCATTCTACAATATCCCAAGCATTGGTCTTTCGCTCACGGACCATGACCTCGATGCCGATTTCGAAGGTGCCGTGAGGTACGGAACACAAGTCGTCAAGGCTGTTTTGGAGAATGACGGTCTGCCAAAACCTTTATGTCTGAATGTAAATATCCCCGATATCCCATGCAACGAAATAAAAGGTATAAGGCTTTCACGCCAGACCAGAGGATATTGGCGGGAGGAGTTCTATCAGCGGACAGACCCTCACGGACGGGAGTATTTCTGGCTGACAGGCGCATTTTCAAATGCAGAGCCAAATGCAGAGGATACAGATGAGTGGGCTTTGGCAAACGGATACGTATCGGTTGTCCCCGTGCAGGTTGATTTGACAGCATACAGCCAAATGGAACACCTGAAAAACATTTTGTGATAAGACAATATAAATAGATGTTGAGCCTCGGACTGAAAATAGCAATGTATATCATTATGGCTGTTCAACTGCTCGCCATAGGTTATGCTGCGCATCTTATCCGAAGGACAAAATACAACATCATTTGGACTCTATGTATTGTAGGTTTGGCGATATCGTTTGCCATGCACCTGCTTCTACTCTACTCCCCCGAAGTCTTCAATTACGAGGCATTCTTTCTTCTCGATGTCGTAGCATCGCTCTGTATTGTTGTGGCGGTACTTTTTGCGCACCGACTCGTCACCTACATTGACCGATTGAACTACCAACGTTCTCTATTCAGCAAACGATTACTCTCAGCGGTACTCCGCACCGAGGAGCGTTCCCGTTCGCAATTCGCCAAAGAGCTGCACGATGGTATGGGACCACTGCTCTCCTCGGCAAAGATGTCTTTATCTGCCATCTCGGCAGAGAATATGAGCAAGGAACAGCAAAATATTCTCAACAACACCCGCTTTGTTATTGACGAGGCGATTCGCTCGGTGCGCGAGATATCGAACAATATGTCTCCTCAAATTTTGATAGATTTCGGATTGGCGCAAGGGCTTCACAACTTTCTCTCTCGCATACAATCGCTCCATACCATCGAAATCGTCTTCAATACCAATCTTCGCAAGGAACGATTCGATAACGACATTGAGGTTGTTTTGTACCGAGTAATATGCGAGTTGGTAAATAATTCATTGAAACATTCCGGATGCTCGAAGATAGAGATTTCTCTGATGTTAAGGGGTGGCTATTTACAACTGCACTATGACGATAATGGCTGCGGTTTCAACCCCGACAAAGTCATAGCAAGCGGCATGGGTTTGTCGAACATAACCTCACGAGTGGACTCTCTAAATGGAGAATTACAGATAACAAGTGCAGAGGGCCGAGGTGTTCATGTTTTTGCAAATATCAACACCTCACAGAGTGACTCTCACACACCAAAACAACGCAGAAGACGATGGAAAAAGAGATAAAAATCGCATTAGTTGATGACCACGCCCTATTTCGCAACGGATTGCGAGGACTGATTGATGGTCGGCAGGGTTGCCGTGTGGTTGCCGAGGCAAGTGACGGAGCCGAGTTTTTGGAGTTGCCGGAAGCAATGGCTGCTGATGTTGTATTTATGGATATAGCGATGCCTACACTGTCTGGCGACAAAGCAACGACCTTGGCATTGGAGCGCAATCCAAATTTGAAGGTCATCTGTTTATCGATGTTTGGCGATGAAAAGTACTACTCCCGAATGGTTGAGGCAGGAGCAAAGGGTTTCTTGTTGAAGGACTCTTCGATTGAGGAGGTGTTTGCGGCTATCAAGGCGGTAATGAATGACGAGGAGTATATCTGCAATGCCGTTATGGAGGCTCTTTCGGGTGCGATGCGCCGCAACGAGGAGGCGGAGATACTCTCCGAACGAGAGATAGATGTTCTGCTCGGCATCTGCCGTGGGCTATCGACACAGGAGATTGCCGACTCGCTCTATCTGTCGAAGCGTACGGTAGATTCGCATCGCGCCAATATTCTCGAAAAGACCGGCTCGAAGAATACGGCAAGCCTTGTGGTCTATGCGATAAAGCACAACCTTGTAGAGGTATAGAATGCAGAATTAAAAATTAAAAATTAAAAATTACATATTACTTTAACAATAAATATTTACGACTATGAAAGTAAATGAAATTATGCAGAACTTGGAGCAGAAGCATCCGGGTGAGAGCGAGTACCTGCAAGCGGTACGCGAAGTATTGGAGTCAATTGAGGAGGTTTACAACCAGCACCCAGAGTTCGAGAAGGCAAAGATTGTTGAGCGCATGGTCGAGCCTGACCGTATCATCACATTCCGTGTAACTTGGGTTGATGACCAGGGCGAGATTCAGACCAACCTCGGTTATCGTATTCAGTTTAACTCGGCTATCGGCCCTTACAAGGGTGGTATCCGTTTCCACAAAGCAGTAAACCCTTCGATGTTGAAGTTCCTCGGCTTCGAGCAGACCTTCAAGAATGCATTGACAACCCTCCCTATGGGTGGTGCAAAGGGTGGCTCAGACTTCGACCCTGTGGGTAAGAGCGATGCCGAGATTATGCGTTTCTGCCAGGCGTTTATGTTGGAGTTATGGCAGAATATCGGTCCTGACACCGATGTCCCTGCGGGCGATGTAGGCGTTGGTGGTCGTGAGATTGGTTACATGTATGGTATGTACAAGAAGTTGGCTCGCGAGTACAATACAGGCGTATTGACCGGCAAGGGCTTGACTTGGGGTGGCTCGTTGATTCGCCCTGAGGCAACAGGCTTTGGTGCATTGTACTTCGTTGAGCACATGCTCCATCGTGCAGGCAAGAAGTTGAAGGGTGCAACAGTTGCTATTTCGGGCTTCGGAAATGTGGCTTGGGGTGCAGCAAAGAAGGCTACCGAGTTGGGTGCAAAGGTTATCGCAATTTCGGGTCCTGACGGCGTAATTCTCAACCCTAACGGAATGAATGATGAGAAGATTGACTATATGTTGGAGTTGCGCGCTTCGAATCGCAATATCGTTGCTCCATTTGCAGAGAAGTTCACCGATGCTACATTCGTTCCGGGCAAGAAGGCGTGGAGCGTGAAGTGCGACATCGCTCTTCCTTGTGCATTCCAGAACGAGTTGACAGGTGCTGATGCTGAGGAGTTGTTGGCAAACGGCACTTGGTGCGTTGCCGAAGTTTCGAATATGGGTTGTACCCCTGAGGCTATCGCAACATTCCAGAAGGCTCGCATCTTGTTTGCTCCGGGTAAGGCAGTGAATGCAGGTGGTGTTGCTACTTCGGGCTTGGAGATGACACAGAATGCTATGCATATCTCATGGTCGGCTGCCGAGGTTGATGAGAAGTTGCACTACATTATGCAGTCAATCCACGAGGCTTGCGTTAAGGCTGGTAACGAGGGTGACCGCATCAACTATGTTAAGGGTGCAAATATCGCCGGCTTCCTCAAAGTCGCACAGGCAATGTTGGAGCAGGGAATTGTTTAACCAAGAACCTTTTCAAGAAAATGAGAAGAGTGGAGAAATTTCTCCACTCTTCTTTTAGTTTTCCGCTTTTCGTTTTCAGTTTTCCGTTTTATAAATCGCTTCGGCGATGCGTTCGCCATCGAGGGCAGCCGAGATAATACCTCCTGCAAAGCCTGCGCCCTCTCCCGTAGGATATAGACCTTTGACCTCAGGGTGTTGCAGAGTATCCCTATCACGAGGAATACGCACAGGTGTAGATGTGCGCGACTCCACACCCACGACCACCGCCTCATTTGTAAGGTAGCCCTTCATGCGTTTATCGAATATCGATATTGCCTCGCGCAGGCGTGACGACATAAATTGTGGTAGCCACTCGTCTAATCTCGAAGATACAATGCCCGGAACATAAGAGCATTTAGGTAGCGATGACGATTTGCGACCTGCCACAAAATCCGCCACACGTTGTGCCGGAGCAGTCTGATGTTCAGGCGCTTGTGCTCGTGCTGCTTGCTCCAACTGCTGTTGGAATACCAGACCGGCCAATGCCCCATATTGCTCCGAGAGATGTGCAAAATCCTCCTCTCTAATCTCGGTTACAAAACCCGAATTGGCGTATGGCGAATTACGATGCGAAGGCGACATTCCATTCACAACCGACTCGCTCTCATCAGTAAGTGCTGGCACGATAAAACCTCCCGGGCACATACAGAACGAATATACCCCTCGACCCCCCACTTGCGCAACAAGCGAGTACGATGCCGCAGGGAGATACTCCATATCGGGAGAGCGATGGTATTGAATATTATTTATAAGTTGTTGCGGGTGTTCGATACGCACCCCCATAGCGTATGGTTTTGCCTCCAAGCGCACCCCGCTATTATTTAACATATAGTATATATCTCGTGCCGAGTGTCCCGTAGCAACAACCACCGCTTGCGCTTCGACTTTGTCGCCACCCGCCACAACGCCCTCAACACGGCTCTTGCGGATAATCAACTCTTCCACCCTCCTCTCGAAGTGTACCTCACCACCTGCTGCACGAATTGTATCGCGCATATTGGCAATAATTCGTGGAAGCCTATCCGAGCCGATATGGGGGTGTGCCTCGTAGAGGATTTCGGGCGATGCGCCGTGAAAAACAAGGCGTTGTAAAGCCCGATTGTAGTCGCCACGCTTCTTGCTTCGGGTGAAGAGTTTTCCATCGGAAAATGTTCCTGCGCCACCCTCTCCAAAGGCGTAGTTTGAGTCGGGATTGACGCCCTGATTGCGTTGAATTTTGGCTATATCCTTACCTCGCTCGACAACCTCTTTACCTCGCTCGAAGATTATGGGTTTCAACCCTAACTCAATGAGTCGCAATGCCGTATATAGACCTGCCGGTCCTGCACCTATAATGATGACTTCGGGCTTGCCGACCACAGAAGGATAGTCGAAATGAAGCGGTGCAGGTTGCTCCTCCTTGTCGATGTAGGCTTCGAGCGAAAGATTGACCTTCAAGGCCCCACGCCTTGCATCAACCGAGCGTTTCACGATACGCAGTAAGGCAATATCGCTCTCCTTGATACGCAACTCGCGAGCCACCAACGGAGCATAGAACTTCGCATCGGAGGCGTGCTTTGGCGAGAGGGTGAGGTTTACAATCTTCGGCATACAAAAAGTTTTACGATGTGCAAATTTAGCACTTTTTCGTAAAATTCGGCGAAAAAAGAGGTTGCAAGGTTGCGAATTGTAAAAAAATGGCTACCTTTGCACTCGCACTAAGGCGGATATGGTGTAATTGGTAGCCACGCCAGACTTAGGATCTGGTGCCGAGAGGCGTGGGGGTTCGAGTCCCTTTATCCGCACAAAGTTACCGAAGAGGAATTTCCAAGTGGATTTTCCTCTTTTTTATTTTTGTAACTCTCTGATATTTTGTCAATTATAAGCAATGCCTTGTTTTTGTTAAAGGTTCGATAATTGCCAATTTCTTTATCCCACAAAATTCCATTCGGAAAGAGTAAATTTTGGATTTTTTCACTCATTTCCAACTCCGATTTATGCCATAAACTGCCTAACATACAACAAGTTGAGGTTATTTCATCGGTGCGTGAATAGAGGTTCGATAAATTTCTTTTATGCTTTGCCAATTCTAACTCATTTTTCGCTAATTTTTGCTGTAAACTCTCTATCGTAAGAGCATATATCTCTTGATCAATATCGCCTGAACCAAGACTGATTTTACAATTCTTGATTTTGTTGTTAATCTCTGTATTTTGCTTTTTTAGCAATGCTATTGCCTCCGCTTGCTCTCTATCCTCTTGCATAAGAATATCCCTTACAATCTGCTTGAATACTTCTTGCAGATAAGTTGGAATGGTGTATTCGTTTAGCAACTCTTCATATAGGGAATGAAGTCTCTTTGCTGATATGTTATTCTTACAACCGCTATGGTTACATTTATAGTAGTCTATGTTCTTTTTCTTGACGGTGTATGCTGTCATTGGTGTACCATCATAAGCACACTTAATATGTCGTTTTAGCGGAAATCTCGGTGTCTCTACTTGGTGTCTATATACTCCCGTTCGCCCGCTTAAAATCTCTTGTACACGCAGAAAATCAACCCACGAGACGAGTGCGGGGTGCTTACCCTCAACCATCTCTCCATTTGTGAATTTACTCTGAATTTTACCCGCATAGAATGGGTTAGTGAGTATCTTGTGTAGTTGTTGCTTGGTAACTTTCAAACCGAAGGCTGACAACCTCTCTATGATTCGGAAGTTCTCTGCTCCTTGTAACTTCCACTGAAACGCTTTGCGAATAAGTTTACCCGTTGCGTTGATGGTAAATTCGGCGTTTATACTCTTGCCATTCTTGTCGTAACCCATAGGCCTCTTTCCGCACCACACTCCGCTCTCCATACAGTGCTTGCGCCCCGACACAAATTTGTTCGTACGATTGGTATTGTCCCATTGGGCAAGTGATAACTTAAACTGCATCATCATTACACCTTCGGGAGTCGTTGTGTCCAAACCCGTTGATGCCTCAACAATCGTAATATCTTGTTGTTTTAAGTCATTGATGATGTTTATTGCTTGCCCTGCGTTGCGACTGAAACGATCCGCTTGATTTACGATTATATACTTAACACTTCTGTCTTTTTTGACAGCAGAAATCATCTCTTTGATTAGTTTTCCTGGTGTCTTCGCACTCTCGTGCTTGCCACCGAAGTAACCTTTAATCGTGTATCCGTTATCTTTTGCAAATTTCTCACAGCGACATCTTTGATCATCAAGACTGCCACCATTCTCCTCTTGGTGCTTTGTGCTAACACGAGTCCATATATAACAATTTTTAATCATAGTTAAATTCATTTTTTACTTCATTATTTTTGTGGTATTCAATACCAATGAGTGCTAACGCCTCAAAATATCTTAAAATTTCTATTTTTTCTTCTTGACTTATTTGTAATTTATTAAAGTATTTATCATAGTCCTGATATTTAATCATATATCATCAGGTATTTCGTGCTTTCGCACTCCCTTTATGCCCGCCTTTTGTGTTTGGGGACATTGGGGTTATTCGCTTTTAACCTCTCCATCGCTTATTCATTTCGGAGATTTCTGTTCGGCAGGGATAAACTTCGAACCCTTGTGTGGCTGGATCACACTTGTCTATATTCTAACTTGCAATCATAGTTTTTAATTTTCGTAATGTATTGATACTTGTTGAGGTTATTGCTCGAATGTTACGAAGACTCAAACCCTTCCTCAACAGTTGAATTTCCTTTGTGTATTGCTGTTTCATCTGCTCGTCTGTCTTTCGGTATCCCTCTTTTCTGCCAACCTTTCCACCATTCAAACGGAAGTGGTTATATCCCGACTCCATTCGTGAGCGGATCAGAGAACGCTCCAATGAGTTGAATTGTGCCAAAATCCCAAGCACCAGCTGTGCTATCGGATTCGGAGTGCCATTGTCCAAAAGCGTCTCCAAACCATTCTGCAAAATGAATACACTGATTTTCTTCGCTGTAAGATTTTCTATTACAGTCAAGAAATCTATTGCCCTTCTTGAAAGGCGTGAACACTCATAAATTAAGACTTTATCGACTTTGTGATTGTCGGTGTAGGCAAGCAAATTCATCAACGCTTGACGCTCCTCAACCTTCTTCGCTCCTGAAATCTTCTCCGAGAACTCCGCTACCACCTCATAGTTCTGACGAGCGGCATACTCCTTCAACTCTCGCAACTGACGCTCATACTCCTGACTCTCGGTTGATACTCGTGTGTAAATTATTACTTTGTTCATACCTATATTGATATATATGTTATTTATTTCTTTTGCAAATATACAACAAAAATCAATATAAATCAAATTTTTTAATGCTAAAATTGATATTAAAGTTATTTTTTACTAATTTTTTATAAAATTTGTTGATTTTTTAGACAATTTTACACTATCTTTGTACTAAAATATACTATTATTGATAATAAAAATCAAGATATACTATGAGGGAGAAGGCAGATAAAATCATTATTGAGGGGGAAATCAAGGTTAAGGATATTCTTCGAGCAAGGGGATTGAAGATGTATCAACTTGCCGAATTGATGGGTATTACCCCCGAATCGCTCACTCGTGCGTTACAGCGTAATCCACAGTACAGCACATTGAAGTCTATTGCTGATGCGTTGGGAGTGTCGGTGCGAGATTTGTTCGTGGAGGGTGGAGAACCTATAAAGAGCATAGTACGAGGCACTGTTGAGGTGCAGGGCAAGGTAAGACATATTGACAATTTGGAAGACATCTATCGCCTTGCCGCAGAAGTCGAGAAAGCATACGAGGAGGCAAAAATACCCCTTCCTACAAGACGATAAATTCAGATTTGCGCCTCCGGCTGCAAATACTGAATTGCAACTGCAAATAGCGGTTGCTTTTTTGTGCCTCAACATTAGGGAAAGACAACAAAAAGGGAGGCATTGTGCCTCCCAATCCAATAAATACATTTGCTTACTCAAAATCGTAAGGCTTTATATACGATTCATATGCATACCAATTGCATTGTTCTTGTTCGTCTTCTAAACAAGAGGTGTACGACATATACTGCTCATATGATTCTCGTGGCACATATATAGTCCCACCACGAAAAGTATTGGTTTCGAGACTATACTTAATACTATGCCATATTTTAGGAGGGTATATGGGTTTACAATATATAGTTTTTGATGTACAAGTGTGTATTCCACTATCACAGTTAAAACACGCAGCACCAATTGAGGTTACATTTTGTCCAAGAGTTACCATCTTTAAACTATGACAATTGTTAAATGTCCTATTACCTATTAAAGTAACCCTATCGGGTATCGTTATATTTGTAAGAGAAATACACCCTTTGAATGCATCATCTTCAATGTTAATTATCTGACTTGGTAATAAAATGTATTGAAGTCCTGTGCAATTTAAGAAAGCAGAAGAAGGAATTTTATCAATACCTGTAAAGTGTTGTAATTCCCCAAATGCAGTAATAGTTGAATTTGCAAATACCTTTGCTATATCAGTTACCGCAGCTGCTTCTGCATAGGATAGTTTTTTATCTTCATTTGTATCCCAATGAAGTACACAAATAGTCTTAACTGTATTGTCAAGAAACTCTATATATTCACTTTTGAGTGGTTGTGAGTTAGTAACAATAGGTAGGTAATCACTCGTTAAAGTGTTATTGCCATCAGAGATGGACAACCTGACACTTGCTGACTGAACTCCATCAAAGAACTCTGCGGACAAATTCTCTGCGGAAGCGGTAACCGAAATAACACCATTTACTGGATCGGATTCAAACTTTACAATTGGCATATCAATAAATGACACCGCTCGGGTTTGGGTGTATATTGCTTTAACCGATACTGCACTCTGCCATACCTTTGCCAACTCTACAACAGCATCTTTTGGCGAAACCTCAAAATCAAGAGCAACTTGACTTTTTGAACCATCGCTTATTACTGTTGCCTTTCCATCATCATAAGTCGGTATATACGACACCGACTGAATACGGGCAAGCAACTCAGCAATCTTCGCCTCAACATTATTCAATCGTGACTCTATCTCTGCAATCTTTGCATTGATGGTTGCTACCTCATTGGTGATACGCTGATTAACCGAAGAAATCTCGTTTGCAATCTTAGTATCAATCACTCCATTGTTTGTATTTATCGCCTCCTCTATCGCCTTTTTGTATGCAGTTGTAATTTCGGTAGCGGTTGTTTCGAGTTGAGATTTGAGACTCTTCAACTCCTCTTGCAATGACGCATCGCCATCGGTAATTGCTGTCTGCAATGCCGAAATTTTGGCATTAACCTCTGCAATGGTATAGTAGTTCGATAACTGCTCACCCACCCACGACTTCAAAGATGAATCGAGGGCGTTGATTGTGTTTTGAATAGCGGTGGTATAAGCGGCAGTAATCTCATCTTTCGCTGTCTTTACTGCATTGGTGTAGGCATCGGTGATTTCCTTAACCTTCTGCTGAATATCAGTATTTAGAGTAGATACTGCGTTTGCAATATCCTCTTTAATCTTGGTAGTTAAGCGAGTTTCAAGTTCAGTAATACTTTGGTTGATTGCTTTGATTTGTTCCTTGATAGTTGCCACCTCCGAAACAAGAGAGTTGTATTGCTCCAAAGTAGCGAAGGTTGCGTTTACCCAATCGGTTGTTTTGCCGAGTTCGTTATCAACATAGGAACGGAGTTCTGCAATCTTGTTGTCAAGTTCAGTGTCTTTTGCTTTGAGGGTTTCGATGGTGGAGTTGATTTGTGCCAACTCATTCTCCAACTCGGTTTTTGCTGTTGCTAACTGTGCCAATACCTCCGATTTTGCAGTTGAAATTTCACTCTGCAACTCCACCTTAACAGCATCAATTTTTGTGTTGGTGGCGTTGATTTGTTCTTGGAGCGATGATGCGGTGGTTGTCAGATTGTCGATGTAACCTTTCATCTCTTTGTCCATAGCATCGAGGTTGTCGATAGTTGTGTTGACAACAGAAATTTGTTCATCAATCGTTGGAATAGTCTCTTGCTCCAGCTTGTCAAGACGATAGTCTAAACCTTCAATCGCCTCGTTAATCTTTTTGCAACTTGGCAACATCATTGCCACTGCTGCGATTACAAGTAAAAGTTTTTTCATAACAGTATTGTTTTAAGTGTTTCTCTGGATCTGTTATGACAATAAAGAAAGTGCGGAGAAATACATCTCGCCTATCCATAAAGAGGTTCTGACAAAACCCTGACAACATAAACGATACGATACAACCCCACACTTGGATAGTATGGGGTATATGCACAAATAGTGCACTTGCCACATAACTACACAAGCAAAGAGTGCTATTCGTAATCCCGTTGTCTATGAAACTGTCAGATTTCTTTATGGGGACTGAAAAACACCTTCAATATGTCTGCCTTCTCGATGGTTCGCACCGCTCGGCAACACAAAATTAAGAACTTTTTTCTAAAACCCCAACTTTTTAACGGATTATAGTGATTGAAATAAGAGAAGTGTCCATTTTGCACAATCGAAAGATTAGACATACCTTTGCAGATGTAACACTAATAAGTTATATACAACAATGAGTTCAATTTATCATTTTACTTCGGTTGATGCACTACTTGGTATGCTAAAAGATTTCTCAACTGAGAATAGGAACCTTAAGATGTGGGCAACAAGCGCAATGTTCTTAAATGACCCTTCGGAGTACGGATATGGCAAAGAGGTGAGTAGAAATCTCCTGCGAGAGATTGAAGATGAATTAGAGATAGATGAAACAGAGCGTCTATCAAACCTTATGTATAGTGATGCAATGAAGCGATTTTTTGCACAATTTGAGAAAGATTCATCAAGTATACCTACAGCAATATATGATAGCATACCATATGTTATGTCCTTTTCTCTTGAATCCGATAGTTTACCAATGTGGACTTCATATGGGAAAAATGGAAATGGAATTGCTATAGGCATTAACCGAGAGGCACTTGAGAAATACCTTGATAGTTTAGATGATAATAAAACCTTCACTATCAGGAATTGCCATTACGGTTTTGATTCTAACGAGTGGTTAGCAATTAAGAATAGTATCAAGTATCAATACGAGCTAATGCTACAAACAGCGAATGGAGGCGATGAGGGTACTGTCTTTGCAAAACAGATGGATATTATTCGTTTGCTAAACAACCAACTTTCTCCATTCATCAAGCACGAAGGTTACAGACACGAGCAAGAAGTGAAATGTAAAGTATACAAGGCAAAGGAAATTAAATTTAGAGAATCAAGAGGTTCTTTAATCCCATATGTTGAAGTAGATATACCTATCAGTTGTATAGAAAAAATAATTATAGGGCCAACAGCTGATGCGGAAAGAACGCAAATTAGTCTTGAGATACTTATGAGAAGTCGTAACATAGACAGCAACATAAAAATAGTTCCATCTAAAATTCCATATAGAGGTTAGTAGTTTAATCTTTTAAGTTAATCTGATACAATCGGAGGGAGGTTTTCGTCTCCCTCTATTGATTAAAAAGTAACATAATTAAGTTGATACACTATCGGAGCATTTGGAGCAAATCTTGTTTCGTGAATTTGGATTTGTTTTTCTTGGCAAGTGCCTCTTTGTAAGGTTTCATTACCTTTGAGATATTTGTACCTTTGGAGTAAATTTGCCTCATCTTCTCCTCAACCTCCGCCAAATCGTTGTTACAATCTCGGAGTACCAATGTTGTTATGTAAGTTTGCTTGTCCGTGAGCGGAATCATCTCGTCAGTGTTAGCAACTATGTCGTCCAAGAAGTCTATAATCGGATTCCTTGTTGATGTTAGCACCGACATCAACCGAGTATCTGCAATTCCCAACGATGTCCTTATTTGTGCTTTGGAGTTGAGGTTTATCTCAAATCGACACATATTATCAAATTCGGCATTGGGTATGTTGTATTCATTCATAAATTTCCTATTATCCATTTTCTTCATCTCTCTACTTTTGTTATAAATCGTTATACGCTTCTTCGCTTGGCGAGTATCAACACTCTTATCTATTGTCAAATTACCGTTACGGTGACATTTAACTGAAAACTGCTTATAACTTTTCATATTGCCCCTGATAAACTCTGCCACCACAGAAATATCCGCACAGTACACATCTTGGGTTACATCACACTTCACAACGAAAGCATCTTCCAAAATCGCCCCAACATCGAGGGTACATACTCCGAGAAAATTTATATTTTCAAAACATTGTCTAATAGTTTCGGTTGAAATTAGTTTTTTATAGTCTGAACCTAATATCTTTCCTGAAAATTCGATTACCAATTCTTTCTCTAAATAGTCTATCTCAATATATAGCAAATATGGAGATATAATGTTGAATTTTAACTCTGTTAGAGTATTATTTTTTATTGTTTGTTGAAATCCATCTATATCATCAATTTGTATATAATCAATGTTTGTTACTATTTTTAATTTATCAAATGTTAACACTTTGAATTTTCATTTTTGCTAAATTATTTTTACCCAAAATGATGTTGTCTTAACCTTGATAAGTGGTTATTCATCACTCTCGGAGTCTTCGTCATCTTGGGTTGGTTTATGCTCTACTGTACGCCAATAGTCGAGCATTGAACGGCGGATATTTTCCTTATGGAAACTTGATTTTGACTTCCCCCTTAACGCCTTGCTGATTTTCTCTTTTGTGGTGTCCTCTAATTCTCGCCACTGTCTTTTGTATTCACTCATAATTGTACTCACGGGTGTTTTTGTGTCCCGTCTGTAAATAAATATGGAAAGCATAGTAAAAAAGTCAAGTATAGTAAGAAAATTTTTGAATTTTTTTCTCCATTAGGACATTTGTGAAGGACAACACCACGCCTACTTATCTTGCTATTACGCCTCCGAATTTAAGGGTGGAAACCGCTCTCGTAATCGCCTGATAGGGAGTCCCCTACGAGCGTATAAACCTCAACATTTTTTAATTATAAACTTGGAATATGAAGTGGGAGTAATTCGGGATAATTATCGTGCAACCAATCGATAAACTCCACGAATTTTAGCAAATCATCTACTACGGTTCGATAATCTGCCACGATGTCGCACAAGCGACTGTCTGTTGGCAGTCGTTTTTTGTGCGGATAAAGGGACTCGGTCAGCTTGTTGCGCCTCGGCAGACTTGTCTGCGGTCGGTTGTTGTTTGCTGTGCAAATATTCGTGTTTGCTGTGCGATGTGGCTAAAAGTAATTTTCGCCCCATCGACCATCGACCCCGACAATCTTCGATTGCAACAACCTCCCTTCGGTCCGCTCTCGGCTTCTGCCGCCGGTCGAGTTCCAAATGGCAATCGGTCAGTTGATGGTGGTGTGGCAGTGTTGTTCTGGTTTTCCGAACTACGAGGGTGGTCAAGGCGCAGCGATTATAGGATTGAATAGGATTAAATAGGATTCGCTCCCGTTGGTCGCTCTATGGGAGTGCGCTGAAAGGTTTTTCGTTCTCAGTTCTCTGTTTTCCGTTTTCCGCTTTCCGTTTTCCGTTTTCCGTTTTCCGTTTTAACCCCGTTGTGCAGGCTTTTCTTCCTTGCGGCTCGGAAAAATGCAAATAAATTTGCCTTTTTCACTCGCTCCGCTGCGTCAGTTCCGTTTTTTTTGTTATCTTTGTTAAGATAATGCAAAAAGGGCTGTGGCGGCGATATATTTTCATATACCATTCTGTAAAAGATTGTGCGGATATTGCGATTTCTATCGCAGTGTCAAATTGAAATATATCCCCGAGGTGGTCGAGGCGATGCACAGCGAATTGGCAGAGCAACAACAGTTTCTACACGACAAAAACATTCGTACCATCTATTTCGGTGGAGGAACGCCCTCGTTGCTTGCACCTTCCGAGATTGAACAATTTATCGAACAAGTGCGCTCGCAGTTCGACTGCTCGCAGTTGGAGGAGGTTACCATTGAGGTCAATCCCGATGATATAACGCCCGAATATATCGCCGAGTTGCGCAAAACATCGGTCAATCGTATCTCGATGGGAGTGCAGTCGCTCGATGACCGTTGTCTGCAATTTATGGGGCGCAGGCACTCGGCAAAACAGGCGATTGAGGCGGTCAAGATGTTGCAAGAGGCGGGCTACGACAATATCTCGGTTGATGTGATTTTTGGTATTCCAAATTTTGGCGTGACAGAGTTAGTCGATACTTTGGAGGGTATTTTGGCAATGAATGTGCAACATATCTCGGCATACCATTTGACCATCGAGGAGAACACCCGCTTTGGTCGAATGATGGCAAGAGGAGAGTTTGAGGAGATTGACGAGTGTAGCAGCGAATCGCACTTCTTGTGGGTGCATAGAGCATTGACAGCGGCTGGCTTTGAACACTACGAGGTGTCGAACTATGCTCGTGCGGGTTTTCGCTCCAAGCACAACTCCTCGTATTGGCACAATGTGGAGTATCTCGGTATAGGTCCGGGAGCGCACTCTTACAATGGCGAGGTGCGCCGTTGGTGCGAACAAGGGGTCGAGGATTATATAAAAGGTGTAGAATATGGCTCAGAGGTGCTGTCGGAGCGAGATAAGTTCAACGAATATATAATGACCTCGCTACGATGCGTGGAAGGTATATCGCTCGACAAGATAGAGCAAGATTTTGGCATTAACAAGCGAAAAAGATTGGAGCATGAAGCAATAAAAACAGGCATTGCCGAGTTGCTGATAAACGATAACGGCAATTTGCGAATTGCACCCGAAAATATGCTGTTGTCGGATTTGGTAATAGAGGCTCTAATCGAGTTGTAG
Organism: Rikenellaceae bacterium; assembly: GCA_015060075.1. GTDB lineage: Bacteria > Bacteroidota > Bacteroidia > Bacteroidales > Rikenellaceae > Alistipes. The sequence continues at coordinate 9,323 of SUZE01000008.1, read as the reverse complement.
AGAGCCTTATTATATATATTGGTATAAATTATTAAAAAATTTTAATAAATACTTGGTTTTATAATTTTATAGTCGTATCTTTGCAGCAAAATTTGGAAACAATCAACAAATTATCAGATAATTATGAGTGAAGTAAAATTTAATCCGGATGTTCTCTTTGAGGTCAGCTGGGAGGTATGTAACAAGGTTGGTGGCATTCACACCGTATTGGCAACAAAGGCTCTGACCGTTACGAAGCAAATGGGCGAGAGATATATCACTATCGGTCCCGATTTTTCGCAGGACAGCGAGGTCTCGGAGTTCGTGGAGGACCCAATGTTGATGAAAACATGGCGTCAGACACTCTACAACGATGGCATTCGTGTTCGTATCGGTCGTTGGAATGTATGCGGTAACCCTATCGCAATTCTTATCGACTTCACAACCCTCTTCTCGAACAAAGACGAGGTATTGAAGGAGTTGTGGGAGACTTATGGTGTAGACTCTATCTCGGGACAATGGGACTATGTTGAGCCTGTATTGTTCGGTTACTTGGCAGGTAAGGTTATCGAATCGTATGTGGATACTTTCTGCGCTACTACCGAGAAGGCTGTGGCTCACTTCCACGAGTGGATGACATGCTCGGGTGGTCTTTATTTGCGCAAGCACTCGCCATACATTGCAACCGTAATGAGCACCCATGCAACAGTTATGGGCCGTTGCATTGCAGGAAACAACCTTCCGCTCTACGGAAACTTGGAGCAGTTCAACGCTGACGATTTGGCTCGTCAGTTCAATGTTGTTGCAAAACATTCGATTGAGAAGCAGGGTGCAAAGAATCACGATGCATTCCTTTCGGTGAGCGATATTACGGCTCGTGAGTGTGCTCACTTGCTCGGAAAGGAAGTTGATGTTGTAACCCCTAATGGTTTTGAGAACGACTTTGTTTGGACAGGCAAGGAGTACGATGCTAAGCGCAAGGAGGCTCGCAAGGCGATGATTGAGGTTGCCGAGGCTTGCCTCTCGCATAAGTTCGAGAAGGAGCCGTTCATCATCGGCACAAGTGGTCGCTACGAGTTCCACAACAAGGGTTTGGATATCTTCTTCGATGCGTTGAAGGCGCTCGAAACATCGGGCAAGCTCGACCGTGAAGTGTTGGCATATGTAACAGTGCCTGCTGCAAACCTCGGCGCACGCCACGACTTGCAGGCTCACTTGCAGGACAAGTCGCAGGCAATTGACGCTTCGCAGTATCGCTACTCGACTCATGTCCTCGAAAACACCTCTTGGGACCAGATAGCAAATGCAATCAACGGCAGCGTACTTGACCGTGCAGAGTCGAAGGTAAAGGTTATCTTCGTTCCTACATACCTTAACCAAAACGATGGCATCTTCAACAAGAGTTACTACGAGTTGCTCGTAGGTATGGATTTGACCATCTACCCATCGTACTACGAGCCTTGGGGCTATACTCCACTCGAATCAATCGCATTCTCGGTACCTACCATCACAACAACTTTGGCAGGTTTCGGAGTTTGGGCAGCAGAGCAGGAGCAGAACAATGGCGTAGTGGTTGTGGAGCGCAACGATAGCAACAATGCCGAGGCTGTGGCTTCTGTTGCAGATGCAGTACTCCGCTTCCTTGCACTCTCGGATAAAGAAGTTAAGGCTGTACGCAAAGCAGCATTCGAGATGTCGAAGGTGGCACTTTGGGAAAACCTATTCGCATACTATCGCAAGGCTTACGACTGCGCTATCGAGAGTTGCATAGCCCGCACCAACCGTGCCGTTATGGGTGACGGTGGTGCATCGCACGAGCAGATTAACTTCGTGCGTCAGCAGTTGTTTGTTGAGCGTCCTAATTGGCAGCGTGTAATGGTTGAGAAGTCTTTGCCTGCACGTCTGCGTCCACTTGAAGAGTTGTCGCGTAACTTGTGGTGGAGTTGGACACTCGGCGCTCGCGATTTGTTCGAGGCTATCGACAAGGAGTTGTGGGTTGAGGTGGATAGAAACCCTATCGCATTGCTCGACAAGTTGTCGATGGACCGCCTTTCTGAGATTGAGAAGGATGAGGCTTTCCTCGCTCGCATGGACGCAGTGTATGCACAGTTCCAGGAGTACATGAACGAGAAACCAAGCGTTAAGGCACCAAAGATTGCATACTTCTCGATGGAGTATGGTCTGCACCACTCGTTGAAGATTTACTCGGGAGGTCTTGGTATCTTGGCAGGTGACTACTTGAAGGAGGCTTCCGACAGAAATATCCCTATGGTAGCCGTAGGTCTTTTGTATCGCTACGGATACTTCACACAGCGTCTTTCGGCACAGGGTGCGCAGGAGGCGACATACGAGGCACAAAACTTCTTCAAGTTGCCAATCATGCCTGTTCGTGAGGAGGACGGCTCGTGGGTAACTACCCAGGTAGCATTGCCTGGTCGTACTTTGAGCGCTCGTGTATGGCGTTGTCAGGTTGGTCGTACCCCATTGTACCTGCTGGACGCTGACTATGAGGCTAACTTGGAGGAGGACCGTCAGGTAACTCACTACCTCTATGGTGGTGATTGGGAGAACCGCTTGAAGCAGGAGATTTTGCTCGGTATCGGCGGTATTCGTGCCCTCAACAAGATGGGTATCAAGCAGGAGGTTTACCACTGCAACGAGGGACACGCTGCATTTATCGGCGTAGAGCGTGTTCGCAACTTGATGTCACGTAAGAAGCTCTCGTTCTCGGAGGCGTTGGAGGTTGTGCGTTCGTCTTCGCTCTTTACAACTCACACCCCTGTTCCTGCGGGACACGATGCATTCCCTGAGTCGATGATTCGTCAATATATGTCACACTATCCTGATGCACTCGGCATCACTTGGGACCAATACATCAACCTCGGTAAGGTTAATCCGAACGACCCGAACGAGCGTTTCTCGATGTCGGTACTCGCTTGCAACCTTTCGCAGGAGGTTAATGGTGTATCGTGGTTACACGGTGAGGTGTCGAAGGATATTCTCGGTAATATGTGGCCTGGATACTTCAAGAAGGAGTTGCACATCGGCTATGTAACAAATGGTGTTCACTTCCCAACTTGGACTGCATCGAACATGCGCCGACTCTACTCGCGTTACTTCCCTAACGGATTCGATGGACACACCTATAATATCCCTGAGTGGCAGAAGGTCTACAATATTCCTGACGAGGAGTTGTGGAACGAGCGTATGTTCCTCAAACAGCGACTTATCAAGACTATCAAGCGCCGCTATACAGACCCTACACAGGTACGTTTCGACCGCCCAAGCCAGATGGTACAGGTGGCAGACCGCATCAAGCCTGAGGTCTTGACTATCGGTTTCGCACGCCGCTTCGCTACTTACAAGCGTGCATACCTCCTCTTCTCGAACTTGGAGCGTCTGTCGGCTATCGTAAACAACAAGCAGCGCCCTGTGCAGTTCATCTTTGCAGGTAAGGCTCACCCAGCCGATAAGCCGGGACAAGATTTGATTAAGCGTATCGTTGAGGTATCGTTGATGCCGGAGTTCGTAGGTAAGATTATCTTCTTGCAGAACTACGATATGGAGTTGGCTCGCCGTATGGTTCAGGGTGTCGATGTATGGTTGAATACCCCAACCCGCCCATTGGAGGCTTCGGGTACTTCGGGCGAAAAGTGTGTAATGAATGGTGTTATGCAGTTCTCGGTACTCGATGGCTGGTGGGTTGAGGGCTACAAGGAGAATGGCGGTTGGGCCCTCCCTATGGAGCGCACCTTTGCCGACCAAGGTCACCAAGACGAACTCGATGCCGAGATGATTTATACCACTATCGAGGAGCAGATTGCACCTAAGTATTATGCTCGTAACGAGAAGGGTATCCCAACCGATTGGGTTGCTTCGATTAAGAAGTGTATCTCGGATATCGCATCGAACTTCACCACAAACCGTATGCTCATCGACTACGAGGAGCGTTTCTACAACAAGTTGGCTGCTCGTAAGAAGGAACTCGTATCGAACAACTATATCCTTGCCCGTGAAATTGCTGCTTGGAAGCGCAAGGTTTCGGCTGCTTGGGATAGCGTAAAGATTCTCGATTCGCAGCGTGTTCGTGTAGACAAGGAGTCGATGATGCTCGGCGAAAAGTACCACTTCGAGGTTAAACTCGATGTTGCAACACTCTCGCCTGAGGAGATTGGCGTAGAGCTCGTTGTTGCAAAGCAGATGGTTGGTCAGCAGGCACCTGATGTAACACTTGTTGAGCAGTTGCAGCTCGTTAAGAGAGAGGGAACTACGGCTACCTATATGCTCGATGTTGTTCCAAATCGCACCGGTGCATTTGACCTCGCTTTGCGTGTATATCCTAAGAACGAGAAGTTGCCATACAGAATGGACTTCGCTCTCGTTAAGTGGGCATAACGATTTACCTGTTGGGCTAATAGCCAAAAGGGTTCATACATCAATACTGTTGAGCACCGAATGCTCGGCAGTATTTGGTGTGTGGTAACAAAAACAGACATAAAGCTGTTGTATTTTCAATAAAAAAGTGACATAAAACGGCTATTTTGTAAAAATATTCAATTTTTAGAGAACAATTAGCCGAAATTTTTATTAACTTTACGAAACAGAATAACAAAATTACCATATACTATTATGCCGGGATTAAAATTTGACAAACAAGAACTTGGCAACTTGGAGTATTCGTTGCAACGTGAGATGTTGGCTACCGACCGCCGTGGCGGTTATATGAGCACCACCATCGTTGGTTGCAATACTCGCAAGTACCATGGTCTTATTGTTGCCCCGATTGATTCGAGCAACAATGCTTATGTGCTGCTCTCGTCATTAGACGAAACCATTGTACAGCACGACCAGTCATTCAACTTGGCTCTTCACCGCTTCCGTGGTGTATATGAGCCTCGCGGACACAAGTATATCACCGACTTCGAGTATACTCCGTGTCCAACCATTACTTACCGTGTCGGAGGAGTGATTCTTCGCAAGGAGATTCTCTGGATTCACAAGCGTACGCAGATGATGATTCGCTATACGCTTGTTGATGCTCACTCCGATACTACACTCCGTTTGCGCCCATTCCTCGCATTCCGCAACAAGCACGAACTATCGAAGGCCAACATGTATGCCAATGTCCGTTCCTACCCGGTTACAAATGGAGTAAAGAATCGTCTTTATGACGGATTCCCTTGGTTGCACATGCAGCTGTCAAAGGCTGATGCCAAATTCGTTCCTGCTCCGGATTGGTACTACGACTTCGAGTACCAGAAGGAGATTGAGCGTGGCTACGAGGGTTACGAGGATTTGCTCACTACGGGCTACTTCGAGATGAATATCAAGAAGGGTGAGAGCATCATCTTCTCGGCTTCGGTAGATGAGATGCCTTCGGGCGATGCTATCGTGGAGGCTTACGAGACCTCTGTTGCTCGCCGTACTCACAAAATTGACTTCGAGAGTTGCTTGCACCACTCGGCTCGTCAGTTTATCATTCGCCGTCCGGGCAATCGCACAGAGGTTATATCAGGATACCCTTGGTATGGCAAGGCCGGTCGTTCAGCATTTATCTCGCTTCCGGGATTGACTTTGGAGCAGGGCTACAAGGAGGATTGTATTGATGTTCTCGATACGATGGTTGGCGATATGCACAATGGCGACTTCGCAGGCTCAGCTTCGGCAGAGGTTGCAGCAGACGCTCCGCTTTGGTTCTTTTGGACATTGCAACGATTGGAAGAGCATATCGGTGCACAGGCTGTTTGGGAGAAGTATGGCGCAGCAATGAAGAGTATCTTGGCAGCATATCGCAAGGGTTTCTTCGGAGGTTGCGTAGCAATGCACACCAACGGCCTTATTTGGGCTGCGCGTGATGGTGTAGCCTTGACTTGGATGGACTGCGTGATGAACGGTCAGCCGGTTACGCCTCGTGCCGGATATACGGTTGAGATAAACGCCTTGTGGTATAATGCCGTGTCGTATGCTTTGGCTCTCGCAAAGAAGATGGGCGACAAGGAGTTTGAGAAGGAGTGGAAAGCCCTTCCTGCTCAAATCCAGAAGTCGTTTGTCGAAATGTTCTACATCTCGGAGGAGGGATACCTCGCCGACTATGTGGATATGCACGGCAAAAATTATGATATCCGTTGCAACCAAATCATCGCTTGTGGTTTAGACTACACAATGCTTGACGAGGCACAGATTGTAAATGTATTGATGACTGTTCGTCAGCACCTGCTCACTCCTGCGGGATTGCGTTCGTTGTCACCTCGCAACCCAATGTTCGAATCGACCTACAAGGAGAATCCAATCGAACAGGAAGCGGCAGCAACTAATGGCGCAGTTTGGGTATGGCCGTTGATGTTCTATGTAGAGTGCGCCTTGAAACTTGATGGCGAGCGTTTCTTGCCTATTGCCGAGGATATATTGGCAGCGTTCGATGACAATATTCAGACTTACTGCATTGGCTCGGTGGCAGAGTACTACGATGCAAATCCTCCATTTGCTCCACGCGGAGCAATCTCGCAGGCTTGGAGTGTTGGAGGAGTACTCTATATCAAGCAGCTTATCGAGCAGTATAAGGCAAAGACAAAGCGTGCCGCAAAGAGTCCTGCAAAGCGCCCTGCAAAGCGTACAGCAGCAAAAAAGAGTGTTAAGAAATAATAAAATATAGATAATATGAGGGTATTAATGTTTGGCTGGGAGTTTCCTCCGCATATTGCAGGAGGACTTGGCACGGCCTGTTACGGAATGACTCGTGGATTGGCTCGTAACGATGTAGATGTTACATTCGTTATGCCTCGTGCTTCGGGCGATGAGGACGAGCGTTTTATCCGTGTAGTAAATGCGAGCGATGTCGAGACTGTATTCGGCAAAGTTAGTTCCGATGCTGCCGATATTATCGACAAGATGTCATTCATTCACATCGACTCCAACCTTGTTCCTTATCTCTCTCCGGAGGATTATGAAACCTATCATGATGAGTTCGTAAAGACAGGAGAGAAGCGTTGGGAGACAAGTGATATTTGGAGTCAGCGTTACACCTTCTCGGGAAAGTATGGCGCAAATCTCATGGAAGAGGTTGCTCGCTACGCTATCGTTGCTGCGCAGGTAGCAAAGGATTTGGAGGGGCAATTTGATGTTATCCACGCACACGATTGGCTAACTTACTTTGCAGGTATCGCAGCAAAGCGTGTATCGGGCAAGCCACTGGTAGTTCACATGCACGCTACATCGTTTGACCGTTCGTCAAGCGACAATATCGACACTCGCGTATACGAGATTGAGCGTGCAGGTATGGCTGCTGCCGATAGAGTTATTGCGGTGTCGAACTTGACTCGCAATATCGTTATCGAGAAGTACAACATTCCGGCAGAGAAGGTCGTAACCGTACACAACGCAGTTCGTTTTGCAGAGAATGAGAACGAAGTTCCTGAGCGCGGAGTTAGCGACAAAATAGTTACGTTCCTCGGTCGTATCACTTTCCAAAAGGGTCCTGATTACTTCGTTGAGGCGGCAGCAAAGGTCTTGAAACGAGTTCCTAACGTGCGTTTCGTAATGGCAGGTTCGGGAGATATGATGAACCACGTTATTCGCCGTGTGGCTCGCTTGGGCATTGCAGACCGCTTCCACTTTACGGGCTTCTTGAAGGGCGATGATGTTCACAAGATGTTCCAACTCTCCGATGTATATATCATGCCATCGGTGTCGGAGCCATTCGGTATCTCGCCATTGGAGGCGATGCGTGCCAATGTCCCTTCGATTATCTCGAAGCAGTCGGGTGTAGCCGAAGTGTTGGACTACGCCGTTAAGGTTGATTATTGGGATGTTGATGCGATGGCTGATGCTATCTATGGTTTGATTACCTACCCGGCTCTTGCGAAGATGTTTGCACAGAAGGGCTTGGAAGAGGTTACCAACCTCAAATGGAACGATGCAGCCAAGAAGGTTAAGCAGGTTTACGAAGATGCTATTGCATCGGCAAAATAACGGAGATAAGAAAAACAAAAAAACATAAAAAATATGAAAACAGTTTGTTTATATTTTCAGGTACATCAGCCTTGGCGACTGAAAACCTACCGCTTTTTCCATATCGGCAAGGACCACAACTACCTTGACGATTTGACCAACCGTGCCATCATGCAGAAGATTGCACGAGAGTGCTACTTGCCGATGAATGCTCTCCTCTTGAAACTTATCAAGGAGAATAAGGGTGCATTCCGCATCTCATTCTCGCTCACCGGAACAGTTGTTGAGCAGTTCAAGGCTTATGCTCCTGAGGTATTGGAGTCGTTCCGTGCCTTGGTAGATACAGGCTGCGTTGAGTTGTTGGCAGAGACCTATTCGCACTCGTTGGCTGCCCTCTCTTCGAAGGAGGACTTCAAAGACCAAGTAAAGAAGCATACCGCAATGTTGAAGGCTGAGTTTGGCGTTAAGCCAAAGGCATTCCGCAACACCGAGCTTATCTACTCTGACGAGATTGGCGAGATGGTTGGCGAACTCGGTTTCAAGACAATGTTGGCAGAGGGTGCAAAGCATATCCTCGGCTGGAAGTCGCCTGACTTCGTCTACGCAGGTGCTGCTGACCAGAGCCTTCGTCTATTGCTCCGCAACTACAAACTTTCGGACGATATCGCATTCCGTTTCTCGAATCAGGGTTGGGACGAATACCCACTCACAGCCGACAAATATGCCGCTTGGCTTTCGGAGTCGGAGGGCGAGGTTATCAACCTCTTTATGGACTATGAGACCTTCGGTGAGCACCAGAAGGCTTCGACCGGCATCTTCGATTTTGTAAAGAATCTTCCGGCTGCAATTTTGAAGCGTGGTGACTTGAAGTTTGCAACGGTTAGCGAAACTGCAGCCGAGCATCAGCCTGTTGCAGTTCTTCACTGTCCTCACGTTATGTCGTGGGCAGACGAGGAGCGTGATATCACCGCATGGTTGGGCAACGACTTGCAGAACGAGGCATTCTCGAAGTTGTATGCAATGAAGGATAAGGTTCGTTCGTTGAAGAGTGCTGACTACGAGTACGTATGGAACTTCATGCAGACTTCGGACCACTTCTACTACATGGCAACAAAGTGGCTTTCGGACGGCGATGTTCACTCTTACTTCAACCCTTATGGCTCGTCTTACGAGGCATTCATCAACTACATGAATGTTTTGTCGGACTTCCAGATTGAGGTAGAGAAGGCATTGGCTGCAAAGAAGAGCCGCAAGAAGTAATATAGCGAGTTGGTGGGAGTATCTGCCACATTGCAACAAAAGAGAATGGCTAACCTTTTTGTTAGGCAGGCTTTATTTTTAACTCACTGATTTTCAGTGTTAGTTTTTACGAAAATTACGAAATTCTACATAGGAGA
>SUZE01000007.1 GCA_015060075.1 Rikenellaceae bacterium | reverse complement strand
ACCAACAAAGGTGCTGATGGTACTATCGTGGCCGATGCGGTGCAGTTTATCCCAAAGAACAGATAATTTTCCACAATCATAAAACAAAAAACTATGAAAAAAAATTGAAAACAAGGGCATATAATTCCGTAAAATAATTACATATTTACCCGAATACATATTGTTTATTCAAAATATATTAATAACTTTGTACAGTTGATTAATCTAAATTATTATTGTTCGCGTAGAAAAAACACAAAGAGACCAAATAATAACCTAATTAAACCAAAACTTTTATGAGAATTTCTACACAGAGATTTTTCAAGACTCTTGCGGTTGCAATTCTCACCCTAAGTGGCTGTATATCAACGATATGCGCACAAAATCCGAGGGGGGGGGATTTAGCTCATCGCAGAGTCAGGAGGCTGCCAAACCGCACATAGTGCGAGGTAAGGTTCTCGACCAAAATGGCAAGCCAATGGCAGGAGTGGGCGTAATCATCGCCTCAACACTCCAAGGTGTTGTTACCGACATCAACGGTAATTACGAAATCAAGGCAACACCTCTTCAAGAACTTCAATTTAGTTTTCTGGGTTACAAGACCGAGTCTGTGAAGGTAGGCTCGCGCACCACTATCGACATTTCGATGGTTGAGGAGGCGCAGGCTGTGGAGCAGGTTATCGTAACCGCACTCGGAATCAAGCGTGACGAGAAGTCGCTCGGTTATGCTGCGCAGAAGGTTGCGGGTGATGCGTTGGCATCGGCTACAAACTCTTCAAACTGGCTTTCGGGCTTGGCGGGTCAGGTAGCAGGTCTTAACATTCAAACATCGAACAATGGCGGTGGTGGTACCACTCGTGTAACACTTCGAGGTGAGTCATCAGTAGACTTCTCGAACAACACAGCGCTCTTCGTAGTTGACGGTGTGCCGATGTACAACCATGCAACCCAGACGGATGCAGGTGGCGAAGGTTCGCTCAACGCAATCGACTATGGTGATGGAACAGGCGATATCAACCCAGAGGATATCGAGAATGTAACCGTCTTGAAGGGTCCGGCTGCAACCGCTCTCTACGGTTCGGCAGCAGCAAACGGCGCAATTATCATCACAACAAAGAACGCCGAAAATCTTCAATCAAAAATCAGCATTTCCTACTCAACAAGTCTGACTTTCGAGACCGTAAACACATCTCCTGACTTGCAGTATGTTTACGGACAAGGTTCAGACCCTTACTACTTCTACTACGGAGCCCGTTCGGCAGATGTTGGAATCTCGGCTATTGACTTAGCTGAGCAGCTCGGTTATGTAGGTCAGTCAGGTATGCTCTCGTGGGGTCCAAAGATGGATGGTACTCCATACTATCAGTACTACGATGCATCGAGAGGTATTGGTGGTGAGTTTGACCAACTCGGCAACTTCCGCCGTAAAGAGACTCCGTTCGTAAGCCACGGCGACTGGTTCAAGAACTTCTTCGAGACAGGTCACACTTGGACAAACACCGTAGCAGTATCGGGTCGTATCAACAAGCGCAACTCTATCCGTGTGTCGGTGCGCGACTCTCACTCTACAAGCATTATTCCCGGTGCTCCAAGCAATATGCAGCACCTCTCGTTGCGTACTCGTAACGAGATTGCAAAGTGGTTCACTTCGGAGGTTACCCTCAACTATCGCCGCAATCAGCGCGACAACATTCCACAGGCAACAGGATACAATCAACGCCAAGGTATTATGTATAGTTTGTGGTGCTATGCTCCAAATATTGATATGGATTGGGCTCGCAACTACTGGCTCGAAGAGAATGTTCAGCAGGATACCTCGTTAGGAACAAAGAATAACATTTACTTCCTTACAAACGAGAGCCTTAACACACAAGACCGCGACCGTATCTACGGTAATGTTAAGTTCGACTTCAACATCTACAAGGGCTTAACTTTGATGGTGCGTGGAGGTCTTGATACACAGTACGACTTCCGTACGCAGCGTACAGCAACTTCGACTACCAGCGACCCTGCTGGTTACTATTGCGAGCAGATTGTTCGCTCGATGCAGTACACCGGCGAGTTCTTGTTCCGCTATACTCACGACTTCGCACACGACATCAACCTCACCGCAAACTTCGGAGGTAGCATCGTAAATCGTGAGTACGAGAATCACAAGCAGTGGGCAGACAACCTCAAAAATCCGGGAGTCTACTCTCTTTCCAACGCAGCATCGCTTCTCAAAACAAGCAACTACCGCGAGGCTCGACAGACCAACTCTCTCTACGGATTGGTACAGCTCTCGTGGCGCAATGCTCTCTTCCTTGATATCACAGGTCGTAACGACTGGTCGAGCACCCTTCCTGCCGAAAATCGTTCGTACTTCTACCCGTCTGTTTCGGGTAGCGTTGTAATCAACGAGTTGGCAGACTTTGGTCGCACAAACGGTCTTGTGAACTTATTGAAGGTTCGTGCATCATGGGCACAGGTAGGTCACGACACTAAACCTTACCGTATCGAGCAGTACCTCAGCACCACAGGATTCCCAGGTACTGTTGCAACTCCAACTTCGAAAGCTAACAGTTTGCTCTTGCCGGAGAAGGTGGCATCGTGGGAGATTGGTATTGACTTGCGCATGTTCCGCAACCGATTGAACCTCGATATGGCTTACTACAACAGTAAGACTACCAATGCGTTGGCATCGATGCCTGTTTCGGCTTCTACCGGTATGACCAGCGTATTTACCAATGCAGGTTCGATTCGCAACCAAGGTTTCGAGATTCAGGCAATTGGAACTATTATCCGCACAAAGGATATCCGTTGGAATATTACTGCTAACTGGTCTATCAACCGCAATAAGATTCTCGAACTCGGTGATGGCATCGACTTCTGGCAGATTGCAACTCGTGGCTCGTACGCTTATATGTACGCTTACGAGGGAAGTTCGCTTACTTCGATGTATGGTCGTCCATACAAGCGTGCTCCTAAGGGCTCGTACGTAATTGACGCTTCGGGTAAGATGATTGATGTATCGGGACAGATTGTACACGACCAGAATGGTTCACCAATGATTGACAACAACATCGACTACATCGGCGAGTGTATGCCTGATTGGCGTGGAGGCTTTGGAACATCGTTCAGTTGGAAGGGTCTCAAAGCAAGCATCAAGTTCGATGGTCAGTATGGAGGTCATGTTTGGTCGGAGTCTAACTATGTTATGAACTATCGCGGTAAGGGTGTCGCTACTCTCGAAGGTCGTGAGGGCGGTTTCATTCCACAAGGTGTAATGGAGATGGCAGATGGCAACTACAAAATTTGCGACTATGAGCATACTCCATATACTATTCAGTCTTACTATCAGGCTAAGTACGCTCGTGAGTGTGCCGAGGCAAACTTTGTCGAGACTTCGTTCTTGAAGTTGCGCGAGGTACGCTTGGAATATACATTCCCTAAGAAACTCCTTGCCAAGACCAAGGTGATTCAGAACTTGACCGTGGCTGTATTTGGTAACAACCTCTATTGTTGGAGCAAGTTCCCTATCTTTGACCCAGAGGGCATTACGATGCGTGGTGCAGCATTGACACCGGGCTTCGACCTCTTGCAGATGCCGGGCACTGCAACATACGGCGGTAGCATCTCTATAACTTTCTAATTTGTGGGAGGATATGATTATGAAGAATTACATTAAATATACAATATTGAGTTTGGCTACGGCTCTTATCTCGGTTTGTTGTACCCATTTTGACGATATGAGTAAGAATCCGTATGCTGTCTATGATTCTCACGCCGAGGAGTTTGTTCAGCCAATACTCTACAATACTCAGAAACAGATAGTAAATTGTGAGTTCGGCTGGATTGGAGAGTTGATGCAATACACCGTTAATAAGAACTACGAGACTTCGGCACAGTTGGTATACAACTATGTTATTTCGGAGAACTACACCAGCTATATGTGGAATCTTTACTCTCAATTCGGAAATGCGCAGTATATGCTCGACCTTGCTCGCAAGGAGAGCGTAAAGAAGGGAGGCAACCCTGCTCTTGTGGGTGTAGCACTCATATTACGCTCGTGGATTGGTCACCTTATCGCCGACACCTATGGAGAAGTTCCATATTCGAAAGCGGGATTGATTGGCTTGCAAGGCGATGACTTTGAATACAGCGCACCTTATGACAATTTGAAGGATATCTACATCGACCTATTGCGTTCGTTGGAGGAGGCAAATGCCTGCTTCGAGGAGGCAGAGGCTTTGGTTGCTGCGGGAACTCTTTCAAGCGCAAATTTCGACCCTATCTGCGACTACATGTACAATGGTAATGTCGAGCAGTGGCGCCGTTTCGGTAACTCGCTATACCTCCGTCTGTTGATGCGTGTATCGAATAAGGCTATGGAGGAGTCCGGTGGTATCTTGAACTTGGGCGAGGAGTACGGCGAACTCGATGTTATTACTAAAATGAAGGAGATTTACGAGAGTTTCGAGTCGGGCGGTGGCAACTATCCTGTTATGCGCAATATCAGTGATAGCGCACGCGTACAGTTCAACTCGAAGGATTCGGCACTCTACACTCCGTTCTACTCTACTACCGGTGGTAACTGGAAGGCACAAGTAGGTTGTGCAACCATCAAGGATTTGATGCTGATTGATTATAAGGGCTACGAGAAAGAGCAGGAGTTGGAGAGTACTTGGGACCCTCGCTACTTCCGCTACTTCACCAAGAAGAATGGTGCGCCTACACAGTTGATGCGTGAAGAAATGCAGGTATGGTTTGACTCCGCATCACATATCAGTTACTATCCAATGGCAACAGAGGTATACAACCACTACGGCGACTTGAAGATGGATTGTGCATACTCGATTCTCAACTACGACGAGTTGTTCTTCATCTTTGCCGAGGCAGGTGCTCGTGGCTGGATTCCGATGGCGCAAAAGGCTTACAAGGATTTATACCTGCAAGGCAATCTTCAAAACATCTTGCAGTGGCAGGTTGGCTACGAGACTAAGAAGGACTACTACACCGAAACATCGCAGGAGGTTATCAACTGGATGAACTACCTCGACAACGAGTTCGACTACAACAAGTCAATCGAGATAATTATGCGTCAGAAGTATGTTGCAATGTTCTGGGTAGGAATCGAGTCTTGGGCAGACTATCGCCGCACTGGCTATCCAATCTTGAAGACCAATGGTCCTGCGGCGCAAAATAGGGGTATTCTCCCAACTCGTTTGCGCTATCCTTCTACTGAGGAGTATCAGAACAACAAGAGGTACACTGAGGCAGTAAATGGTTGGCTCAATGGCGACAACAATATGACTACCGAGTTGTGGTGGGCAGATACTGCCGAGAGCAAGGCATTTCGTCGTTTAGGTCGTCAATAACACAAAACTATTCGTAAAATTATGAAACGATACTTTATATATATAATGAGTATGGTTGTAGCGGCTCTCTTTGTGGGCTGTACAACCGAGGATGTAACCGACAAGAGCCCAGAGATGGTTGAAGTTGGCGATATCGAGGTTACATTCAGCGTAGATGGAGAGGAGGTAAGGTCGCTTGACCTCGCCTCGGTAAGCCACACCATCAAGGTTGATGTTACGCTCAACAATGACAACATCTTTTGGAATGTAACATCGAGCAAGGAGTGGTGCCACATCGTAGAGGAGCCACATCGTGGTAGCGGTTCGTTCACAATCGTTATCAACGCAAACGACAGCTTCGATGCTCGCGAGACTGCCACAATCACCTTCTCGGCAGGCGAGTACGAGGAGGATGCACTCACCGTTGCTCACAACGGAAATGTATTCGTAGTCGGACAGGCTTACTCTGTATCGACAAAGTCGGCAAGTAGTTTTACCACAACGATTAAGACCCGCGAGGCGGGCGAGGCATGGAACTTCGAATGCGACCCTTGGATTACGGCAACCAAGGGTGCCGCAACCACTGTCGGGGGTGAGACCGTCACCGAGGTTACCATTTCGTGGGCAGAGAACAGCGATGCTTCGCGCTATGGCGAGGTTAAGCTCGTAAAGAGTGACTCAGAGGAGGCTACTGGCTGGATTAATGTCTGGCAGTTTGGTACCGAGATGGAGTACGACAGCGAGGGTTACATCTTGCTCGAAGCTCAGGATGTGGCTCCGCTCGAAATCCGCTCTCCAAAGCAGTCTATTAAGGATATTGTAGCCGTAGACAAGGAGGATAAGCCATCGTGGTTGGAGTACACCACCGTAGATAACTACGACAACACTGTGTCGTACCTGCTTCAATTTGCGGGTAACCCAAGCGACGCAAATCTTATTCGTGCAACCGAGCTCGAATTGTTGATGCTTGCAGGTATTGCAAAGATTAAGCTTCCGGTTATCAAGCAGAAGTTCTACCCTATGGAGGGACTTGTAACTGGTCAAGGTCTTAAAATCTTTGCTCAGACTTGGAATTCGGGCGGCGATGTATCGCAGTGGTGCGTTGATGGCGTTCCTACAATCGTAGCCGATGTGGATATGACCGAGGTTAAGGAGTGGACTCCAATCGGCACCGAGGAGCGTCCTTGGACCGGCTCATTCAACGGCAATGGCAAGAAGATTATCAACTTCAACTCTTCGCAACCACTATTTGGCATTGTCAAGGAGGCTACCCTATCGAATGTTGCATTCGATGCAACTTCGACTATCAAGCTCAATGGCACACGCAGCGGAGAGTGTATTGTTGCACCTCTCGCAGCAAAAATCGAGAAGACAACCGTAGAGAACTGCTCGAATAACGCAACTGTCTCCATTGATGCAACCTTCACAACTACGGAGGCATATGTATCGGGCCTCGTGGGCGTTGCCGATAAGGATTCGTACATCGTAACCTGCTCGAACGGAGGCGTAGTGAATATCGCACCATCATCAACTTCGGATGCAAACTCCACCTTCTACGTTGGTGGTATCGTAGCTCACAACTCAGGTAAGGTGGATCAGGCATTCGCCAATGGCTCGGTGGCTTCGGGTGCTACTGCCCACACAAGTTATGTTGGTGGTATCGTAGGTTACAGCGCAGCAGGCTCAGCTGTTACGGCAAGCCACAATGCAGGAGCGGTAACATTCGGCGCAGGACGTGGCTCGAACGTAAGCAAATATGGCTATGTAGGAGGCGTTACAGCGGTTGCACTCGGTGAGGTAACATACAACACCAACGAGGGCACAATCACCTCGACATCGGCTGCCGAGGAGGTTTATGTGGGTGGTGTTGTAGGCGAATGGTCATCTGCCGAGGCAATATTCGCAAGCAACAATGTTGCAAATGGTTCGAATGTCGTTGCCGAGGGTGCAGCACTCCACACCTATGCGGGTGGTCTTGCAGGCTATGTTGGCGAGGATGTACCCGAAATAACTATCGACCTATCGGGTGGCGATATCACTCTTACAGGTAGCGTTACTGCTGGTGTTTGTCAGGCTTCGGCTTCTGCAACTATCTCGGCAGGAGGTATCTTTGGTTGTACAATGAACAAGGTTTCGATTTTGAACCTCACTTGGATAGGAAAGGTAACTTTCTACCAGAAGGAGGCTATCACAGCACACTTCATCAACTTCGGCGGTCTTGTTGGCTGGGCAAACAAGCATATTACACTCTCGAACATTGAGTGCAATGGCGACTTGGTAGGCGACTTTGCTGCTAAATCGGCTATTACCGTTGCAAACGACGGTGGTGGCTCTTTGGGCGGTTTATTAGGTCGTTGCGAGAGTGGTGCATTGTTGAATGCTTGTACCAACAACGGCAACACTGCGTGGATAACACTCAACAAAGATGGTAACCTCGACGGCACAGGCTCGTCGAAGCACTCCGACATCAACATGGGAGGTATCGTAGGTCGTATTGTCGATGGCGACACCACCATTCAGGATTGCCACTGCAAGGGCCATGTTGTGAATATGCACTATAACAACCAACCTTGGAGCACCACCTACAACAACAACTGCTCGGGAGGTATTATCGGCAGTTTCGGTGCAAAAGCATCGCCAACCGGCAAAATCGGTATCATCGGTTGTACTACGGCTGCCAATGTAAGCTCCTATCGTGGTGCAATCGGCGGTATCGCAGGCTTCATCGCAAACGGAACTATCGAGGAGTGTACCTACAAGGTCGGCTCTATCGACAACAAGTTGGCTAATAGCGTATGCGCAGGTATCGTGGCTATTGCAGTCGATACCGACATTACCAAGTGTGTTTCGACCGTCAATATGCGAGGTTTGTATGCAGGTTCGGTCGATATGCGTGCAGGAGGTATCGCAGCACACCTTATGGGCGAATGTACCGTGTCGTTCTGCGACTACTACGGCACTATCACCCATGATAACCTCCGTACCGGCACATCCCAACCAGAGTACTTTGGCGGTATTGCAGGCTTGGCGCAGGACGAGGAAATCTCCATCTTGAACTGCCGCTATGGTGGCGAGATTGCGACTGCAATAATCTCGGAGAACAACCTCCTCGACTACATCATCAACTACTCTCCAAACGGAGGAGGAGCGAGTGCATCTATCATTAATGATTGTTCGTATTGGAGCGGTAAATAGCATTGTCGCGGTTTAGGGACGAGAATTTGGTCAAAATTTTTCATCTATTAGTTTCAATTTTTTTAATCTCGTCCCTTAAACCTCAATTGAGAGAGGAATAAAACAGTAATTGTTATACAATTAATCAAAACTCACAAACTAATTTTAAAAAACAAAAAAACTATGAGAAAGGTAACAAGAAAGGCGGCTATCGACTACGAGCAGCCACAAGTAGCAACGATTCTGCTCGAAGTTGAGCAAGGTTTCGCAAGTTCGAGTCCAAATTCGCAGTTGGACGATATGAAGGAGACAGAGGGCGAATGGGCCGTTTATTAACAACTTAAAAACTGAGAAAAAATTATGAAAAAGATTTTTAGAACAGTAGCAGCCCTCGCAGTAGTAATGTTCGCAGGCTGTACAAACGACTTGACAAATGAGGTTGTTGCACCGATTGAAGGAGGCAAGACAACCGTAACCGTAGGCATTGCAGATACCAAGATTTACATTGGCGACCTCGAAGAGGACGGCACAACACGCAAAATGTTTTGGCACTCTGGCGACAAACTTGGTATCAATGGCAATGCATCGACCGCTATCGAGCGTAGCGAGGATAAGACTTCGGCAACTTTTACATTCGACACAAAGTTGACTGCCCCTTATGAGGCACTCTACCCTGCACCTGCTTATGTAGATGCACAGACTATCCACCTCAACTCTCTCCAGGGCCGTGCTCTTGATGGTATTCAGGCAGATGTATTGCCAATGGCAGGTTACTCTGCAAACGAGGGCGATGTTATCACTTTGCACCACCTCGCAGGTGCTGTTAAGTTGCAAATCAAGATGGCAGAGGGCGAGGATGTAGACCATCACGCTATTCGCCGTGTCGAGATTTCGGGCAACAACAACGAGCAGATGGCCGGCGATTTCCTTATCGACTACGAGAACTTAACCCTCACTCCTGCCGGCACAAACGCAGAGAGCAAAGTTGTAGCCGAGGTAAATAAGGATAACGCAATAAATGGCAATGTATTGACAGTATTTGTAATCGTTCCTGCACGCGAGTACACCAATGGTTTCACTCTTCGTCTTATTGACAAGGCAGGACACTATATGGATATCGCATCGAAGGCTATCACCGTAGAGAAGGGCGAGATTAAGGCTATGCCGGCAGTAGAGTTCAAGCCTACCGGCACCGTTATCGACACGGAGATTGCTATCGCTTCGGCAGCAGATTGGAACACATTTGTTAAGGATTACAACGAGAGCAAGTACACCGATGTACTCGTAAATGTCAAACTCACTCAGGATATTGTATTTGACGATGCAACAAACGCCGAGTTTGCTACTTTGGCAGGTACCGATAATGATTATGAGTTCGAGGGTACTATCGATGGTCAGAACTTTGCTTTCAAGGGTTTGAAAAGTAACAAGGCAATCATCCACGCAACTTCGGGTGCCGTTGTTAAGAACCTCGTTATCGATGAGAGCTGCGAGTTTAACTTCAAGGATATCGTTCTTACAGAAAGTACACACCTCGGCGGCCTTGCTAACGATGTATTTGCTTCATCTTTCGAGAACATCACATTCAACGCAAATGTTACATACGACAACATCACTGCCGAGGGTCTTGGCATTTACGTATATGCAGGTAACCTCTTCGGTCGTACCAACGGAGATTGCGTAGTTAAGAACTGTACCAACAATGGTAATATCGTTGCAAATGCAAACTGCCACTTCGGTCTTAACAATGGCGCAATTCCTGCTGCAACCGTATATCTTGGCGGATTTGTTGGCTATGGTCGTTGCTTGATGGAGAACTGTACCAACAACGGTAACATCACTTCGGGTTGGAACGCAAAGGATACAGCCGTTGCAGGTATCGCAGGTCGTATGACAGGTACAGGAGAACTCGTAAATTGTGTGAACAACGGTACTATCACCGACAATGCTCGCCGTAAGCCTGCTGCTCCTATCGCAATTAACGACTACAACCGTACTCATTACGTTGCTGGCGTTGGTGGTATTTTGGCTTGCAACACCAATAATTGCACAAACAACGGCGATGTTGTAAATAGCACCAATATTAAGACAGTTTATGTAGGTGGTGTCGTTGCATTCACCAATTCCAACGAGCGCTACTTCACCGGTCTTACAAATACGGGTGATATCACCTCAAATGATGAGACTCGCTACCTTATGATGGGTGGTGTTATCGGCTACAGCAAGACTCAATATACACTTACCGACTTGGAGAACAGCGGAAAGGTTGAGGTAACAAAGATTGAAAACACTACCTCTGTTACTATGGATCTCGGTGGTATCATTGGTTCTGTGGATTACGAGGTTACTATCGACGGAACATCGGACATCAATATTGTAAACAAGGGCGATGTTCTCTACAATTACAATGCAACAAACGATTATACCTATTTGTCGGTTGGTGGTATTGTTGGTACTGCGAAAAAGAAGGTAACAATCAAGAATGCCAAGTGCGAGAATAAGGTTCAGTTGATTAGTAATAGTGGTACTAATAAGAACCAGACCTCTTATTGTGGTGGTATTGCAGGTGTTGTAGCGGCAGCGGGTTCGACAATCGAGAACTGCACAATTTCGAACTTTGTATATAGCCGTGAGCGTGGCGCTCAACAATACGATGATGTATCTACCCCACTAGTAGCAGCACAGGGTTTCTTCTGCGGTGGTATTGTAGCGTATATGTACGGAGAGAACGGTGTAACATCGACCATCAATAATTGCCACAACACTTGCGTATTGCCTATCGTTTCGGGCTCGGAGGGAGGTATTATTGCAAACCGTGGATATGTAGGTGGTGTAGTAGCCTATGCTAAATACACCAACATCACCGCTTGTAGCAGCACTGCTACTATGGCTGGTATCAACACAAGTGTTCGTTTGGGTGGTATTGCAGCCTACCTCGACAATTCTCATATCACAGGCTGTAGCGTTACCAGTCCAAGGTTGTATTCTTATAACAACACCTACATCGGTGGTATTGCTTCGGGTGTAAATGCAGGCTCTTCAATCAAGAACTCTACATTCAACGGTACTATTGCAGCTGAGGGCACTATTCTCACTTGCAAGGCCGTTGCGTCATTCACAAAGGCTGGTGCTGTAATCGAGAACTGCGGTGTTGCAGGTAGCGTACTTGGTACAGCATTGACTGCAGAGAACTTTGCAGACCATATCGTTGGTGATGCTAACACAACCCCAACAGGTTGCTATTTCCTCACCGAGTAGTACTCTTTCAATCTCTTTGTCGGGTGGCTCTTGCAGCCACTCGGCAAAGGTTTTTTAAGAACGGAAAGCGGAAAACGGAAAACTATTAATAAGGTTGTGGGAACTACAAAAGTAGTCACGGCGCAGTGTTTCCTATGGGTACTAGGGATTCTAGGGGCAATAGGATGCGCAGTAAGTTGAAAAAACATAACCCCTATAACCCCCATAGCCCCTATGACCCTATAAAAAATCAGACGATGAAACGACTTTTCATTCCAATTTTAACTCTCATATTTGCGTTGGCTTGCACGCCCGATAATGGTAGTGACGACAATAACAACGCCAATAACGGCAATGGTGTAGGTGGTTACAAGCCTACGGGCAAGATAACTGTCAAAGGTCTTGTCTATGGCGGTGGCAACAATAAACTCGCCGGAGTGGTAATATCGGACGGTTTGCTGTGCGTGCAGACCGATGAAACGGGTTACTTCGAGATTGACAGTGACCTCTCGCGCACGAAGTTTATTACGGCAAGTATTCCTTCGGGATATGTTGCTCCGGTGGACGCAAATGGTCTGCCAATCTTCTATCACAAAGTAACTGACGAGGAGAGAACGAAGAATATGGTACAACACACCTTCGAGTTCTATCCCATAACAAATAATCCTGAGCGTTACACCCTTATTGTGGGTGCTGACCCTCAGCCACGAGCACGCACTGCCGGCTACGACAACATAGCTTACCACTCGCTCGATATCTGTGACGACTTCTACCTCGATATGAAGGAGAAGGCGGCAACTATCAGCGGTCGCAATGTCTATGGTTTGATGCTGGGCGATTTGATTCACGAGAATATGAATCTCTTTGACGAGTATGTTGCAGGCTTAAAGTCGCTCGGTTTCCCTATGTTCAACATTCTCGGTAACCACGACAACGACCCCGCTGCAAAGAACGACACCGATGGTCGCCGCATCTATGAGCAGTGGTTAGGTCCGACCTACTACTCGTTCAACATCGGCAAGCAGCACTATGTAGTGTTGGATAACCTCATTATGAAACTTCGAGCAAGCGACGGCTCGTTGCGAGATTACGACCAAGGTCTTACTGACGAAGTTTGGCAGTGGTTGCAGAACGACCTCTCGTATGTGGATTTCTCGACCACGATTATGGTGGCAGCGCACTCGCCGATGTTTATGGGCGACACTATGGGCGAGCGTTCTAACGCTACACAGGGACATCGCAGCGATTATGCAAACCTCTTCTCGAAGTATGCGAAGGTACACGCTTGGGCAGGACACTCGCACACGACATTCAACTATGTATATCCCGAGTCGTCAAACCTCCGAAACCTCGAAGTACACACCGTAGCACGCTCTACGGGCGAACTCTGGACTAACGAGTATTGGGCAAATGGCACACCGCGCGGATATACCGTAGTGGAGGTTGATGGCGACAACATATCGTGGTATTTCAAGCCGACAATCTATCAGCGCACACAACCTACGGGCAAATCGCCACTTATGGAGTACAAGTACCGCGATTGGGACTACGATGAGGCTGGTGTGGCGAAGATGCGTAGCGATGGCTCTACCCTAACGGAACGTTACCAGATGAAGGTCTATAAGCCCGGCGAGTACCACAAGACCTACACCAACTTGGTGGAGGATAAGGCTGCCGACAAGAATTATATCTACGTAAATGTGTTCCTTTGGGATAGCAAGTGGGAAAAGCCTAAATACAACGGTACAACAATGTCGCAGGTGGGCTACAAGGATGCCTACTGCTTGACGGACTACGATATTAAGAGTCATTATAGTAGCGTAGGCTACAAGTTGAAGGACTCTGATGATTACGGTCCTGCCGACAATAACATTCACACCATATTCCGTGCCTACGAGCCTAAATCGACAGGCAAGGGAACGGTTACGGTAAAAGACCGTTTCGGAAACGAATACTCATCTACAATACAGTGGTAGAGATAAAACAACAAAAAAAACATAATAAAATGAAACTAAACCTCTTTACGATTGCGGCATTAATACCTATTATGGTGCTTATCGGTTGCCAAAACGATATGGCAACTGAGGATATTCACTATCCCGGTAAAACAACCATTTCAATATCGCTGGCGGAGAGTAGGACATCGTTGGGCGAAAAGAGTGGGGACGTCTATCCTACCTATTGGACAACGGGAGATTGCATCTCGGTAAATGGAATCAAGTCGAACGCCGTATTGATTGATGCAGAGAACGCTTCTCGTGCAACTTTTGAAGTAGATGGTGTCTTGGCGTATCCTTATGCAATCACCTATCCACACACTGCGTCCAGTACAAAGGAGAGCCCGAAAGTGGTATTTGCTACCGAACAGCACTACACCGAAGGCTCATTTGACAATGGAAGTGCCCCTATGTGTGGATATGTTGAAATGAAAAGCAATACGATTGCACTTAGACATCTGGCAGGTATCTTGCGCTTTGCACTTCGTAGCGAGGTGGGGGCACAAACGGTGTTGAAAAGTGTAACTATTACCTCTCCTAATGCCTTGTCGGGAGAATTTGCGGTAAATTGTCAAGATGGCACAATCTCTCCAACGGAGAATAGCAACAAAAGTATCACATACTCTCTCCCCGAAAACTTCTCTCTTTCGGCAGATGCGGATAGATATATCTATATTGCAGTTCCTCACGGTAACTTAGGTCTTTGTAACCTCGTATTTAAAGATTCGGAGGGTATAACGATGAAGGCTCAATGGAACGGTTCATCGGTAAACCCAGGTATCGTACGCGAGTTCAAGAGTATCGCTTTCCGCGAGACTAAATATAGTGTTATGCTCGAAAATATGAGGGAAAATATCGTTGATGAGTGGGGAACCGAACCTGGCGTAACGGTCAAAGGCTATGTAAAGAGCAATGGTAAGGGCTTGGAGGGTGTTGTCGTATCTGACGGATTGTTGTGTACTACAACCAATGTCAATGGCTTCTACTCGTTGAAGAGCGACCTCGCCAATGCAAAGTTTGTGATGGCAAGCATACCTTCGGGCTATTCAGCGCCAACTAATGAGAATGGACTGCCGATTTTCTATCACCGCATAACCGATAGCGAAAAGAGTGAAAACATCTGCGTAGCCGACTTCTCATTCAATAAGATTACGAATAACTCGGACCGTTTTACGTTGCTCGTAGGTGCCGACCCTCAGCCACGTGCACGCACTGCAAGTTATGACTACAATGCCTACCACTCGCTCGATTGTTGTGAGGACCTCTACCGTGATATGCGAGAGAAGGCTGCGACAATCAGTGGGCACAATGTCTATGGTCTGATGTTGGGTGATATTGTTCACGAGAATATGTCGTTGTACGACAACTATCTCGCCGGTCTTTCGACTCTCGGTTTCCCGATGTTTAATGTTTTGGGTAACCACGACAACGACAAGACTGCAAAGACCGACGTCGAAGGTCGCCGCGTATTCGAGGAGAAGTTAGGCCCGACCTACTACTCGTTCAACATCGGCAAGTTGCACTTCGTGGTGTTGGACAACCTCATTATGAATCTCAACGATAATGGCGAGTTGAAGGGTTATGATGTTCAGGGTCTTACCGACGAGATTTGGCAGTGGTTGCAGAACGACCTCTCGTATGTGGACCGCTCGACAACCCTTATGGTGGCAGCTCACTCGCCAATGTTCAAGCTTATAAACACTCACAACCGTACCGCTCAATATCGCGAGGAGTATGGCGATCTGTTTGCCGAGTTCAAGAAGGTGCACGTATGGACAGGTCACACCCACAACACCTACAACTACAACTACGCCGCATCGAACAAGTGGGCACCTATCGAGGAGCACACCGTAGCTCGCTCGACCGGTGAGTTGTGGACCAACGAGTACCTCGCAGATGGTACTCCGCGTGGTTATACCGTTGTAGAGGTTGATGGCGACAACATAGAGTGGCACTTCAAGCCTACAATCTACCAGACGGGCTCGTTTGTTTCGACCATCAAATACACCTCAAAGAAGCCTAGCTACCTCTATCGTGATTGGAACTACATCAATGGCGTAGCAAAGATGAAGTCGGACGGCTCTACCCTATCGGAGTCGTATCAGATGAAGGTCTACAAGCCTGGCCAGTATCACAACACCTATGCCGATATGATTGCCGGTAATCCGACAAACAACTATGTCTATGTAAATGTATTCCTTTGGGACAACAAATGGGAAAAGCCGAAGTACAACGGCGTAGAGATGGAGGCTGTGGGCTATCAAGATGCTTACTGCTTGGCTACATACGAGATTCGCAACCACTTCAAGACATACGGCTACACGCTGAAAACCGACAGTGGATATGGACCTGAGGACAACAACATCCATACCATCTTCCGCGCAGTAGAGAGTCGCGCAAGTGGTTCGGGAACGGTTACCGTAACTGACCGCTTCGGCAACACCTATTCATCGACCGTTTCGTGGTAGAATAACTAACTATAACATCTATACAATATGAACTACATCAAGAGATTTTCCTTGCTTTTTGTTCTCCTGCTATCGATTATTTCGGTATATGCAGGTGGAATCAAAAACGCACAAGAGATGATGGCATTTGTCAGTGCCATAAACAGCGGTCAGGACTACTCCGCCTACAAGAATGACAAGGGTGAAGTGTGCCTCGAAGCCGATATCGATATGGCAAAGGCGAAGAAAATGGTTGCTATAAAGACCTTTGGCGGCGTATTCAACGGTCAAGGCTTCGCTTTGAAGAATTGGAAGGCGCAGAGTGGTCTTATTCACGAACTACTCGAAGGCGGTAAGGTCTGTAATCTCCGCATCGATGCTTCGTGCGTAATGAAGGCACAGAGCAAAGGTGGCGAGTATTTCCTCGGTTGGATTGCCCACATCAACAATGGTACCATCGAGAACTGCGAGAATCACGGTATTCTTACCCACAAATCGAACTATACGGATGGCAATATCTATGTGGGAGGTTTGGTAGGTTCGAACCGCTATGTCGTATATCGTTGTCGCAACTATGGCGAGGTCTCCTCGGCAAGTATTGCCTGCGCAAAGGATATTGCCGTATATGTCGGAGGTATTGCAGGTGCAGCCTACGCAAAGTCCCTTCCGAGTGCCACTACGGCTCGCTGCGAGAATTATGGAGCGGTTAAATCGTTGAACGATGCACGATACGATAAGGTGGGCGGAATCATTGGCGAGGCGTTCCGTTCATCGGTCAAATTGTGTGTAAACCGAGGTGATGTTACAAGCACCTCGACTGCTTCCGAGTCGGGTACTCCGGGCGAGACTTGGGCTGCCGGCATTGCAGGCTACACCAAATTCGATATTATCTGCTGCGACAACTTCGGTAAGGTGTCGTCGTCGGGCGTAAATATGGCTCACACAGCAGGTATATGCTCTATGCCACACAACAAACTTGTTATTGCCGACTGCACAAACTACGGCAAGGTCGAGTGCGCAAACGATGTTCCTTCGCACGTTGGAGGTATTGCGGCAACAATTGGTCGTGAAGTGCATCTTGTGAATTGCGCCAATCGTGGCGAGGTGCTTTTTGCGGGTGCCAGCCCAACAAGAGCATCGTATATCGGTGGCATCGTGGGCAATATCTACACCACTCGCAAGGCGAAGTTCAACGCCTATTTGCGCCGTTGCGTAAACTACGGCAAGGTCGAGAGTCTTTCGGGTGGTAACAACTACGAAAACCACAACAACGCAATTCATACGGGCGGAATTCTCGGCTATGCAGCTGGTACACCGAATAACCTTGTGCGCCTACTCGACTGTGCCAACAAGGGCGAGGTTAAGGCTGTTTCGGGCCGTCGTGGCAATATTGCTGGATATATCACAAGCGTAGATGTCAAGGGCGAGGAGTTTAACAACTATGCCGAGCCCGTGGAGCCTATGGTTGATGGCTCGACAATCTATGGTCGTGTAACCACGCCACAAGGTGAGCCTGTTGTAGGCTGTGTGGTTTCGGACGGTAAGCAGTGCGTTGCGACCAACAACAACGGACAATACACGTTGAAGAGTGATATGAGTTCTACTCGTTTTGTATTTATCTCTATACCTGATGGCTACAAGATTCCGTTCCGCAAGAGCGTGATACAGAATTTCTGTCGCATTCCTCGCTACCAGAAGGGCGCAACTGCAAACTTCACACTCGAAAAGCGCACTGAGCCAACCGACAAATATACCATCGTAATGATTGGCGACCCACAAATGCGCGGTCTTGGAATTGATGGCTCTGGCGAGCGTTATCGCGATGTTGTATTGCCGGATATTGAAGAGTACAAAAAGACAACTACGGGCGAGTTCTTCGCTATCAACCTCGGCGACTTGGTGTATAACTGGATGGCAGGTTATGACGACTATATGGATATCAGCGCAAGCACCACCTACCCTATGTGCCACGTTATAGGCAACCACGACTACGACCAGCAGAACATTATCGATGGCAAGTTGGGAACTCCATTCTTCGAGGAGTATATATCGCCAACCTACTACTCATTTACCATTGGTAAGGTGCACTACATAATGGTAAATAGCATCGAGTATAGTCGTGAGGACTACAAAAAGCACTACGGTTCGGGCTTGGACGACGAGCAAGTCAAGTGGCTGGAAGAGGATTTGAAGTATGTTCCGAAGGACTACACAATCTATGTCTGCGGCCACGCTAACCTCTTTAAGAAGCCGGGCACATCGCCAAAAGGCTCGTATGGCAAGTACAACGTCAATTACGAGCGTTACAAAGCCCTTTTGCAGCCTTATAAGCGTATTATCTCGTGGTCGGGACACTACCACAATAACTACGGCTTCGACTACGCAGGAAAGGCCAATTACGAGGATATGCAACACTTCTCGGCTATCACAGCAGCTCGTTGTATTGGAACTTTGCGTTCGAATATGGAGTTGGATAATCTCGGTATTCCGAACGGCTATATGGTAGTAGAGGTCGATGGCGATAATTTCGAGTGGTGGTACAAGACCGTAGGTCACGACCGTAACTACCAAATGCGTGTCTACACCCCTACCCGTACGGGCGATGGCTATGTAAAGGCGAATGTTTGGGGTTACACCGATGGCTATTGGGGCGATGTTGAATGGTGGGAGAACGGCAAGAAGGTCGGCAATTTCGAGCATTTTGCCGAGTTCGACCCTGATTATGTGGAAATTCACGCCACAAAACTTACCCACTTGCGAGGTACAGCAAAGAAGTATGCACAGCCTGCCAAATCACAATATATGTTCCGCATCAAGCCGAGCGAGGGCGTTCGCAACGGTGAAATTCGCGTAACCGACAACTTCGGCAAGACCTATACCGAAAAGGTCGAGTGGTAATAATAATTGAGGTTATGGCAAATTACATCTACCAGCAGGCGTGCGATTACATCGAACCTGCAATCGTTAAGGAGTCTTCACAACTCAGTGGTGTAACCGAGCGTGAAGGTAATTGGAATTAACATTCCATATAAAATATTACTTTACGATTTAACAAAGAGTAATCGAAGTCTATAAAGCTATGAAGAAACTGATTCTTTCGTTTGTCGCAGTGCGGTCGTAACTTCGAGTATATGGGCGAGGATCCATACTTGGCTGCTCGCATGGTAGAGAACTATGTTGTCGGTATGCAAGGCACAGGTACAATGGCGTGCTTGAAGCACTTTGTTTGCAATAACACCGAGTTCTTGCGTAGAATATCGAACTCGGTTGTAGACGAGCGTGCTATTATGGAGATTTATACCCGGATGATGTGAGTGCACAACGCTAAATTTGCACAACTCTTTGATTATCCAAGAACAACACAACAAGATTAAAGCCCCGGCGGATTCACGCAAAAGAGAAGGTCAAAAGCCTTCTCTTTTTGCGTGAATAGTGTGTTACCCACCCCCTAAATCCCCCTCCTGTGAGGGGGACTTGTCGCTTCGCTCAAATAAATTGAGTCCTCGCTTCGGCTCCGCCGTTCGAACCCCGGCGGATTCACGCAAACGACCACCAAAGAAGGTGGTCGTTTTGTTTTTATGGTGATTAGGTCTGTTTTATCCGCAGAAATACCCAATTTGGAACAGCCATTTCATCTTTACAGATTATTTTACTATATTTGCGAGGTCCTTCCTTGAAAGGATAAAATAGTGTCAAAAAAGTAGATAACAGAGACTATATGAAAGGTTTTACCCCTACCGAATACAATCTCCTCTGTGTGGCAACAGGCGAGGAGTTCGAGGATAATGGTTGGTCGCTTGACTGCCCTACTTGCGAAAAGCCTTCGCTTATTCGTGCGCAGTATGCTAAAAAACAACTGACCGTTTACGATGACAAAGGGCTCTATAAATATCGTGATTGGCTACCGATGAAGCGCATGCTCCACTGCGAGGCAACACATACGACATACAAGAGTGAGGGCTTGGCAAAAGCCCTCGGTTTGGAGAATCTCTACATCACCTTTAATGGTTATTTCCCCGAAAAAGGGGCGACAATGACAACTTGTTCGTTCAAGGAGACCGAGGCGTATAGTGTTTGCGCCCGTACCGATGCCGACAACGAGAAAGTTTTGGTTGTTGCTTCGGCAGGAAATACTGCACGAGCATTCGCAAAGGTTTGCTCCGAAAATAACATAAAACTTCTTTTGGCAGTGCCGGAGGATAATCTCGATGCCTTGTGGTTTGATGCTCCGCTGAATGATTGCGTAAAGTTGATTGCATGCACAAAGGGTGGCGACTACTTCGATGCAATTCATTTGAGCAACTTGGTGTTGAAATCACCAATGTTCTACGCCGAAGGTGGTGCAAAAAACATCGCACGCCGTGACGGTATGGGAACAACCGTATTGTCGGCTGTAACCACAATTGGTCGTATCCCCGACTACTATTTCCAAGCAGTTGGTAGTGGTACGGGAGCAATCGCTGCATGGGAAGCAAATATGCGTCTTATCGAAGATGGTCGCTATGGTACAAACCTTATGCGACTGATGGTTTCGCAGAATGCGCCATTTGTACCGATGTACGATGCTTGGCGTGCCAGCTCACGAGATATGTTGCCATACGATGACAATCATGCACGCCGTGATGCTACTATTATCAATGCAAAGGTTTTGTCCAACCGCAAACCTCCATACGGCATTGTGGGCGGTCTGTATGATGCACTGAAAGCGACAGGTGGAGATGTTTTGCAGGCTACAAACCTGCAAGCACAAAAGGCTGCACGACTAT
Source organism: Rikenellaceae bacterium (assembly GCA_015060075.1). Lineage (GTDB taxonomy): Bacteria > Bacteroidota > Bacteroidia > Bacteroidales > Rikenellaceae > Alistipes. Next base: position 63,530 of record SUZE01000007.1, on the reverse strand, counting down.
TCCTCGAAACCGAGGGTATAGACATTCACCCTGCGCCTGCCGTAGCGTTGGCAACTCTTATCAAAGAGGTGCAAGCCGGCAATATCGACCGTAAGGCGACTATTATGCTGAATGTTACAGGTGGCGGAGAGGCTCGTTACAGAGCCAACAAGGATATTTTCTATCTTAAACCGAGCCATGTATTCTCACTCACACCCGATGCAGACGATGTTGTAGCCAAGTGCGAAGAGTTATTCAAATAAAACGATATATATATGTATCCTATCAAATTCAAACCACAGCTTAAAGAGAATATTTGGGGAGGAAAACGCCTTCTCGAAATCAAAAAGGGATTATACTCTCGTTCGGTGGACAAATCGAAAGTCTATGGCGAGAGCTGGGATATTTCGGGCGTAAAAGGCTCAATATCAAAGGTCGCAAACGGTTTTCTCAAAGGCAATGACCTGCAAGAGATTATAGAGGTTTATATGGGTGAATTGGTTGGCGAGGAGGTATTCGAGCAGTTTGGCTTGGATTTTCCGTTGCTGATTAAGAACCTCGATTGCAACGATACCCTATCGGTACAGGTACACCCTAACGATGAGTTGGCAGCCGAGCGTCACAACTCATTCGGAAAGACCGAGATGTGGTATATTGCCGATGCTGAGGAGGGGGCTGTTATCTATCTTGGTTTCAAGAATAAGAAAATTACCCGTGAGGAGTATATCCGAGCAGTTGCCGAGGGTACGGTAGCTGATATTTTGCAGGCTGTACCCGTAAAGAAGGGTGATGTATTCTTTATCCCTGCGGGTACGGTACATGCCTTGGCAAAGGGGCTGAATGTGATAGAGATTCAGCAGACTTCGGATATAACTTATCGCATTTTTGATTGGAATAGAGTTGATAGCGAGGGTAAATCTCGTGAACTCCACACCGCATTGGCAGTTGATGCGATAGATTTCGAGTCGGGCGTAGATGAGTGTCGCAGAACATACGCTATGGCGACAAACGAGGAGGTCAATATCGTTGATTGCGACCACTTTAAGACCGATATACTTCTCGTAGACGGAGAGGCAGAGTTGGACTATTGCAAGCGTGACTCGTTTACGATTTATATGTGTATCGAAGGTGATGTAGAAGTAGTGCTTGATGGAGAGGAGAGGGAAACGCTCCGTACGGGCGAGGTGATGCTTATACCTGCTATTGCCAACGAGGTATTAGTCAAAGGTAAGGCTCAAATACTTGCGAGCCACTTATAGTCAAAGTCGTTGAGATGTAAAACAATAGATGGGTATCGAAAACGATACCCATCTATAATTCCGTTATTCTTTGTGTCAGTTTATTGCCAATCGGAGGCGTTATAGGTCGATTTAGGGGCGTTTGGTACATTCGGGAAGAAGGTAAAGCCTGTTTTCTCCTCAATCTCCGCTACCGACATTGTTTGGCGAGGAGCATTACCCTTATGTTCAAACCAAAAACCTACACACTGCAACTCACTTGCCGAGCAGTCGCCTACCCATTTGCCACTCTTACCTGACTTGGTACGCAGAATAACCTTGTAGTAGTGAGTCGGAACGGCACACGCCTTGCCCATTCCTTTATTATCGTATGCGTAGCCATAACCCTCTGCAAAGTGCGCTCCTGTAACTACATAGAGCGTATCGGAACATATCCACTTGTTGGTTATATTTCCTTCGAGTGAAGCCCAAGTGCTACCATTGAGCGACTGCAATTGTGGCGTCATATTGGTAAAGTAGAAGGTTGTGGCATTGTCCTCGTCCGAAGCCAAACGGTCCGCCGATGGAAGGTGATGCCCTTTTGAGTGGGTATTCGTTCCGCCACCCTGTGAGTAGTACGAATACTTTAAATTAGGCTCATACTTATCCTCTATACAGCAAGGGTCGTACTCCCAATCTTCGGTACGATGACCATCGCCCTCTATGTAACATTTGTGCAACGGATACGCCACCCACAAAGCACAATGTTTCTCCTTGTCAAAGCAGAATGAGTAGTTGCGCAACTTGTTGTTCGATGGCAACTTATCGTGGTAGCCATACTCCCAATTTACATTCTCAGCCTTTGCCGGCATCTCTGCCCAACCTTCGATATTGATGGGTTGAGTATATGCTGCTTGTATTACCTGAATACTCTTTGCTATGTCGCAATCCAAATTCCATATCAAGATATTGGCACGGCGAGGATTCTTCTCTGTCGATGCGGCTACAACAACCTTTATCTCACCATTACCCTTCTCGCACGATAACCAATCGGCACTTTCCGAAATATCGTATGTGATATTTGTGGTAACCGTTACCCTCTGCGAGCCACCCTCTGCCTCGAAGTTCAGCACTTCGGGAGTAACAGATATAATGGGTGTAGTTGGCTCTGCCTTTGTACAAGATACTATGGCAAGGGATAGACCTATCAAGTATAGAATAAATCTGTTCATCGTTTTTCGAGTTTTACGACATTTTCGACATGGTGAGTGTGTGGGAACATATCCACAGGCTGCACCGCTACAACACGATACTTTTCGCTCATCAATGCCAAATCTCGTGCCTGAGTTGCAGGGTTGCAACTAACATAGACAATTCGCTCGGGTGCAGCGTTCAGAATAACCTCAATAACAGGCTCATCAACTCCTGCACGTGGAGGGTCCAAAATAATCACATCAGGGCGACCGTTCTTGGCGATAAAGTCGTTGTTTAAGACCTTCTTCATATCGCCTGCGTAGAATACCGTATTCTCGATTTTGTTGATTGCCGAGTTGATTTTTGCATCCTCAATTGCTTCGGGCACATACTCGATGCCGACAACCTTCTTACAACGCTTTGCGCAGAAGTTGGCAATCGTTCCCGTACCCGTGTAGAGGTCGTAGAGGGTATCGCCCTCCTTCAAATCGGCAAACTCACGAGTAACCTTATAGAGTTCGTATGCCTGCTTCGAGTTGGTTTGGTAGAACGATTTTGGTCCTACCTTAAACTGTAAGCCCTCCATCTCCTCCATAATATGGTCCTTGCCAGCGTAGCAGATAGGCACTAAATCGCCCGTAGAGTCGTTCCACTTCTCGTTGATGAAATATACAGCCGATGTAATCTGCGGAAACTCCTTCAAAACAGCATCAAACAACGCCGAGATGCGCTCCTTGTCGTTCTCGTTGAAGATTATTGTGAGCATAATATCGCCCGTAGAGGCGGTCCGGAGGATAATTCCACGCATCAAACCCTCATGCGCACGAGCATTATGGAACGAGTAGCCGTTTTCGATGCAGAACTGCTTTATAAAGTTGCGAATCTCGTTCGATGGCGAAGCCTGCAAGTGGCACTCCTCGATATCGAGAATCTTGTCAAACATATTCGGAATATGGAAACCGAGTGCGGGCATTGGCGCAATATCGCCCTGCTCGGCAATCTCCTCGTAGGTGAGCCAACGCTTATCGGCAAAGGTGTACTCGATTTTATTGCGGTAGTAGAGTTGTTGCTCCGAGCCGAGACAAGGGCGCACTTCGGGAATATCGAGTTTGCCGATACGCACAAGTTGGTCGCACACCTGCTGCGTCTTGTAGTCGAGTTGTGTTTGGTATGGGAGATTTTGCCACTTGCAACCTCCGCAAACACCAAAGTGCTTGCAGATTGGCTCTACACGATTTTCCGACTTATGCACAAAGCGTACTACCCTGCCCTCCATAAAGCGGCGGTGTCGCTTGGTAATCTGTACATCGACAATATCGCCAGGTATGGTCATAGGCACGAAAATCACCACCCCCTCGTGGTGCCCCATCGCCTTACCCTCGGCTGCCAAAGTCGTTATCTCCAACCCCTCAATCAGGGGCATAGGTCCCTTCTTTCTTGCCATCTTTTCAAACTTTGGCACAAAGATAATAAAAAGACGAGAGACGAAAGACGAGAGACGAGAGAAATTTCAAAAAATAACGATAATTCAAGACGATAGACGAGAGTTGCGCCAATAAGATGGCATTGAATGACAGCGCAGTCTAACGACTGCTTAATAGCAGGGCGCACTGACAACAGCAACCAGCGCTTGTCATTCAGCGACCAACGGGAGCGCATGTCATTCCTTGTCATTCAGCGAGTGAAACGAGCGCATGCCATTTAAGTCTGCGCCGTGACCACGCTCAGAGTTCGGGGTAGCAGAAAACTTTCAGCGCACCCCATAAAGCGAACGGAGTGAGCGCCCCCAGTAAGGGCGGAACGCCCGCCCCCAGTAACCCCCAGAAAAGTCTGCGCCTTGACAACCCTCGGAGTCCGCATAACCGTAACACCCGTAACAAAACCGTAACACCGTAACAAGCGTAACAAAACCGTAACACCGTAACAAGGGGCGTGCCTATGTTACGCTGTTACGCTGTTACGCTTTGTAACTTTTTCTAAAAAATATATATTGACAAGGGCTTTTTCGTGTTGTATATTTGCACTGTCTTTTGGCCACAAAGACCTATTTATTAACCTTTAATCTATTAAAAATATGTCAATTACTGATAAGGGTAGTGAGAATACTACCCGTACACCTTTATTGGGTACTTCGCTCAAAGAGATGCTCGAATTCGCTTCGGGCAAGCCACCCGCAGACTCCTCACCGCAATCGCCCAAAAGCGAACTATACGAGGAGTTGAAACCTAAGTATAATAGTGATGAGGTGCGTGAGCGTATCGAGCAGAACTGCCGTTATAACGCCATCAAACCGCACCTTATAGATGCGTCAGCCAATATTCCCGAACCCGTACCGATAATTTCGCACTACGGCTCGGTCATAGCCTCCGAAGGCAATATCTCGGCTATCGTAGGTGCTGCCAAGAGCAAGAAAACATTTCTCTGTACGGCTCTTGTAGGCGCACTCCTACGCTCACCCGGTACAGCCTGCTTCGGTATTGCACCCTCACCCAAAACTACGGTGTTGTGGGTTGATACCGAGCAGTCGGCTAACCATGTGCTGAAAGTTATTCAGCGCATACATCGTATGGCTGGCGTAGATGACACTGCGCCCTTCGATAGGTTGCAAACGCTCACTCTGCGTGAGGTAGAGCCGAAGGAGCGTTTCAACATACTGCGTGCCGCAATAGCCTACTACCACCCACGATTGGTGGTTGTAGATGGCATTAGCGACTTGATGTATAACAGCAACTGCATCGAGGAGAGTGATGCCGTAGTAGGTGAATTTATGGCACTCTCCACGGAGTATCGCTGCCATATAATGAGCGTACTACACACCAACCCCAATAGCGACAAAGCGAGAGGACATATAGGCTCGACTTTGCAGCGTAAGGTCGAAACAATGATATATGTCCGTAAGGTTGGAGAGCGTTCCGTTGTGGAGCCACAATACTGCCGTAACGAGGAGTTTGCACCCTTTGCATTCCATATTACGGAGAGTGGCTTACCCGAAGAGTGTGAGATGCCTAACGAGTCGAGTGAAGCGACCACCGAAGTAAATAGTTGCGTGCGGATAATACAAGAGGGTTATCCGAATGGTATTGAGCGCAAAATAATGATAACCAAGTTGGTAGAGAGTGAGAATATAAATCGTGCCCACGCCCGTGTGAAGGTGGCGAGGGCGATAGCCAAAAGGCTTGTAGTTGAGAACGGAGGTGTTCTATATCTACCGTAGCGTAACAGCGTAACAGCGTAACACCGTAACATAGGCACGCCCCTTGTTACGCTGTTACGGTTATGTTACGCTTGTTACGGTGTTACGGTTGTGCGGACTCCTACTCTCATCACGGCGCAACCTTTCTGGGGGTTACTGGGGGCGGGCGTTCCGCCCTTACTGGGGGCGCTCACTCCGTTCGCTTTATGGGGTGCGCTGAAAGTTTTCAACTCCTCACTCCTATCTCCTATCTCCTATCTCCTCACTCCTCACCCGCAAGAGGAAGAGACCTCTTCACTATCTCTCTTCTGCCTTTGTCGAGCAGTAGAGGCAACGATATACCCCACCCTCCGAGAGTTGGAACTTATAATCCACAGGCTCGTTGTTGCAGATGCACTTCTTGTTCGGGCAAGTCAAGCCTTCAACCTCCACGCCTTCGTGGTTATGCAACGGCTCTGCGCCCTCTTCTTTCCACTTCAGCAGTGTGTACATCAGTGCCATACGCACGAACTTACCATTCTCCACCTGACGGAAATAGGCTGCACGAGGGTCAGCATCAACCTCCTTTGCAATCTCGTTTACACGAGGGAGTGGGTGCAAAACTGCCATCTTCTCCTTTGCCAACGCCATCTTCTCGGCATCGAGGATATAGCAATCTTTCACACGCTCATACTCCGCCTTATCCGAGAAACGCTCCTGCTGAACACGTGTCATATAGAGGATATCCAACTCTCCGATAACCTCTTCGAGCGAAGATACCTCACGATACTCTATGCCATTCTTCTCGCACACATCGTGCTTGATATAGTCGGGCAAACGGAGCGAATCGGGAGCGATAAGCACAAACTTGGTCCCCTCGTAGCGTGACATCGCCTTAATAAGCGAATGAACGGTACGACCATAGAGCAAATCGCCACAGAAGCCGATTGTAAGGTTATCCAAGTGTCCCAACTCACGAGTCATCGTCAAGAGGTCGGTCAGAGTCTGTGTTGGGTGAGCATGCGCACCATCGCCAGCATTGATGATAGGCACTTTCGACACCATCGAAGCATCGAGTGGAGCACCCTCAATATGGTGGCGCATAGCGATAATATCCACGAAGTTACCAACTACACGAACGGTATCCTCCACCGTTTCGCCCTTGCTTACAGACGAAGAGTTAGCATCGGAAAAGCCGAGTACATTACCGCCCAACTCCATCATTGCAGCGGTAAAGCTCAAACGGGTACGGGTTGAAGGCTCGTAGAAGAGCGTAGCCAACTTCTTGCCTTTGCAAACCTCGCTATATTTCTGACGGTTTGCTATAATATCGAGTGCCAGAGCGACAATATCATCGGTCTCTTTGCGGGTTAAATCCGTAGGGTCAGTTAAATGTCTCATAGTTGTAAGAATAAAATGTTTTCCGTTTATTTAATCCAACTCTCATCGCTTGGGTTATTGCGGAATGTGAGGATACGCTCCTTCCACTCCGAAGCGATATATCCCTCCTCGGCAGCAACCTCTACGAGTGCATCGAGATTTGAGAGTGAGTAGTTTACGGTATTAGCCTCGGCGATGCGCTCCACACCACGCTTCATGCCGTAGGTAAAGATGCTCACTATACCCAAAACATCTGCTCCTGCCTCACGCAAGGCATCGACAACCTCGATACAAGAGCCACCTGTCGAAATCAAATCCTCGACAACAACAACCTTCTGTCCCTTCTCCAACTTACCCTCAATGCGGTTTGTACGACCGTGGTCCTTCGCACCACTACGAACATATCCCATTGGCAAATCGAGAATTGTAGCCACAATAGCAGCGTGAGCAATACCTGCGGTCGAAGTTCCCATCAACACCTCGCACTCAGGAAAATGCTTCTTTACCAACTCTGCCAAACCAGCCTCCACCTGCTCACGAACACGTGGTGCAGTCAAGATAAGGCGGTTGTCGCAGTAGATTGGGCTCTTGATGCCACTTGCCCAAGTAAATGGTTGCTCTGGGCGCAAAAATACTGCGTTAATCGAAAGTAACTCTTTTGCAATCTTCTTCTCCATAGTCTTATATTTTTATTCGTTATTACTCATTTAAGAACTCTTTGCAGCAACGCTCGTATGCTGCCACAGGGTCTTCGGCAGCGGTGATAGGGCGACCTACTACAATGTAGTCCGAGCCAATCTCACGAGCCTGTGCAGGAGTCATAATGCGCACTTGGTCGTCTTTCGAACTATCTGCAAAGCGCACACCCGGAGTGATTGTGAAGAACTCCTTGCCACAACGCTCCTTCACGAGCGATGCTTCGAGTGGCGAGCAAACTACTCCGTCAAGACCTGCCTCCTTTGCATTCTCGGCATACTTTGCGATGCAGTCGTTGATAGTTGCATCAATAAGCAACTCCTTCTGCATACGCTCCTCGCTGGTCGAGGTGAGTTGTGTTACGGCAATCAACAATGGACGAGTACCGTCCTCACGTGTCAAACCCTCCAAGCCTGCACGCATCATGTCCACCGTTCCCGCAGCGTGAACATTGCACATATCGACATCAAGGCGTGAGAGTACGTTCATTGCCTTACGTACGGTGTTTGGAATATCGTGCAATTTGAGGTCGAGGAAAATTTTGTGTCCACGAGCCTTAATCTCACGCACAATAGCAGGTCCTTCGGCATAGAACAACTCCATACCAATCTTTACAAAAGGTTTACGACCTGTGAACTTATCCAAGAACGAGAGCGTCTGCTCCTTGCTGCTGAAATCGCACGCAATAATTACATCTTTTGCCATAACTTATTATGTTTTACTCAATTATTCCAATTATATCACTTAATTTCTCGATGCCGAGGCGCTCCATAACATACGGTAACTCCTCGATAATCTCCTTGCAGGCGTATGGGTTACGCAGGTTTTCTGCACCCACCTGAACGCCCGTAGCACCTGCCATCATCATCTCCACAACATCTTCCGCCGTAGCCACACCACCGCAACCGATAACAGGAATCTTAACAGCGTGAGCCACCTGATAGACCATTCGTACCGCTATCGGGAATATCGCAGCACCCGAAAATCCTCCCATCTTGTTGGCGATTACGGGCTTTCTGCGGGCGATGTCAATACGCATACCGAGCATGGTGTTAATCAGCGTAATACCATCAGCACCAGCCTCTTCGCACGCCTTTGCGATAGCGACAATGTCGGTTACATTTGGCGACAACTTGATAAATACGGGCTTTGTAGTAACCGCCTTAACTGCACGAGTTACCGCAGCCGCAGACTCTGGCGATGTACCAAACGCCATACCTCCGTTATGCACATTCGGACAGGAGATATTGACCTCCAAAATTGCCACCTGCTCCTCCTTGTCCAACTTCGAGCAGCACTCCACATACTCCTCAATCGAAAAACCGCTGATATTGGCGATAATAGGCTTGCGGAAAATCTTGCGGAGTTCGGGCAGTTCGTGTGCAATAACTGCATCTACGCCAGGATTTTGCAGACCTACCGAGTTGATAAGTCCGCTTGGACACTCGGCAATACGAGGTGTCGGATTTCCGAAACGGGCATCACGAGTAGTGCCCTTGAACGAGATAGAACCGAGAATGTTGATATCGTACACCTCAGCCATCTCCTTGCCGAAGCCGAATGTTCCGCTGGCAGGAATTACGGGGTTGTCGAGTGCAACACCGCACAATTCAACAGATAAATCTCTTACCATACGACCTCCTCCTTCCTAAATACGGGACCATCTTTGCAGACGCGCTTTGCCCCCTTTGTTGTATGAATCGAACAACCCATGCAGATACCAAAACCGCAACCCATACGCTCTTCGAGCGATACTTCACCGCTGATTTCGAGCGAGTTACACAACGCCTTTAACATCGGCAATGGACCGCACGAGTAGAAGTAGTCTGCCTCTACCCCGCTTTCTCGAATTGCATCTGTAACGAAGCCCTTTACGCCCACCGAGCCATCAGCCGTAGCAAGAATAACCTTTGCACCCAACGCCTCGAACTCCTCGGCGTAGAAAATCTCCGACTCGGTATTAAAGCCAAGCACTACGGTCACCTCCTTGCCTCGTGCAATCAAATCACGTGTCAAACGATACAATGGCGGAACGCCTACTCCACCGCCTACGAGCAGCGGTTTTTTGCACTCATGCTCCGTATCGAAGCCATTGCCCAAGCCTGTAAGTACATCTAACTGCGTACCCTCTGCCATCTGCGACATCAAATCGGTACCCTTGCCTACTACTTTATATATGATAGTCAATTCGCCCTCATCGTAATTACAAACCGAGATTGGTCGGCGCAGATACAAGCCATCGAGTGCAATCTCGACAAACTGTCCGGCACGAGTAACGCCCGACACATCACCTGCAAGTTGCATCTTGTAGATGAGAGGTGTCAGAGCCTCGTTCTTTGTTACGGTTAATATAACTCTCTGCATCGTTTATAATCTATTTTGCTCTATACTCGGCATCGATAGTCGAAACTCCGAGAGTAATCTCCTCCAATACATCGAGCAATGCACTAACTGTTTCGAGTGCCGTAATAATCGACACATTGTTCTCTACCGCAGCGTTACGAATATCGTAGCCGTCAAGGCGTGTATTATGCTGATTTACATCAATAGTGTTGATTACATAACTTACATGTCCCTTCGCAAGACTCTTTATAATATCATCGCTACCATCGCTGATTTTGCGCAACAATCGTGTGCGAATACCATGCTCACGAAGGAACGATGCTGTACCTGCCGTAGCCTCGATATTGAAACCGAGGTTGTAGAAGCGGCGAATCAATGGCAATGCAGCCTCCTTGTCCTTGTCGGCAATAGTTGCGAAGATAGTACCGTAGTTCACGATTGTCATACCCGAAGCCTGCAACGACTTGTACAATGCACGAGTAAGCGAATCATCGTAGCCGATAGCCTCACCCGTAGATTTCATTTCAGGCGAGAGGTACGAATCTACACCCTTAATCTTTGCAAACGAGAATGCAGGAGCCTTCACAAAGTGACGCTTGCGCTCATCCCCATAAACTTTTGTTATGCCCTGCGAAGGCAACGACTCGCCCAACATTACGCGAGTTGCAATCTTTGCCATTGGTACATTTGTAGACTTCGAGAGGAATGGCACTGTACGCGAAGAACGAGGGTTTACCTCAATCACATAAACCTTCTCCTCCGAATCAACAATAAACTGTATATTGTAAAGACCTACAATGCCGATAGCACGACCAAGGCGTACGGTGTAGTCAATCATCTTCTCCTTAACGGCTGCGCTCAACGAGAAAGATGGATAGACGCTAATCGAGTCGCCCGAGTGGACTCCCGTATGCTCGACATGCTCCATAATACCCGGAATAAAGACATTGCCCTCGGCATCGCAGATGGCATCAACCTCTGCCTCCTTACCCATAATGTACTTATCGACCAATACCGGTGAATCCTCCGACACCTCTACCGCATTGTGCAAGTAGTGGCGCAAAGCCTGCTCGTTGCCGACAATCTGCATTGCACGACCACCCAACACGAAACTTGGGCGCACCAATACAGGGTAGCCAATCTCCTTTGCCGCAGCAACACCATCCTCGATATCAGTTACAGCCTTTGCCTTTGGCTGCGGAATACCGACCTTGCGCATAATAGCCTCGAAGAGTTTTCTATCCTCTGCGTTGTCAATAGCCTCAATGCCTGTACCAACAACCTTTACGCCCATCTTCGACAACGGCTTCGCAAGGTTGATAGCGGTCTGACCGCCAAGTGTCACGATAACGCCGTCAGGCTGCTCCATACGGATAATGTTCATCACATTCTCCACTGTAAGTGGCTCAAAATACAACTTGTCCGAAATGGTAAAGTCGGTTGAAACGGTTTCAGGGTTATTGTTGATAATAATAGCCTCGTAACCAGCCTCACGGATAGCCCAAATCGAGTGTACGGTCGAATAGTCGAACTCCACGCCCTGACCAATTCGGATAGGACCAGAGCCAAGTACGACAATCTTTTTGCGGTCGCTAACCACCGACTCATTCTCCTGCTCGTAGGTCGAATAGAAGTATGGCACATAGCCCGAATACTCGCCTGCACAAGTGTCGATAGTCTTATATACCGGCTTAATATCCAACTCCTGACGCAACTCGAACACCTCCGACTCGGTCATACCCCACAACTGTCCGATAAACTTATCGCCAAAGCCGATACGCTTTGCCTCGTAGAGTACCTCACGGTCGCCCTTGTGAGCCTTAACCTCTCGCTCGAAGTTTACGATATTATCCATCTTCTTCAAGAAGAACATATCAATCTTCGTGCGGTCGTAAATCAACGAACGGTCTACACCTCGGCGCAACAACTCTGCAATAGCGTAGATACGGTCATCGGTAGCACGAGTGATATATTGCAACATATCAGCAGTTGCCATATCATCAAACTTCTTGTGGTAGATGTGGCAAACTCCCGTTTCGAGCGAGCGAACTGCCTTCAACAAACTCTCCTCGATGGTACGACCAATGCTCATAACCTCGCCCGTTGCCTTCATCTGCGTACCGAGTTCGTTCGATGCCTCGCTGAACTTGTCGAATGGGAAACGAGCAATCTTTGTTACGATGTAGTCCAATGCAGGCTCCGAGCAAGCAGGACCATTCGAGAGCATAATCTCATCGAGCGTCATTCCCACAGCCACCTTCGCCGTAACTCGGGCGATTGGGAAACCACTCGCCTTTGATGCCAATGCCGAAGAGCGTGAAACTCGTGGATTAACCTCGATAATATAGTATTTGAACGAGAGTGGGTCCAATGCAAACTGCACATTACAACCACCCTCAATCTTCAATGCACGAATAATCTTCAATGCGCTGGTACGGAGCATCTGCGCCTCCTTGTCGGTCAAAGTCTGACACGGAGCAACTACGATTGAGTCGCCCGTATGCACACCCACAGGGTCTACATTCTCCATGTTACAGATGGTGATAGCCGTGTCGTTCTTGTCACGCATCACCTCGTACTCAATCTCCTTATAGCCCTTGATACTCTTCTCTACCAAAACCTGATGTACCGGCGAGAGAGCCAAGGCGTTACGCATCAACTCACGCAACTCCTCCTCGTTATCCACGAAGCCACCACCAGTACCTCCGAGTGTAAATGCAGGGCGAAGTACCAACGGATAACCAATCTCTTTGGCAACCTCGACAGCCTCCTCAATGGTATTCACAACCTCCGAAGGCAATACGGGCTCTCCGAGCGATATACACAACTCTTTGAACAACTCTCTATCCTCTGCCTGCTCGATACTCTCGAACGATGTTCCGAGAATTTCAACACCGCACTCCTCCAAAACACCCTTCTTTGCGAGTTGTACGGCGAGGTTCAGACCTGTCTGACCTCCCAAGCCCGGAACGATAGCGTCTGGTCGCTCGTAGCGAATAATCTTTGCGACATACTCCAACTTCAAAGGCTCCATATAGACCTTATCCGCAATGAATGTGTCGGTCATAATGGTTGCAGGGTTTGAGTTCACGAGGATAACCTCGTAACCCTCCTCTTTGAGTGCAAGACAAGCCTGTGTGCCTGCATAGTCGAACTCGGCTGCCTGACCAATAACGATTGGACCAGAGCCGATAACCATAACCTTCTTTATATCTGTTCTCTTAGGCATTGTGATTCTCCTCCATCAATTTAATGAATTTATCGAAAAGATATGCGCTGTCTTGCGCTCCCGGAGCCGACTCCGGATTGTATTGTACCGAGAAGGTCTTATCCTTCTTGCACTCAACACCTTCGATGGTGTTGTTAATTACGCTGCGATGGGTAACTTCAAGTGGGGTTGCGCCCAATGACTTCTCATCTATAAAGTAGAGTGAGCCTTGTGCCGTAATCTCGATTTTGCCACTCGCCAAGTTGCGAACAGGGTGACCTCCGCCACGATGTACGCCCTCAATCTGCGATACCTCTGCACCGTATGCCAAGGCGATGAGTTGGTGACCAAGTCCTACTCCGAAGATTGGCAACTTACCCTTCAACTTCTTAATCAACTCTACAACCGCAGGAACATCTGTCGGTGCACCCGGACCATTCGACACGAGAATACCGTGAGGGTTGAATGCCAAAATCTCCTCTGCCGAGGTGTTAAACGGAACGATAACTACATTGCAACCCTGCTTATTGAGCATGCGCACCAAGTTTAATTTTGCGCCACAATCAACCAGCACAACATCGAAACGGTGATTAGGCGTGCGGGAATACCAACGCTTCTTGCAACTTACTCGCTCCACAGCGTTGTGGTCCTCGGGTGTCGAAGCGATAAGTGCCAACGCCTCCTCCTTCGACATATCTGCCGAGACGATTGCTGCACGGCAACTCTTCGAATCACGAATAATGCGGGTAAGCATTCGGGTATCTACCCCGCTGATACCCGGAATGGAGTACTCCTCCATCAACTCCGAGATGGTTTTTGTATAGCGGAAGTTGCTCGGTGTCTTGCACTCCTCACGCACCACCAAACCTCCGATTGTAAGGTTTCTCGCCTCAAAATCCTCGTCTGTAATACCATAGTTGCCGATTGTCGGATAGGTCATCACAACAATCTGATTAGTACAGGCAGGATTCGATAAAATCTCCTGATAGCCGGCCATCGAGGTATTGAATACGATTTCGCACACTGCATTTGTGTCTGCGCCGAAACCGTAACCCAAGAACTCATGACCGCTCTCCAAAACTAATTTTTTGTCGGGTTGTTTCATTGTTCTATATTTTGTTGTTATTTGTTTTCACTCCAAACCTTTTCGCCATTGAAAAGTGTCAGCACGCATCGTCCGTAAACCTCCTCGCCTTCAAATGGCGTAGCCTTACCCATCGATAAAAACTCGTTAGTGTCAATCGTATATGGCTTTGTAATATCAAAAACTGCAATATCTGCCCTCTCGCCAACTTTTAATGCTCCGCCCAAGCGGAATATGCGGCGAGGATTTTCGGACATCAGCGCAATAAGTTTTTCAATCGTAATTACCCCCTTGCGTACAAGGTGTGTGTAGCATATTGCAAATGAGGTTTCGATACCAACGATACCCATCGCACTACCCTTCAAACCTCGTGATTTTTCCTCAGCAGTATGCGGCGCATGGTCGGTGGCAATAACCTCTATTGTTCCATCTTTTATACCCTCAATAAGTGCGGCTCTATCCTCCGATGCACGCAATGGGGGATTCATCTTGAAGCGACCCTCCTCTTTTAGGTCTGCATCGCACAAAACGAGGTAGTGTGGCGCAGTTTCGCAAGAGATATGGCTACAATTTTGTTTTGCCTCACGAATAATCTCAACGCTCTCTTTTGTCGAAATATGGCATACATGGTAGCGGCAACCCTCCTCCTCGGCGAGTTTTACATCACGCTGGATAGGTCCCCACTCGCTCTCCGAGCAGATACCTTTGTGTCCGTGCTGACGGGCGTACTTACCATCGTGAATATATCCTGCGTGCAAAAGCGAGTCATCTTCGCAATGCGCTGCGATAATGCCATCTACCGCAGCAATTCGTTGCATCGCTTGGCGCATCAACTCCTCGGTTTGAATACCGTTTCCGTCATCGGAATAACCCACCGACAATGGTCGCAAAGCCTCAATCTCCGCCAGCTCTCGTCTTTCACGCCCCTTGGAGATGGTCGCAAAAGGTCGCACCTCAATTACCGACTGCTCATCAATCATCTGTTGCTGAACTGCGATAGTTTCAGGCGCATCGGGCGCAGGTTGAAGGTTAGGCATCGAGCAGACTGTTGTTACTCCGCCACGAGCAGCAGCACGAGTTCCCGTAGCGATGGTCTCCTTAACAGAGTAGCCGGGCTCTCGCAGATGAACGTGAACATCTGCCAAACCGTATGTTACGATACAACCCTCTGCATCAAATACTTCGGTCGTTTCATCAGCCGTAAGCGATTCCCCTATTGCTTCGATTTTTCCGTCAGCAACAAGTAAATCGGTCTTTCGACTTACCCCCTCGGCAACTACGGTTCCACCCTTTATAAGCAACTTTGCCATACTAATTTTTACAAAACAGGCGACCAAATAGGTCGCCCGATAATAGTTAATGTGTCAAAATAGTAATAGAATAGTTGTAACGACAATTTGACAACAACGGCTGTGGGGCGACTTGTGCGCTCTCATAGCCCGTTGTCGGGCACGACTTATCATTAAGTAAAGTAAATCGTTTCATTACCCTATCCTTTATTTAGGTGCAAAGATAATATTTTTGCACCAATTTACAAAGTAAATTATCCTAAAACTTGCAATTATCTCGGCAAAATCTTCACTCCGAGTTTTGCGTATGCCCTTTCAGCCTTTGACAAGGCATCTTCAACTGACACTCCCGTAGCCAAAATTACACCGAAGCGGCGATGTCCAACGACCTCAGGCTTGCCGAAGAGTCTAATCTGCACACCCTCCTCTTCGAGGACTTTTTCGATATTCTCGAACTCGACCTTGTCGGTATCGCCCTCCACAACAATCGCCTTCGAAGCACTCGGCGCAATAAAACGAACAGCCGGAATTGGTAAACCGAGAACCGCACGAGCGTGGAGTGCAAACTCCGACAAATCCTGCGATGCCATTGTTACCATTCCGGTATCGTGCGGACGAGGCGAAACTTCACTAAAAATAACCTCGTCACCCTTGATAAACATCTCGACACCAAAGATTCCGTAACCTCCTAAGGCATCGGTAATTGTACGCGCTACCTCATGTGCTTTCTCTCTCGCCTTTTCACTCATTGGCTGTGGTTGCCACGACTCACGATAGTCGCCATCAACCTGATGATGACCGATAGGCTCCAACAGCGTAGTACCGCCAATATGACGCACTGTCAGAAGTGTAATTTCGTAGTCGAAATTGACAAAACTCTCCACAATTACACGACCTGCTCCGGCACGACCACCCTCCTGCGCAATTTTCCACGCCTTATCGATATCAGTCTCGCATTTGATGGTCGATTGACCATGCCCTGACGAACTCATAATCGGCTTCACAACGCAAGGGACACCAATCTCTGTCACAGCACTTTCGAACTCCTCGCGAGTGTCGGCAAAACGATAATTTGCGGTTTTCAAACCACACTCCTCGGCAGCCAAACGGCGAATACCTTCACGATTCATGGTAAGCCACACTGCCTTTGCTGTCGGAGCAACCTTGTAGCCCTCTTTTTCGAGTTCTACAAGCACCGGGGTTGCAATAGCCTCCACCTCCGGAATAATAATATCAGGCTTCTCCGTTTCGATAATTTTGCGCAAACGCTCTCCGTCAAGCATTGAGAGTACATAACTGCGATGTGCCACCTGCATAGCAGGAGCATTCTCGTAGCGGTCAAGTGCAATAACCTCTACACCAAATCGTTGCAGTTCGAGCGCAACCTCTTTGCCCAACTCTCCCGAGCCACAAAGAAGAGCCTTTTTTGCCACCTTCGTAAGCGGAGTTCCAATCTTCATTTTGTCGAAATATTTTAAGGTTTTATCTACTTATCGTACAATAGTCTCTGCACGGTCAGGACCTACCGAGATAATCTTTACAGGCACACCTGTCTCCTTCTCAATAAACTCTACATACTCCTTAAATTCAGCAGGGAAATCTTCGTAATTGCGAACATTGCAGATGTCGCAGTTCCAACCCTTGAACTCCTTGTAGATAGGTACGATGTCGTCTGTGCACTCGTATGGGAAGTAGTCCAACTGCTTGCCGTCTAATTCGTAACCAACAGCGACTTTGATAGTAGCAAACTCGTTCAAAACATCGCTCTTCATCATAATTAACTCGGTTACACCGTTCATCATAACGGTATATTTCAACGCTACCAAGTCCAACCAACCGCAACGGCGAGGACGACCTGTTGTAGCACCGAACTCGTTACCAATCTGGCGCAAAGTCTCGCCCGTAGTATCGAATAACTCTGTTGGGAACGGACCACTACCTACGCGTGTGCAGTAAGCCTTGAAGATACCGTAAACGTTACCGATGCGGGTTGGCGCAACGCCCAAACCGCTACATACGCCCGAGCAGAGCGTGTTGGAAGATGTTACATAAGGGTATGTTCCGAAGTCTATATCGAGCAACGAGCCCTGTGCGCCCTCCGCCAAAACAGCGGTATCGTTTTTGAGTGCCTCATTTACCATCTGCTCACTATCTACAAGGTTAAATTTGCGGATAACCTCGATACCCTTGAACCACTCCTGCTCGTATGCGGTGATGTCGTAAGAGTAAGCATATTGGCGAAGCATCTCCTCGTGCTTTGCCTTCAAGCGGTTGTAACGCTCCTCGAAGTCAGGCATCAAAATATCGCCTACACGCAAGCCGTTACGACCTGTTTTATCCATATAAGTAGGACCAATACCCTTCAATGTCGAGCCGATTTTGGTCTTACCCTTTGCAGCCTCGCTCGCAGCATCGAGCATGCGGTGGGTTGGGAGAATAAGGTGTGCGCGCTTCGAGATAACCATACGCTCGGTTACATCTACGCCCATCTTCTCGATGTCGGCAACCTCCTCTGCGAGAATTACAGGGTCAATCACCACACCATTACCGATAATGTTGATTGAGCCGTCACGGAAAATACCCGAAGGAACGGTGTGCAAAACGAAACTTTTGCCCTCAAATTTCAGCGAGTGACCTGCGTTTGGACCGCCCTGAAAACGAGCAACAGCCTGATAGTTAGGAGTCAATACATCGACAACCTTGCCTTTACCCTCGTCACCCCATTGGAGACCGAGAATTACATCTACTTTTTTCATTTTATATAATGTTTTGAGTCTTCCTATGCAATTTTGTGAGTTCTCACTTTTTTACGCTTACAAAATTACACTTTCCTATAATAATAGGAGGTATAGCGACCATTTCACTTATTAACAATTTTTCAACCTTGCAGATTTTCGTGAGCCATTAGCCTTTAACCATTGGCCATTGGCTGATTTTTTTGCACTTTTCAGAAAAAGTTTCTACTTTTGTAACGCAGTCCGTTGGATTGCAGACATATAGAAAGTGTTTTTCGCTTTTGTCCTTATGTGAAAATGTGGAAGTTTTCAGCAAACTGATGGGCAGACGAATAGCACTCATTTCTTGTATAGTTATGTGGCTATACGCTTTTCTGCGTACCTCATACTATTCAGGTGTGAGGTAATGCTTCGTTTATTTCAGTTTAGGTCATTCCACAACCGTCACATAGATAGACGAAAATCAACCTCACACTTTCTTTATTTTATATAACTGCCTTATTCGGGGTTGGTGGGCAAAAAACTTATTTCAACAATGAAAAGATTTTCACTATTTGCATTGGTGGCTCTATTGATTGGTTGTACGAATGATGCATCACAAGACGAGCAACTTGTGGACCGATTGCCAATTAAAATCAACTTTGAGAAGTCTCGTGCCAATGACACAGCTTTCGAGAGTAGCGATCAGGTCGGGCTCTATGTGGTAAATTACAATGGCTCTACGGCAGGAACTTTAACATCTACCGAGAACCATGTAAACAATGCTTGTTTTACTCTTTCAACCGATTGGAGAGCAGATGAGGAGTTGTATTGGAAAGATGCATCTACCAAAGCAGATTTTTATGCTTACTATCCATACGGTAACCCAACCGATGTTTCGGCATACCCATTTAGCGTTAATACTGACCAAAGCGCAGAGGCTGATTATTGGGCGAGTGACTTTTTGTGGGGAAAATGCGCAGGCGTTGCTCCTACGAAGAGTGCGGTAACAATTACCACAGAGCATCTTTTGAGCAATGCTTTGGTATATATTAAGGCTGGCGATGGCTACTCCGCAGCAGAACTTGCAGCAGCAGATGTCGAGGTTAAAATTTGCAATATCAAGAACTCTGCAACCATCAACCTTGCAACCGGTATTGCAACGGCAACGGGTAGCGCAACTGAGATTACACCTTGGAACACTGGAGCGTACTATCGTGCAATGATAGTTCCTCAGACCGTTAGTAGTGACACAAATCTCGTTTCGGTAAAAATTAACGGTAAAGAGTATTCATTTGCCACCGATATAACCTTTACGGCGGGAACTCAACATAAGATTGAGGTAACAATCTCTGCGCCCAGTAATGGATTAGTTGCAAGTTTCAGCATCAAAGAGTGGAGTCTCGATGACAATGTTTACGAGGGCGTTGCGACAATAAATCCAGGTACGCCAATGCCTGCTAATAACGAAATTTGGTACACCTCGACAGATGGACAGATTGTAGAACTTGGTATAGAGGAAGATGAACAAATAGATGCATTTGGTGCTACTATCGTGTCCCATACATATGAAAATGGCAAGGGTATTATTAGGTTTGATAGCGTTGTTACAAAGATTTGCAATGGAGCATTTGAAGAATGTATGTCGCTGACAAGTATTACAATACCTAATGGTGTTATTGAAATTGATGAGTATGCGCTCGATTGTTGTCCTTCGTTAAAAGCTTTCTATGGAAAATTTGCATCATCTGACGGTTGTTGTCTAATAGATAATGGGGTATTAGAATCATTTGCTATTGGCTGTGGGCTAACACATTACACAATCCCTAACGATGTAACATCTATTGGAAGATATGCGTTTTCTAGTTGTACTTCGCTGACAACTATCACGATTCCTGACAGCGTCACTTCGATAGAAGCAGCAGCATTTGATAGTTGCTCCTCGCTTACCAGCATTACAATCCCTGATAGTGTCACATCAGTTGACAATGGTGCATTCGAAGGTTGTAATTCTTTAGAGGATGTGAAAATTGGTAATGGAGTTATTAGGATTGGAAATTCTGCATTTTATGATCTGAAGTCGCTGAAAAGAGTTACTATTGGCAACGGTATTACTTCGATTGAAGACTGTGCGTTCGATTGCTGCACCTCACTAAAAGAGGTGTATTGTAAGGCAACTACTCCACCGACAGGAGGTCGCAGTATGTTTTACGCTAATGCTTCGGGCCCTAAAATTTATGTGCCTATGGCATCGATATGTACATATATGGTAAAGACGCATTGGAAAGAGTACGCTTCATATATTGCGGGATACGATTTTGAAAAAGGCGAAGCGGCTCTTGTATCACCTGCAAATAATGAAATTTGGTACACCTCATCAGATGGAGCAATTGTAACACCATACTATGGAGATGGAAATAACTATGCAACTGCACTTGCTACGTTTGGTGCGAATATCGTGTCGAATACCTATGAGAATGGAAAAGGCGTTATTAAGTTTGACGGTGATGTTACTTCGATTGGGGACTATGCGTTCTACAATTGCAATACGCTACAAAGTATAACAATGGGAAATGGTGTAACCTCAATTGGAAATACCGTATTTTTTGAATGTACATCTCTGATAACTGCAATAATTTCTGATAGTGTTATTAGCATTGGAAATCACGCATTTAACAACTGTGTATCGCTTTCAAGTGTAACAATTGGTAATAGTGTCGCTAGTATTGGAAATTACGCATTTAATACTTGCGAGTCGCTGACGGTTGTTACAATTCCTAATAGCATTACTTCGATTGGAGATTGGGCATTTTCTAATTGCACTTCGCTAACAAAGGTATATTGTAAACCGACAACTCCCCCATCTGGCGGTGGTTATATGTTTTATAGTACGAGTTCGCACCGTCAGATTTATGTGCCGACAGCTTCGATTGAAGTATATAAAACCGCTAACGGCTGGAATGAGTATGCGGACTATATTGTCTGTTACGACTTCTAAACGGAAAACGGTGCAATTTATAACGGCAAGTAAGGTGGCGCACAAGGAATTTAAGTGACAATTGATAATTGACAATTAAAAGAATAATATATATTTTTTATCAAATTTTTAATTTTTAATTTTTAATTCTAAATTTTTGTTGTACCTTTGCCACCGCTTACGAGCAACGGATTGAGCTGTGGTGTAATGGTAACACAGCAGATTTTGGTTCTGTCGTTCTGGGTTCGAGTCCCGGCAGCTCAACACAACAAAAGGAGGATTTAGTCCTCCTTTTGTTGTGTTGAGCGATATACGACTCCGCTTTCTGGTTGATAGGAAAATCGAATATGCTTGAACTATTTTTGTGCGAGGCAAGGGAGCAAAAGCGGAGCATAGTAAGCCTATGTGAGCATTTTGCTATCCGCTGACTCGTGCAAAAAGAGTCAAGCAGAACGATTTTACAGCCACCCCATTTCGTAATAGGTCACAATCTGTTCGAGGAGTTTATCGCGCTTTTCGGGTTGATAGTCGAGTTTGAGGTTGTTACCAAACATCTTGGCAAACATCTGCCAAAAGCCCGCAACAAAGCCTCCACGAAAATCTTTAATTATCTGATATGCCGTTTGTTCTGTTTCTCTATCGATAAGTTTCAGCAACACCTTACCCTCCGAAATTGTCATCTTCAAAATCACGGGCGTATATTGCTTGATAAGTTGTTTTTGCAACTGCTTTGCGAGTTTTTCTTGCTCTTTCTTATCCTTTACAGCAAGCAGTTGTCGCTCCATACGCTCCATCTCTGCGCGTGCCTGCTTTGCCAACGGATAGCACTTCTTCACTTGGCGTATAAGTCGCTGATAACGGCGCATATCGGGTTTGCGGGCATATTTGCGAATTGGAAGAATATGGATATGAGGTATCGAGTCGCCATTCTCCACCGCCCATTCTTGGCGATAGAAACCACGTCCCCACCGTTGTGCCGACACGCTCGGCGCAACAAACGACAGTAACAACAGCAATATGACCATCCTGTTTTTCATAATTCTTTCCGCAAATATAACGATTTGGCGGAAAATTTCATTATTTTTGTGGCAGAAAAAAATTAGACGAGAGACGAAAGACGAGAGACGAGAGATGTAAAATTGCGCCGTAGGTCTAAACAAAAAATACAATTAATTGTCAATTGTCAATTCGTCAATTGTCAATTTGAAACAAGCCAATGGCTAAAAGCTAAATATAATATGAAGGAGGGATTATCATTTACCGCAACAATGCGTGTAACGCCGGAGGTTACGGCAGAATATATCGGTTCGGGCGACTTGGCAGTATTGGCTACGCCTGCAATGTGTGCCTTGATGGAGAATGCCGCAATGATGGCAGTAGCACCCCACTTGGAGGAGGGAAATACAACTGTCGGAACGGCTCTGAATATCGAACATTCCAAAGCTACAAAAGTAGGTGAGATAATCACCGCAACTGCCGTACTTACAGAGATTAACGGGCGTGAATTAAAGTTTAATATCGCAGCCCGTGACGAGGTTAGTATCATCGGCGAAGGAACGCACACCCGCTTTATTGTAAATCGCGAGAAATTCATGGCAAAATTGGGATAACGGAGCGAGGTTTGCGTAAAATAGATATTTTTCGTACCTTCGCAGCGCAATTATGCAATTATAGAAAATAAACAAAAATATATATGTTTGAAAAACTTACTGACCGCCTCGAACGGTCGTTCAAAATCCTGAAAGGTCAAGGTCGCATTACCGAGATAAATGTTGCCGAGTCGCTCAAAGAGATTCGCCGTGCGCTGATTGATGCCGATGTTAACTACAAGGTTGCCAAGCAGTTCACTGATGAGGTTAAGCAGAAGGCTCTCGGTCAGAATGTCCTCACAGCGGTATCGCCCGGTCAGATGATGACCAAGATTGTGCGTGACGAGTTGGCTGCGCTGATGGGTGGTGAGGCTACCGATATCAAGCTCGAAGGCACCCCTGCCGTAATTCTTATTGCTGGTTTGCAGGGTTCGGGTAAGACAACCTTCTCGGGAAAACTTGCATCGTTTATAAAGAGCAAAAAAGGCCGTCAGGTATTGCTCGTTGCGGGCGATGTCTATCGTCCTGCCGCTATCGACCAGCTGAAAATTTTGGGCGAGCAGACTGGCGTGCCGGTATATACCGAGGAGGGCAACCAAGACCCTGTCGAGATTGCCGAGAATGCGATTAAATATGCTCGTCAGAACAGCTACAACGTAGTTATTGTCGATACCGCAGGTCGTTTGGCAGTCGATGAAGCGATGATGCAGGAGATTACCACGATTAAGCAGACCGTAAACCCTTGCGAAACGCTCTTTGTGGTCGATTCGATGACCGGTCAAGACGCTGTAAATACCGCTCGTGAGTTCAACGACCGCCTCGATTTCGATGGCGTAGTTTTGACCAAGCTCGATGGCGATACCCGTGGTGGTGCTGCGATTTCGATTCGTTCGGTGGTAAATAAGCCGTTGAAGTTTATTTCGAGTGGCGAGAAGATGGACGCTTTGCAGGTCTTCCACCCCGAGCGTATGGCGGACCGTATTTTGGGTATGGGCGATGTCGTTTCGCTCGTAGAGCGTGCGCAGCAGCAGTACGATGAGGAGGCTGCTCGCCGTCTGACCAAGAAGGTGATGACCAACAAGTTCGACTTCAACGACTTCCTCTCGCAGATTGACCAGGTGAAGAAGATGGGTAACCTCAAAGATGTTGCCTCGATGATTCCGGGTATGGGAAAGATGTTGCGTGATGTGGAGATTGGCGATGATGTCTTCAAGCATACCGAGGCGATTATCGGCTCGATGACACCGTTGGAGCGTGAGAAACCCGAAATTCTGAATGCTCGCCGCCGTGAGCGTATTGCGAAGGGCTCGGGAACTTCGATGGCGGAGGTTAATCGCCTGATTAAGCAGTTCGAGGATATGCGCAAGATGATGAAGATGGTAACGAGTGGCAAGATGAAGATTCCTCGCAATATGATGGGAATGATGAGAAGATAAGATGATAAGAAAAGCGGCCTTCGGGTTGCTTTTCTTATCAAATTGACAATTGATAATTGAGAATTGACCTTCGGTCTTCACTGCTCCGCCTCGGCAAAGTCTGCAAGCAGCCTCTGCGCTCGGCTTAATCGCAGCGGTGACAATTAAAGGTATCGCTGAGCAATTTTTCTATGCTCAGCGATTTTTTTGTCATTAAGCAGTCGCAGACTGCGCTGTCATTGAGTGTCATTCTATGCCATTAAGGGCTGAAAGCCCGAATGCCATTCAATGCCACAAAAACCTGCGCCCCCTCAAAAAAAAACAAACCCTCCGCAGAGTTTTTTTCTGCGGAGGGTGCTGTCCGTTATGCAGACTCCGAACGTTGTCACGGCGCAACAGATTAAGGGTAGTTAACGGCTAGTAACGGCTAGTAAAGAGGAGCGCATACCCTTACTAGCCCTTACTGGCCGATAACAGCCCTTACTTGCCGTTATTAAAATGCACTGCTTTCTGTTTAGAAGTCGTCGCCTTCGATATAGGCAGCATAGTCGCTCCAACCATCGGCAGCCTTATACGCCTCTACCGAATTGCGTGGCACATAAATTTTACAACCAACATTAACACTTTCATAACCATTTCCCGTATAAGCATTGTGCTTAAATACATCTTTTCCAAGGAGAGGTGGCGTTGTTGCTTTACAACAAACTGTCGTCAAGTTTGAGCAAGCATAAAATGCTTGTTTCTCAATAGAAATAACACTCTTTGGAATAACCACATTTAATAGAGTCTTACATTCATAAAATGTTAAATTTCTAATAACTGTAACCCCTTCCGGGATAGCAATATTCTCAATAGCACAGCCTCGAAATGCGATACTTCCAATAGAGATAATACTGTGGGGAATATTGATATCATTAAGTTTATGACAATACCCAAATGCCTCTGTACCAATCGAAGTGACGCTATCGGGAATTGTAACACTAACAAGATTGTTACAAGCTAAAAATGTTGCCCTTTCAATTGAGCTTACTTTCTCTGGAATGACTATATCTACAAGGTTTTCACAACCATAAAAAGATGCTTGACCTATAGATGTAACACTATTGGGAATCTTGATATTTATCAGTGAACTGCAATCATAAAAGGCAAAACCTTCAATCGAAATAAGTCTTACAAAATATTGCAACTCATCAAAAGAGGTTACAGCTGTTGCATAGTCGCCAAAAAAATGATAGGGTAAAGTTTTGACTTTTGATGCTTCCATATACGATAGTTCTCCATCGCCATTGAGGTCAAACTTCTCCACACAAACCTTTTTAACATTTGCATCAGCAAACTCAATAGGTGCACTCGAAGGCTGGTAGTTTTGAATAATCTCGAAACTCTGCAACACATCGCCACACTCACTAATAAGATTTATAGTAGCCGAACGAACGGGCATATCTTCGGGGTTCTCGGCAATGGTAAATGTAAGTGTTTCGGTGCGTAGCGTTGCACGAGTGTCGGCAACC
Source organism: Rikenellaceae bacterium (assembly GCA_015060075.1). Classification (GTDB taxonomy): domain Bacteria; phylum Bacteroidota; class Bacteroidia; order Bacteroidales; family Rikenellaceae; genus Alistipes. Next base: position 37,762 of record SUZE01000007.1, on the reverse strand, counting down.
GCTATCCAACTTTGCGCTTCGGTAGGGATACTTACAATGTAGTTAAGGTTAGTTTTAAGCGTAACTTTAAGTGTGCAAGCCTCCCAATCAACCTCGTAAGTATCAAGAATATCAGTCAAAATACCCTTATCGAAGTAGAGCGTTTTCATAGCCACACCACCAGCACCTGATGTTGCGAGTACAGCAACTTTTCCCCTCTTAGAAATCTCACTCGGTGCGGTAACTTTAACCTTGCCTGCTGTGGTACTTTCGGCAATGACATCGGCGCTCCAACCACCATCGCCCCAAGCCTCAATAGTTGTTTGACTGTCGCCACCCGTAATGGTGTAAGAGACCTCTACGCTTGCGCCAGCTTTACAAGCGAGATTGTCGGCATTGTCGAATGTTATATCAAGTGCTTTAATCTGTTCAATAGCATCTTCCACTGCTGAAATACGCTCCTCGAGGGTGTTAAGTCGATTTTCCAATGCTGTTATTCGCTCGTTTACTATTGCAATTTCAGCTGCAATTTTTTCATCTATAACGCCATTATTATTAGTAATAGCCTCTGCAATGGCGGTTTTGTACGCTTCGGTTATTTCTTGCTTAGCAGATTCAAGTTGCGATTTCAACTCGTTGAGTTGCTGTTGCAATGCGCTGTCGCCATCGGCAATTGCCTTTTCAAGATTTGCGATTTTTGCATCCATTTCGGCAATAGTGTAGTAATTCGACAACTGCTCGCCTATCCACGCTTTGAGCGAGGTTTCGAGATTTGTGATAGCGGTTGCAAGATTTGCGGCAGCCTCAGTTTTGTTTGCATCAACAAACGATTTGAGGGCTGCGACCTCGCTCGACAAGGCGTTGAGTTGCTCCAAAGTGGCAAATGTTGCGGATACCCAATCTTTGGTCGATTTGATGGCGTCATCAACATACTTTTTCAACTCCTCGATTTTAGCCTCGATAGCTGCGTCTGCATCTTGCAATGCGGCAATCTCCTCGGCAGTAGCTTCATCGTTCGCTTCGAGGGCTTTGATACTCTCGTCTAACGACTCATCAACCTCTTTGAGAGCCTTAATAGAGGTCTGAATTGCTGCAATCTGCTCATCGATAGAAGGCACAGATTGCTCTAACGCATCGAGGCGTTCATCAATCGCATTGATGTCGTCTGTATAATCAACACAGCTAACAAGTAATGCAATTAGTGAAAAAAGAAGAATTTTCTTCATTTTAGTAAGTTTTTGTTTGCCCACCAACCCCGAATAAGGCGTTAATATAAAAAAGAAAGCGTGGGATTGAAGACTTATTTTAGGTTTGCAGGTTGTAGGAGACCTTTACAATTAAAATAAGCAACAACACCACGCCATACCTGATGGTATGACGAAAGATGATGCAGCCTATCCTCATTGTAAAAACGAACTTCCTACATTCGCAAACCGAGAATAAACTTACACTTTCTGCGTAATTATGTATCGCAAATTTAGAAATTTATTTTCAAAATCACAAAAATACCTTTAATTGTCAACTGTCAATTGTCAATTATCAATTTTAATTCGTATTTTTGCACGCAAAAATATGAACGAAGATGCATAAAAGCGGTTTTGTAAATATTATCGGTAATCCGAATGTCGGCAAATCGACACTGATGAATGCCCTTGTGGGCGAGAAGTTGTCTATCATAACATCGAAGGCACAGACCACACGCCATCGCATTATGGGTATCGTAAATGGCGATGATTTCCAAATCGTCTACTCCGATACGCCCGGAATCTTGAAGCCTGCATACAAGTTACAGGAGTCGATGATGAATTTTGTGCGTGGCGCAGTGAGCGATGCCGATGTGATTCTCTATGTTACCGATACGGTCGAGGAGCAGAGCGAGCGCAACGCCGATATTATCGAGAAGATTGCCGTAAGCGCAATTCCGACAATCGTGGTTATCAACAAAATAGACCTTACCACGCAGGAGAAGCTCGAAAAAATCGTTGCCGAGTGGCACGAGCGTTTGCCCGAGGCAATGATTGTTCCTGCATCGGCAAAGGAGCAGTTCAATATCGAGGCTATCTTCGGTGCAATTTTGGAGCGACTGCCCGAGGGCGAGCCCTACTATCCGAAGGATACTCTAACCGACAAGACTTTGCGTTTCTTCGCATCGGAGATTATCCGTGAGAAGATTTTATTAAACTACGACAAGGAGATACCCTACTGCTGCGAAATTGAGATTGACTCCTACAAGGAAGAGCCGACCATCGACCGCATCTCGGCAACGATATATGTGGCACGCAACTCGCAGAAGGGCATCGTTATCGGTCATAAGGGCGAGCGACTCAAAAAGGTGGGACAGCAGGCTCGTGCCGATATCGAAGCGTTCCTCGGCAAAAAGGTATTCCTGCAACTCTTTGTCAAGGTGAATGACGATTGGCGCAACAACGACCGCCAACTCACACGCTTCGGATACAACGACAACTAAACTGAAAACTTTTTTGATGCGTAAAGTAGTAATTGCGATATTGTTTGTGTTGTTCGCCACTACTTCGGTTGTGGCGCAGTACAATCGTGACTACTTCTTCTATATCGGTCGCCGTCAGATGATGGATAACGACTTCAAGGAGGCGATACGCACGCTAAATGTGCTGTTGCGCTTTGATGAAGATGCCTACGAGGGCTATTTTCTGCGAGGAATTGCCAAATACAACCTTGACGATTTGCTCGGTGCCGAGGCGGACTTTACGGAGGCAATAGAGAAAAATCCCGTATTTACAACCGCCTTTACATACCGTGCCATAACTCGTTCTCGTTTAGGAAATTATGACGATGCACTTTCGGATTTCCGCGAGGCGATAGAGTTGCGCCCCGACCTCCCAAATCCATACTATTCACGAGGTGTTACCCGTCTGCTGAATCAGCAATTCAAAGAGGCTATCGAGGATTTTGACAACTTTATACGCTATGAGAAGAAGGTTGCCGATGCCTACATAAATCGAGGCGTTTGCCACCTCTACCTCAAAGATACCGTGCGAGCGTATGCCGATTTCGACCTCGGTATTCGCACCAACCGAGAGAGCCCATTCGGGTATAATCGCCGAGGCGTGCTGCTGATGCAACAAAATCGCTTTGCCGAAGCCGAAAAAGATTTCGATATGGCGGTAAAGTGCGATTCGATGTTGGCGATGTCCTTTTTCAATCGTGCTTTGGTCTATAACGAAACCAATCGCCCGATGCAGTCGCTTGCGGACCTCGACCGTGTAATTCAGCTCGACTCAACAAGTTCGATAACCTACTTCAATCGAGCCATAATTCGCAGTCGCATAGGCGATTATAACCGTGCGCTCGAAGATTACAACAAGGTAGCGCAGTATTCGCCCGACAATGTTCTGGTCTATTATAATCGCGCACTACTCTATCAGCAACTTGGCGAGATTGAGCGAGCAAAGAGCGACTACACCAAGGCGATAGAGCTCTACCCCGACTTTGCAAATGCCTATCTTGGTCGTAGTTATCTGCGACACCTGTTGCGCGACTACAAAGGCTCTCGCAGCGACAAACAGATTGCCGAGCGCAAAATTGCGGAGTACAAATCGCGTCTGAACGACACGACATATTCGATTTATGCCGACACAACACGCCGTTTCGATAAGTTGTTGTCGTTCGAGAGCAAATTGGCAGGCTCATCGTTCGAGCGCATCACTTCACGCCGTACAAATGACGAGAAGATGGCTCTGTTGCCACTCTTCAAGTTTACATTTACGCAGGACTCGACCGAACAGACCGCTACGGCACGCAAGTTCCATTCGCAACGAGCCGAAGACTTTATCAAGCAACTCGACAACCCTCTACTTGCCATTTCGTGCCGAGAGAGCAATATTCTGCCCGACTCGCTTGTGGCTATAAATCGCCGATTGAAACATAGTGTAACAGCCGATGCTGCAACATTTGGGCAGTTGTTCCAACTCGCCATTTCGGAGTCGTTGGTTAAGCAATATACAAACGCTGTAAATACCTATACAGCAGCCATTCAGGCTTTGCCAACTAATCCGTTTGTTTACCTCAATCGTGCCGCTACACAGGCGGAGATGATTGACTTTATATCCTCGATTGACAACGCCTATCAGCGAATTTCGATTGAGTCGGACCCTGCTCGTCAGTTGCACAATCGCCCTACACGCACATACAACTATGACGAGGCGATTGCCGACTTGACAAAGGCGATAAAGCTCCATTCGGGCTTCGCTTACGCCTACTACAACCGTGCAAACCTCTATGCTCTGTCGGGCAAGTTGCCGGAGGCATACGAGGACTACTCGAAGGCTATCGAGTTAAATCCTCACTTTGCCGAGGCGTACTACAATCGTGGCTTGATACAGATTTATATGAAAGATACCCGCAAGGGTTGCCTTGACATCTCGAAAGCGGGAGAACTCGGCATTGAGGAGGCGTATGAAGTGCTAAAAAACTACGCCAAACAGTAAATAACACTTATAAAAAACTTAAATAAAACATTATGACTCAAACAATCCAAAAGAAATTGAACGACTATGCGTGGGCCCGTTGGGGAGCGATGGTGCTGATTGCGCTGATGATGCTCTTTGCGCATATGTTCGTTGATGCTATCTCCCCATTGCAGGAGATTATTCAGAAGACACACGGCTGGACACCCGATGTATTTGGCTCATTTATGGGTTCGGAGTATCTGCTCAATGTACTTGGATTCTTAATTGTTGCAGGTATTATCCTCGACAAGATGGGCATTCGCTTTACAGGCGAGTTGTCGGCAACCGTAATGTTCCTCGGTGCATGTATCAAATTCTACGCTGTCAGCGATTTGTTCGCCGGCTCGGCTTTCGAGGCTTGGCTAAACTCTTGGTGGGTAGCAATGCCGGGTAGCGCAAAACTCGCATCGCTCGGCTTTATGATTTTCGGCTGTGGCTGCGAGATGGCAGGTATCACCGCATCGAAGGCGTTGGCAAAGTGGTTTGAAGGCAAGGAGATGGCTTTGGCTATGGGCTTGGAGATGGCTCTTGCGCGCGTGGGCGTATTCTTTATATTCACAATCTCGCCACGCTTGGCGGGTGAAATCAACCCTACCGTAGTTAAGCCTGTGGCATTCTGCACGGCCCTCCTGCTTATCGGACTTATCTGTTTCACCATCTTCTGCCTGATGGATAAGAAACTCGACAAACAACTCGGCACCGATGCTGTCCAGGGCGATAGCGAGGAGGAGTTCAAGTTGGCAGATGTTGTAAATATCTTCAAAAGTAAACTATTCTGGATTGTTGCGATGTTGTGCGTGTTGTACTACTCGGCAATCTTCCCATTCCAGAAGTTTGCAGCAAATATGTTACAGAGCAACCTCGGCGTGTCGGCAACTACTGCGGCAGATATCTTCCGTTGGTTCCCTATCGGTGCAGCCTGCATTACCCCACTCCTCGGTTGGTTCCTCGATAAGAAGGGTAAGGGCGCAACGATGCTTATCCTCGGCTCATTGCTGATGATTATCTGCCACCTGACATTTGCATTGGTTTTGCCGGCTTATCCGAGCAAGGCTATTGCATTTGCAGCAATTATCCTTTTGGGTATCTCGTTCTCGTTGGTACCGGCATCACTTTGGCCTTCGATTCCGAAGATTATGGACAAGCGCTTCTTGGGTAGTGCCTATTCATTGATTTTCTGGGTGCAGAACTTCGGTTTGAGCGGCACACCTATACTTATCGGCTGGGCATTGGAGAAGAGTAACCCGGGCGTTGCCGAGCAGATAGCAGCCGGCGCAGACGTGGTATACAACTACACTTTGCCGATGTTGATTTTCGCATCATTGGGCGGTTTGGCTCTTATTTTCAGCCTTTGGTTGAAGGCTATGGATAAGCGCAACGGCTACGGCTTGGAGTTGCCGAATATAAAGGAGTAAATTATCCCCACTTACAAATTGTAACAAGCCTTCCTATTTGGGAGGCTTGTTCATTAGTATTATTACCAAAAAACATAAAAATCGTAATTTAAGCACATTTTAATCACTATTTTATTTGGATATTAAAAAATTTTAATATAACTTTGCTCAACGTTTTATCTCGCTGATAGTGCCGTTTGACGGGCAAAAATTGAGTTTATTGGAGGATAAAACGAACAAAAAAAGATAGACACACTTACAATTTATTATTAATTATTATTAACTTTTATTTATTAACTAAAAAAAATGCAATTATGAAAAAGTTGTTTTTACTTTTAGCAATGGTTGGACTTGCTTTTGCAAGTTGTACTCCTGGTGGAGAAGATGGTCCTGGCGGTAATGGAGGAGCTGGTGGCTCTAACGAGTTCACATTTGAAGTTACTAATATTGGTGAGCAGGGCGCTACTGTAACTGTTACTCCTAAGGACGAGGCTCGCACCTATTATTGGCAGGTAACTGCAAAGAGTAATTTGTTCAGCAATTTTGAGTCTACCGCCGCTTACATGCAATATGTATACGAGTATTTAAAACAGTCGGTTGAGAATGAAAAGGGAACATGGGAAGCAGGTAAAAAGTCCCTTCTTTTCACAGGTGTCAATAGCTACTCTTTCGAGTCATTGGACCCTGATACCACATATTTGGCTTATGCTTTCGGTGTAGATGTAAATGGTAACCTCACTAGTTCCGACCTCTCTTATTATGAGTTCAAGACCTTGCCTTCTACATTTGACTCATCGGTTTGGGCAGGTGTTTGGAATATAACTTCTCCAAGTGTTTTCGTTCAGACAACTGTTGAAGGAAAGTATCAGCAAGCATTTACTGAGGTAGAGGGTGGTTTCACTCGTCCTGTTGAGATTGTAGATGGTGAGACAGTCGATCCATCGTTGGCAGGTCAATGCGCAATTTATGGTTGGGACGGTTTCTTCGTTTACGATGCTCCAGCAGTTGGTATGTATGTAGGTAATACTATTCAACTTATTAACAATGAGATTGTTTACGAGGACCCTGAGCAGGGTGCAATATATCAGTGGATTGCAATGTCTGCTGTTACTGAGATGGGTTACGATTCTGATGTACCTGTTGGTGGCGAGTATCCGCCATACACCTTTGTAATGGATAAGGACGGCAATGTTCAAATCGAGGCATATGTAGGTGAGCTTACAAATGGCATGATTTTCAACGTTCTTAACTTCAATATTTTCCCTGTTGTCGGCGAGGATATCTATGTTTGGAATTATGAGGAGCCAGCATACACTTTCTCAGGCGATGTTATGACTGCTGTTAAGGTTCCTGCTGAGGACAATGGCGGTGCTACACCTGCTCCTGCTAAGTTGTCGGCAAAGAAGAACTTCAAGATTATGCACAAGATGGCTAACCAGAAGTTTGTTACTAAGAAGTTTACCGCTGCTCGTTTCGTAAAATAATCTTACAAACAGCAAATTTTAAGGCGACCCTGTGAGGTCGCCTTTTTTGTTGTAGGGGGGGGTATGGCATTGAATGACATTCGGGCTTTCAGCCCTTACTCTTTTTCATAACTTCTACCAACTTGTCGCACATCGTAGCCCACGAAAAGCGTTTGCGCTCGGCAGGGAAGTTCTCGGCAAAGCAAGCAAGTGCATCGCCACTATACAAGCGTTCTATCGCCTCACGAATACTCTCTGCCGTAGGCTCACAAACAAAGCCCACCTTGCCATCAGTCACAATCTCCGGCAGACCGCCCACGCGCGTAACAATCATAGGCACAGAGAAATTATATGCTATTTGCGTCACGCCACTCTGCGTAGCGGTGCGATATGGCAAAATGAGCGCATCAGCCGCCGAAAAGTAGTAGCGCACATTATCATCCTTGACAAAACCTTCGTGCATCACTACCCTCTCGCCAAGGCGGTCGAGCAGAGGGCGATACTGCTCTTTATCGTTGTAAAACTCGCCTGCAACAAGCAGTCGCAAATCGCTATTCTCAACCCCTTCAAACGCCTCCAAAAGCAAATCCAAACCCTTGTAGTTGCGGATAAGACCGAAGAAGAGCAAATATCTCTTGTCGGCGTCAAGCCCAAGTTGCTCGCACGCCTCGTTGCGCTCAACCCTCTCGCCAAAGTTCTCGAACATCGGGTGCGGCGAAAAAATCGCCGGTGCGGAGGTGTAGGCTCGCAGTTCGCCACCCACCTGCTCCGACATATAGACAAAGCCATCTACCGCACCGAGATAGTAACGGTTGAATGGCTTATCAATCAAATGGTGTTCGTGTGGCTCGACATTATCGATTTGGCAGATGACCTTCGTCTTGCCGTTTCGGCGGGCAATACGGGCGATAGTACCGAAGCAGGGCGCCATAAACGGAGTCCAATACTTCATCAAAATCATATCGGGAGCCTCCTTGCGCAGACGCTCGCCCACCGCCACCCAATTCAGAGGGTTGCAGGTATTGACGATGCGCTCGATATGCAAATCGTGCGGTGCGGGGCTATCGACTAATTGACTCTTGCCGGGGAACAACAGCGAAGGGTATTGCAGCGAGAAGGTGTAGACCTTAACCTCATCTCCGCGACTCTGATATTCGCGTGCCATAGTCTCCATAATCGATGCCAAACCGCCACGATATGGGTGCGCAGGACCAAGAATAACAATCTTCATACCAATCTCTGTTTTGTATCTGTTTTACAAAGATACAAAACAAAACGGAACCGACGATGCGGAGCGAGCGAAAAAAGTAAATTTATTTACATTTTTCCGAGCCGCAAGGAAGAAAAGCCTGCGTAGCAGGGTTAAAACGGAAAGCGGAAAACTACTTCTCTTTTTACCGTTAGCTCTTATTTTTTGCACTTTTCGAGATAAGTTGCTATATTTGTGGTGCAGTCCGTTGGGTTGCAGACATATAGAAAGTGTTTTTCGAAGTCCTTATAAGAAAATGTGGAAGTTTTCAAAGGAAGAGGGCAGACGAGCAACACTCATTTCTTGTATATATGCTGTTGGTATGTCTTGTACCGATATGTTGCTATATACAGGTGTGAGGCATTGTAGCGTTTATTCTTCCAAGGTCATTCCACAACCTTCTTATAAATAAACGAAAATCAACCTCACACTTTCTTTATTTATAATAACGCCTTATTCGGGGTTGGTGGGCAAAAAACAACTTAAATATTATGAGATACACTGATGATTACGACAACGACATGTTGTCAATGGAGGATTGGGATGATATATGTGATAGAGCTATGGAGGAAGCCATGGAGATGGTTAATCGAAATCGATATAGTCGCTATAACGATGAAGAAGATGACGATTTTGATTGGGACGGTAGTGATTATGAAGATTATGACGATGAATAGTAAATTTAGCTCTCTCTGAAAATAGTACTGATATGAAGACAATTGCAAGAATTTTCAGTAACAAACCATGCACAATGGTTGTTGGCTCATCAGAGGTAAAGGCTCTAAAAACGAACAAAATAGTTTGCCTCGATTTAGAGGTTAACCAAAATTATAAGATAGAGTTCTTTATCGAAAAAGAGGGTGTAATAGAAAAAACTCTTATGCTCTCTTTAACGCCTGACTCAGTTTGTACTGCTTATATTGTATCAGTAGATTGGAGCAACGAGAATATTTCGTGTTTGAAAGATAACACTGATCCTACGCATAGGCATCTAAAAATGGATGAAAACAACAAGCCGCATTGTTTCATATACGACGCAAAAACTTTTTCGCTTTGTCATGGTATAGATGCTCCATATGAATATTGTGGCGATTTCAATGAATTTGGATTGGCAAAAGTAAGGTATAAAAGAGGTCATGGTGGCTTTAATGACTACAAATATGGAGTAATAGATAAGAATTGTAGAATGATAATACCTATTGAATATGACGATATCTCACTTACTTTAGATGGATATATTTTGGCGACAAATAGACATCCAGATACTATCTATATTTTTTCAATATCAGGAGAAATTATTCTTAAAAGGAATGCTTCGTTTGCTTCTAGTTTATCATTGCTTGAAGATTGTTGGAGAGAATATGATGGCTTGGTGTCTATAAACGATAATTATGAGGGTATGTGTTACATAAACTTGGATAATGAAATTGTGCTTAACTTAAAATATCCAGGCTATAGGTATGACGATAATTTATGCATAGCCTTTGAAAGTCCCTATTATAAGGGTGTTACAGATATAGAAGGAAATGTTATCATATCATTTAATTACGAAGAGATATATCCAATCATGAAAGAAGGTGAATATATTTATATCGTTGGTGCCAAACGAGATAAGTATTTTATCGTTGTAGATTCAAATGAACAACAAGTTATAAATGCTTCCTTTGAACAGGTTGAATTTAGAGATGACATAATTTGCCTCCTTAGAGAAAATGAGTGGTACTTTTATGACAGAAATTTCAAGTTTATCACCAAATACAAACAAGAAGATATCCGCTTATGGCGATGGATTGGAGTAAATGTAAATGGTCGTTGGCTACCATTTGATAAAGTTGTAAACTATTAACTACTATAATAATAAAATTTGTTAAATCTTAAAAACTTAAATTATGGATGTGGGATTTGGTTGTGGCTGTGCTTGGTGGGCTATAATAATTGTAGGAGGATGTTTTGCGTGTCACCCTATTTTAGGACTTATTGCACTTATAGTAGTCATATTCCTATTGATTAAAATGTCTAATGAAGAAGCTGAGTTAAGAAAACCTATAAATACAACATCTGATGTTTCTAAGCCAGCATCTCCGATAAAGAACGCAAATATTGATTCACCATTGCGACTATCTATTACGAAAAATCTTTTCCCTACAAAAAAAGAGAATAGTGAGAGTATTAGACAATTGTTAGCATCGCACGGCATAAGATATTTTTACCACTTTACAGATGAAAGCAACTTGGATAGTATAAGAAAATATGGCGGTCTATTATCGTGGAAATCGTGCAATACATACGGCGTAGAAATTCCATCACCCGGAGGAGATTTGCAGTCTCGACAATTAGATAAGAAATATAATTTACAAGATTATGTTCGTTTAAGTTTTTGCGAGGATCATCCTATGGCTTATAGGCATAAAAAAGATGGCAAAAGATTGGTACTATTGAAAATCAAAACAGATGTAGCATTATGGGAAAGGACTCTATTCTCCGATATAAATGCAACAGATAGCAACCATCATGTTGGAGGAACACTTTATGACTTAAAAAGAGTTAATTTTGTTGCGGTCAAGAAAACTTATGTAAGTAGAGATGATAACGATTTTAAGCATCACCAAGCAGAAATTTTAGTAAAAACTGTAATTCCAAAAGAATTTATTGTAAATTTGGATAACCCAGAATATATAAGATGATTTACATTGCAAATAAAAAACGAAAATTAGAGAGTATTAAGGCAGAATTTCCGAATGCCATTATTTTGGATATAACATCAACTTCCCCTTTACATTCAGGTCAGATATTAAGCCCATTTTATCCTCATGGAAACATTCCCATTCCATTTACAGATGGCTTAACAGCAACCTGTGTTGAGTCGGTATGGCAAGGCTTAAAAGTATTCAAACATCATGGAGTCGATTTTCGAACATTTAGAAATGATACTCAAAAAGATGTTAAACGCACTATTCGTAAATACGGTAAAATGCTAGGACATGCAAAAGGAGCAAGGAGCAAAGAGTTGCTAAATTATTTTGATGCTCGTATGCAGATTTATCTACCTACATATAAATGGGTATTAGATAATATTCCAGAGGTAAGACATGTTATATCTCGCATCAAAGAGCAATCAAATAAAAGTGATATTGTCCTCCTTGATTATAATACCAATACAGAATTTAGGGATATAACAAAGCCTATATCTCATGCAGGATTAGTAAAATTATACATAGAAGGCAACTATCCTAATAACAATGATATATTTATTCCTTTGACGAAAGAAGAGAGTAAAAAACGAGAAAAAGAACTTGCCTCTGAACGCAGAAAACGACAAAAAGAGGCTAAAAAATCGCAACTAAATCTTTTCCAAGAGGACAAAAACGACTAAACTTTATTTCTATGAAAAAGACATTAACCATCCTCCTCTCCCTTTTATTATTGGGTGTGCAGCAGGGAGTTGCTTCGGAGAAGCAGGAGAAACAGAAAACGCCAAAGCAGAAGACAGAACAGCCTGCAAAAAAGACAAAACTCCAACGACAAGCCGAAAAGGGCGATGGTATGGCAAAGGCTGTTTTAGAGGCTCTTACGCCAGGAATTAGTATGAGCGCTATACAAGAATACTTGCAAGCAGAAAATCTTCCTCACGAAGTCCGAGATAACGGAACTTTCATCTTGCTAAACTGCGAAGGCAAGGGTATTGGATTAGAACTTCAAGGCAATATATTGTTGGTTAGAACACCTGTATACAATATAAAGAATTTGGATGCACTCAAAGATAGACCATTTACAGCCAAAGAGGAGCTTGCTATATACAAAGCTTGTAACCATATCTCCCAAAATTTATCGTGCATCAAAGCGATATATTCCAATGCAGATGATGCAATATTGATTTCGGCTGAATCCATAATGCATAATATGCCAGCAGTTAGAACATATCTTGTTACTATTGTAAATCAGGTACTCGAAGTTAGCAAGATGATGAATGATGCAATAGCATACCATCTAAAAAACTTAAATGATTAGACCTTGAATAATATAGCAATATCGCCTCGCAGAATAATCTGCGAGGCGATAATCGTAAAAGCCAATGGCTAATGGCTAAAAGCCGATGTAAGGGAGATTGCCACGGCTTGTGCCAAGCCTCGCAATGACGGAGTATTTAACTTTTAACTCTGCATTTTGAATTTTGAATTTTGCATTTCTACTTCTCCCCTTTCGACTTGTGTTTGCTGTTGGCGATGGATTGCAGGGCGAGGTAGTGCGAGCCGTAGTCGAGCAAGTTCTGCCACTCGGTACGGAAAATATCGAGGTGCTCCTCCTCTTCCGCCGCCATATCCTGAAATATCTTGTGCGTAACAGAGTCATCTTCCGCTGCACAAAGGCGCGAATACTCGTTGTAGTGGTCGATAGTACTCTGCTCCAACTTTACGGCAAAATACAACGCCTCGACCGGCTCGTCAATCTGTCGTGCACGCTCCGAAGGGTTCATATCAACCTTGCCATTGAGGAACAAAATTCGCTCGGCAATATGCTCGATATGCTCCATCTCGGCAATCGAGATACGGCGCATCAGTCGGGCCAAATGTTCATAGCCCGCATCCTCGAAGATGGTGTGGAAATAGATATACTGCAAGGTTGAAGAAATCTCCTTGCCAAGTGCATCGTTCAGTCGGTCGATGCTACGCTGATATTTAGAAGTCTGCTCCATAAAATATAAACTTTTACGAAGCAGACTACTGTGCAAAGATGGTGCCATCGGAGGGTTACTCCTCCTCATATTCCAAGATGTCACCTGGCTGACAGTGCAACTCGTGACAGATGGCTTCGAGTGTCGAGAAGCGCACAGCCTTACCCTTGCCCGTCTTCAAAATCGAGAGGTTGGCAGGTGTTATTCCCACTCTTTCCGACAACTCTGTCAGCGAAATATTTCGCCGAGCCATCACTGCGTCAAGTTTCACTTTGATACCCATTTTCGTAACATTTTTTCTCGTTAACCTAACTAACCAAGTGCGAATATAGGCAAAAATGCGCTATCTTCCAAATTTTGCAGACCACCCTATTACTGCTGCAAAGTGTCGCAAAAGTCGTTTTTTAGGCTTTTCTATTGCGGATTATTGTCAAAATAGTTACTTTTGCCTAACAATTAAAATAGGAATTATGGCAGAGAAGACAAACTATAATTTTTCAGTTGCGCCCGAAAAAGTTGATTTTATGCTCCACGCAACCATCGAATCGCTCTGTTCGGACATTCTGAATGTTGCCGGAGTCGATGCGAAGAACAAGGGCATCAGTGCCGATGTGTTGATGCAGCACAACCGTTCGTGGGTACTCTCGCGTATGTCGGTTGAACTCGACCGCCAGCCTGAGCAGTACGAGGAGTATAATATTCTCACTTGGGTAAATCCGCACACCTCACGCCTCATCTCGACTCGTAATTTCGAGTTGAGCGACAACGATGGCAAGCAGTTTGGTCGTGCCGTGTCGCAGTGGTGCGTCATCGACTTCGAGAAGCGTATGCCGGTGTCGTTGGAGGAGGTTGAACACCTCTTTACCGATAAGTTCTGCGAGGCTCCTTCGCCTTGCGAAGCACCACGCAAGGTGCGAGGTATCGAGCCGAGCGTAACTCGCAAACACGAGGTGCGTTATAGCGATATAGACTTCAATCGCCATGTCAATACAATGCGTTATATTCGTATGATGCTCAATACTTTACCGATAGAATATCTGACCGAGCCACGCCCACTACGCCTTGATATTCACTTTGCGAAGGAGTGCCGCTTGGGTGAGGTGCTGACCATCGGCTACGAACAGCGAGATAGTGTATCGCTCTTCGAGATTCGCAATGACGAAGGCGCAGTCGCCTGCACCGCTTGTATCGAGTGGAGATAAATTGATAATTGACAGTTGATAATTGATAATTAAAGGTATTGCCTTGCATATTCTGCAAGGCAATATTATTTATATAAGCTCATACTATAACTAAAAAGTGCCGAGCGATTTTGCTCGGCACTTTACCTATAATTGTCAATTCTCAATTGGTCAATTAACTATTTCTCAGGTCGCATTACGACATAGGTCATATTGTTATCCTTCAAAATCTTTGCTGCGAGAGCCTTCAAATCATCGTAGGTCAGCTCCTCGACTGCCTTCTTGTACTCGGCAGGATAGTTTACACCTCGATAGTCACGCTGGTCGAGCCAATCTACCCAGTTGCCATTCTGCTGAATCTGATTTTCGTACTCCTTCAAGAGGTACTTGCGAGTCTTCTCTACATCCTCCTTGTTAGGGCCTTCGTTAGCGATAGTCTGAATCTCCTTCACTACAATCTGACTCAACTCATCAGCCATCTGCTCGTTGGTGTCGAACAATACGATAAGCTGATACCAAGGCTCATACTCTGCCATTACACGACCACCTACGCCTACGCTGTAAGTACCACCCTTCTCCTCACGGATAGAGATTGTGTAGCGGCTACGAAGCACCTGCGAGAGGACATTCATCGTAACGCGATTCTTCATTGTATAGTCGATAGGACCTGTATAGATGCGTGTTACGCCAACCTTTGGCTGCTGCATCTTAACCTTGAAGTCATTTACAACCTCGCCCTTAACGGCACGCACGCCATCATCAACCTTCTTGGCAAGTTTCTTCGATACAGGAAGTGAGCCGAGATACTTCTCAACGAGAGGCTTCAACGCCTCGACATCCACATTACCTACGATATAGGTGGTAAAGTTTGCCGCATTCGAGAATAATGCCTTATATGCAGGCTCCAACTGCTCAAACTTCACCTTGTCGAGCAATGCAGGGGTAATCTGCTGACGGCGGAAATGGTTGCCGTAAAGAGTCTTTTGACGCTCAACAGCCGAGATATAGTCAGGGTTTGTCTGCAAATTCTCAACATAAGGCTTCAACTGCGCCATTGCAACATCGTAGTCCTCCTTCGAGAAACGAGGGTCAGTAAACTGCAAGTAGAGCAACTGCATAATTGTTTCGAGGTCCTTTGGCGAGCCTACGCCCACAACCTGCGACGCATAATCATCCGGCGATACATATACCTGTGCATTCTTACCCGAGAGTTGTTTGCGAAGGTCGGTAGCCGAGAACTTCGACACACCCATACGACCTACAAATGTTGGGAGAAGTGCCGATGGCCAATACAACTCATCGCTCAACGAAGATTGTCCCGAGTGTGCAACCATAGCAACCTGCACCTCGTCAGCCTTAAACTTGGTAGGTTTAACAACCACCTTCAAGCCATTTTTCAAGGTCCATTCGATAGTACCAAACTCCTCGTTCTTGCTCTCCTTCTTAACTTTCGAGCCCTTCAACTTCTTGTCGGCAGGGATAAGAGGCTCTTTAACGGTATTATCAGCATAAGGTGCGATTGTCGCAGCCTTAACCTTTGCCAAAACCTCTGCAAACTGCGCCTCGGTAGGATTAGTCAAGCCCTCACGTTTTGGAGCCTGTACGACCAATACCTGATTGTGGTCGGTGATATACTGCGCCACAACCTGATTAATCATAGGCAACTGCAACTGCGAGATAATCATACTATCCAACTTCCACTCGGTCTCTGCATCAGGCATAGCAGCGTTCTTGCGGAATGCGTTCAAGTAGCGCTGTACATACTGACCATTCTTGCGGTCGTTACGGTTGTTGTATGCCAACTCTTGTTCTTTCATCACGCTCTGCTTTGCACGCTCCAACTCACTCTCGGTAAAGCCGTGACGGCGGATACGCTCCAACTCGGTATAAGCAGCCTCGAAACCTCCGAGGAGTTTGCCATCTTGCGTATTGACATCAACGCCTGCGCACTCCAAAGTCGAGCAGATGCCGATACCTCCGTTCATAAAGCGAGCGCCTGTAAATGGAGCATTTGGCTTCATTGCAATCTCCTGCAAACGAGCATTTGCCATCTCGCTAGCCAAGGCATCAATAAGAGCCAACTGCTCAGCTACAACAGTATTATTCAACTGCTTAGGCAGAGCCTGACGCTTGATAAAGAGCGATGCGCTCGACTGAGTCATCTCTGG
Organism: Rikenellaceae bacterium; assembly: GCA_015060075.1. Lineage (GTDB taxonomy): Bacteria > Bacteroidota > Bacteroidia > Bacteroidales > Rikenellaceae > Alistipes. The sequence goes on along the minus strand of SUZE01000007.1, from coordinate 21,169 downwards.
GTCCTCAAAGATTGAGATGATAGGCTCCTTGTTGTCAGGTACTACGATAACCTCCTTCTGCGGTGCATCAGCAGGCGAAGCAGGGATATCTGCCATCAACTTCTGCAATTTTGTCTCTACCTCATCAACATTGATATCTCCAACAACAACTACTGCCTGATACTCAGGGCGATACCACTTGTGATAGAAGTTTTCGAGCGAAGAGTGGTCGAACGACTTCAAGCCATCGAGGTGACCGATAAGGTTGCGGTGCTCGTAGCGAGTACCCTTACCTACCGCCTTCAACAGCTGAATTGTTCCACGCCACGATGCACCATCACGCATACGCAACTCCTCCATGATAACGCCACGCTCGGCATCAATCTCCTTTGGCTGCAAAGCGATAAAGTGCGACCAATCGTGAAGGATAAGGAGCGCCGAATCGATAATTCCCGGACGGATTGTAGGAACATCTTTCAAGAGATACTGAGTGTAGTCCCACGAAGTACCCGCATTGAGGTTTACTCCGAACTTTACGCCTACGGTTTCGAGGTACTCGATAAGCATCTTGCCCGGTAAGTTCTTTGTACCGTTAAACGCCATGTGCTCCAAGAAGTGAGCCAAGCCCTGCTGGTCGTCCTCCTCCTGAATAGCACCTACATCGTGCGAGATGTAGAAGTCGGCGAGATTCTTCTGTTTGTCATTGTGACGAAGGTAGTATTTCATACCATTCGGCAACTGTCCCACACGAACGGCCTTGTCCGCAGGGATTACCGGAATCTGTTGCGCTCCCGGCTGCGCAGCCACTGCGAAAGTAACCAACAACGCAATGACGGATGTAAATAAGTGTTTCATTGTACCAAAAATTTGGATTTTTAACTATTGTTTTGTTATCTCAATTTGTCTGCTCATCGTAAACTACAACGCCCGAAATGGATTTTTATTGTTTTGCCCCTCTTAAATAAGACGCTTTGCCACCTAAAAAAACTACACTTACAGGCACATTTCCGTACAAAAATAGTAATTTCTTTCGGTTTTTCGTTCAAAAAACGACAAAAAAATCACCGCAAGGTTTGCCCTGCGGTGATTTTATCAAACAAAGAATGTGGGATTACTACTCGGCATCATCATCTTCGGTGAGATACTGTGGAAGCAACCAAGCCTCTTTTGTGGTATTTTCGAGGCACCATACTACCCAATCGCCCCACTCATTCCATTTATCCCACTCATCGGTACCATCATCAGCAGGTTTATTTGCTATATAGTATGCCTTCCAAGCATCAACTTGTTCAGCATGTACAGCGTCATCGGTAAGAGGCACAAGCGTATATTTAGGAAATGTATTTTCAACTTGGGCGAGAAAACTACTCCATGCCGGATAAGTTTCCTTTGGCTCAACATCAAATACGAAATCCTCATAACGATTGATAGACAACTGATAAGTTCCATATTGATACTCCCAATCGTGCGCATAGATACTGTATATCGCCAACACATCACCAACAGCACCGTCTTTTGGGATAAACTTGCCGGCAAAGCGAGAGTAACCGCTTGTACGAACGGTATATACTCCTGATGCGTTGGTTGATGTCGGGTGGGTATCACTATATGTCACAAGAACACTACCATACTGCGCTACACCATCAACACTATAAGCCATCTTATACCATGGTTTTTGTGATACCTGCTCAGGAGTACCGCCAATAGAGGTTGGAATACCTGCCGAACAGAGCCATTGTGGATATACATTGTCGCCAATTCCTGTAGTCGGTCCGGCCTCGTTTGGAGCACCTGCATAGCAGACTTTGAGCCCCTTGAAGCGAATCAAACGACCAAGATACTCCTTCTTCCTAAATAGTTTTGAATAGGAAGATTTATCTACGACAAGAATATCTGAATTATCCGCTGTACCTTCGGTGAGCATAGTCTTCTCGCCCTTGAATACATGTTGGCGAACTTTATTAACGCTAACGATATTAGAGTTAGAGTAGAATTTAGGTGTACCCCACGAGTTGTAACTCGATGTAGGAATATCGCCCAACGACAACATCATACGGAAGTTACCGAGATACAAACCACGCAACTTGACATATACCCACATTGTTTCACCCGTAGAGAGGTCGCACGGATAGTCGAGATATAATCCATTGGTAAGTTTCAACTCGATAGCAGCCGTTCCATCGAAGATATGGAGTGACTTGTAGATATTACCCTGCTCGTCGTTAGAGATAACCTTACCCTTGATATAGTAGTTTCCGGTATTATACCAATTGGTGTGGCTAAGCTCCCAAGGCGTACACTCCTTCTTTGGGTCTCCGACAAAGTGCATATATCGTGTCTCCTCAAAGCTGTTTGTACTACCATTATCCTCAATTTCGCCATACATATCCTTCAATGCCTTGATTGTAATATGCTCCAAATCGGGATTCAAAGCCTCGAAAGTCTCATCATTATAGATAATGGTCGGTTTCGGCTCTTCGAATTTATTGTAGCAAGCGGTCAATACCAAACCGAGCAGTGCTACCAAAATCATCTTATACTGTTTCATAATCTTTTCTCTCTTTTCGGTTTGACTTTTAGAAACGGAAATATACATTTACGAAGCATGTTGTACCCAGCAGATAGAAGTACTTTGCATCGAAGTGTGTATAGTAAGTTGTTGATGGGTTGGTCTGTCCAGGCAACATACCACGCACCTTACGCATACGCATCTGCTCGTAACCGCCTGTACGGAAGCCCTGATTATTCAGGATATTCTTAACCTCTGCCGAGAATCCGAGAGTATACTTGCGTTTGATATACCAGTTCTTACCGATACTTGCAGCTAAAGTGTAGGCACTACCCAACTCCTCCTCGGCACGCATCTTCGAAATCTCGCCTGCTGCCCAAGCGCGTTGTTCGATGGCGTTTTTGGTATTTGTAAATACCTTAACATAAGGCTCTACTGCATTGTTGGTACGGTATGCAGGGTTCATCGAGAGGTACAACTTATCATAGTAGTTGAAGTTAATCGAAGCAAACCAATTCTTCGGACCACGGAAGTCAAGACCTACATTGACAGCAAATTGTGGTGTGCTCTCCACATAGTAGCCCTTCCAATAGACCTTATCCATCAACTTAATCTTGTTGCTGTTATCTACGGTCTGCACAAAGTTAGGATTCGATGTATAGCGGTAATCACCATAGTTCAAAGCACCCTGCAATGCCAAGCCATTCCAGATTGGAACACGCACTGCAACCTCGACACCCATATAACGCTTGTCGATATTACTCATCGCAAAGTTGGTGAACGATGACTGCGTATCATCATAGAACGAAATAACCTTCGAGCCGTTTGTCATCTCGGTAAAGTAACCCGCTACACGAGCCTGAATGTATGGCAAATTGAGGTTATATACCAACTCTGCGCTATATGCCTGCTCAGGTGTCAAACCAGGAGTTACGGTATTACGAGTACGAGGCGAAACAAATGCCGAATTGAAGGTCGGAGCATCTTGCACAGCACCAACATTCAATGCCAAGTGGTGCGCCTGCGAGAAACGGTACGAGAATGTAGCCTTTGCCTTGTAAGTCAAGAAGTTCAAATGCTCGGAATCGCCCTTCGAGTTATCTACGAATAATCCCTTGCGCCACAAACCATGACGCCACATGCCTGCATAGCCGACCTCTCCACCTACATTCATCTCGAAACCGCCTGTACGATATTGGTACATAGCCCATAACTGCGCCTGACGCACATGTGCATAGTAGTCGTACGAGAATTTATCGCCCTCGCGAACAATGCGTGCGTGACCATGCTCATTGTAGTAGTCGAGGTCGTTCTGATACTTCACAGGGTCACTACCCATATCACGCTCTGCAAACTTATCGACATCTACCCAGAAATCGCCACCAAGCAAATCCTTGATTTTATCATAGTACTCGGTACGGTTTACACGAGCCTTGACTCCTCCGAGGAGATGGTGGTTTGCATTAAAGTCGTGCGAGATATTCGCCACAAAATTATAGTCGATTTGGTCAGTGTGACGCTCCTCGATAATGTAGTTAGAACGGTGTCCCTGTGCGTATGGCGAGGTTGTGCCGTTCTTATTCGAGTTAATCATATTATCGAAGTCAATACGACCGTTCCAAATCGAACGAGCAGATGCTGCACCCTGCAAATAGGAGAGAATCTGGTCATCACTCGAAGGATTAAAGATACCAGGAATTGCTACGCTTGGAGTACCATTGCGCAAAGCAATTAGAGCCTCATCAACAAGTCCGAGGTTGCTCAACTCGCTCATATTTGCACCACCATCTTTGGTAAGCCATTGTGCGAAACCATTCTCGGTGAGGATTTGAGTTGTATAGTTCGATGGCAAGTAGCGATAGTAGTCAGGACGAGGGTCTGCGCCATCTTTCCAAGTCATTGCCGAGTAGCCATTAAAACCAAAACGCACCGATGTAGCAGCGATTAAGCGAGTCTTCTCGCTGATGTCGTAGTAGTAGTTCAACATCACAATAGGCTCGTGCGAACGGCGAACACGGGTATTGCGAAGTTTTCCATCCTGAATACCTACATTCGGGTTGTAGTAGTTGCTACCGAACATATCGTAAGCCTCCTGTGTCGATGCCTGCTGTGCACCACGCTGCTGCGGAGTACCCAAGACCATCAACGAGAGTCGGTGCTGTGGGTTAAACTGCTTCTCAACAGCTGCGAAGTAGCCGTAAGAGTTGTAATATACACCATCAACATAGCCATTACCTCCCTGACGAGTCGATACCGAGAAGGCGTACGACCAACCGCTATCGAGCATACCCGAAGCATACGACAAAATCGCACGGAAGTTGTACATTTGATTACCACCCGACACACTTGCACGGAAGCCCTTACGCATCTGCGATGCACGAGCGTTGATGTTGGTTGTACCGCCAAAACCACCAATACCATACTCGGTAGCGGTCAAACCTGCGGTGCTCTCCTGGTTACGGGTTGCATCGTTCATACCACTCCACAAGGACCAAGGACCATAGCCTGTCAAAGCATCGTTGAAACGGATACCGTTGAGATATACATCGGTATATTTCGAGTCGTATCCACGCACATTGAAACGCATCTCGCTGAATCGGTACGATGCAATATTGTTGTAGAGGTCCTTCGATGCCGAGAGTGATGATGGCAACGCCTGAGTATCCGATGCCGAAGAGTCGTTATCGAACTCCGCAAAGATTGCATCGTCAAGTACCTCGCCCTGAATGGCCTTTGGCACAACTATCACGGCATTGATATCCTTCACGCCATTCTCAACCTTAACCACGATATCGAGGTTTTCAAATTCGGGAGCAGTAAACGAGATTTTGTAGTCACCGGCAGGCACACCTTTCAACTCGAAGTAACCTTCGTCATTGGTTGTAGCCTTAAAGTCGGTTCCCGCAATCGTTACCGCAGCATTTCCAACGGCTGCTCTGCCGTTTCGTGACAACACCCTACCCTTCAAACCGTTCTCTTGTGCAAAGACGGTCGAAACGAGCAGCGTCATCGTTGCAATAAGTAAAAATTTCAGTTTCATACCTTTTATTTAATATATGTATTATTTCGAGATATAGATATATACAGGGAAGTGGTCGCTATATCCGTTCTGGAAGTTCGAGCCTACGAACGAACGCAACGGATAGTTCTTGTATTGTCCCTCCTGCTGTATCATATATGAACGGTTGAAGATATTTCCATGGAACTTTGCACCCTGCTTCTTCTGAATCTTCAAAGCACCGGTCGAGCCTGTTGCCAAGTTCTCCGACACTACGATATTATCGAACAAGTTCCAAGCATCACGATAGCCCAAAGTACCATAGCCCGCCTTGTACATTGCGTAGAATGGGTTGTACATATCTGTCGGCTGCAACTTCTTCATTGAGCCCTTTGCACCAAGCACATCGGTAACGCTCTTGTCGGTAGCATCATCGTTGAAGTCGCCCATAATCACAACTTTGGTTGCAGGGTTTGCAGTGCGTACCGAGTCGCAGATGTGCTTACACTTTGCAGCAACAAAGTCGCGCGAGTGCTGTGAACGCTCTTTACCTCCGAGGCGTGATGGCCAGTGCGACACGATAAAGTAGAATGGCTCGCCCCCAATCTTGCCCCACATTGCTACGAGGTCACGGGTGAGGAAGTTTGGCTGACCAGGGAACGATATACGATGCGCCTCCGAGCCCTCCAACTTGAATTTGTCGGGGCGATAGAAGAAAGCACAATCGACTCCTCGGCGGTCAGGCGAATCATAGTGAACAATACGATAGTTCGCCTTTGCCAACTTCGGTGTTGCCAACAAATCCTCCAATACGAGGCGGTTCTCAATCTCCGACACACCGATTACGGCAGGGAAATTTTTGTCTTCGGCAGCGATGTCAAACAATACGCGCGACATGTTTGCCAACTTTTGGTTATAGCGATAAGTTGTCCACTTACGCTCACCATTAGGGAGATACTCCTCGTCATTTTTGTTAGGGTCATTGATGGTGTCGAAAAGGTTTTCAAGGTTGTAGAAAACCACCTTGTAAGGTTTCTGCGCAAATGCAATCAGCATTGCCGACACGCACAAAATAGATAAAAGTGCTCTTTTCATGTTTTTTTGCTTTTAGCTTTTAGCCATTAGCCATTAGCTGATTATTATATTTTTTTAGTTTTCCGTTTTTATAACCCCCAATCTTTCAAATTCTTCTGTGCCTTCACCTTATCGGCAATCGCAGGGTTTAGGTTGCGGAAGAACTTAAAGCCCGAACGGCGTTCTATCTCTGCAACCGATACGGCAGCTTGTGCAGGGGTTGTATTCTTCTCCGAGTTATCGTTCTCATAGAGGAAGCCGATACATTTCAGCTCGTCTGCCGAGGTGATATCGCTAATATGTTTGCGGGTGTTGCCACTCTTCGTGCGCAAAACAAGTTTATAGCAGTGCGAAGGCACTCTTACCGTGCGACCACTCTTCGACAGTGTATTGGTGCTTTCGAGCAGCGTTCCTGTAACGACAAATAGCGTGTCCGCACACGACCAACCACGCACCTTACCCTCAATCGTTACCCACGAGCCGCCATTGAAATCGTACGCCTGCGGCATAATGTTGGTCGAATAGAAGGTCTGCGCATTGGTGTTGAAGGTGTTGTATCGCGATGCCGAAGGTAGGATATGACCTCGTGCATAACCGCTACCGTATGTTGATGTCGCCTGCCACTGCTGCGACTGCGGAATTACAGGGTCGGTATAGTCGTAACGCACAACACGATACCCTCCATTCGCCGAATATTCGCACACCGCATCATCGAACGCCCACGCATCGGTGCGACCGTTGCTATTCTTCGCCTTGTAACTACCACGCTGCATATACATCGAGTGTACGGGATATGCCACCCAACGAGCCACGAGATTGTCGGTGTCGTAGCATACCGAGTAGTTTCGTACCACCTCGCCACTCATCGTAGTCGTGAAATATGTCTTGTGTGCCAACTCTCCACCCTCTTTGTACTCGGGTTGCTCTGCCCAAGCGAGGTCATAATCCGGATGTTCGGTTATGACGAGCTGGCGTATTACAAAACTATTTGTGTAACCATCACTAAACGTAATACGCACCTCTGCGATACGGTCCGAATCCCCTTTGTTCTCAGAGAAATGCAACGAGAACGAACTACCTACAAAGCCGGCACTTGCAACGGGCTTGCAGAAATCCGCACCCTTTACCACTTGTAAACTCCAAGTGAGCGCTGGGTCACCATATGTGTAGCCTGATATTGAGTAACCTCGGAATGTGATACGGCTATCTCGAAGTGTTGCACTCGATTTATATGGCGACCAAGTGTCATCAACCTCCTCGCAAGCCGTAAAAGCGAGTACAAGCACCAACACAATCATAATCTTGTGGTTGATGCCCTGCATAGCGGAGAGTATGTTTTTCAAGTTCTTCAAAATATTTTTTGGCTATTAGCCATTGGCTTTTTTAATGAATTTAGTGAGTTTAAGGAGTTTAATGAATTTAAGGATTGGCACATCGCTATATTCCTTATATTCCCTAATTTCTCTATTGCAGCGTAAATAATTTTGTACCCAAGGCAGGTAATCAGCCTGCCTTGGATTATGAAATGGTTACTCGAAGCTAACCTTAATATTTGTAACGTACGCAGCACCAAGTATAGTACGAATCTGCACTTGCTGTGGCAAGTTTGCAACGCCACTCAAATCAATAACGATTGGTGTAGTCGAATTCTTTACTGTTGGCTCCGAAACAGCATAAGCAGCATTAACAGCCTCCGTTGCGTTAGCATCAACAGTTGTTGTGTAAGCGAAATCTGCAGGCAATACAACAAACTTACGGTCATTTGTAGTTGTGGCGTCCGGAGTAATAGTAATCTTTGTTATCTTCTTTCCAGCAGGAACCTCAGGGCAAAGAATATGGGAAAGATTCTGATTTGCCGTAGCAGCAACATCCTTCTTCCAGCTAAACTGATAGTAATTTGTCTGCTTGTATGCAAATCCACTCCAAGCAGAGCCATCGCCGGCAGTTGTAGACCAAGCCGCCCACTCTGTAGCATAAGTGATTGATTTGATATCTGCAAGCGTGAGCTGATATGCATTTCCATCTACTTCCGGTGTACCAGGATTTGGTTCTGGCTCTGGCTCAGGAGTAACTGGAGTATCAGGAGTTGATGGAGTGCCACCCAAGAGGTGAACGCCTACAACGATTGCACGACCACTCGAAGTGTTATCAACATTACCAAACGATGCATCTGTTGCAAACTCCAATACGGTATTTGCAGCAACGCCAGGAACAGCTACAGAGTAGTAGTTGTCGTCATTAAGAGTCAATGTATAAGGTGATTGATTGTTTGCGCCATCATTTGCCTTCAAAATGAACTGACCAAGAAGCTCTGTCGAGCCCTGCTTGCGAACATACAATGTTGCGCTCTTGCCCTTCCATGCCACTGCATAGAACTCCAATGTTACGTCGCCATCTACTGCAACCGGCTGTGATGCGAAATAGCCAGAGAGTTTACCTGTTCCAATCTTGAAACCGCTTGCATTAACCTCAATCGAGCCATTAACCTTTGCGTTGCCATTGTAGTTTCCGGTAGAATCTACAAACGGAGCGTCAGACATAAAGTTGTAAGCGAGTGCGCTCGACTGCTTAACAACAACGGTTACAGTCTCTACGCCCTCTGCGCTCAACTTAATCCAACCCTCGCGAGACTTGTCGGTGTTAGCCGATACCGAGTAGGTCAAAACATTGCCCGAAACCGAAGCAGCAGTTACAACAGTACCATCAACCTCGGTAGTAACAGCATCGATACCAATAACTGTGATATCGTGAGTAGCATTAGTTACACCGTCCTTTGGAACATTAGTGATAGCATCAGCGGCAAGAACAACAGCGTCCTTATCCTCTACTACGCTTGTAGGAACAATGCTCAAATACTGACCACCATAATCTACAACGAAGCCGTACAAAGTAACAGGTACGCCATTCAACTTATCAAGACCAAGACTTGCATCCGGAGTCTTAGAGAGTGAGCCCTTATACTTATTGCCATCAAGACCTGCAAATACGAGGTTGTAGTATGTTCCATCATACTCAGCAACACCCTTAAATGCAGCATACTCTGCAAGGTGAGCACCACTCAGGAACTTCTCGCAAAGAGCAACAACTGTCTCACCCTCATATACGGTCGGATTTTCAGGATATACAACATCCTCAGTACCCTCCAATGGTGTAACGGTAGGACCATCGAATTGGAAACCACCCTGACGAACTGTTACATCACCCTCGATGGTAACCTTCTGACCGATAGTCTTGTAGTTGTGTTGGTAAATAAAGCTGTTGATGTAAGCACCGCTTGCATCGGTGAAGATTGGACCGTTGCCATTGAAACCTACAACCCAAGCGTTTTCAACCTTGTATGTACCAGCCTTAGTAATCTCGGCGATAGTTACAACCTGAACCTCCAATTCAGGAGCATCCTCGGTAAGTTGAATATCACTTGCGTACTGCGGCATCAACTGAACATCGTTGTTGTAGATGCTGATTACACCACAAAGTGCACCACTCTTTGCAGGAACGATATCGTTCTTAAACGATGCAGCCTTGTTTACTCGAACGATAAGAGTCTCACCATTTGCAGTGGTGAAATTAACATTTACACCGTCTGTTGTAGAGTTCCAAGCCTTACCGATTGCACTCTTTGCAGGAGTCAAACCGCTAACCTTCACATACTGCGCCTCGTAGTTCTTGAGGTCTGCAACTGCTACCTCAATAGGATTAACCTCTACGCCCTCTGTTACAACCTCTACCGAAGCACCGGCAACGAGTTGCAACAAACCCTTGAAGTATTGATACTGTGCAGTTGCCAACGAGAACTTAACAACATCACCCTTCTTCAACTGCTTTGCGTTCTCTACGCTGTAAACGGTAAGTCCGGAATTAGCCTCTGTTGAGTCATCTTGAACGTTGATGGTGTACTCGTTAGACATATTTCCGTTAGGCTCTGCCACAACGATACCGGTGAGAGTCATCGCTTTGAGCTCATCGGTGATGTCTGTTTTAGTTTCAGTAACCTCCAATGCAGACAACAGCGCACGCACCTCCTTAACATTGGTTGCAACGCTGGTGTCGCCACCCTCGTTCTGATATACAGCAACAGCGGCCTCGGCTGTCGAGGTGTAAGGAATACCCTGCATTGAAGCCTGCTTGCTTGCCTCAAACTTAATCGAGAAGTTACGAGCAGTGGTTACAGTGGGAATAGTAACGGTAACTGTACCGTTTTTAGCACCTGCCATAGGCTCGATGGTAACATCTGCTTGGTCGCACGTAACAACCCAAGCTGCGTTCGAAGTAACGGTAATCTCCTTTACCTCTCCCTGCAATGTAGTTGCAATAGTTTCAGGCGATACTGTGATAGTCGCCTCGGTCGAGTCGTTCAAACCCTCATCAGGGTCTGTACAACCACCAATGCCAAGAAGCATCGCTGCTCCGGCCACAAATGCAAAAAATCTTCTTGCTTTCATAAAAGTTTTAATTTAATTGGTTGAAATTGTTAAAATTATTAAAATATTTAGTATTATTAATTTATATTTATTGTAAATTCTATACTTCCGCAATTACTGTGCGAAGATAATACAATTTTCAATAACAAACTCTATTTTGCGATTTATTTTTTATAAAAAATGATAACATCTATTTAACGCAAAAAAATCTGAATTATATAGTTTAGTGTTGTAGAAAAAAATCGTCATTCCGAGCGAACAGCGTGAGCGTGGGAATCTCCCTCTTTGTAATTAAAAAAATAGTGGAGATTGCCACGAGCCTATCGGCTCTCGCAATGACACTCTTGTTTATGTTTACAACACTAAGCTATATAATTCCGAAAAAAAATTGGAGTAGTTTCCTACTCCAATTTTAATTTTAAGCACCACACTTTCATCAGCTCAATAGTCGTTTCTCTATCTGCTCGACCTGCTGACGGAATAATTTTTCAGTATCCATCAGGTTGGAGATAGTCTTGCAGGAGTGCAATACGGTAGCATGGTTACGACCTCCGATTGCTGCACCGATATTTGTAAGCGGCTGCTTTGTATGCTTCTTCGCAAGGAACATCGCCAACTGTCGTGCAATAGCCACCTCACGGGTACGCTCCGAAGAGTTCATGCGCTCTCTATCAACATTCATTTCGGCACATACAACCTCTATAATATGGTCGATTGTAATCTCCTTCTGATACATCGAAACATAGACCTTCAAAACCTCTTTTGCGAGAGCAATAGTGATGCGCTTATTCATAAAAGTAGCATTAGCAATAAGCGAAGATATTGCACCCTCTATCTCTCTGATATTAGCCGAAATATGCTCCGCCAAGTAACAAACTACTTCATCCGGAATATCGGCATTCAATTGATTAGCCTTTGTACGAATAATCTTAACCTTTGTTTCATAGTCAGGAACACGAATTTCCGCCGACAATCCCCACTTGAAACGGGTTAAAAGTCGCTCCTCGATATCCTTTAACTCCACAGGCGGTTTATCCGAGATAAGCACCAACTGTTTGCCCGACATCTGCAAGTGATTAAAGATATTGAAGAAGGCGTTTTGTGTACCAAGCTTACCCGACAACTCCTGAATATCGTCAAGAATCAGGACATCGACGGCCTGATAGTAGTGAATAAAGTTCGGAACATCGTGATTGAGCGTTGCCGCCTGAAACTGTGCCTGAAATTTATTCATCGCAACATACAAGACCTGCAACTCCGGAAAACGCTGACGCACCTCGTTACCGATAGCGTGGGCGACATGGGTTTTGCCCAAACCCGAATCTCCATAGATATAAAGCGGATTAAATGGCGTATGACTACCTGGATTTACGGATACCGACATCGCCGCCGAACGCACCAAACGATTGCACTCTCCCTCGATAAAATTGTCGAAAGTGTAATTTTTATTGAGTTGCGGTTCAATTCGCAAGCGATTTATGCCCGGAATTACAAAAGGATTTCGTATATTTGACGTGTCGGTTTGCTGGCTAAATGTATGCTCGGTAGTTGTAGCATCACTTTCGCTCGGCACTGCAATAGGGTGATTGTTCTTTGGAATAGCATAGAAGAGGCGAGTATCACGGCCAAACAATTGCGCAATAATCGGCTTCAATACTTGACTATAATTATCCTCTATCATTCTTGCAAAGTCGCGGTCAGGCACCTTAATACGGAGTCGTTCACCATCGAACTCCAATGGCTCGATAGGGAGAAACCACTTGGCGAACTCCTCAGCTGAGGTTTTCGTCTTTATTTCGCTAAGGCAATTTTGCCATGCATCGTTATATGTCGCAGCATTTGCAAGCATAAATAGTTGAGTATAAATAGTTTGAGTTAATTAGCCGTGCCAAATCGCACGACTTGTGTGGTTTGACATTGCAAAGATGAAAATAAAATTGTTTAAAAAAAAATGGCGCAACTATTGTTTATTAATTATTATTTGTTATGGAGGTAAAAATCTTTTTCATGGTCGCAAAATTTAACTCGCTGATTTACTACTATTACAAATAATTTTTGTATATTTGCAGAAACAATAAAACAAATAATTTTCACGGAAACTATAAACAAATCTTATAAATTCAAAAGTATGGATAACTTGCAACAATTGGTAATGTCGAAGGCTGAGAAGTGGCTCGGTCCGGAGTTTGACGAGGCTACACGTCAAGAGGTTAAAAATCTGATAGATAACGACCCAAAGGGGCTCGTAGAGAGCTTTTACAAGGATTTGGAGTTCGGCACAGGTGGTCTGCGTGGAATTATGGGCGCAGGAACCAATCGCATGAACAAATACACCGTAGGCTTTGCCACACAGGGCTTGGCAAACTATCTTAAAATAAACATCCCAGGCGAAGAGATTCGTGTGGCTATTGCTCACGATTCTCGCAACAACTCCCGACTATTTGCCGAGAGCGTAGCAGATATCTTCGCATCAAATGGCTTCAAGGTGTTCCTTTTTGATGAGTTGCGCCCTACACCGGAGTTGTCGTTCGCTATTCGTGAACTCCACTGCCAATCGGGCGTAATGGTGACCGCTTCTCACAACCCGAAGGAGTACAACGGTTACAAAGCATATTGGAGCGATGGCTCACAGGTAACATCTCCACACGATGTTAATATAATAAAGGAGGTAGAGAAGATTACCGAGGTATCACAAGTTTTGACGGGCAAGAATGCCGAGAATATCACCATTCTCGACAAGGAGTTTGACGAGAAGTATCTCGCAGCGATTAAGAAGTTGCAACTCTCGGCCGACAGTGTGGCCCGTTTCCACGATATGAAGATTGTCTACACCCCACTTCACGGTGCAGGTGTCCGTCTTACCCCGGCTTCGCTCAAAAACTTCGGTTTTACAAATATCATCTCCGTTCCTGAGCAGACTGTTCTTGATGGCAACTTCCCAACCGTAGAGTCGCCAAACCCTGAAAATCGCCCGACAATGAAGATGGCGATTGATTTGGCAGAGAAGGAGCATGCCGACCTTGCAATGGCAACAGACCCTGATTCAGACCGTATCGGTTTGGCACTGCGCAACTCGAAGGGCGAGTATGTCCTCTTGAACGGAAACCAGACTTTGGTTCTGTTGATGTGCTACCAACTTACCCGTTGGGCAGAACTTGGTCGTATCAAGGAGGGTGACTATGTGGTTAAGACCATCGTAACATCGATGATGCCTGACGCTGTGGCTGAGGCTTACGGCGTAAAGTGCTACAACTGCCTCACAGGATTCAAGTATATCGCAAAGATTATCCGTGAGAACGAGGGCAAGACACAATACATTGGAGGTGGCGAGGAGTCGTTCGGCTATCTCGCAGGCGATTATGTACGTGACAAAGATGGCGTTTCGGCATGTTCGTTGGCTGCCGAGGCTGCCGCTTGGTGTCGCGATACCAAGGGCGTAACACTCTATGAGTGGTTGCAGGACCTCTATGTTAAGTTTGGTTTCTATCGTGAGGGACTTGTAAATGTTGTTCGCGAAGGCAAAGATGGTGCAGAGTTGATTCAGAATATGATGGTTGAGTATCGCACTAATCCTCCGCAGGAGATTCTCGGCTCGAAGGTCGTTGAGATTTACGACTACAAAACTTTGGAGTTGAAGAACACGGTAACCGGAGAGGTTTGCCCTATCCCGGGAATAGAGGACAAGAGCAACGTTTTGCAGTGGGTAACCGAGGAGGGCACAAAAGTTTCGGTGCGTCCTTCGGGAACAGAGCCTAAAATCAAATTCTACTTTGGCGTAAAGGCAGAGTTGCCTTCGGTTGCAGAGTTTGATAAGGTCGAGGCTGAACTCGATGCAAAGATTGAGGCTATCAAAGCAGAATTAAAACTTATTTAATACATATATATAAGTATATATGACAACGAAGGAACGCATAGCGAAAGCCTTGGCTGTTGCTACCGACACCAAGGTTTTCGAGATGGATAGCAATATACTACACCTTGCACCATCTATCTTCAAAGAGCAGTTTGGCGATGCAAAAGCGATTGTTATTGCCGATAAAAACACTTGGCGCGTAGCGGGCGAGGAAGTATACAACCATCTTGTCAATGCAGGCATCGACACCTCGAAGCACATTATCCAGCAAGATGAATTTCACGCTGAGTGGTGCTATGTTATGGAGGTTGAAGAGGCAGCAAAAGCAGCAGGAGCAATTATGGTTTCTGTGGGTTCAGGAGTTATTAACGACCTCTGCAAACTCGCTTCGCACCACCTCGGACAGCAGTATCTAACAATCCCTACCGCAGCATCGGTTGATGGATATTCATCGTTTGGAGCATCAATTAGTTACGAAGGCTTAAAGCAGACCTTCGACTGCCCTGCTCCGCAGGCTATTTTGGCAGATGTCGATGTTATCGCCAATGCTCCGAAGGAGATGACCGCAGCAGGCTATGCAGACCTTGCAGCGAAGATTCCTTGCGGTGGAGAGTGGATGATTGCCGATATTATGGGCGCAGAGCCTATTATTCCAGAGGCTTGGCATGTGTTGCAAGATGTCCTTGACGAGCAGTTATCAAATCCTGACGGTGTTGCAGCATGCGATAGAGATGCTATTGCTGCGCTTTTTGAGGGTTTGACTTTGAGTGGTTTTGCAATGCAGGCAGCTCGTTCAAGTCGTCCTGCATCGTGCACCGACCACCTTTTCAGCCACTACCTCGATATGACTCACCACACCTACAACGGAAAGTTGCAGTCGCATGGTTTTCAGGTAGCTATCGGCACACTTACGATGTGTGCATTCTTCGATGCCTTCCTCGAAATGGACCTGCGCAACATTGATGTAGAGAAGTGCGTAGAGGCTTGGCCTTCACTCGAAGAGGAGCAGCAACGCTCACTCGATATCTTCAAGGATTTCGTATCGCCACGCTTGGGTTATGACCAAATAACTATTAAATACAACGACAAAGAGAGTGTTCGCCAGCAACTTACAATGTTTAAGAAGCATTGGCCGTTGTTGAAGGCCACCTATCGCAAGCAGGTCTATCCGTTTGAGAAGATGCAGGAGTGCTTCCGCAAGGTTGGCGCACCGGCAGACCCTGCCGACATAGGCGTTACCCGTCAGCAGTTGAAGGATATGATGCCTTTCGTTCAGTTGATGCGCTGGCGTATGAATATGCTCGATTTGGCTCGCCGTGGAGGTTTCTACGATGAATTGGTCGAAAAGGTATTCGGCAAGGGCGGACGCTGGGAGATAGCGTAAATTCTTATCTAACACAAATATAGCCAAGCGAAATGCTTGGCTATATTTTTATAGTTTTGCGAGGATTCGTTTTATTGCGGGGATTTTCAGCACGGGCAGCAAGGCATATGCCGGCAATATGCTACACACCACCACAACAATCTTCGTAAATAACCCCGGTGTGACAGTGCGGCAACCTCGCTCCAAGGCTCTGATTCCCGCCTTTGCCAACTTTTCGGCGGACATCATAACACCAAAGGCTCTCAGCCACTTGCGATGCTTTTCGTCAAGCGTGTAGAGAGGTGTATCCACCGCACCCGGATAGACCGTAGTTACCGTTACGCCATGAGGGCGGAACTCATACCACAACGACTGCGCAAAACTTTTCAGATAGACCTTTGTCGCAGCGTAGTAGGATATTGTCGGAAACGGTATCCACGCAGCCATTGACGACATTATCAGTATGCGCCCCTCTCCCCTACTGCACATATCTTCGCCGAAGAGTCGGCACAACTTCGATGGGGTTACACAGTGGAGATTTGTGATAAACTCCGCCATCGAGGGTTTGGTGTGCAGAAACATTCCGAACTGCAAAATTCCCGCATTGCTAACGAGAGTTGCGACCTCTATTTCACGTTCCTTGCACCACTCGTAAATATACTCGGCAGAGTCTGCCTGCGAGAGGTCGGCATATAGCGCAACCGCCTCTACGCCAAAGCGTTGTTTAAGGTCGGCAGCAACCTCCTCATTGCGCTCTCGCTGGTTGCTTACAACGATAATATTTTCGCCTTTGGCAGCGAATTGCTCGGCATAGCAGAGCCCAATTCCCGATGACGCTCCTGTGATTAAAGTAAATTTCATGATGCGAAGGTATCTATTTTTTGCCAATTTTGGTCGCAATTCGCCAAATTTTTAATACTTTCGCACCCGAAAAACAAAAAAAATAGACGAGAGACGAAAGACGAGAGACGAAAGTGATATAAAAATAAATTTCCTTTAATTCTCAATTTTCAATTCTCAATTCTCAATCTAAGAACGAAGTGATTATGATTGGAAGGGGTTTGTCCGCAGTAGGACTTTTGATATGCTCAAACTTGTTTATGACCTTGGCGTGGTATGGTCAGGTGATGTTTAAGAGCAAATTCGAACGCATCGGCTTGGTGGCTGTGATTTTTATCAGTTGGTTGGTGGCATTTTTCGAGTACTGCTTTATGGTGCCCGCAAACCGCTTGGGCAGTATGGAGTATGGCGGCCCATTCTCGATTTGGGAGTTGAAGGTTATTCAGGAGGTCGTGTCGCTTACGGTCTTTGCGGTTATCGTGCAGCTGATAATGAAGAACGAAGCCCTCCGCTGGAACCATATCGCAGGTTTCGCCTGCCTTGTCTTAGCGGTGTTCTTTATATTTAAGAAATAGACGAGCAAAAAACTCGTATATTTTTTTGCTATTAGCCGTTAGTCTATGCGCCAAGCTTGATGATGGCATTGAATGGCAATGAATGGCAATCGCTCGTTATACTCGCTGAATGGCAAATGCGCTTTGTTATTAAGCAGTCCTTTGGACTGCGTTGTCATTAAATGCCATTAAGGGCTGAAAGCCCGAATGCCATTCAATGCCACAAAAACCTGCGCCCCTCAAAAAAAACAAACCCTCCGCAGAGTTTTTTTTCTGCGGAGGGTTGCTGTCAAAAGTTTTCCGTTTTCCGTTTGTTAGAAGTCGTAGCCGACAATATCCGAAGCATAATCGCTCCAATACTGCGCTGCCTTGTATGCCTCTACCGATGCCGCAGGAACATAGATTTTACGGTCGGCAGCGTTGCTGTTGAATGCTCTCCAATTATTCGAAGAACTATTTGCTACTGCCGTAGGCGGAGTGGTCGGCTTACAATAGATATTTGTTAGCGAGGTGCAATTATAAAATGCATAGCCTCCAATCTCAGTAACGCTATCGGGAATTGTAACACTTGTCAGCGAGCTGCAATACCTGAATGCCCAATCTCCAATCAAAGTAACACTATTGCCGATTGTAACACTTGTCAGCGAGGTGCATTCATAGAATGCACCACCTTCAATCTCAGTAACGCTATCAGGAATTGTAACACTTGTCAGCGAGGTGCAACCAAAGAATGCCTGCTGTCCAATCGAAGTAACGCTATCAGGAATAACCAACTCTGTTATCTCTGTGCCATTCACTAATAGATGTTTGCTGCCTAGGAAAAGATGTGTATTGTTGCTTATAGCGTATGCTGCTAAATCTGTTATATTTACATAAGTATCTGTCAGCGAGGTGCAATTATAAAATGCAGAATCTCCAATCGAAGTAACGCTATCGGGAATTGTAACACTTGTTAGCGAGGTGCAATCATAGAATGCATAGCCTCCAATCTCAGTAACGCTATCGGGAATTGTAACACTTGTCAGCGAGGTGCATTTATAGAATGCACCAGCTCCAATCAAAGTAACGCTATTGCCAATGGTTACACTTGTCAGCGAGGAGCATTTATAGAATGCATTCTCTCCAATCGATGTGACACTGTCGGGAATGGTAATTTCGGTTAGAGCATGGCATTCGCAAAATAGTTGTTCCGCAATGGTAGTAATACTATTTGGCAGAGTCACCTGTTTTAGACTTGTACACTCTTGAAATGCTCCATACTCAATAGTTTTAACGCCATTGGGAATTGTAATGCTTTCCAGATAATTGCAACCACCAAATGCCCATTTATCAATCGTAACAACGCTATCTGGGATAGCAATGCTTGTCATAGCACAAGAATCAAATGCTTGCTTTCCAATCGTAACAACGCTATTGCCAAGAGTAACACTTGTCAGACTGTTGCATTGCATAAATGCAACTTCACCAATCTCTATAACGCCATTGCCGATAGCAACACTCGTCAGACCACTGCAAGCTCCAAATGCACCATATCCAATAGAAACAACGCTATCCGGAATTGTTACACTTGTCAAGTGTACGCAATAACAGAATGCATATTTCTTAATCTCTGTAATATCTGATGGAATTGTCAGTTCAGTTAATTCTGTACCATTAAGATGTAATTTTGCACCATATCGGCAAGGATTGGATTCACTACTAACAAACGCTATTCCACACCAAGCGGAAAGGTCTGTTATATACACATTTGCTAAGTTGTTACAATCATCGAATGCCTGATATCCAATAGAAGCAACACTATTTCCAATCTTTATATCTGTCAGACGACCACAATCGTCGAATGCCTGAGCGCCAATCTCGGTAACACTATCGGGGATAGTAATAGTTTGCAGATTATAGCAATCTCCAAATGCGCCGGTCTTGATTTGTACTACATCACCATCAAGAGTGAGTATGCCTCTGCCATTCTTATATGTATTCGATACTATCTTTACATCTCCAAACGGAGAGAGGTGTTTCAACTCAATAGCCACATCATTTGTCGTGGTGTAGTAGATTGTGTTATTCGGAATTGTGATATTGCAATCACCGCCCTCTGGTTGTTCGGTCGGGCTACCATGACTGCCGTCATCGATACCTCCCGTTTCGCAAGCGGTGAAAATCATTCCTACCGCTGCCAATAAAAGAAGAATCTTTTTCATAATAGTTTATAAATTAAAATGTTAAACAAAAATGTTTGCACTATTATGACAAAAAGAAAGTGTGGAGTTATTTTGTCTATTTAACCGAGAGTATTTGGCGTAACCCATACACGAATAAACAATACTCCACACCGATATATAGCTGCAAGATGCGACTACATACGGTAGTGTAATGTTTACCATTCTCGTGTATAAAAAATCGCCAATTTTTTCGATTAAGAACAGCAAAAACACGTTCAATATGTCTGCAACCAAAGTGATTACACCACAAAAGTAGCACATAATTTTGAAAAGCGCAAAAAAATCGTTACTTTTGCACGCGATTGTAAGAAATAGAAAAACAGCAGATAAAATGAATATCGAACAACACATTACAAGCGTGGTGAAGGCTGCCGTAGAGGCTCTCTATGGCGAGGTTGCCGACTCGCAGATACAGATTCAAAAGACTCGCAAGGAGTTCGAGGGCGACTATACTCTCGTGGTATTCCCACTCGTCAAGATGGCTCGCAAAGCACCCGAGGCGGTGGCTACCGAGATTGGCGAGAAGGTCGTTGCATCGGCTGCCGAATTCAGCGCATTTAATGTTATCAAAGGTTTCCTTAACCTCTCGCTCGACCAGAAGTTCTGGGTGGAGCGTTTTGGCGAGATTGCAGCCGACGAGAACTATGGTGTAGCAGAGCCAACGGGGCGTACAATTATGATTGAGTACTCCTCGCCAAACACAAACAAGCCACTCCACCTCGGACATATCCGCAATAACCTTCTCGGTTACTCGGTGGCGCAGATTTTGGCAGCCAACGGACACAATGTTATCAAGGCTAACCTTGTGAACGACCGTGGTATTCACATCTGCAAGTCGATGGTTGCATGGTTGCGCTATGGCAATGGTGCTACACCTGAATCGACAGGCAAGAAGGGCGACCACCTCGTAGGCGACTACTATGTGGAGTTCGACAAGCACTACAAGGCAGAGATTAAGGAACTCGTTGCTGGCGGAATGAGCGAGGAGGAGGCAAAGAAGCAGGCTCCGATACTCCTCGAAGCGCAGGAGATGTTGCGCAAGTGGGAGGCAAAAGATGCCGAGGTGCGTGCGCTTTGGGAGAAGATGAACGGTTGGGTTTATGACGGTTTCGATGTAACCTACAAGACTCTCGGCGTTGATTTCGATAAGGTTTACTACGAGTCGCAGACCTATATTCTCGGCAAGGGACTTGTCGAGGAGGGTTTGGCGAAGGGCATTTTCTTCCGCAAAGATGACGGCTCGGTATGGATTGACCTCGAAAGCGATGGACTCGACCAAAAGTTGTTGCTTCGTGGCGATGGCACATCGGTATATATGACGCAGGACCTCGGAACGGCGTTGCAGCGTTTCGAGCA